>DEDT01000031.1:0-1469 GCA_002350105.1 Selenomonadaceae bacterium UBA2897 | reverse complement strand
GGCAACATCATCCTCTTCATCGATGAGATGCATACGCTCGTCGGGGCCGGGGCCTCGGAGGGCGCGCTCGATGCGGCCAACATCCTGAAGCCGGCGCTGTCGCGCGGCGAGATCCAGATCATCGGCGCGACGACGCTCGATGAGTACAAGAAACGCTTTGAGAAGGATGCGGCGCTTTCCCGCCGGTTCCAGACCATCATGGTGGAGGAGCCGACACAGGAGGACGCCATCAGGATTCTGCGTGGCCTGCGCCCGCGCTACGAGGAGTTCCACCGCGCGAAGATTACGGACGAGGCCGTGGAGGCGGCCGTGAAGCTGTCCAAACGCTATATCACGGATCGCTTCCTGCCGGATAAGGCCATTGACCTCATGGATGAAGCGGCCTCCAAGGTGCGCATGCAGCAAGTGGAGGAGCCGCAGGATATGCGCGGCCTGCAGGAGAAACTGCAGAAGCTGGATGCGGATAAAGAGGCGGCCATCACCGCGCAGGATTTCGAGCGGGCCGCGGCTTTCCGCGATCAGGAGAAAAAGTTGCGCGAGGCGCTCGCGGCGGAGAAGAAGCGCTGGGAGAAGAAGGAGAGCAGTCATATCACGGTGACGGCCGAGGATATCGCCGACGTCGTGGGGCAGTGGACGGGCATCCCCGTGCGCAAGCTCGCGGCGAAGGAGTCCGAGCGCCTGCTGCATATGGAGAAATTGCTCGCACACCGCGTCGTGGGTCAGGATGAGGCCGTGCAGGCTGTGTCCAAGGCCGTGCGCCGGGCGCGGGCCGGACTCAAGAATCCCAAGCGGCCCATCGGCTCGTTCCTATTCCTCGGCCCGACGGGTGTGGGCAAGACGGAGCTCGCGCGGGCGTTGGCCGAGGCGTTGTTCGGCAGCGAGGAGGCCATCATCCGCTTCGATATGTCGGAGTACATGGAGAAGTATTCCGTGTCGCGCCTCGTGGGCGCACCTCCGGGCTATGTCGGCTATCAGGAGGGAGGCCAGCTCACGGACGCGGTGCGCCGCAAACCGTATTCCATCGTGCTTTTCGATGAGATCGAGAAGGCAAACAGCGATGTGTTCAACATCCTGCTGCAGGTGCTCGACGATGGTCGTCTGACGGATGGACAGGGCCGCACCGTGGATTTCCACAACACGGTCATCATCATGACGTCGAATGCGGGGGCGGAGCATCTGCGTGACAGCGCACCGACCATGGGCTTTGCGACGCGTAAGGAGACGCAGGAGGAGAAGCATGATGCGGCGCAGAAACAGGTGCTCGCCGAGGTGAAGCGCATGTTCAAGCCGGAGTTCCTGAACCGCATCGATGAGCTCATCGTGTTCCATGCGCTCGGTCGTGCAGAGCTGGCGAAGATCGTCGATATCCTGCTCCGGGATGTGCGGGCGCGGCTGGCGGAGAAGGATCTGCAGCTGGAGATCAGCCCGTCGGCGAAGAACAAGCTCGTGGAGGCGGGTACGGATTTCCA
>DEDT01000025.1:54078-66303 GCA_002350105.1 Selenomonadaceae bacterium UBA2897 | reverse complement strand
ACGCACCTGCGAAGTTTGAGTTTGAATTTCGTATCGTTTGCATGATTTGCATCGTTCGCATGGAATTGGGGAGTGTGGCTGGTTTGCAGGAGAAAGAATTGCGTGGGACACGCGGCAGTCTGGGCGGGTATCTGTGGCCTGTCCTGTTCCTGCTGGTGGATTACGCGGCGGTGGTGCTGACGGAGGTGGAGGCCTACTTTGCCCATCTGCTGGTGTCGGGGGCGGAACTGCCGATTTTCCGCTCGTATGTGTTCCTGTGGATTCCTCTGGTCTTTATTTTGTTCCTGGGCAGCAACAAGGTCTACAGCCGCATGTATCCGATTATCCGCACGATACAGGATGTGTGCCGGGGCGTGCTCTATGGCCTGCTGGCGTCCCTGCTCGTGCTGTATTTTTTCCGGCCGGAGCTCCTGGTGTCGCGCGGCTCGGTGGTGGCGTTCGCGCTGTTCGCGTTCGTCAACATCCTGCTGCTGCGCACGGGGGCACGGCTTTTTCTGCGTCGGTTCCATTTATTCCAGGAGCCGGTCATCATGGTGGGCGCGGGCTATACGGCGGAGATGCTGCTGCGGGCGCTGCAGGGCGACCCGGGCTTCCGCTATTTCCTGCTCGGCTTCGTGGATGACCATCCGAAATCGGCAAAACTGGCGCGGCGCTACCCGATTCTCGGCGATTTCGCGCACGTGGCCGATGTGGTGAAGAAGTATCAGGTGCGCACGGTCATCATCACGGCGCCGGGCCTGCCGCGTGAGCGGCTTACGCATCTCGTGGGGGCGATCCAGCCCTATGTGCGCTACGTGAATATCGTGCCGGATACCATTGGCACGCCGATGGGGAGCCTCACGGTGGATACGTTCTTCAGCGAGAAGTGCATGATGCTGAAGATCCGCAACAATCTCGCGCGGCGGCGCAACCGTGTCCTGAAGCGTTGCTTCGATCTCGTGCTGACCGTCACGGGCGGCCTGCTGATTTCGCCGCTTTTACTGGTGATTGCCGTTCTCGTGGGCATCGATAACCACGGGCGGATTATTTTTGCCCATAAACGGGTAGGAAAGGATGGTAAGATGTTCAAGTGCTATAAGTTCCAGACGATGGTACCTGACGCTGCAGAGAGACTGAAGGTCTACCTTGCAGAGAATCCGTCTGCCCGTAAAGAGTGGGAGGAGACATTTAAGCTCTCACACGACCCTCGCGTTACAAAATTGGGGGGGGTACTGCGTAAAACGTCGCTGGATGAGTTCCCTCAGCTGTGGAACGTCATCCGTGGCGACATGAGCCTCGTCGGGCCTCGGCCAATCGTGGAGAAGGAGGTGCCCCGCTATGGGCACCGGATCCGGGAGTACTATACGGTGCGCCCGGGCATCACGGGCTATTGGCAGACCTGCGGTCGCAGTGATACCACCTATGCGGAGCGCGTGGATATGGATACCTGGTACGTGCGCAACTGGAGCGTATGGCTGGATATTGTGTATCTGGTGAAGACATTCAGCGCGGTCATCAGCGAGAAGGGGGCGTACTGAGGATAGACCGGCAGGCACTCTGCCGATAGCGGTATTGCTATAAAGGTGGAGTGTATCTTGTCAGAGGGAACGGAGTCCCCCATGACGCCGCAGATGAAGGTCAACTACTATGTGGTTCCCTGGCTGCTCTTTGGCGTCGATCTGCTGGTCATCCTGACCAGCGTGTATTTGTCTGTCCGCGTGACGCGGTATTTTGGCCAGCTGGCCTTTATCTCGCAGGCGTGGTGCGTGCTGTTGCCAATCCTGCATGTGGCGGCGATCCTCATGCAGGATCTGTACCGCGGGCGGCGGCTGTTCTATGATGTGGCGCGGAAACTCTTTAAGGCGACGTGCTATACGATGGTCGCCGGGCTGATCTTTGACTTCGTGCTGCATTTTGGCACGCTGCCGACGTCGCGGCTGTTCGTGTTCACCTACTGGACGCTGAGCCTGCTGGGCCTGCTGGCGGGGCGCTATGTGATGCAGCGCGTGCTGCGGCGGCTCGGCGTGTGGCAGAACCGCGTGATCATCATCGGTGCGGGCAAGACGGCAGAGCAGTTCATCCATGCCTTCTATGGGAACTACTATATCGTCGGCTTCATCGAGGATCGAAAGGATAAGCCGCTGCTCAAGCAGTATCCGTGGCTGGGCGGCTTCGACGATATCGAGCGCGTGCTGCAGGCGAACCCCGTGCATGAGGTGATCATCGCGGCGCCGGGCCTGCCACGCGACCGGCTGGTGGGGATTTTCTACCGCGTACAGCCGTACGTGCGCAAGACGTCGCTGATCCCCGACCTATTCGGCATCCCCATCGCGAACGTGAAGACGGAGCGCAGCCTCGACGATCATCTGCTGGTGTTGAAGACGACGAACAGCCTGCAGCGGCGCACGAACCGCTGCCTGAAGCGGGCGTTCGATCTCGTGGCGGGGAGCATCATCGCGGTGTGCATTGCGCCGATCCTAGTCGCCACGGCCATCGCCATCAAGCTGGATTCGCCCGGACCGGTGTTCTATAATGCCGAGCGCATCGGCAAGAACCTGCGGCGGCGGGGCCTGCCGACCTTTACCTGCTACAAGTTCCGTTCGATGTACGTGAATGCGGACGAGATCCTGCGGGACTATCTCGCTGCCCATCCCGAGGCGGCGGCGGAGTGGCGCGAGTTCCAGAAGCTGCGCGGCGACGATCCGCGCGTGACGCGGGTGGGACGCTTCATCCGCAAGTACAGCATCGACGAGCTGCCGCAGATATTCAACGTCCTGCGTGGCAATATGAGCCTCGTGGGGCCGCGTCCCTATCTGCCGCGCGAGCGGGAGAAGATCGGCGACTATTACCATGTTATCTGCATGACGACGCCGGGCATCACGGGCCTCTGGCAGGTCAGCGGGCGCAACGATATCGCCTTTGACGGCCGTCTGCAGCTCGATGCCTGGTATGTGCGGAACTGGAGCCTGTGGCAGGACATCACGTTGCTCGTGCGCACCATCGGCGTCGTGCTGGGGCAGAAGGGCGCGTACTGAGCCTGTCGTAAGTGGATATGAGTGAAAATGGCATTAGGTGAGATGGTTTTGTTTGAAATGCTTGGTACGTATGGTATAATGCTTATTAGAGATACATTGATAGATTGGGATGATTTCGTATGAAGGAGGAGAGTAGCTATGTCGGCTGCGGAAATGACACAGGCACTAGCTGGTCTTAATCCAGAGAATTATCAGGCAGCGATGAAGTTCATTCGTTATCTTCTCTCTACGCAGCGTCAGTCTGTCGCTATGGTAAATAGATCTAAACGATTTGGTGTGGCAAAAGGGAAGTTGTATGTACCTGATGATATAGATTTCTGTAACGAGGAAGTAGCTGAGCTGTTTGGAGTGCAGAAATGAATATTTTATTGGATTCACATATTTTGTTATGGTCACTGGCAGGCAGCCGTCAAATACCGATGAAAGCACGGGATTTGATTGTGGATGAGAGTAACCAGATTTATTGATGCTATGTTGCCATATTATGGCGAGCCGTGCATCATAAAGGTCTAATGGACTAGCAAATACTTTATGTTTTTTTTTCAAAAAATTCAGCTTTTTGCCGTCCTTTTAGCATGCAGGGGTTCGACTGTTCACGTACCCGGAATTGACAAAAGTGCGCATAGTAAACAATAAAGTTTACCACAGAGAGACACATGCTGATGCGCTGTCGGCACGTTTTCTCCCTCCGCCCTCTGACATCTGTGGGGATGCAGGGGGCTTTTTGCTGTTTTTGTTCTGTGGATAAGCCTGTGGAAAAGCTGTGACTTTCCTGTGGACAAAATGTGGATAAGACAAATAGGTGTCGCGATAGCGTCGCTATAGCGCCGCAACAGGGACAAGGGGCAGGCCAAATTGTCATGAAAAATCCCCGCGAGCCTTATGTGGCGCGGGCTGCGGGACGCCTAATACCAATACCAAGATAAAATACCAAGACCAAGATAATAGTGATAGGGGGCGGGCAGCGAGCTGGTTGCGCTGGAGGGGATTTGCAGCTCCGGCCGGGGCGCTGCCGGGGGCTGGATGCCTTTTGCGCATCTGTGACGAATATACACTTTTGTCCAAATCAGGGAGAATACTGAACAGCCAGATCTGTAACGTTGTAAACCTCTTTTTGCAATTTGAAATAAAATGTATTCGTAGAAAATAATATTGATTTCTACCCGTCCACGCGTTATAATACGCTTAGAGTCTGAAACAGAAAACGCTGTCATGTGTAATCTGTCTTGTTCTACTTTCTAACAAAGGGGTGTTTCTCATGGATAAAGCTCCCAACTGGCTGCAGGAGATCCAGTTTTTCTACCGGCGCATGACGCTGTACCCGATCTCGGCGACGGCGCAGGCCCTGTGGCAGTACCTCATGGTGCGGGCCAACGGGACGTTCTGGATCTACCCGCTGTGCCTTTCCCAGCAGGAGATCGCCGGCGTGCTGTCGGTCTCAACCTCGGCGGTGCGCCGCGCCCGCGATGAGCTGGTGCAGAACAAGTATATCTACTACCTGGAGGGGCGGAAGCGCCATCCGGGGGAGTATGTGCTTCTCTCCTGCCGCGATCCGAAGCGCCTGATGTGCGGCGGCCCGAGTCAGGTCCTCATGCTGCAGCTGAAAGATTAGGAGGTGATGTGAGTCAGGGTGTGAATTCGTTGTTTCGTCTTGTTTTTCGTTTTTTGAATGGAGGTTTTTGAGATGACTAAGGAGAAATCAATCATGATGCTGGAGCTTATCGCGCTTCATGAGGGGATGACACTGACGGAGCACCAGATCCGTGAGGGATGCCAGGGGATCGGCCATGCGACGTTCCTGCGCGTCCGCTATGACCTCCTGCACCACGGCTATATCATCTGCGAGACGACGGGCAAGAGTAACACCTACTACCTGACGCCGGATGGCGAGGCCTTGCTCACGCCGGAGGTGCGGCAGCAGCGCGCATCGCAGCACCAGCCCCGGCCGCAGCATGTGGTGGGGCACTACGAGACGTTCACGGCCTGGACGATCGCCCTCATGGCGGCTCTAGGCGATAATCTCACCTTCACGGGCGTGACGGTGACCGGAGACATCATCCGCGTCTATAGCTACGACCTGTGCCTGGTGGACTACTATCGCGTCATGCAGTACGAGGATGGCAGCATCGACGTGCATTAGTTCACTCACGCGTATCGCCCTGTATCCGGCCCGGTGCTGGTGCAGGGCGATATTTTTCTCGGTGGACGGGTTGCCATAGACCAGTCCATCCCCGTAGAATAGAAAGTGCGAGGGGCAGGAGAGAGCCGGAGGGCTCAGCTCCCCGCAGCCGGACAGGGCCACGGCCCAGGACCTGCCCGGCGGGCCGGAAGCAAGGATATGGAGTCTGCCGCGGGAGAGCGGCAGAGAAAGGAGAATCCCCATGACAGAGCGTAACAATTCCACCAGCAAACTTATCCTGAAGGTCTTCGTCAAGACGACGGACGAGGGCAAGAAAATCTACAAGCAGCGCACGATCAGCCGCCTGAACCCCGCCCTGACGGATGATCAGGCCCTGGAGCTCGGCAAGATCGTCGGTGGCCTGCAGACCCAGAAGGTCGAGGCCATCAGCCGCACGGATGCCGCCGCCCTGGTGGCAGCAGAGGGCTGAGCCGGGACGCATCGGAGCCAAATGAGCATAGGATGACATGGAAGGAGTCAAATCATGGAAAACACGCTGAAAATCATCTTCAAGATGTCGGATAACAAGACGCTGACGTTCTCGCTGAGCAATCCGCGGGACAACCTCACCCACGAGGACATCGATACCTTCGCCAAGAAGGTCGTGGATGAGAAAGCCTTCGTGAACAGCAGCGGCGCGCTGCCGGTGGCACTGAAGGAGGCCTACCTCCTCGCGTCCGGCAAGACGGCCATCGCGTGAGGTGAGGTGGCATGCAGGACACACTGCTCACGGCGGTGAGCGCGGTCGGGTTCCCCATCGTGGTGGCCTTCTACCTGCTGACCAGGTTCCAGGCCTCGATGGACCACTTCACGGCGGCCCTCAATGACCTCGTGACCGAGCTGCAGCACCGCGACCTGCTCACCTGCTGAGCCGAAAAGGCCAGGAAGTATCCTATATAATAGAAGAAAGAACAGACACTCGCAAGGGCGCCGCCGGCAAATGCCAGCGGCGCTCTTGTTTCATGGAGACGGAGGAGCATGCCTCCCTCTCTGAGGGAGGTGCCCCGGAGGGGCGGAGGGGGGCTTGCCCCCCTTCTTTGAGAGGCTGTCGCGAAGCAACTGACATGTGTTAAGATTACAATAAATGAAAAAACAAAAAATATGTAACGTTAAACGGGTCTTATGTTATAATATAGATAAGTAAATAGAGGGGGCGAACATCATGCAGCTATATTACAGGGAACGCTATTTAAAGAGGATACGAGGGTTTTATGACGCGGAGGATATCATCAAGGTGATTACCGGTGTCCGGCGTTGCGGCAAGTCCAGTCTGATGCAAATGGTGGCGGAGGAACTGCGGGCACGCGGTGTGGCGGAGGAGAATATCCTTTATTTGGATCTCGACCGGCGCGAGTATCGTCATGTGGATCACGCCGATGCACTCGATGCGCTGATTCAGGAAAAATCCACTGCGCCGGGTCGGAAATATCTCTTTATCGATGAAATCCAGAATGTGCCTGGATTTGAACTGATCATCAATGGCTATCGCACGGAGGGGGGGTATTCTATCTTTATTACAGGCTCAAATTCCTATCTGCTGAGTGGGGAAATCGCCACGAAACTGACAGGACGGTACATAGAATTTGAGTTGCTGCCGCTGACCTTTGATGAATACGAGGCGATGAAGGAATTTTATCATATCACCAGACAGGCCAGCGCTATGGCGGAAATGAACAGCTACATCATGGAAGGGGGCTTCCCCCGGGCGGTGCTGATTGAGGATTTGGCCGATAAAAGGAAATATGCTGCCAGTGTTGTCGAGGAGATTTTTGCGCCGCCGTTACGGCAGAAATTATCCCTCCTGGCTGCTGGAGCTGGCGGGGCTGCTGCCCTATGCCTGCGTAGCCTTTGCCGGTTATCTTCTGTCGCTGCTGGTTTTGATTCATGGCTTTGCCGTGCCCATGCGCGGCAGCTGGGGCGATGTGCTGGCGCTGGGCGGTGCATTTATCTTCTTCGTCTGCTGCGTGCTCATGCTTTTTTCGGCCTGCGTGCCCTCGCGGGAGCTTTCGCTGCAGGCACCGATGGTCTACATCATGCCGGGCCTTCTGTACAGCGGCCTCTCCTGGCCGCCCTTTGATATGAGCCAGGTGGCGGCGGCCTTTGGCGCCTTGCTGCCGATGACCTATGCGGGCATTTCCCTGCGCGACAGCATGCTGCTGGGATATTCGCCCAGTCTTTGGTCCAACGTCGGCATCATGCTGGCGGCGGCGGCCGGCTGTTTCCTCGTGTCCTGCGGCATCTTTCATTGGCGGCGTCAGCGCGGCTTCCGCCGGGCACAGGCTGAGGGGGAGGTGGCAGCATGAAAGGTTTTCTGCATCTCCTGCGCGTGCTTTACAACGCAACCCATGGCTATATGTTCTTCTTCCTCATCGGCCTGGCGATGGTGGCGTTCCAGCAGGGCATCGTCTTTGCCGTGGGGGCGTCCTCGCTCTATGAGGTGGAGCATCCCGAGGCCATGCAGGGCTATGGCATCGCGGAAATCATGCTTGCGAAGACGACAGTTTACTGGTCGCTCGCCATGTGCTCCTACCTGCTCGTACTGCTCGGCATTACGCAGGGGCTAGGCATCGACCTGCATGCCCCACTCTGGCAGCTGCTGCTTCTGGCCGGGATTTTCATCCTCGCGGCCATTGGCTTCTGCTTCTTTTTCAGTTCCTTTTTCCCAGCCGAGCTGCCCTTCGTGCGGGCGGCCATCCTGTATCCGGTGCCCTGCTTCATCTTCTCCGGTTATACGTGGCCAATCGAATCCATGGGACCGAATATGCAGACCGTTGCCCAGTTCTTCCCGCTCACGCATTTCTCGAATACCGTGCGCGAATTATTCCTCATCGGCAGTTCGCCGAGCTATACCATGTGCCTGGAGAAACTCGGCGGCCTGATCCTGCTGTTTTTCCTCATCGGCGGGTTTCTGTACCGCCGCAATCTGAGTAAACGCCGCGAGGCTTTGGCTGCTTCTCATGCGACCAGGCCATTGTAAGAACAGGCTGTTTTCAGGTGATATTCTGGTCAAAAATGCAACAGTTCCTCCACATCGGGGATGAAGAGGAACTGTTGCCATTTTTTTTTGAAGGTGATGGATGACTTCGGGCCGATGGATTGAATTGGTGTTCAGGTTGACGTTGCACGTTGGGCGTGGGCGATTTCCTTTTGCGCGTAGAGTCTGTCGTCGGTCTGATGGATGGCGCAGGAGCTATCCTGTTCGGAACTCACGTCGGCGAGGCCATAGCTGGCCGTGATATGGAAGAGGCGGCCGTCGTTGGCCGTGAAGGTACGCTGGGCGATATCCTGCTGGATAGCGTCCAGCTTTTTCGTGCAGGCTTCGCGATCCTGCAGTTTGAAGAGCACGGCGAATTCGTCACCGCCGAAGCGCGCCGCGAATCCGTCTTCTTCTTTGATGCCTTTCTGTAGGGCGCTCGCGATGCCCAGGAGTACCTGGTCGCCGGCATCGTGGCCGTAGGTGTCGTTGATGCCCTTGAAGCGGTCGAGGTCGAACATGGCGAGATAGAGATGCTGTTGCCGATTTTTCGCGATGGACAAGGCACCCGAGAGGTGCGAGGTGAAGTACTTCTTGTTGTAGAGTCCGGAGAAGGGGTCGCGCGAGGAGACGGTCTCCAGCTCGCGGATGAGGTTCACGATGAAATTACCTTCACCCGGTGCCGTCTGCGTGAACTGGTTCGTGACATCCATGATGCACTCCAGCACGTATTCCTTGCCGTCCAGCGGCAGCGGGTGGGCGATGACGAAGAAGTAATGCCCGTGCGCGTATTCAAACTTGATATGTTGATGGTGGTCACGCCGTGCCTGCAGCGTGACGCAGTTCGCACAGTGATTTTCGCGTGACCAATAGGAAAAACAGGTCTCATGCGTCAGTTCCATCGGCCCATCGCCGTGGCGCTTACAGACACATACGCCTGTGCCATCGACGAGGCGCAGGTCGTCGAACATATAGGCGAAGAAATGGGTATCCCACAGATAATGTTGCAGCTTTTCGTTGAGTTGCATAATGTGCCCTCCTTGCTCGTAAACTAGTGCTTCTTATTATAGCAGGTGTTCCTCGCATGGTACTGTAAGATTGGTTACGTATTGACTGGGAAAGGGCTGAAAGTGACTTGAAATTGCGTTCTTAGATTAAAGCTGTGTCACAAACTGTACAAAGCAATGCGGCGCGATGAGGTCTGGGATCTGGTGTTCGTAGAGACGGCCGGAGAAGCCCTCGTGGGGCAGGGAGACGAAGCGGGCGCTTTTCGGCATAATGGGCGCATACATCGGGTCACCGATAATCGTCCCGGCATGCTGAAAAAGCGGCTCGAGGTCGACCTCGTCCGTGACGCGCAAGGTGTCAGGCAGCAGCAGGGCATCGTCCGTCTCCATCGGCACGATCACGCGGTAATGCTGTCCCGTCGCGCTTTCCAGTGCCCGCGCCAAAGACTGCGCATACACACTCTCGCCGATGAGCAAACTGGCGCTGGCTCCCTGGCAGGCTGAAGCATAGTTATGCAGGCAGGGCGATGGTGCGTCATGTCGGAGATAGGTCGTATAGCCGCTTGCCGTCCCCTTTGGGAAAGGTGACCCGTCAGGGGCAGAAGGGGTCGTCTCCTGGCACACAGGGCTGGAGCCATGCTTGTCGGTCGCCTGCTGCACGTTTTGCGCGAGCACCTCCCGCATCGCCCCGATGGGCACGCCGACGACGTAGGGGATGCCGCATGCCTGCGCCATGACCGCTGCGGCGCCGAGGCCACCGTAGCTGAGCACGAGGTTGACGTCAGCGGTGGTACTGTGCTCGATTTCCGCGAGGCTGGAGCCCATGGCCCAGCAGCTCTGCACGTAGAAATCATGCTCTTCCGCCCACTGGCGCAGAGAGGTGTCGCTGCCGTTGATGGAGAAGTCCTGCGGCGTAACGCCGAGCAGGTTGAGGCGCAGCTGGCCGTCCTTTGGTGCCTGCGTTGGCTGCCAGTTGGCATAGTCTTTGGCCCAGAACGCCTCCTGCCCCTTTGAGGCGCGCGTGATGTGCTCCGCGAGGTGGCGGAAGGCATACCAGGCACCTTGGGCGTAGTAGTGCATGTTGTTCGTCGGCAGGGTGAAGGCGGGCACGCCCGTCTTTTGCGCGATGATGCGCGCGAGTGCCTGCATGTCCGTGCCGATCATGAAGGGAATCTGGCTGGCGATGAGGCAGACGAAGGCCGGCTGCTGCTGACGGACGGTCTCGATGGTTTCCGCGAGCAGGCGCTCGTCGTTGCCGAGAATCGCGTTCTGCTCGTTGAGGGCCGAGACGTAAATCATGCTGTCGTGGTCGTACCAGCGCGGCTCGTCGTGGGTCGTGTAGGTGGAATTGCAGCCCGAGGGGTCGTGGATGACGACCATGCCGCCCAGTTCGAAGAGGGCGGAGCAGACGCCGAAGGTATCGGCGGAGTAGGTCGAGATGATGCGGGCAGTCTGGTTCAGCATAGGCAGCACGGTCCTCCCCAGCCTTTCTGCAGCACGAGGGTGCGCGTGTCCTTCGGGATGAGAAAGGCCTCAGACATGAGGTGGGCGAGCCGGATGATGCCCTCGTAGGCGAAGAGCCCGCCGCCCTCGATGAAATTGACGAAATACGGCGTGTCGTTGAAATAGGCCGCCTTCTGTCCCAGTGCGAGGACTTTGCCTGCATGCGACTGCCGGTCCATGAGGCGCATATCGGCGTTTTTCGTGGACCAGAGCTCGATGTCGCCGTAATGCGCCTGTACCCAGCGGAAATCCGACTCATCCTCGGGGAAAATCACGTCGGTGAAAAGTTGCGTGACGTGGAAGCCATGCGTGAGCAGCAGCCGCGCGAGGCTGAAGGGGTGAAAGACGAAGCTCATGTCGATGGCGATGGGCGTGCCGCCGATGAGTTCGTGCAGGGCGTCGAGAGCCAGCTCGCAGGCGGCGATGCGTGGGCGCCAGTCGGGATGTGGTACGCTGATGCGGTCCGCGACACGGTTCAGGCCATCTGCAATCTCGTCATAGCCCCAGAGCTGTGGGATGTGCAGGCTGTCCTGCTGCAGGCGCTCCTGACACTCCTTGGCGGCCGGCGCGGTGAAGGTGTTGTACCAGATGTTGAACTGGCCTTTGGCCATGGCGAGAAAATCGTCATAGGTCTGGCAGGTCGTGAGGTCGCGCACTGTCCAGCCATTGTCCGTGAGCAGGCGCAGAAGGTCGCTTTCGGGGTCTGTGGGCAGGTTCGAGCCCAGGATGTTGCAGGCCTTCTCTTCGTGGGGCAGCGGGCGCAGCTGACGGTAGATTTCGCGGCGCTCACGTTGCTCCGGCGTGAGGCTGCGTGTCTGGCGAATGGGATCCATCATGCAGGGAATCCAGTCGATGTCCGGGTATTTCGCGCGCAGCTGGTCGTAGACGTAGCGGAAATTCACGCCGAGAAAGTGGTGTACGCAGGCAGGGAAGACGAGGATGGCGCGCGGCCTCCTGGGCAGGCGGTCGACGATATCGCTGATGCCGTCGATGAGAAAGCGCTCGTTATCGACGTCGACGAGGTCTTTTTCCCGCACCTCGAGGCTCGAGAAGCGGTCCATGGCACCCATCTCGGCCGCCGTGAGCACGACGCCGCGCAGGCAGCCCGAGGCACAGATGTAAATCTGGTGGGATTCGGGCACGAGCATGCCCGTGTGCACGATGTTCCATGTGCCGCGGGCGGGCGAGGAATATTCGAGCGTGTGGGCAAAGGGGGAGGGATAGGCGGCGTCCGCGAGGCGCATGCAGGCGCGGGAGGGGCGGCCATTGATTTTTTGCAGCATAAAATCACCTGAGCTTAGCAGATGCGGGGGAGGAGTTCGCCGCCGGGGGCGGGGAGCATGGTCTGGGCACCGATCTCCGTCTCGACGATGACCTTGCCCGCGTTTTCCGCAGTGACGGTGCCGATGATGGCGGCATCCTTTGAATATTTACCCTGATGCAGCACCTCGATGAGCTGTGGCGCGATGCTTTGCGGCGCAAAGACGACGAGGCGGCCCTCGCAGGCGAGGTAGAGCGGGTTGAGGCCGAGCATGCCGCAGACGCCCT
>DEDT01000025.1:51951-53997 GCA_002350105.1 Selenomonadaceae bacterium UBA2897 | reverse complement strand
CCGACGCCACCGCGCGTGGCATCGCGGATGACGTGGATATCCTTGCGGTCGGGTACGTCGAGACTCTGCAGCATGGCTTCGACGGTGTGCCAGAGCGGCGCGCAGTCGCTGGTGACATCAGCCTGGATGTCAAAGTCGTTGCGCGCGAGCAGGATCGTGCAGCCGTGGCGGCCAATGTCACCGGTCACGATGACGGCATCGCCTGCCGCTGCACGGGAGCCCGCGGGGCAGGCTCCAGGCTGGACCTCGCCGATGCCCGTCGTGGTGATGAAGATGTGGTCGACCTGGCCGCGGCCCGCGACCTTCGTATCGCCGGCGACGATGCGCACGCCGGCCTCAGCGGCCGTTTTTTCCATGTAGCTGGCGATGGTCTCGAGGTCTGAAAGGGGGAAGCCCTCCTCAATCTGGAAGGCGCAGGAGAGGTAGCGGGGCTTCGCGCCCATGCAGGAGAGGTCGTTGACGGTGCCGCAGATAGAGAGCTTACCGATGTTGCCGCCGGGGAATTGCCAGGGGGAGACGATGAAGCCGTCCGTCGTGAAGGCGGCTTTCGTGCCGCCGAGGGGCAGGATCGCGGCGTCGTCGCTGGTGAATTCCGGGTTGTGGAAGTGCGCGGCGAAGACGTCGTGGATGAGGGCCGCGGTCTGGCGGCCGCCGGCGCCGTGGGCGAGGGTAATGCGTTTATTTTGCAGGTTGTTATTCGTCATTAGAACTTTCCTCCATACTGGAACCAGGCCGAGCAGGCACCTTCGTGGGAAACCATGCAGGCGCCGACGGGCGTCTCGGGCGTGCAGACTTTGCCAAAGAGCGGGCAGTCGGGCGGCGTGCAGGCGCCACGCAGGATGTCACCGCAGCGGCAGGCGGGATTGGGCCTGCCCTGCTGCGGCGGAATCCGGAATTTCTGGCGCGCATCGTAGGTGGCGTATTCCGGGCGCAGTTCCATGCCGCTGGCGGGAATCACGCCGAGGCCGCGCCATTCGCAGTCACAGGGCTGCATGAGGCTGGCGACGAGCTTCTGCGCAGCGGGGCTGCCCTCGGGCCTGACGACGCGCGGATAGCAGTTGGCAAAGAAAGGATGGCCGCTCTGGGCTTTGGTGATGATGGTCGCGAGGGCCGTAAGGAGCTCGCTGGCCGTGAACCCGGTGACGACGCCGGAGATGCCCTTCTTTACGAGGCTTTCCGGCACGCTGGTGCCCGCGATGGCGCAGACGTGACCGGGGTAGAGGTAGGCGTCGCAGCTGTCGGCCATCGCTAGGTAGGCGGCGGGCATGGTCTTGTTGGCCATGAGCAGGGAGAAGTTCGTGAGGCCGGCGGCCGCCGCGCGCTTGACGGCGAGGCAGGCGCCGGGGGTCGTGGTCTCAAAGCCGACGGAGAGGAAGGTGACCTGCTCATCGGGGTGTTCGGCGGCGTAGGCTTCGGCGTCGAGCTGGGTGTAGACGACCTGCACTTTCGCACCCTTGCTGCGGGCGTCTGCGAGGTTTTCGCTGGTGCCGGGGACGCGCACGAGGTCGCCGAAGGTGCAGATGGTGACGTGCTGCTCCAGCGCGAGCCAGAGGGCTTCATCGATATAGGCAGTCGGGGTCACGCAGACGGGGCAGCCGGGGCCGGAGATGAGGGTGATGGCCTCGGGCAGCAGGGAGCGGATGCCCTGACGGAAGATTTCGTGGGTATGGGTGCCGCAGACCTCCATGATGCGGAGGGGGCGGCCGTGATAGCCCGTGACGATGGCGCGGGCCTTTTGCGCTTGTTCGTTCATTACTATACAGGTCCTTGTTCAGATATTTTGCATGACGGCGTCGGCCTCGGCGGCGTCATCGCTGGTGATTTTCGCGATGGCGATGCCGGCGTGCACCATGACGTAGTCGCCGGGGTCGACGTCATCGAGGAGCTCCGCCGAGACTTCGCGGCGGGCGCCGGAGGCATCGACAAGGGCGGTGCCGCCTTTAATTTTGACAACTTTTGCGGGTAAACCAACACACATAATGTATTCTCCTTTGTAGTACGAGTTATTTTAGTTCGAGGCTTCGTCCGCGCTCAGGTTGGCAGCAG
>DEDT01000025.1:899-51891 GCA_002350105.1 Selenomonadaceae bacterium UBA2897 | reverse complement strand
GTGGACAGCTGGACGCTTACAGCACCATATTCGTGGCAGACACCCTTGGGGCTGTGCCACCGATAGGCTGGATGTAAGTGGCAGGCGTTATTTTTGCAGATGGTACATAGCTGCTGCGGCCTGGCCGAGGCAGATGCCGCCATCGTTGGGTGGAATGAGGTGGTGACGCAGGACGTGGAAGCCTTGTAATCGCAGGCTTTGCTCGCAGAGGTGGGTGAGCAGGGTGTTTTGCATGACACCGCCGCTGAGGGCGACGGTCTCGAGGCCAGTTTGCTGTCGCGCCTGTTCGCAGGAGCTGGTGATGAGCGCGGCGAGGGAGGCGTGGAATTGCCAGGCGAGCTGGTCAGTGTCGACGCCGCTTAGGCGGGCGTGCAGCAGGTCTTGGAAGAGGTGGTCGGTCGGCAGGCGGAAAGCAGAGCTTTCCTGTGCCTCGGTAGTGATGGGAATGATAAGCGGCAGCTTTTGTTGTACGTCCTGCAGATAGCGGTGCATGGCCGTGTCGGTCTGCGTTTGAGCGTAGCGCTCAGCGGCGAATTGGAGGTACATGGCAGCTTCACCCTCGAAGGTGGAGGAGGTGCGGATGCCGAGCAGGGCGCTGATGGCGTCGTAGAGGCGGCCAGCGCTGGTGCTCGTGATGGTGTTGACGTGGTGGTCGGCCATGAAGAATTGGGCCGTGAGGTCGCGCTCGCTGCAGAGGTGCAGCTTTTCGTTGAGGGCGCGGACCTTGTCCTGGTCGTGGCTGAGACCGTAGAGCATGGCGATGGCGATGCGCCAGCCTTCGCGGGAGGCTTTGTCGCCGCCGGCCTGCTGGAAGGGGGCGATGGTGCCGAGGCGCTGAAAGCCTGCGTAGTCGCATTTGAGGATTTCGCCGCCCCAGATGGTGCCGTCGGTGCCGTATCCCGTACCGTCCATGGCGACGCCGATGACGGGCTGGTCGCAGTCGTTTTCGGCCATACAGCTGAGAATGTGGGCGTAGTGGTGCTGGAGGGGCAACAGCGGGAGGCCGAGTTCCCTGGCGGCGGTGTTCGTGTTGTAGCGCGGGTGGAGGTCGCAGGCCACGAGGGTGGGCTCGGTCTCTAAGAGCTCGGTAAGGCGGCCGATGGTTTCTTTCAGCGCCATGACGGTGCGCAGGTCGCTCATGTCGCCGACGTAGGGGGAGGGATAGAAGAGGTTGTTACGGCCGACGCAGAAGGTGTTTTTGAGTTCGCCGCCGATGCCGAGGACGGCACCGTGCCAGTCGTTTTTGAGCATGAAGGGCAGGGGCGCGTAGCCGCGGCTGCGGCGAATCATGTAGGGGGCGTCATCAAGGTAATCCATGACGGTGTCGTCGGCGCGGATACGGATTTTGCGGTCATGGGAGAGCATGAGATCGCAGAAGCCGCTGAGGGCCTTCGTGGCACCTTTGTCATCACGGCAGATCGGGGCGCCGGCGGGGTTGCCGCTGGTCATGATGAGGACGTCGGGCATGGTGGCCTGTACGTCGTCGGGGTAGTCAAAGAGCAGCATTTGCACGGGCGCGTAGGGCAGCATGACGCCAATTTTGGGGTTGGCGGGGGCTACGAGGTCGGCGATGGTGCCGGTCTGTTTGCGCCTGAGCAGGATGATGGGTTTCTGGTGGCCGGTGAGGATGGCCTCCTGGCCGGGGCGCAGCTCGCATTCGCGGCGCACGACGGCCATATCGCGTGCCATGACAGCAAAGGGCTTGACTGGGCGGTGCTTGAGCTGGCGCAGGCGGGCGATGGCTTTTTCGTTTTTGGCGTCGCAGGCGAGGTGAAAGCCGCCGATGCCCTTGATGGCGACGATGCCGCCGCTGGCGAGGGTGCGGCGGGTGCGGGTGATGGCGTCCTTACCACGACAGGTTTCATCGCCGATGATGTAGAGTTGGGGGCCGCAGTCGTTGCAGCAGACAGGCTGGGCGTCGTAGCGGCGGCTGTCGGGATTCGTGTATTCTGCGGCGCAGTCGGGGCACATGGGGAATTCCTTCATGCTGGTGCGTTCACGGTCGTAGGGCATGGCGTCGAGGATGGTGAGGCGAGGGCCGCAGGCGGTGCAGTTGATAAAAGGATGGAGGTAGCGGCGGTTCGTCGGGTCGAAGAGTTCTTCGCGGCATTTGTCGCAGGTGGCGATGTCGGGGGAGACGAAGATGTCGCCGCGCTCGCGGGCGCTTTCAATGATGGCAAAGTCTGTGTAGGTCTCGGGGGCGTCGAGGGGCTCGGTGTCGACCTTGAGGATGGCGGAGCGGGGCGGGGCCTCCTGGGTGAGGGCGGTGTAGAAGGCGGCGCAGTCGGATGCTTCGCCCTGGGCGAAGATTTCGACGTAGGGGCCTTTGTTGGAGACGCTGCCCTTGATGTGGTGGCGGGCGGCGAGGCGGTCGACAAAGGGGCGGAAGCCGACGCCCTGGACGATGCCGTAGACTTTGCTGTGGTAGAGGGACATGTGGAAAAACTCACTTTCTGTATGGATTCGAAAGATTATGTTCGAGGCGGGCGATCGCGTGGACAGGCGGTATAGCGTCATTCCGCTGAGGGGGGAGGCCTGGCCCGCGTCGTGGCGCTTGCCAACTTTCTTGGCCCCCTCTCTGAGGGGGCTGTCAGCTTTGCTGACTGAGGGTGTCCTGTTTCGTGTCGATGAATTCGTCACCGCTGACGGCGAAGTGGGGCAGGTCGATGAAGGTGACCTCGTTATCTTTGGGAATGGCGCGGTGGAAGGCGGGGTCGCCCAGGATGATATCATAGTGATGCTCTTTTGCGTGCTGCTGAAAGTCGTCTTCTTCTTTGAAATGGATGTCCTGCGGAGCGCATTGGTTTTTGTCCTGCATGAACCAGGTGGCGCAGGTGATTTTTGCGTGGGGGAGGCGTTCCTTTAGCCAGGTGCGGCAGGCGTTGGCTTTGTATTGTTGGTGGATGATGAGGATGTTTTTTGCCGTGTCGGGGACGGCTTGGAGGATGGTTTGTTCGGCTGGGGTGAGCGGGCAGCGGATTTCACAGGGCGTGCCGTATTGCTGGTTCAGCCATTGGGCGGCGGCGAGGCCAGCGGGGCTGTAGACGAGGTTTTGCGTGTTGTGGGCGGCCTGCTGGTAGGCGGCGAGGTCGCTGTCCATGCCGTAGAGGCGGATTTCGTCCCAGTCTTCAGTTGCCAGTACCTGGCGTAGCAACGTGGTATCGAGGTCGGCGAGCTCGAGGGGCGTGGTGCCCCAGACACCGAGGATGCGGCGCTGTTTTGACGTTGCTGATGAGCTGGTCGGATGGTTTTGAGCTTGTGAGGCCGGCGTTGATTGAGCAGCTGATTGCCCGGAGGCTGCCTGGCTGTCATGGGGCGTCGCGAAAGTTTTCAGCAGGGCAAGGTAGGTGGCGCTGACGCCTTCGTCGTAGAGGTGGGTGCCGGTGGTGGGGATGGTGACGGTGGGGAGGCCGAGGCGTTTCTTGCCCATGCGGGAGAGAGCACGGAAGTCGGTGCCGATGACGGCGGGAACAGGGGTGCCGATGATGGCGGCGAAGCTGGCCTTGAGCTCCTTGAGGGCGAGCTGCATCTTGGCGAGGAGCTTGTCGTCGCGGCCCATGATGGCGTCCATGTCGCGCAGGCCGGCGCTGAATACGGCGCTATGCTTGTTACCTTGCCCCCAGCGCGGTTCGTCGAAGCCGCAGATGTTGCCGGCACAGCCGCCGGCGTCGCAGATGACGACGAGGCCGCCGAGCGGATAGAGCACGGCAGCGGCACCGCTGTCGTCGGGGGCAAAGGGGGCGAGGTAGAGGCGCAGGCCTTTCATGTGGGGGACATCTCCTTGTTTGATCTGGTCGGTGTGATTTTGCCGTATGAGCTTAGATATTTAATGATCTGCAATGGTGGCTGCAGTTTTGTTTCTCACGGGACGGATAAAGTGGAAAGCGTGCAGCAGCTGTTGCACGGGGCGTTGGGCGGAGCCGAGCTTTTGCCGCATGGCGTCCAGCAGGGCGTGGATGGCTGTGAAGCCGAAGGGCTGGATTTCATCGTGCCAGCCGATGCCAGGGACGTCGGGGTGGTACCAGCAGGCGTCTTCGCCGAGGGCGAAGGTCACGTGACTGTCCCCCGCCTCGTAGTTGACCATCGTGGGGCTGAGGTTCGTGTAGATGCGCGTTGCGGGACTGAGCTGGCCCAGCTGGCGGATGTAGTAGGCGTCATCGCGGCGCGGATTGGCAAAGATCTCTTCGACCGTGAGGCCGCCGCGCACGAAGGCGAGGGCGAGGTCGAAGGGATTCGCGTTGAGGCGGCTGCCAATGGCGAAGTGGAGCTCGCCGTGCTGCTCGCGAAAGGCGTGGATGTCCTGCATGATGGCGGGCATCCACGGTATGTGGCGCTTGGATGTAATGCCAAGAATCTGCGCGAGGGCGCGGTATTGGTGGGCGATGCGATCGGGTTGGTAGGTGCGGCGCAGCTCGATGCTTGGGATTTGCAGGCGCTTTTCCATTTGCCGGGCGGCATCGCGGGCTTCGCTGTCGAGCACGAGGTTGAAATTGGCTGTGGCCATTTGCTGATATGCGTCGTAGCTTTCACAGGTCGCGAGCTGGCGGATACGGCGCACACCCCAGCCTTGCAGCAGGGAGGGGAGTTCACTTTTTGGGGCGATGGGTGCGAAATAGCCGAGCAGGTTGCAGGCCTGCGGGTCTTTAGCCTTAGGCTCGAGCAGGCTGTAGATGGCTTCGCGCACGGCGACCATCGGCGGGTGGCTGCCGTCGCGCGTGAGCGCGTACATATAGCAAGGGCGTACGGGCAGGCCGCATTTCTTCTCGGCCTGGCGGCAGATACGCTCCATGTCGGTGCCGAGCAGGGCGTCGACGCAGGTGAGGCAGAGCATGACGACACTCGGCTTTTCTTTGCGGCTGGCGACAAAAGCTTCTACGGCTTCAGGAATGCGGCGCAGATGGCGGCCCGTGACGATGTCGTTGTCCTGCAGCTCGTAGAAGGCAAAGTGCTCGCCGTAGTGGCCGGGACCGCGCAGGGCGGCGGTGTTGCGGCCGCAGCAGCCCGGCGAGATGAGCAGCATGATGGAACCGGGGATGGAGAGCCCCGCCCGTTTGACGCCGAAACCCTGCGCACCCGGCGAATTGAAATCGAGGGCGGCGGGGGAGTTCCAGATGAGGTGGGCGTCGAGCTGAAATTCCTGCGGTACGTTGTCGGGGAACTGTGCGGCCAGTTCCGCCGTAGTCATATAAAACGGTTTCTCAGACATGGTTGCATAACTCCTTTGACCATCTTTGCCACTCTGCTGTGATAGTGATAGGGAGGCAGGCTGACAGTATCGCCGCTGCCTGGCAATCTCGGTTTTTAGTTCGTCGCAGCTGATTTATCGTGTCCGGCCAGCAGTTTGCGTGCAAGGGCCAGGAAGGCCTGGCTGATGGGCAGTTCCGGGTTGCCTTCGATGACGGTCTTGCCCTGTTCTTCGTAATTGTTGATGTCATCGCTGCGCGGGATTTCAGCGAGGATGGGGATACCGTGCTGCGTGGCAAAGGCCCGCACTTTTTCCGTTTCCTGCGGCACGTTGCGGTGATTGAGGATGAGGCCGCGCACTTTGGCGTAGCCGCGGTCCTGAAAGTTTTCGACGGCGGTCGCGATATTGTTCGCAGCGTAGAGCGCCATCTTCTCGCCCGAGGTCACGATGATGACATCCTCGGCGTAGCCCTGACGGATGGGCGCCGCGAAGCCGCCGCAGACGACGTCGCCGAGCACGTCGTAGAGCACGACGTCGGGCTGGAATTTTTCAAAGAGTTCGAGGTCTTCCAGCAGGCCGAAGGTCGCGATGATGCCGCGTCCTGCGCAGCCGAGCCCCGGCGTCGGGCCACCCGTCTCGATGCAGAGCACGCCGCCGAAGCCGGTTTTGGCGATTTCTTCGAGCTTTTCCGGTTCATGGTCGTATTTACGGATGTATTCCATGACGGGCAGCAGAGGCTTGCCTCCCAGCAGGTTGATGGTGGAGTCGGCTTTCGGATCGCAGCCAATCTGGATGACGCGCTGCCCAAGGTGGGCAAACGCCGCCGCGAGATTGCTGGTCATGGTCGATTTGCCGATACCGCCCTTGCCATAGATTGCGATTTTCAACATGCTGAATCCTCCGTTTGTTCCCTGTCGTTATTCCTATCTATACATTTTCCTACTTTGCCAACAAAATGTCCATAGAGTAAATTAGGGCATTTTGTGAATTTCTTTTGTTGCTACGCAGTGGTTAGCCAACTCTGTCGCAGAACTAATGCAGCTGGCAGGGCATTTAGTCATCGTGATACCATGTGCCGTTGCCAATGATGATGGTGCCGAAATACCCGTGCCGAGCCGTGCTTCTGCCTGCGGCAAGGGCATTGTCAGAACAAAACCACCCAGCAGCGCGAGGCACAGGCCGCCGCGCAGGATGTTTCTGCTATGCAGAAAAATTTTCATGGTATTCACCTCAAAATCAACATAAACCTGGTTGTCTGCCTATATTGTAGCGTGGATAAATTGGAAGTTCGTTGGACACCCATGTTATAATGGGGATATGCAATCTCGATACACAGAGGGGTGGACGTATGACGCAGAAGTGGCAGGATAAGCGGAAACTGACGGCAAAGGATCGGGCTGATCTCAAAGCCCTGGCGGAGGATGCGGTGCGGCGGAACCACGCACTGAGTTTCCCGCGGCGGCTGGTCGGGCATACACTGACGATTCTGCGGCATAAGTTCTGGGTCTTCCGCTACTGCCTGGTGGCGGGGATTCCCTGGCAGGGCCTCTGCCACGACCTCTCGAAGTTCTCGCGCTTTGAGTTCTGGGAGAGCGTGCATTATTACAACGGCCGCTATTCGCCGATTCTCGTCTGCAAGTTGCTCAATGATGGCTTCTCTATGGCCTGGATTCATCATCACGGGCGCAACCTGCACCATTATGAAGCGTGGCACGATGACTTCGACCGCGGCGTACATCCCATCGATATGCTCTACCCCTTTGCCGTGGAGATGGTCTGCGACTGCCTCGGCGCGGGGCATGCTTATATGCGCAGTGCTTTCACCTATCAGAAAGAGTATGAATGGTGGCAGACGAAGAGGCGGCGCGGCGTGGCCATGACCGAGCACATGCAGGCCTTCATGGAGGGCACGCTCGGGCGTATCGCGCGGGAGAACAGCCTCGCGGCGTTGCGGCCTGAGGAGACGAAGGCGCTGTACGAGCGCTGCATCAGAGAAGAATAGACAGCAAAAATCCGTGCGCAGCGATGTGGCACGGATTTCTTATGGACATATGTCGTCAAACTGGGAGAGCTTTTTACTGCAGGGCCTGCTTCAGCGTCGCCATGTTCTGCTTCATCTTATTGATGTAGTCATCGGCGGCGTCCGGTGTGGACTCGCCGGTCACGATCGGGTCGAGCGTGTAGATCTTTGCGCCGGTTTCGCGGGCGATGGTTTCAGCGGCGGCTGGGGAGTACTGCGGCTCGGTGAAGAGTACCTTGACAGGCAGGGCTTTTACCTGGTCGATGGTCTGCTCGAGCTCCTCCGGCGTGGGCTCGGTGCCCGGCTCACGCTCGATGACGCTGACGATGCGCAGGTCAAATTCCTTGGCGAGATAGGGGAAGGCCTCGTGGAAGGTTACGATATCTTTGTGCGGCAGGTCATCGAGTCCGGCGTGCATTTCACTGCGCAGCTCGGTGAGCTTATTGATGTAGTCGAGCGTATTCTTTTTATAAGCGTCGGCATGGGCAGGGTCGAGATCGCAGAGCTGGCGGTTGATGGCCTTGACCTGCTCGATGGCATAGGTGACGCTGAGCCAAAGATGTGGGTTACCTTCGCCATGGTCCTTGAGCAGCGTGATGTCCTCGCTCTTGGAGGCATCGATGATTTTCAGATTCGGCTGGGCGTTGGCCGCTTTCTCGAGAAAGAGCTCCATGCCCGCGCCGTTGACGACGAAGATGTCGGCTTTTTCCAGCGTCTTCATATTCTCCGTCGTGAGCTGGTAATCGTGCAGGCAGCCGGTCTGCGGCTCGGTGAGGTTCGTGACTTCCACGCCATCGACGCCCTTGGTGATGTTGATGACGTCGATATACATGGGATAGAACGAGGTGACGATATGGACTTTGCCATCTTTGCCCACCGATGCGGTCTTTTGGCTGCCGCAGCCGCAGAGAGCCAGTGTGAGCATCAGCGCGAGGATGACGGCCAGAATTTTTTTCATCTTGTTTCTCCTTTGCTTCGGTTTTACTATGCGCGAAAGCTACTCTCATATTGTAGCAAAGTTGTCAAGCAAGCTGGGCGGAATCTTCTTTTTGGCGCGGTTCTAAGGAAATCTGAAGGTGCGACCAGCATAATAAAATGGTTATGGTTTTAAGGAAAAGCTGATTACCTTAAGCAGGAGGTACGTCAAATGGCAGAAAATATGGCAGCAAAGCAGGCGGAGATTCCCTTCGTGCATCTGCATGTGCATACAGAGTTCAGCCTGCTCGATGGCGCCAGCCGCATCGGCGACCTCGTACATACGGCGAAAGAACTGGGCATGAACGCCCTCGCGATCACGGACCACGGCGCGATGTACGGCGTGATCGACTTCTACAAGGCATGCAAGAAGGAAGGCATCCGGCCGGTCATCGGCTGCGAGGTTTATCTCGCGCCCGGCCCGCGGCAGCAGCGCGAAGAGGTCAACGGGGTACGCTACTACCATCTCATCCTGCTGGCCGAGAACCAGACGGGCTACCGCAACCTCGTGAAGCTCGTGTCCCTCGCGAATATCGAGGGTATGTACTACAAGCCGCGCGTGGATAAGGAACTGCTGCGCAAGTACCACGAGGGCATCATCTGCCTTTCGGCCTGCATCGCGGGCGAGATCCCGCAGGCCCTGATTCAGGGCAACGGAAAAAAGGCGGAGCAGCTCGTAGAGGAATATATCGATATTTTCGGCAAGGAGAATTTCTTCCTCGAAGTGCAGCGCCACGGCCTGCCCGAAGAGCAGAAATCGAATGCCGGCCTCGTGCAGCTGGCAAAAAAATACGGCCTCGGCCTCGTGGCGACGAACGATCTGCACTATGTGCACCGCGAAGACAGCGAATTTCACGATATCCTGCTCTGTCTGCAGACGGGGCGCACGCTCGACGACCCCGATCGCATGCGTTTCAACAGCGATGACTACTATCTGAAACCGCCCGCGATGATGGCGGAGCTTTTCCCCGAAGAAGAATATCCAGGGGCCATTGCGAATACGCAGCGCATCGCCGATCGTTGCCAGGTCGATTTCGAATTCGGCCATACCCAGTTACCGTATTATCCGATTCCGGAGCCTTATGCGGACGATCAGGCATATCTGCGGGCGCTCTGCGAGCAGAATATAGGCAATTGTTATCCTGTCGTTACGGATGAAATCAAGGAGCGACTCGACTATGAGCTCGGCATCATCCATCGCATGGGCTACGACAGCTATTTCCTCATCGTCTGGGACTACATCAATTACTGCCGCAAGGTGGGCATCGGCGTGGGGCCGGGGCGCGGTTCGGCGGCAGGCTCCATCGTCTCCTATATTCTCGGCATCACGAACATCGATCCGCTGAAGTACGACCTGCTCTTCGAGCGCTTCCTCAATCCGGAGCGCGTGACCATGCCGGATATCGATGTGGACTTTGACTATATCCGCCGCGGCGAGGTCATCGAGTACGTGAAACGGCGCTACGGCGCCGACCATGTGGCACAGATCGTGACCTTCGGCACCATGGCGGCGAAGGGCGCCATCCGTGATGTGGGCCGCGTGCTGAACCTGCCCTATGCGCAGGTCGCGGATATCGCGAAGCTCATCCCGAATGAGCTGCACATCACGATTGACGGTGCGCTCAAGAGCACGCAGGACCTGCGGCAGCGCTACGAGGAGGATGCGGATGTGCGCCGCATCCTCGACCTCGCGCGCAAGGTCGAGGGCCTGCCGCGCAATACTTCCACCCATGCGGCGGGGGTCGTGATCGCGCGTCATCCGCTCACGGACTACGTGCCCGTGACCATGGATGACGGCACGCTCATCACGGAGTACGACAAGGACCATGTCGAGGAGCTCGGCCTGCTGAAGATGGATTTCCTCGGCTTGCGCACGTTGACGGTTATCAGCGATTGCCTCGCAAACATAGAGAAAGTACGCGGAGAAAAGGTAGATATCCGCCGCATCCCGCTTTCAGACGAGCTCACGAGCAAGATGCTCTGCGAGGGGCGCACGGGGGCGGTGTTCCAGATGGAGTCGGGCGGCATGACGAACCTCGTCAAGGACATCGCGCCGACCTGCTTTGCCGATCTCATCCCGACCGTCGCGCTCTACCGTCCGGGACCGCTGGGCTCGGGCATGGTGGATGACTTCATCGCGGGCCGCCGCGGTACGAAAAAGGTGGAGTATCTGCATCCGTCGCTTGAGCCCATCCTCAAGGAGACCTTCGGCGTCGTGCTCTACCAGGAGCAGGTCATGCAGGTCGTGCAGGTGCTCGCGGGCTTCAGCCTCGGGCAGGCTGATCTGCTGCGCCGCGCCATGGGCAAGAAAAAGGCTGAAATCCTGATGGGACAAAAGCAGAACTTCCTCGACGGCTGCCAGGCCAATCATATCCCTGCGGGACTGGCCACGACGATTTTCGACCTGCTCACGCATTTCGCGAACTACGGCTTCAACAAGTCGCACAGCGCGGCCTACGCGCTGGTGGCCTGGCAGACGGCCTATCTCAAGGCGCACTATCCCTCCGAGTTCATGGCGGCTATGCTCACGAGCGTCATGGATACGCAGAAGGTGCCGCACTACATCGAGCTCTGCCGCCGTATGAACATCCGCATCCTGCCGCCCGATATCAACGCCAGCGATGCACATTTCACCGTCGATGGCGAGGCCATCCGCTTCGGGCTCGCGGCCGTGCGCAACGTGGGCGAGAACGCGCTGGCGGATGTCGTGCGCGTGCGCAGGGAAGGCGGCCCTTTCAAGGATTTGCTGGACTTCTGCTCGCGCGTCGATATGCGCGTGATCAACAAACGCGTCATCGAGAGCCTCATCAAGTGCGGGGCTTTCGACAGTACGGGCGCGCGGCGCACGCAGCTGCTGGCCGTGCTCGATCAGGCCGTGGCCGAGGCTCAGCAGGCACAGAAGGATAACCAAAGTGGACAGCTGGGACTCTTCAGCGAGGAGGCTCTGCAGGAGGCTGTGCATCTGGTGCTGCCGGATATTCCCGAGGCGCCGGATGAGGAACGCCTGGCCTGGGAAAAGGAGAACACGGGCTTTTACATCACGGGCCATCCGCTGGACCGTTACGAGGACAAACTGAAACATCTGCCGCTCCTGAGCATCATTCTTTCTGGCGGCGTGAAGGACAAGCAACTCGTGCGCATCGGTGGCGTGATCCGCGAGGCCAGGCGCATCACGACGAAGAAGGGCGACACCATGTGCTTCCTCACGCTGGAGGATTTCACGGACAGCATCGAGGTGACGGTGTTCCCTCGCACGTTCTATCAATTTGTGAACCTGCTCGTACCGGACACGGCCGTGGTGCTGCAGGGGCGTGCGGACTTTCAGGATGATGGCGTCAAGGTGCTGGCCGATAAAATCTGGCCGCTGGACACCTATGAGCCGGAGTATTATCTTTTGCTCAAAGCAGAGCAAAATACAGTGGAGCTGCAGCAGCAACTGCGGGAGCTCTTTGCCGCGCATCCCGGCCGGTCCATGGTGCACCTGCGCTTCGGCCGTCAGTGGCAGCCGCTGCCGGATGAGCTGCGTCTCGCCACCGACGATGTAACGGTGCAGGCACTGCAGACGCTCGTGGGCAAGGAGGCCGTCAAGCTGCGCTGAGTGACCTGTGGCGCGGCTGCCATTGCCAAGGCGGGTGCTGAATGATAAAATAAAGAGAAAACTGTGGGCAGCCGGGAGAGGCACCCGCTAAAACATGATGAAGGAGTATTATCCCTTGAATTATTCCATGCGAAGTAAGGCTCTTTGCAGCCTGCTGGCCGCCATGCTGCTGGCCGGTACGACAGCCCCGACAGTCTGGGCCGTTCCACGGAGCAACGAAAGTGATACGGAGGCGTCCGGGACGACGGGCGCGCTCTTCAAGATTGAGCAGAAGGCACGTCCGGACATCCCGGGGCTCACGGTCTCGGCGGATGATCCGCTGCAGAACCTAACGGCCCGCTCGGCGGTGGTCATGGACGCGCAGACGGGCCGGGTGCTCTATGACCGCGACATGCGGGCACGCCGTTTCCCCGCCAGCACGACGAAGATCATGACGCTGATCATTGCGCTGGAGCATTGCCAGCTCGACGAGATGGTGACGGTGAGCAGCCACGCGGCGGGAACAGAGGGGTCGACACTCTGGCTGGAGGCCGGCGATCAGGTGCCCATGGGCGAGCTGCTCAAGGGCATGATCATGCGCTCGGGCAACGATGCCACGGTGGCCGTGGCCGAGCATGTGGCCGGTTCTGTCGAGGCTTTCGCACAGATGATGACGGAAAAAGCCCATGAAATCGGGGCGGAGGATACATCCTTTGTCAATTCCAGCGGCCTGCCGGACGATAACCACTATACGACGGCCTATGACCTCGCGCTCATCGCCTCCTACGGCTACCGCGAAGTGCCGCATTTCGAGGAAATGGTCAGCACGAAAGAGGCCACTTTCCCCTGGGTCAAGGATGAGACGCACCAGCTGCGCAGCGAGAACCAGATGCTCTGGCTCTATCGTGGCGGCAATGGCGTCAAGACAGGCTATACCGAGGCCGCAGGGCGCTGCCTCGTTTCCGGCGCAAAGAACGACGGCATCCAGCTCGTGACCGTCGTGCTGGATTCGGTCTACATGTGGAACGATTCCATTGCACTGCTGGACTACGGCTTCGCACAGGTCGACAGCCATGAGCTCGTGAAAAAGGGCGAAACGGTCAAAAAACTGCCCGTGCTCTCGGGCAAGCAGAAAGAAATCCCCGTCGTGGCCGCGGAATCCGTGGTGCTGTCCCAGGATAAGCAGGGTACGGGCAACGAGTATGAGAAAGTGTACGAACTGCCGCATACCCTCGAAGCGCCGGTCAAGGCCGGCGACAAGGTCGGTGAGCTCGTCGTGCGCTACGATGGCCATGAATGCCGCCGCGTCGACTTGCTGGCAGGTGCGAGCGTGGAGCAGAAGTCTTTCTTCCGCACGGTGTATCAATATGCATGCCAGTTGCTGGACTTGCACTGAATATAAGGAGACAAGGATTCATTGAGCTGGCGATTTAATCCGTGTTTCCTTAAGTATGAAAGGGAGTTTTTGCCATGCAGGAGCGGCTGCAGAAAATCATCAGCCAGGCGGGCATTGCCTCGCGACGCGCGGCGGAGCAGCTCATCGCGGCGGGTCGCGTGACGGTGGACGGCCGCGTGGCGACGCTCGGCGAGAAGGCAGATCCGGCGGTGCAGAGTATCGCTGTGGATGGCAAGCCGCTGCCGCGCGCGGAGCGGCACGTCTACTACCTGCTGCATAAACCCACCGGTTATATCTCGACGGCGCGCGATGAGCGGGGCCGCCGCACGGTTCTTGACCTGCTGCCGGAGGTGCGGGAACGTATTTACCCCGTGGGCCGGCTTGATGGCGATACCTCCGGACTACTTCTGATTACCAATGATGGCACGCTGATGAACGGCCTGCTGCACCCGCGCTACGAGGTCAGCAAGACCTATGTCGCGCAGGTGGCGGGACAGGTGACGGAGCAAAGCCTTGAGCAGCTGAGGCGGGGCCTGCAGCTGGAAGATGGGATGACGGCACCGGCAAAAGCACGGCTGTTAGGCTCGCGTGGCGGGCTGAGCAAGGTGGAAGTCACAATTCACGAGGGACGTAACCGGCAGGTACGGCGCATGTTTTCAGCTATCGGCTGCGATGTGCGCAAGCTGAAGCGCGTGCGCTTTGCCTTTCTCAGCCTGAAGGACGTGGCAGTGGGACAGCATCGCCCGCTGACGCCAAAGGAAGTGGACAGGCTTTATCAGCTGGCGGGCATCGTCAGGCAGGGAGATAAGGAATGAAGAAGATTCTGGTCGTGGGAGCAGGCCCCGGTGGCATGATGGCCGCCATCAAGGCGGCGGAGAACGGCGCCGGGGTTACGCTGCTGGAAAAGATGAAACTGCCCGGCCGCAAGATGCGCATCACGGGCAAGGGACGCTGCAACATCACCAATGCGGCGGATGTGCCGGAGATCATCCGTAACATTGAGGGCAACGGCCGCTTCCTCAACAGCTGTATGCGCGCCTTTGACAATCAGGACGTCATGCAGTTCTTCACGGACAACGGCGTGCCGGTGAAGGTGGAGCGCGGGCAGCGCGTCTTCCCTCAGAGCGACAAGGCCCAGGATTGCGTGGATGCGATGGTACACCGCCTGCATGAGCTGGGGGTGCATATCTGCTGTGATATGCCCGTGCGGGATATCCTGACCGCTGAGGGCCGTGCAGCTGGCGTGCGCACGGTGTCTGGCGCGATTCTCAAAGGAGATGCCGTCATCCTCGCCGTGGGGGGCGCCTCGTATCCGGCTACGGGTTCGACGGGGGACGGCTATCGCATGGCGGCGGCGCTCGGACACACCATCGTGACGCCGCGCCCCGCCCTCGTGCCGCTCACGACGGAGGAGGACTGGGTGAAAGACGTGCAGGGACTTTCCCTGCGCAACGTGCGCCTCACGCTGCTCGTGGATGGTGCGGCGCAGCAGGAGCTCTTCGGCGAGATGATGTTCACGCATTTCGGCGTGACGGGGCCGCTGATTCTCTCCGTGAGCCGCACGGTGTCGGGGCTTTTGCAGGAAAAAGGCCATTTGCTGGAACTCGAAATCAACCTCAAGCCGGCACTGACGCCCGAGCAGCTCGATGCCCGCCTGCAGCGGGATTTCGAGAAATACCAGCGCAAGCAGCTCGGCAACGCGATGGTGGATCTGCTGCCGCATAAGCTCATCCCCATCGTCATCGACAATGCCTTCCTCACGTCGGAACATCCCGTGAACCAGCTGAAGGCGGCGGAGCGCCACCAGCTCGCCGGGGTCATGCAGCACCTCACGCTGACGGTCAGCGGCACGCGGCCCATCGCCGAGGCCATCGTCACGGCGGGCGGCGTCGACGTAAAGGAAATTAACCCGAAAACCATGGAGTCGAAGCTCGTTCCTGGTCTTTACTTCGCAGGCGAGGTCACGGACGTCGATGGCTTTACGGGCGGCTATAACTTGCAGGCGGCCTTCTCCATGGGCGCGGCCGCAGGGCAGTGGAGCGTCTGGAACGATTGAATATAACAGGAGAGGCAGAGGAGGATTCTTATGAGCGACAGATTCATACCACAGGCCGTGCATGGCCTGCATGGCAGTATCGATATCCCGGGTGATAAATCCATTTCACACCGTAGCATCATGTTCTCGGCGCTGGCGGATACGCCCGTGGAAATCAGCAACTTCCTGCCGGGACAGGATTGCCTCTCGACGGCGGCCTGCTTTCAGGCCATGGGCGTGGACGTGCAGTTCGCGGACGAGAGCAAGACGCGCCTGACGGTCAGGGGCAACGGCCTGCATGGTCTGCAGGAGCCACCGCACATTCTCGATGCGGGCAACTCGGGCACGACGCTCCGGCTGATGCTCGGCCTCATGGCGGCTCAGCCCTTCCTCACGACCTTTACGGGCGACGCCTCGCTGCACCAGCGGCCCATGGGGCGTGTGGTGCAGCCGCTTTCCCGGATGGGGGCGACGATTTACGGCCGCGAAGGCAACACGAAGCTGCCGTTGACCGTCGTACCGGCCCGTGGCGGCCTGCACGGCATCACCTATGAGAGCCCCGTGGCCAGTGCGCAGGTGAAATCGGCGTTGCTGCTCGCGGGCATGTACGCGGACGGGCCGACGACGGTGGTGGAGCCCGCTATTTCGCGCGATCATACGGAGCGCATGCTGGCGGCTTTCGGCGTGGAGACGCAGCGCGAGGGCAAGGCCGTGACAATCAATCCCGTGGAGAAGTTCACGGCACCGGCGAGCATTGCGGTGCCGGGCGATATCAGTTCGGCAGCCTACTGGCTGGTTGCGGGCTCTATCATCCCGGGTAGCGAGCTGCTGCTGCGCAACGTGGGCCTCAATCCCACGCGCACGGGTATCATCGATGTGCTGCAGGCGATGGGGGCCAACCTTACCCTGGAAAATGAGCGCGAGAGCGGCGGCGAGCCCGCGGCGGACATCCGTGTGCGCGCAACGCAGTTGCACGGCACAACGATTTCACACGAGATGATGCCGCGCCTCATCGACGAGCTGCCGGTCATCGCGGTGGCCGCGCTCTTCGCTGAGGGCGAGACGCAGGTGCTCGGCGCGCACGAGCTGCGAGTCAAGGAGAGCGACCGCCTGCAAGGCCTGCAGGACGCCTTTTCCCTTGCGGTACCGGGCGCGATGCAGGTGGCGGGCGATGACTTCACCATTGGCGGTGGGCGTCAGTTTGCCGCAGGCGTCGGCCTGCCCTCCAGGCTCGATCACCGCATGGCGATGAGCTTCGCCATTCTGGGCGCAGCGGCGCATGGACTTACGATACAGGATGCGGATTGCGTGGATATTTCCTATCCTGCCTTCTACCCGACGCTGGAGCGTCTGCTGAAATAAGCAACAGGTTATACGGCGGCCGCATGAGACCGCTTAAGGAATATTTTTAGGAGGAATTTCCCTTGGCAAAGCAGTTAGTAGTGGCAATCGACGGCCCCGCAGGGGCGGGCAAGAGCACGGTGGCGCAGCTTGCAGCGAAAGAGCTCGGCTACACCTATATCGACACGGGCGCTATGTACCGCTCCGTGGCCTGGCTGACGCTCCAGCAGCACCAGCCGGTGACGGACGAACTCATCAATTCCGTCGTGCCGGATATCGATGTGGACTTGCAGTATGCCGACGGCAAGACGACGGTGCTCGTCAACGGCGAGGACGTCAGTACGGCCATCCGTACGCCGGAGGTCAGTCACATCGTCTCGCAGGTCGCGGCGCTGGCGCCCGTGCGCGAGAAGATGGTCGCGCTGCAGCGCAAGATGGCGGAGCGCGGCGGCGTGATTCTCGACGGCCGTGATATCGCCTCGCACGTGCTGCCGAATGCCGACGTGAAAATCTACCTCACGGCTTCGGTGGAGGCGCGGGCGCGCCGCCGCTGGACGGAGCTCAAGGCCAAGGGCTATGACATGACACTGAAAGAGCTCCAGCAGGATATCGAGGCGCGCGACAAGGCCGATATGGAGCGTGAGATTTCGCCGCTCGTCAAGGTGGACGACGCGACGCTGCTGGATACGACGGGGCTCACGATCGAGCAGGTCGTTCGGCGGATTCTCGATATCTGCAGGAGGCACTGATATGTGGGTTTATGATTTCCTGCGCTGGTCCTTCAACCTGCTTTTCAGCGTATTGTTCCGCGCGGAATTCTCCGGCATGGAGCACATCCCGCAGACGGGGCGGGCCATCCTCGCTGCCAACCACATGAGCAATGCGGATCCCCCGCTCATCGGCTGCCACCTGCCGCGGCGCATCAGCTATATCTGCAAGGAAGAACTCTTCCACGTGCCCGTGATCGGCTGGGTCCTGCGCGAGACGAAGACCATCCCCATCAAGCGCGGCACGGGTGACCGCGGTGCCATCCGCGCGGCGCAGCAGGCCCTGCGCGCGGAGCAGATGATTGCGCTCTTCCCGGAAGGCCACCGCGCGAAGAACGGTCACATGCGCAAGGCGCAGGCCGGCGTTGGCCTGCTGGCCGCACTCTCGGGTGCGCCCGTCATCCCCGTGGCCATTCTCGGCACGGAGAAGATTTTCGCCAACGGCGGTTTCCTGCCGAAGCTGCGCGTGATCTACGGTGAGCCGATGTACTACATGGGCGATAAGAAGGACAAAGCCGCCATGGCTGCTTTCTCCCAGTCCATCCTCGACCGCGTGGCTGCCATGCGCGCGGCAGCCCAGGCAAGGTAAGTGCAAATCATAAGCATATATGTATACTTCCAAAAGGTATCCTGAGATGGTATAATGGAAACATCGTTTGTAACTTGTTAAGTGGAGGCTTGACTGGACGATTATTTTATACCAGTTGGGAGTGGATTTGCGTGCATATCTTTCGCACCAAGAGCATCGACGAGCACCTCGCCGATGCAACCAAAACACATTTTAACAAGGCATTGGGGGCACTGGATGTAGTGTTCCTCGGTGTGGGCATCATCGTCGGTACGGGTATCTTCGTGCTGCCGGGCGTGGCGGCGGCGAAGTATGCGGGGCCGGCGCTCATGCTGTCGTTCGTGCTCGCGAGTATCGCCTGCGGCTTCGTGGCGCTGCTGTATTCGGAGCTCGCTTCGACGATGCCGGTGGCGGGCAGCTCGTACGCCTACGCCTATGCTTCGCTGGGCGAGGTCATGGCCTGGCTCGTAGGGTGGAACCTCGTGCTGGAGTATACGGTGGGCGCGTCGGCCGTGGCGGGCGGCTGGTCAGCCTACGTGACCGGCGTGCTGAAGTCGGCGGGCTTCGCCTTGCCGGACATGCTCACGAAGGTGCCAGCGGATGGCGGTCTCATGAATCTGCCAGCCGTGTTGATCACTTTGCTTTTGACGGGGCTGCTGCTGCTCGGGGTGCGGGAGAGCACCCGCGTGAACCGCATCCTCGTCATCGTGAAGTTGTCGGCCATCTTCATTTTCCTGTTCCTCGCGGCACCGAGCGTCGACGTGACGAATTTCGAGCCGTTCATGCCTTTTGGCTGGGCGGGCGTCTCCGCGGGCGCGGCCGTGATCATCTTTGGCTATCTCGGCTTCGATGCCATCTCGACGGCGGCGGAGGAGACGAAGAAACCGGAGCGCGATATGCCGATCGGCATCATCGGCTCACTCGTCATCTGCACGCTCCTGTACGTGGCGGTGACGGCCGTGATGACGGGCAACATCCCCTATACGGAGCTCGATAATGCGGAGCCGGTAGCATACACGTTGCGTGAGCTCGGCTATCGTCTCGGCTCGGCCATCGTGGGTACGGGCGCTATCGCAGGTCTCACGACCGTGCTGCTGAACATGATCTACGCTCAGACGCGCGCGTTCTTCGCCATGAGCCGCGACGGCCTCATCCCTCAGAGTGTCTGTGTACTCTCAAAGCGTCATGCGGCACCGTACCGCGTGACGCTGGCTGTGGGCTTCGTCGTGGCGTTCTGCTCCGGCTTCACGCCCATCAACGTGCTGGCGGAGATGTGCTCCGTGGGCACGCTGTTCGCCTTCATCGTGGCCTCCATTGGCGCGGCCGTGATGCGTCGGAAATATCCGGAGGCGCATCGCCCGTTCCGTTGCCCGGCCATCAACCTCATCGCGTTTTTGTCCGTACTGAGCTGCGGTTACATCATGTACCATTTGTCGTCCATGACGTGGCTGCGCTTCTGGGTTTGGAGTGCGCTGGGCCTCGCCATTTATTTCCTTTATGGCTATCGACATAGCCGCGAGAACGACAAGCAAAAGGCTGTTTCACCAAAGCAGTAAGTATAATTATGGGGACTGACTTCCATTTTTGGAAGTCAGTTTTTTGTATTTCTGAGTTTCTGGTACTTTGGGCAGGGATTGAGGGGACGGACGGCGAAGTAGTCAGAGTACAAGCAATGGAACAATAGCTATCGATTCCTATGGAGAGGGGGATTAGTATGGCATATATGAAAAAAAGGGTATCCTTTTTTATGCGTATCCTGCTCTGCCTGATTGCCGCCGGGCTTTTCATCTTCGGCTTTTATATGCTGGTTGTGCAGTACCAGACGGCGACTTCCCATATCGAGGATGTGGCCGGTCAGTCCCTGCAGGAAAAGCAGCATGGCCGCGTGCTGTTCTTGTCGTCTTATTCGCAGACGCATTTTTCCGTGCCGCTGCAATGGCAGGGCATTGACAAGGGATTAAAGGGGACGGGCGTCAGCTTCGATACCGAGTATATGGACATGAAGAACCATTCTGATCCGGCAAGCGTTGAGCGCTTCCGGGACATGCTGGCGGGCAAGCTGGCGCATACGTCCTATGACGCGCTGATCGTGGGTGACGACGCTGCACTGCATTTTGCCGAGCATCATCGTTTGGAGCTGTTTCACGGTCTGCCGGTCGTCTTCCTCGGCATCAATGATCTCGAATATGCGGAGCAGGTGCATAAGTCTGGCTGGGCGACAGGTATTCCCGAGGAGAGCAATTTTGCCGATATTTTTGCCACAGCGGTGAAGCTTTTCCCGACCTGCCATACGTTTGTCTGTTTCGTGGATAATACGGCGACAGGGCAGGGGGACCTTGCGCATCTGCAGCAGATTATGCCGCAGTTCATGGGCTACGACTTCGTGGTTATCAATACGTCGGAGCTGACGCAGGCGGAGCTTATCGAGCGGCTGGAAGCGTTGGACGAGCATACGCTGCTCTTCGAGCTGGACGCTTTCGAGGACAAGGACGGCCATAGCTACACCATTGACGATGTGTGCCGCCTGCTCGACCAGTATGCGTCACGCCCCATCTTCCGCGTCTCCACGGGTGGCGTAGGCAGCGGTGCGCTCTGCAGTGGTTTCCTCGATTTCGAGCAGTTCGGTCAGGAAGCTGCCACGATGGCCCTGCAGTTGATGCAGGGAGCATCGGTTAGCGACACGCCGCTCGTGCATCAGACGGCGACGCATTATGTATTCGACGCGCGGCAGATGCAGAAGTTCGGCCTGACGTTGCGGGATTTGCCGGAAAATTCGACGCTGCTCAATGAGCAGGTGCCATTCTGGCTGAAATACAAGGCGATTCTTTTCCCGGTGGTACTCATCGCGCTGGCATTTATCTGTATTATCCTCGCGTTGGTCATCACCGTGAGCGATATGCGGCATACGTCGCTCCAGCTGCAGGCGAGCAGGCAGGCCTTGATGCACCAGTTGTACTACGACCGGCTCACGGGGCTCATCACGCCGAAGGGATTCTTTCGTCTCGACGCGGAGGAGTACGATTCCGCCTGCGCGCTGAATATCGACGATTTCAAGTTCGTTAATGAGAAGTACGGCTACCCGTTTGGTGACGAATTGCTCAAAGCCCTGGCTGAGCGCCTGCGTGCGCTGACGGGGGCCAGGGCGGCCCGCGTCAGCGGCGATGAGTTCTTCGTGTTGTTCCGCGAGGACATCACGGCACAGCCGGAGAAGCTGGAGCGGATGGCGGCGCAGCTGCAGCTGCCGTACACCGTGCAGCAGACGCAGCTCGATATCAGCATCTCGCTGGGTGTGGCGGCACGCCGCCCGCAGGATTCACTCAACGACCTGCTGACATCGGCAGAGCTTGCCATCTATCATGGTCGCAAACACCGCCGTCACGCCGGCTGTCAGCTTTACGATGAGCAAATCCGTCAGGACCTCGATCGCCGTGAGCAGGCCATCAACGACCTGAAGAAGGCAGTACGGGAGAAGAATTTCACGATTCTATACCAGCCGCAGGTCATCACGGCGACGAAGGAGGTCTATGGCTTCGAGGCACTCTGTCGCTTCCCTGATAACCGTTACTACCCGGACCAGTTCATTCCCCTGGCGGAGGAGAGCGGGCTCATTATCGACCTCGATCGCATTGTGACGGAGAAGGTCATCCAGCAGTTGGATGCGTGGCGGAAAGCGGGGAAAAAGCTGCCCGTCGTTTCCATCAATTACTCGGCACATCAGCTGAAGGATGACGCCTATACGCGGTATGTCGCAGCGCTGCTGCAGCGCTATGACATTCCCGCGGACCGGATCAAGATCGAGATTACGGAGAGCAGTGTTTTTGCCGATCAGGAGCGCAGTGCAGAGTTCTTCCGGGAAGTTCATGACATGGGCATGGATATTGCGCTCGATGATTTCGGTACGGGGTATTCCTCGCTCACGGCAATGAAGCAGCTGCCCGTGGATTTCGTGAAATTCGATAAGTCCCTGATTGATGAGTACCTGCTCCCCGGCAAGGTAACCTTCCTGGCGAACCTGGCGGCCATCGTGCATGATCTGGGCAGGCAGATCGTCGCCGAAGGCGTCGAGACGGAGGCGCAGTATCAGCTGGCCAGAGAGCTCGGCCTGGACCAGATTCAGGGCTATTACTTCGCTAAACCGCTGCCGGGGGAGAAAGCCATGGATGTTTCCTTTCAGTAATGGGGATGTAGTACAGGGGGAACCTTTATGTTAGCATATGGTGAATTTCAGGTCGCATCCAGTGGTCCGCTGCCCTCTGTCGAAGAGCAATATAGCGGAAATGTGCTCACGCAATGCATTTACCGGCTGAACTATGCGGTGACGCTGGCGGGGAATCAGGATGACCCGGAGAAGGCCATCCGCACGTTTCTGCAGGAGGCGCTGCGACTCTTTCATGCGCAGCATATCTATCTCTTTGAGCTGAGTCCCGAGGGAAATTTCGACTGCAGTTTTCTCGCGAAAAAGGATACCATCGAGGCGGAACCGCCGCAGCTGCAGCAGCTCTCCACGCGCATCGTGCCGGAATTCCTCGACGCCTTCTACGCAGGCAGGGGCTACATGGTGCGGGACATGAAGGCCTACCATGAGAAAAATCCCATCGCGGCCGAGCTCCTGAGCCGCAGTGGCGTCAGCCGCATGGTGACGGGGCCGCTGCTGATCTCGGGGCGGCTGGCGGGGACTCTCGTGCTGGATGGACCGGAAGACGATTATCTGGAAGTCAGCATGCAGCTCATCGGCCTCAGCATCAACTTTCTGGGCTCGCAGTTGCGCCTGCGCAACCGCAACCGCATGCTTGGGCGGCAGTCCCGCCATGATCCCATCACGGGTGTCTACAATATCGCTGGTTTTCAGCAGGCATTTACCCAGTTCTTCAAGGAACTGCGCGAGGGCAGGCACCTCGGTAAATGGGCGACGCTTTTCGTGAATATCCGTAAGTTCAAGACCTTTAACCGGGAGAGAGGCTATGCGGCAGGTGATCACCTGCTGAAACGTTTGGCCGCAGCGTTGACCGAAGCCTGCGAGTCGGATCTGATCACACGTCTGGTTTCCGATCGTTTTATGGCGGTAGTTGCCGATGATAAAGCAGAAACGGCCTTGCGGCGCGTGGCTCGTCAGATTCAGCAGCGCAGTTTCGGTATGGTTTCGATTGGTGCCGGGATCTACACGATGACGGGGGAGGAGTCCTCAGGGAGCATCGCGCTCGACCGGGCCAAGGTGGCCGCCGATACCACGCGGGGCGATTTCGAGCATTGGTATTGCCGCTTTAATCCGGAGATGGAGAAGCAGCTGACGCTCGAGACCTACCTCATTTCACATGTGGATGAAGCCATCAACAAGGGCTGGATCAAAGTTTATTATCAGCCGATTATTAGTACGCTGACGGGTAAGATCAGCATGTATGAGGCCCTCTGCCGCTGGGATGATCCCGTCTACGGCTTCCTTTCGCCAGCGGTATTCATCGAGACGCTGGAGAAGGCGCAGCTCCTATATAAGGTGGATCTCTACGTGCTTGCGAAGGTATGTTATGACAACGTCAGTGCGCAGGAAAGTGGCAGGCCCGCCTATCGCGTGTCCGTGAATTTCTCGCGCAACGACCTCGACCTGCCCAACCTGCACGCGAAAATCAATGCCATTATGGCAAAATATCATGCGCCGCACGAGTGCCTGCATATCGAGCTGACGGAGACGGCACTCACGGGCAATGTGGAGAAAGTCCAGCATCATATCGATTTGTTCCATCGCGATGGCTTCGAGGTCTGGCTCGATGATTTCGGCAGCGGCTATTCCTCGCTGAATACCTTGCAGAATTTCAACTTTGATTGCATCAAGATCGACATGCTTTTCCTGCGCAAGCAGAACGAGCGCACGGCGATGGTCATCAAGAGCATCGTCAACATGGCCAAGAATCTGAATATGCTGACGCTTACGGAGGGGGTCGAGACGAAGGAGCAGTATGACTTTCTGGAGAGCATCGGCTGTTCCTTCGCGCAGGGCTATTACTTCTCCAAGCCGGATACGCGCGCGCATCTTGAGGCCAACAAAGTGCTGAAAAAACTGGGCTTCGAGTCGCAGGCCGAGCATATCTTCTGCCGTCAGGTCAGCCGGGTCAGCGTGCTCGATTCGCTGAACCCGGTGGGGAAGGAGAGTACGAGCCACGAGCTGCCTACGGCTATCCTGAAAAGTACGCAAGAGGAAAAGACGTTTCTCTATCTCAATGGGAAATTCCGGGATTTCCTTGCTCAAATGATGCCAGATCCGTGGCAGGAGCGCCAGCCCATCGATGACGGGCGCTGCCGGCCGTTTTACGAGCGTCTGATGCAGTTGGCGGAGCAGGCGCGGACGAATGACGGACTGGTTTATTATGACTTCGTGACACACGATATGTTCGGGCGTATCTCCGTCGAGATGATTACGGAGTATCAGGGCCAGCAGGCCTTCTATATCCGTACGCTTTCTTTGGAAGCGTACCGCGATTCTGAGCGTGGCCTTGTGGATTCCGTGCATAAGCTTTACGAAATGTATGACAATATCGTGGAGCTCGACACGGGAGCTGACAGGATCCATCACATCTATGGCATGACCTTTGATGTGGAACAGGTGGAGAGCATGCCGATGCGTCAGGCGCATGAACTATTGGCAGGCAAATACCTCCAGCCGGCGGAACTGTTGACTTATCTGGATTTTGTCGACACACAGAAAATCGATGCGCGTCTCGCCGCCACGCCGCGACACACGCTGAACGCCTTTTTCCATGTGCTGGAAAAGGATGGCAGCTATATCTGGAAGCGTTTCGTGCTGACAGAGGTGGCCGGCGGTCTGCATGGCAAGTGTTACCTGCTCACCATCAGCCGCAATGTGGCGGGCTGGACGCCAGTGCGCCTGCAGGCGCATGCGGTAAGACAGGATTTCCCAACCGATATTCTGGATCTGCTGCCAGACGATAACTATATCCGCAGCAACCTGATCTGGAAGGCCTTTTCGCACCAGCAGAAGGTCGGTATTTTTTGGAAGGATCGGGAGCGGCGCTTCGCAGGGGCCAATCCGGCCTTCCTGCGCTATTATGGCCTTACGTTGCGCGATATCCTCGGCAAGACGGATGAGGACATGGGCTGGCATCCGGATCCCGAGCCCTTCAAGCGGGATGAGGAGCGCGTACTGCGCGAGGGCATTACGACGACGGAAGCCATCGGCGAGTGCGTCGTGAAGGGCGAAGTGCGGAAAATCATGGCTTCAAAGACCCCGATTCGCAGCAAGGGCAAGATCGTGGGCCTCGTCGGCTATTTCGTCGATATCACGAATGCGGCGGTGATTTCCCAGTCTTATGATCAGCAGGCTGAGCGCGACAAGCTGACGGGCTGTCTGAATGGGCAGGGCTTCCAGCGTGCTTTGCAGCAGGCCGAGGGGGGCTATCAGGAGGGAGCCTGGCATGATTTCGGGCTCATACGTTATCAATTGCGCAACCTCAAGCGTATCCGTGATGTCTTTGGTGCGGACAGCTATGCGCAGCTGCTGCGTCAGGTGGCTGCGGCACTGCAGGAAGCGGCACCGGCGGGGACAAAGGTCGCGCGGGTACAGGGCGGTCTCTTCGAGCTCCTGGTCTTTGTGCGGGAGTCCCGCGAGCTCGTCGCCCTGCGCGACAAGCTGAGCAAAAGGCTGCTCGGGATTCACGCCATCGATCCGGCGACACCCATCACCATTTATTTCGCGGTGGGCTCGGCACTATACTCCGAGACCAGAGACCTCAGCGAGCTGCACACGGCGGCGGGGCGCCGGATGATGGAGGCCTATACGGACAAGGTTGTCTTCGCGGGGGCCTTCATCCGCTCGTATAACCGTCAGCAGATTGAGGCGTATATGGCGCAGCTGCGCAAGGTATTCGATAGCGTGCGCCTCGTCAGTCCGGCCGAGACCTGCTGCCTGAACTGCAACGATGCGGGCGGGCTGGAGAAGTCTGGCACGGCATGCTATGCGGCCTGGAAAAAGGGCACGCGCTGCGTGAATTGCGCCTCGGCCCGTGCCATCAGCGAGAATGAGCGGCAGACGAAAATCGAGTTTTCCGATGACAAGGCATATTTCGTACTGACGGAGCCCGTGGAGGTGAATGGCACAATCTGCGCCATGGAGTGCATCGTCGAGACGAATGACCTGCGCACCTCAGTCTTCGGCAGGAACCTTGTGCAGAGCCAGCTGAACACGGTCAACGATAAGATTTACAGTGATTCGCTGACGGGCATCTACAACCGCCGTTATTACGACGAAATAGCAAAGAGCCTTTTCTGTACGGGCATCGCCTTCCTCGATGTCAACCACTTCAAGAAGTTCAACGATACCTATGGCCACGAGGCGGGCGACGTCGTGCTGCGGGAGGTCGCGCAGACCATCAAGCGCAACATCCGCAATACGGGCTGCGTCATCCGCTATGGTGGCGACGAGTTCCTCGTCTTCTTCCAGAATCTGCAGAATCAGCTTGCCTTTCTCAAGCGCCTGCAGTATATCCAGCAGAAAATCGAGTCCATCCAGCTGCCCAGGCTGCCGAAAGAAAAAATCGGCGTGAGCATCGGTGCCGTATTCGACTTCAACCGCGTGGAAAAGATGCTCTACGACGCCGACCAGCACATGTACAAGGCCAAGAAGCTGCCGGAGCACATCTCGGTGCAGATTGGCGTCAAGCATAAAAAATAAGCCGGTAAGGTGAATAGAGGTCGGAGAAACGTAATATTAAAAATGGCAACGTTTTGCTTGACGGCAAGAAATTTGCATGATATTATTGAAATACAATGATATTCATGACATGCTTCGTTGGTGTACAGTGTGGGGACGCAATGGTCTCGACGTGGTAAGCTGGGGCATGAATAGCGAGCCGGGGGGTCATCAACCCGTTAGTAAGGTGAAACTTTTATTAAATATAAAAGCTAACGAAGACTACGCTTTAGCCGCTTGAGGCTAACCCCTGTCCCGTCCTCTCCCGCGGGATGAGATAAGGGGTCAATTGCGGGATACCTGAGGGTCAATTCTCGGAGATCTCTCAGGGAACTTCATCGAGATCGGTGCGCTGCAGCCTGCCCGTAGGCGGTGGCAAGCCTAAATAAAAATACGAGGCTGCGCTCGGAGAAGTTCGTGTGACACTTGCTGCGGACAGGAGTTCGATTCTCCTCGTCTCCACCAGTGGATAACATACCGTACGGTTTTTTATAGCGAGGGAGTTCTGGGTAGTACCTGGGGCTCCTTTTTGTATTGCCAAATTTTGTGCAGTTGTAAAGTTGTAAACCAAATTTCCCTGGATGGATTGACAGCGGCGCGGCGATGTAGTAGAATTGCAACAATATATTTCAAAGGATTTACGGTCGGAAACAGGTCGTACGTCCTTGCATTTTCTTTTTCCAAAGTCCTTATTATTTCAGAAAGAAGGGGTTAAGTTGGCATTCTATTTCTCGGAACCATCTCACACTTTTGGCGAGTACCTGCTGGTACCCGGCTATTCTTCGGACAAGTGCATTCCTAAGAATGTTTCCCTGCGCACGCCGCTCGTGAAGTTCAAGAAAGGTGAGGAGCCGGCGCTCTCGATGAACATCCCCATGACCTCGGCCATCATGCAGGCGGTATCCAACGATACCATGGCCATTGCTCTCGCCAAGGAAGGTGGTGTCTCCTTTATCTTCGGCTCGCAGACGCCGGAGCAGGAGGCGGCGATGATTGCCCGCGTGAAGCATTACAAATCCGGTTTCGTCAGCAGTGATTCCAACATCACGCCGGAGACAACGCTGGGCGAAATCCTGCAGCTGCTCGGCAAGACGGGCCATTCCACGATGGCGGTCACCGAGGACGGCAAAGCCAATGGCAAGCTCGTCGGCATCGTGACGAGTCGTGACTACCGTATCTCCCGCATGACGATGGAGACGAAGGCTAAAGAGTTCATGACGCCGTTTGAGAAACTGGTGACGGCGGATGCCGATACGACGACGCTGCCGATGGCCAACGACCTCATTTGGGAACACAAACTGAACATGCTGCCGCTCGTCGACAAGGAGCAGCACCTCAAGTACATGGTGTTCCGCAAGGACTATACGGATAATAAAGAAAATGATCTGGAACTGACGGATGCCAACAAGCGCTATATCGTGGGCGCGGGTATCAACACGCGCGATTATGCGGAGCGCGTGCCGAAGCTGCTCGAGGCCGGTGCCGATGTGCTCTGTATCGATTCCTCCGAAGGCTTCTCCGAGTGGCAGCGCCTCACGCTGCAGTGGGTGCATGAGCATTATCCTGAGGCGAAGGTCGGCGCAGGCAATGTCGTCGATGGCGATGGCTTCCGCTTCCTCGCCGAGGCCGGCGCCGACTTCATCAAGGTCGGTATCGGTGGCGGTTCCATCTGCATCACGCGCGAGACGAAGGGCATCGGCCGTGGCCAGGCCACGGCACTCATCGATGTCTGCAAGGCACGCGATGAGTACTATAAAGAGACGGGCGTCTATATCCCGGTCTGCTCCGATGGCGGTATCGTGCATGACTACCACATGACGCTGGCCCTCGCGATGGGCGCAGACTTCCTCATGCTCGGCCGTTATTTCTCCCGCTTCGACGAGAGCCCGACGGATAAGGTCAAGGTCAACGGTACCTATTATAAGGAATACTGGGGCGAGGGCTCGAACCGTGCGCGTAACTGGCAGCGCTACGATCTCGGCGGCGACCGCAAGCTTTCCTTCGAGGAGGGCGTGGACTCCTATGTACCGTATGCCGGCCCGCTGAAGGATAACGTGCATACGACGCTCGCGAAGATTCGCTCCACGATGTGCAATTGCGGCGCGCTCACGCTGCCGGAGTTCCGCGAGAAGGCGAAGCTCACGCTCGTGTCTGCGACGAGTATCGTTGAGGGTGGCTCGCACGACGTCATCCTCAAGGACAAGTTCGGCAGAAACTAACTTGCTATATCAAAAAAAAAGAGATATAATATTACTATCGATGGAGGTCATCGACAGTAACAAAAAGCCCCTATGGTTTGGTCACCATAGGGGCTTTTGAGCTGGTCAGGCTCGTCTTGCTGGTGCCACATGGTTGCTGCTGCTACAACCCCAGCATCTGCAGTATCAGCGTTCCCAGGATGCTGCCTAGTATGCTGATGAGCAGGGAAAGCATTGCTTCATGGAAGGTCATGACAGTAACACCCCCTCCCGTGCCGTAAGGTCGATTGGTCAGGTCGTGGCGTATACTATTATAGCACATACAGTGGATTTTCAGTATAGCAAATGTATAATATACGTGAACAGATTGGGGAGGTATATTTTATGCGCGTTTTACTGGCCGAGGATGATGCACGCCTCGGGAAACTGATTAAATATATGTTGGAGCAGAACGAGATTCAGGTGGATTGGGTTACGAATGGCAGCGATATCTACGAGTACGCGATGTACACGGATTACGATATCCTCGTGCTGGACTGGATGATGCCGGGGGAGTCGGGCGTCGATGCCTGCAGCCGCCTGCGCAAGGAAGGATACTCGCGGGCCATCCTCATCCTGACGGCGCGTGACTCCGTGGAGGATCGTGTGACGGGGCTCGATGCCGGGGCAGATGATTACCTCGTGAAGCCCTTTGAGTTTGCCGAGCTGCTGGCACGGCTGCGCGCACTCGGTCGCCGCAGTACGCAGAAGATTCAGCAGGACATCGTGCAGGTGGGCGGCTTCACGCTCAACCGCACGGCGAAGGTGCTGAAGAAGGGCGATGAAGTTATCCAGCTCTCGCCGCGTGAGTTCCAGATTTTTGACCTTCTGGCGCAGAATATCGGCATCGTGGTGCCACGTGACATCATTCTTGATCGCATCTGGGGCCTGGAGTCGGATGTCAGCTCGAACAATATCGATTCCTATATGAAGATTTTGCGCAAGAAACTCGGTGATGGCAGTGGCATCATCAAGACCGTGCGCGGCGTGGGTTACCGGCTGGAGGCGGGGCAGGCGTAAATGGCGACGAATATCTTTGGCCGCAGCCGGCGCCGTCTCACGCTGCTCTACACCATCATCATGGTGTTGTTCCTCGCCGTGATGCTCTTCGCGGTGCGCAGCACGATGGAGTGGGCTATCACCTCAGAGCAGGCAAGGGAACTCCTCGATACGGCCCACGACGTGGCGGAAGTGCAGGAGTATGCGGCCCAGCACCCCGGTGCCTTGCCGGAAGATGTGCCGGAGTATAAGAGCAGCAACGACCGCCTGTTTATCTACGTCTTTGATGACGATGGACGGCTCGTGAACTTTGCCCGGGCCTCATTCCGCATCGAACCTTTTATTCTTGACCAGATTTCGACCTGGCAATCGCCGGCCGACGAGGTCGTGGTCTTCACGAAGCCGAATCAGCGCGGCCGTGCATCGAAACTCATGATGACGAGCAAGGTGATCAGGCTCGACGATGGCGTACAGACGGCCTATGTGGGCAAGGATATCACGGCCATCTACTATGGTCTCGAAAAGGCGACCTATGCACTGGCCGTGACCGGCGTGCTCATGCTGATCATCGCGCTCTTTATCGCGCATCTGCTCTCAGGTAGGGCTATGGTACCGTTGAAGCAGGCCTACGAGAAACAGCGCCAGTTCGCGGCCGATGCCTCGCATGAGCTGCGTACGCCGCTCGCCGTGGTCATGGCCTCTGCCGATCTGTTGGAGAATGACCCCTCGATAAAGTCGCCTTTCCTCAAGCAGGTCATCGCCGACGTGCGCGATGAGGTCAAGAAGATGACGAAGCTCGTCTCGGACCTGCTGCTCGTGGCGCGCAGCGACAACAAGGCCCTGAAGCTCAAGCCGAGTAAGTTCGATTTGGCGGAGGTCATCGAACAGACGGCGCGCCTCATGGCGCCTTTGGCCGAGCAGAAACACATCACGATCGAGGCGGAGCATCTGCCGCGTACGGTCATCCATGCCGATGAGTCGAAGCTGCGGCAGCTCGTGCTGATCTTCATTGATAATGCCGTGAAATACACGCCGGACGGTGGCAAGGTTAAAGCAACGTTGCTGCCTGCTGACAAGGGCTGGGTGAAGTTCGCCGTCAGCGATACAGGTATCGGCATCGCGCCAGAGGATCAGGAGAAGATTTTTGACCGCTTTTACCGCGTCGATAAGGCACGCTCACGCGAGATGGGCGGCAACGGGCTGGGACTTGCTATCGCACAGGAGCTTGTGGGGCTCTATCATGGTCATATAAACATTAAGAGCACTTTAGGCAAGGGCACTACCTTCACCATTGCATTGCGGGTAAAATAAATAAAATTCGTATAAAATGGATACGTTTAAGCAGGAATTGCCGTGCTTTTGTCGAATTAGCAATTTGAAGAGGAAAATTTTTGCTTGATATATGCTAGCGGGAGGTGGCACGATGAAACCTTGTAAAAGTTTCGATGAGCGCCTCGATAGCATTCTTGTACGTGCCGCTATCCGTCTGCAGGAGCGTATGCAGTTTGCCTATTCACGCGGCAAGCTGCCGGAACTGTTGATGCGTTTCGGGCTGGCAGCCGGCCTGGGGGAACATGCCTGTCAGGGCAGCCTGCTGGAGATTCAGGATCGGGCCGTTACCCTGATGGCACGCAATATCCGCGAGGCGAGACGCAAGGGTTTGTTGCGTGTTTACCTCGCGGATATACACATGGAGGAGTTGCTGGAAGAACCGGTGATGGAGGAGAGACCAGTACAGAAGCCGCGGCGCCGTGTGGCCGAGACACATCATCCGCCAGGTGCCACAGTAATCGCATTGGACAGTTTCAACAGCAAACGTCATCACGACGACTGATATGGAGCGGCAAAAGGCCCAGCCTCGGGAGAGGCTGGGCCTTTTGCTATGCCGTGATATGTTTTTTACATGTTGAGGATACTCTGCGTGATTTCCTGCAGGTCTTCGTCGGACGGTTTGTTCTGCAGGCGGACCTTGTCGTGGCAGATCGTGCAGCCAGCCTGCTTCAGCGCCGTCTCGACCTGCTGGATGCTCTGGCCGCCCCAGCCAAAGGAGCCGAAAGCGAAGGCCTGATGATTCTTCGGGGCGAGACCCTGCAGATAGCAGAGGAAAGCGGCGATGGTCGGCATCATCTGGTTGTTGATGGTCGGAGAACCGACGGCAAGGTATTTGGCTGTGAGCACATCCGTCATGATGTCGGAGAGCTCGTTCTTCTTGATGTCATAGAACTCGGCGGGGATGCCCTTCTGTTGGAAGGCTTCGGCGATGCAGCGTGCCATCTTTTCCGTGCTGCCCCACATGCTGTCGTAGACGACGACGGCACGCTCCTCGACGGTGTGCGTGGACCATTTCTGGTAGCAGCCGAGAATTTCCTTGATGTATTTGCGCCAGATGATGCCATGTCCCGTGGCAATCATCTCAATGTCGAAGGGCGCGAGTGCCTTGAGTGCCTTCTGCGCCTGCATGCCGTAGAGCATGAGGATGTTCGCATAGTACTTCTGTGCCTCGAAGAGGATGGTCGGCAGGTCATTTTCATCATCGAAGCGGCGGCTCGTCGCATAATGCTCACCAAAGGCATCGTTGGAGAAGAGGATCTTTTCCTCGGGGCAGTAGGTGACCATGCTGTCTGGCCAGTGCAGCATCGGTACGGGCAGGAACTGCAGCGTGCGCTTGCCGAGGCGCAGGATTTCGCCGGCCTTGACACCCTGATATTTCAGCACGCCGTAGCGGTTCATGAGGCCTTTGAGGCCCTGGGGCATGCTCGTGAAAATCGTGGCCTTGGGGCAGTGCTCGGCCATGAAGGGCAGGGCGCCCGAGTGATCGGGCTCGACGTGGCTGGAGACGATGTAGTCGATGCTCGACGGGTCGATAACGGAGCTGATGCGCGCGAGGAGTTCTTCCTTGAAAGGCTCCTTTACCGTATCGATGAGCGTGATTTTGTCATCGAGAATCAGGTAGGCATTGTAGGTCGAGCCGCGTCCCGTGGCATATCCGTGGAAGCTGCGCATATTCCAATCAATGGCACCGACCCAGTAGATGCCTTCGCGAATTTTTACTGCCTGCATAAAGTAATCTTCCTCCTTATGTAACAGCCACCATGTGGCTGGCTTAACTGAAATTTCGAATTTCCTTTAATAATATTCGCTTTCAGGATGGTAGAATCCTTTTTCAGTGATAAATTTATTTTTAAGTATTTTTTATCCGTGTTTATCGTTTTCTCTGCGCATCCGTGTTATAATGCAGAAGTATCCTGTGCTTTATGAATTTTTGTGGCAGGATGGATGGATAAGAAATGAAGGGTGAAGCATATGGTACGGCATCGTCTGGGAAACTGGAGCCACCAGCAGAAAATCATGGCGGGCGGGATTCTGTTTATCCTGCTCTGCGTGGGCATCTATTTTGCCTTTGCAAGCAATAAAGGAGTCAAGGTCAAGGTGAAGCACAGCCGCCCGCTCGTGAAGGTGGTGACGCTACAGAGACAGGATATGATGCGCCATATTGACCTTTCAGGCCAGACGGTGGCGGATGCGAATATCCCGCTGGCACCGAAATACACGGGCCGCGTGAGGGAGGTATGCGTGCAGCTCGGCGATCACGTGCAGGCGGGGCAGGTGCTCCTCGTTCAGGATACGAGCGATCTCGATATTTCGATCCAGCAGAATGCGGCGGCTACGCAGGCGGCGGAGGCGGATACGCGGACAACGTCGGCAAGCTATAACGCGAGTTATGTCAAGGCGCGCAATGACTATGAGCTCGAGGCCTCCAAATACGAGCGCAATCAGTATCTGTTCTCCATCGGTGCAATCTCGCAGGATACTCTCGACAAGGTCAAGCAGGAGTATCTCGCGTCCAAGGCTTCTTTTGATGCGCTTGCAGATCAGGTATCGGGCGGCGATGCGGCTAGCGTGGAGTCGAAACGCTTCACCGCTGAGAAGCAGCAGCATGCGACGGAGGCCCTCGAACAGCAGCGCGATGACCTGATCCTGCGGGCGCCACGCGACGGCGTGATCGGTTTCCGCGATATCGAGGCGGGAGCTATCGCTCAGGCGAACAAAGAAGTTCTCTCGCTCGTCGATAACAGTCATCTCAATGTGGACTGTACGCTCGGTGAGAATGATGCGGCTGTCCTCAGTACCGGTATGGAGGTCAGCGTGACGGTCGATGCGCTCGGGTGTGCGGTACCGGGGCGTATCGTCTATGTGGCACCGGCCATGGACAGCGAGGGCAAGACGTATCAGGTGCGGATCGAGCTCGAAGATGCCGCGATTCCCGATAGCGGAGATGGCATGAGTGGACTGGATGTGCCCATCAAGGCCGGCCTCTACGCCCATACGACGCTCGATATCCTCCAGCGCCGCAATACGCTGTTCGTCCCCAAGGAGGCCGTACTCTCGCGCAATGGCAAGACGTCTGTCTGGGTTGTGGACATCGAGGGCAAGGTCTCGGAGCGTGCGGTGAAGATCGGCCTCATGAACAATGAGAGCGAGGAGATCATCGATGGCCTTGCGGAGGGAGATGTGGTCATCCTCAACAACCAGGACAAGCTGAAAGAGGGCAGCAAGGTCGATATCGATACCTCGGATGCCTCCGATGACAGCAATGCAGCGCAGGATGGAGGCGCGGCATGAATATCACTCGTCTATCCATTCAGCGCCCCGTCGGCATCTGCATGGTCGTGATGTTCTTCGTCGTGCTCGGTATTTACAGTTTTTACCGTATCGGCGTCGAGCTGCTGCCTGCGCTGAACACGCCGTATGTGACGGTCACGGTGAAATATCCGGGCGCCAGCGCGGAGTCCGTGGAGCAGGAAGTCGTCAAGCCCGTGGAGAACGCACTCTCGGGCCTATCCAACGTGGAGGAGATGACTTCGACGGCCAGCTATGAGCGCGGCCGCGTCTCGCTGAAACTAAACTTTGACGCCGACGCGGACCAGGCGGCCATCGACGCGAGCAAGAAGGTCGAGGCCATCCGCAAAAAACTGCCCGACGAGGCGGAATCGCCGGTGGTCATCAAGCGCGACATGAACGCCAAGCCGGTGCTGGAGCTCGCCGTCATGAGCCAGCACAGCGTGGCAGATACCTATATGGAGACGGAGAACGTATTCCAGGATGAGCTCTCGCAGGCTGGTGGCGTCTCGGAGATCGAGCTGCATGGCGGCCGGGATAAGGAGGTCGCTGTCGACGTCGATCGCGACAAGATGGCGGCCTACCACCTGACCCTCGCCAAGATATCCTCGGCGATCAAGGCCGAGAACAAGCTCGTGCCATCTGGTACGGTCTATACGGAGCAGACGCAGTCGGACGTACGGCTTGTGGCCCAGTACAAGAAGGCCAGCGACATCGAGAAGATCCAGGTGCAGAACACGGACGGGAAAAAGATCCCTATCACCGCTGTGGCCACGATCCAGGAGCGCGATGCGCGGGCGAACCGCTATGGTCGCCTGAACGGCGAGCAGGCCGTCAACGTGCTCATCTACAAGAACAGCGACGCCAACCTCGTGGAGACGGCCCAGAACGTGCTCAAGAAGGTCGAGCAACTGCGCAAGGAGCATCCGGACTATCAGTTCCTTGTCGTCTCGGACGATGCGGACTACGTGGAGACCTCGTTGCACAATACGCTGGGGACACTCGTCGAGGGCCTGATCACGACCGGCCTCGTGCTCTTCCTCTTTTTGCGTGGCTGGCGCTCGACGCTCGCCGTCATGATCGCGATTCCGACGTCCCTCATCTCGACATTTTTTGTCATGTACTGTGCGGGTTTCACCTTCAATATGATGTCCCTCATGGGTATGACGCTCTGCGTGGGCATCCTCGTCGATGACTCGATCGTCGTGCTGGAGAATATCGTGCGCCACTTGCAGCTGGGCGAGGAGCCTATGACGGCGGCGGAGAAGGGACGTACGGAGATCGGTATGGCGGCCATCGCCATCACGCTTTGCGATGCGGCGGTTTTCATGCCGATCGCCTTCATGACAGGGATGACGGGACAGTTCTTCCGCCAGTTTGGCCTGACGATTGTCTTTGCGGGCCTGTTTTCCCTTTTCGTCTCTTTCACATTGACGCCAATGCTGGCTTCGCGTTTCTTTAAGCATGGCTATCACGTTCCTGATACGGCCCTTTGGCGCTTCATGGATCGCATGGAGGAAGGGGCTGTGAGACTCTACGAGCGGGTTTTGCTCTGGAGTTTTGGCCACAAAAAGAAACTGCTGGCCATCATCACAGTGGTTTTCTTCGGCGTGGTCGCGATGGTACCGCTGGGGCTCATCGGCTCGGAATATATGCCGCAGACCGATGAGTCGAGTTTCACCATCAACATCAGCACGCCCGTGGGCTCTTCCTCGGAGCAGACGAACGCAGTGGCATTGCAACTGGAGGAGAAACTGGAGCAGATCCCGGAGGTCAAGTACTACATGACCTATGCAGGTGGCTCTACAGCGTATGAGGGCCGCATCAAGGTCCAGCTCTACGACCGCAAGGAACGCAGCCGCTCCGTCTGGGACGTCGCCAATGAAATGCGTGTCTTCGCGGCCGATATCAAGACGGCGGATATCCGTGTGTCGGAGGCACAGACCTCGGTCGCAGGCATATCGGGTGGCGGCGGCGCGAGGAATGGTGGCGGCGCGCTGCGCATTGAGCTGCGCAGTGCGAGCAACGACGAGCTGACGGCAGCGACGGAAAAGGCTATGGAGATCCTCAAGACGGATGTGCCGGGCGTCACGGATGTCAACACTTCCTATACGGAGGGTATGCCGGAGCTGCAGCTGACCGTGGACCGTGACAAGCTCAAGGCCTATGGTACGTCCCTCAGCGATGTGGATACCGCCTTTTCCTCGGCGATCTCCGGCCTATCCGCCGGCGAGCTGAAGAACGATCCGCTGAATGGTGGTCAGGATACGGATATCAAGGTGCGCTTCCTGGGAGCCGACGGCTACAAGGCCTCGGATGTGGCGCGCGTCCCGCTCTCGGCGGGCGGCAAGCTCATCTATCTGGGCGATGTAGCTGCCATCACGAATGGGCGCGGCCCCGTGACGATCCGCCGCGTGGATAAGCAACGCTCGGTGGCCATCGGTGCGAATATTTCCGGTCGTCCTCTGAATGATGTGATGCAGGATGCCCGCAAGGCGATCAAGAGTGCGGGGCTCGGCGAGCATGTCACCTATAAATTTAAGGGGCAGGCCACGAACATGAACGATACCTTTAAGCAGCTTTTAGAGGCACTGCTGCTGGCTCTCGTGCTCATCTATATGCTGCTGGGTATCCTCTATGAATCGACGATTACGCCGTTCATCCGCATGTTCTCCCTGCCGCTGGGCATTATCGGTGCGCTGTTTCTCTTGTTCCTTACGCATAATACACTGAACCTCTATTCGCTCATCGGTATCCTCGTCATGGATGGTATCGTGGCGAAGAACGGCACGCTGCTCATCGACTATACGCTCACGCTCATGGAGCGGGGGCGCACGGCCTATGAAGCGGTAGTGGAGGCGGGCAGGGTGCGCCTGAAGCCGATTTTCATGACGACCATCACCATGATTGTCGGCATGACGCCGATGGCGCTCTCGCTGACGGCGGGCTCGGAGACGCGTTCCTCCATGGCCATCGTCATCATCGGCGGCCTCATCACCTCGACCGTTTTTACTCTCATTGTCATTCCGATTATCTTCCTCTACTTCGACGCGCACCCGCCCAAGAGCTGGTTTTCATCCCTGCAAAAAGTTTTTTCACGAAAAAATAAAAAAGTACTTGCCAAGACCTGAATGGCATAGTATAATAGTCTTCGTTGTCGGGATGTGGCACAGTTTGGTAGCGCGCTTCGTTCGGGACGAAGAGGCCGCAGGTTCGAATCCTGTCATCCCGACCATTCTATGACAATTTTAAAACCTCCCGTCGCGGGCTCATATGAGCCGGTGAGGGGAGGTTTTTTGTATAAAGGAGTAAGTATTTCATGGAACGAATCTATACCGGGGGCAGAAGGGGCAGCGGCCATATTGAGGGGCTGGATGCCTTGCGGGCTCTGGCCATTATCGGCGTGACATTTTTTCACATGTTCCCCGAGACGGTACGCGGTGGTTATCTCGGCGTCTCGCTCTTCTTCGTGCTGACGGGCTTCCTGTTGGCTTATACGGGAGAGCGATCACGCGAAGCGGGGCGCTTCCGTCTTACGCAGTATTTCTGGCACCGTATCCGGCGCATCTATCCGCCACTCATCCTCGTGCTGCTCGTCAGCACCGGCGTTTTCGTCCTGCTGGAGCCGAAGGTGGTTTCCGCGGTGCGGCCGGAGGCACTTTCCATCCTGTTTGGCTATAACAACTGGTGGCAGATCGCGCAGAACGCGGACTATTTTACGCGGCTGACGAATGCCTCTCCTTTTACACATATGTGGTTTATGGGCGTCGAGCTGCAGTACTATGTCATCTGGCCTGTGCTGTTCTTTGTCTTTTCCTTTATCTCGGCGATTCTCGGTCGCCGCATGGGACTCGGCTTCATCGCTGTGCTGGCCATCGGCTCGGCGGTGCTGATGCCCATGATGTTCGTGCCGGATCAGGATGTCACGCGCCTCTATTATGGTACGGATACGCGCATCTACGCGCTGCTCTTCGGTGCCTTCCTCGGCCTGTATAAGGCGGGCGGCCGCTCTTCATCCGTACGCTGGCAGCATAGCGGTACGGTGACTGCCATGAAGTATGTGCTGTTTGCTCTTGCTCTCGTACTGTTGCTGTTGGCGGGATGGCAGCTCGATGGGCAGGATGCCCTGACCTATGAGGGCGGCATGCTGGCCATGACGCTCGATATCTGCCTGTTGCTCTGGCTCACAGCTGATGAAAGCCTGATACTGGGCTCGCTGGGCGAGAACGGCCTGATGCGCTGGTTGGGGCGCCGCAGCTATAGCATCTACCTCTGGCAGTATCCGGTGATTTTCCTGTTCCAGAAAAGACAGTGGACGGAACTTTCGTGGTATCCCGCTTTGGAACTGGCTGTCATCATTCTGTTGGCCATCTGGACGGATATGCTCACGGACTGGCTGCTCAAGCGTGAGTTCCCCGCTTTCGGCCGTCAGCTTGTGGCCGTGCAGTGTATCTGCTTCCTGCTGTTGAGCTTGCCGGGAATCGCAATGGCGGGCTACGGTTGCAAGGGCATTGTGGAGTCGGCAGAGGTCAAGGCCAGTGATACGGGGGAGCTGCAGGCGAACCTGGCCGCCAACAAGGCTGATCTCGCGTCGCAGAATGCGGCGGCACAGCAGACAGCCGCACAAAATCAGCCGGAGCAGGAACAGGCTGACAAGACGCAGGCACAGCTTCAGGGAGTCTCGTTGCATGGCGTGGCCTTCATCGGCGACTCGGTCATGCTCGGCTCGGCCAAGGCCCTGCGCGAGGTTATGCCGGACTGCTATATTGATGCAGAGGTTTCTCGCTACGTCGGCGATGGCCTGGCCGCGGCCCAGAATCTTGCCGATCATAACATGCTTGGCAAGGTTGTCGTGCTGGGACTCGGCACGAATGGACCAATTTCCGGCCCGCGCTATGAGCCGGGAACGAAGAAGCTTATCGATTATCTCGGGCCCGACCGCGAAATCTACTGGATCAACGTCTACGGCCCCAATCTCTCCTGGCAGGATGCGAACAATGCCTATATCGCCAAGCTGGCGGCAGAGCATCCCAATATCCACGTGATCGACTGGTACAGCCTGATTTCCCAGCATAAGGATTGGCTCGTGAGTGATGGCATCCATCCGGATACGCCGGGCACGCATGCCTATGCACAGCTGATCGTCGATACGCTTTCCGGCAAGGTACAGTAAAACCATTATTTTGTCAGACCATCGTCTGTGGTGTACAAATCTTCCGGGTTTTGTTATAATGGAACGAGCAACTGGTATCTGTCCAGTATGCGGAAGTTTACATATTTCACCAGCTGAGGAAAAGAAAAAGGAGCAAACCGTAAATGAAAATTGTAGTGACGATCGTTGGCAAGGACCGCGTGGGCATCATCGCCATGGTCAGCAGCGTGCTGGCAGAGAATGGCGTGAATATCCTGAATATCAACCAGAATATCATGGACGGTTTCTTTAACATGGTCATGATTGTGGAGATGAATGACCAAAGCAAAATCAAGCTGGCCGACCTGCAGAAGACGCTGAAGGAGAAGGGCGAGGAGCTGGGCCTCGAGATCAAGGCGCAGCATCAGGCCATCTTCGATGTCACGCACAACGTGTAAGGCGTGCACAGAACAGGTTGAGCAGGAGGGCTTTTTGTGATAACTTCAGACGATATTTTTGAAACCAACCGTATGATTACGGAGAACAAGCTGGACGTGCGCACCATCACCATGGGCATTTCCCTGCGGGACTGCGCGCACCCCAACCTCGATAAATTCTGCCAGAACGTCTACGACAAGATCACGAAGTCGGCGGAGTTTCTCGTCAAGACGGGCGAAGACATCGAGGCGGATTTCGGCATCCCCATCGTGCATAAGCGCATCTCAGTCACGCCGATCGCCATTGCAGCCGATGCCTGCAAGACGGACAGCTTTGTGCCCGTCGCTGAGGCACTGGACCGCGCGGGCAAGGCCGTGGGCGTCAACTTCATCGGCGGCTTCTCGGCACTGGTGGAGAAGGGCATGACCCACGGCGACAAGGTGCTCATTGACTCCATTCCACAGGCCATGGCCACGACGGACATCGTCTGCTCGTCCGTCAACGTCGGCTCGACGAAGGCCGGCATCAATATGGACTGCGTACGTGAGATGGGCGAGGTCGTGAAGCGCACGGCAGAGCTCACGCGCGATCAGGAAGCGCTGGGGTGCGCGAAGATTGTCGTATTCTGCAATGCGCCGGGTGACAACCCGTTCATGGCCGGTGCATTCCACGGCGTGGCGGAGGGCGACCGCGTCATCAACGTCGGCGTCAGCGGCCCGGGTGTGGTCAAGCATGCGCTGGAAGGGCTGAAGGGCGCAGACTTCACGGAAGTTGCGGAGACCATCAAGCGTACGGCCTTCAAGATTACGCGCGTCGGCCAGCTTGTGGCGCGCGAGGCCTCGAAGCGACTCGGTGTGCCATTTGGCATCATCGATCTTTCGTTGGCGCCGACGGCAGAAGTGGGCGACAGTGTGGCGCGCATCCTCGAAGAAATGGGCGTCGAGGGTTGCGGTGCACCAGGCACGACGGCGGCTCTCGCCCTGCTCAACGATGCGGTGAAGAAAGGCGGCCTTATGGCGACGTCGCATGTGGGTGGCCTCTCCGGTGCCTTTATCCCCGTGTCGGAGGACGAGGGCATGATCAATGCCATCAATCAGAACAGTCTCTGCATCGAGAAACTGGAAGCCATGACCTGTGTTTGCTCCGTCGGTCTCGACATGATCGCCATCGAAGGCGACACGAGTGCGACGACGATTTCCGGTATCATCGCGGATGAGGCGGCCATCGGCATGATCAACAACAAGACGACGGCCGTGCGCGTAATTCCGGTGCCGGGCAAGCACGTGGGCGACACGGTGCAGTTCGGCGGCCTGCTGGGGTATTGCCCGGTCGTGCCCGTGCGCAACAAGTTCAGTTCCGCTGCGTTTATCGCGCGCGGTGGCCGTATCCCGGCCCCCGTGCGCAGCCTGACAAACTGAGAAAGGCCGCATTATGCGCGTAACGAAGAAAATCAAGGCGGAGCAGCTCCGTATCCTCGAGGAGACGTATCGCGGCGCGAAGCCTGAACTCCACTTCCGCAATCCTTTCGAATTACTCATTGCGGTCATGCTCTCAGCGCAGTGTACGGACAAGCGCGTCAATGTGGTGACGGAAAAGCTGTTTCAGGAAGCGGACACGCCGGAGGCGATTATGGGGCTCGGCCTCGTGCGCCTCGAAGAGCTCATCAAGGGCTGCGGCCTCTACCACAGCAAGGCCCGGCATATCCTCGCGGCCTGCCAGATGCTCTGTGAGCAGTATGGCGGCGAGGTGCCCCATGATTTCGAGGCATTGCAGAAGCTGCCGGGCGTGGGGCGCAAGACCGCGAATGTCGTGATGTCCGTGGCTTTTAACCGCCCGGCCATCGCCGTGGATACGCACGTGTTCCGCGTGGCGAACCGTCTGAAGCTGGCCACAGGCAAGACGCCTCTGGAGGTCGAGAAAGGCCTCATGGCCGCGATTCCCAGGGAAAAATGGTCGGCGGCGCATCACTGGCTGATCTGGCACGGCCGGCGGCTCTGTAAGTCACGCCAGCCGCTCTGCGATGCTTGTCCGTTGCAACATGTCTGTCCCAGTGCAGAAAACAATTGCGTAACCAAGGACAAAAGTGTAAAATAAAGTAAGAAGTGAGCGTATGATTTACCGCAAAGCAAAGTTTCAGGATATCGAGGCCATCTTCGGCCTCGTTAACGACTATGCCCATGATGGCATCATGCTGGCCCGTTCGCGCAATACCCTCTACGAGACACTGCGCGACATGGTGGTGGCGGAGACGGATGACGGCCGAATCGTCGGCGTCGGTGGCCTGCATATTATCTGGGACAAGCTGGCCGAGGTGCGCACGATGGCGGTGGAGCCCTCTATGGTGCGCCATGGTATCGGTGCGAAGATTGTACAGAAGCTTCTGCAGGAGGGCCAGGAACTGGGTGTGGAGAAGTTCTTTACCCTGACCTATAAGCCGGGCTTTTTTCAAAAGCTGGGGTTCCGCGTCGTGACCAAGGAAGAACTGCCGCACAAAGTGTGGAAGGAGTGCATCGACTGCCCGAAGTTCCCGAACTGCGACGAAATCGCGCTGCTGAAGGAATAACAGCAGCTGGTGCAGGCTTTGGTTCAGCTGTCCGGACACGACAAAAAATAAATATATTTCTGCAATGCACAGTGTATAAAATATTTTACATTCTTTATTGACATGTCTCGATAGGCCTGCTATAGTATACACAAAGAAAAAAGCAATGAACGCGAGAAGTACCTGAGGAAGCACCTCAAGAGAGCGGCGGGCTGGTGTGACGCCGTGGTGTGAAACGGGGAAATACACGCGGGAGCTGCCGGTTGAAGGTATCCTGGTATACTGTGTAGGCCGCGCCGGAGCGCCACCGTTAGTACAGGCTAGGATATGTCAGTATCCGAAATGAGAGGCTTGCAGTAGCAAGCAGGGTGGTACCACGAGTATCGGGATTACGAGCTCGCCCCTGTGATCAGGGGCGGGCTTTTCTTATTTCGGAGCAGGTGCAGGGCTGCCAGAGCAGTCCGGAATGGAGGATTTATTATGATCATCGTCATGAAGCCATCGGCTACGCAGGAAGAAATCAAGGGCGTCGTGAACAAGGTAGAGCAGAGCGGACTCCACACCAATCTCTCGAAAGGTGCGGAGGTTACCATCGTGGGCGTTATCGGTGACAAGAAGAAAATCGCAAATCTCGAAGTAAATATGCTGCCGGGCGTCGAGAAGACGGTGCGCATCACGGAGAAATACAAGCTCGTGAGCCGCAACTTCCATCCGGAAGACACGGTCGTGGACGTCGATGGCGTCAAGGTCGGCGGCAAGAACATTGTTGTCATGGCCGGTCCGTGCTCCGTGGAGAATGAGCAGCAGCTCGACGAAGCGGCAGCGGCGGTCAGGAAACACGGCGCCAAGTTCCTGCGCGGCGGTGCGTTCAAGCCCCGCACGTCTCCGTATGATTTCCAAGGCCTCGCGGAGAAAGGTCTGAAGATGATGCGTGAGGCGGGCGACAAATACGGTCTGAAGGTCGTGACGGAGATTGTCGACAAGGATGATATCGACCTTGTCAGCGAGTACGCCGATCTGCTGCAGGTCGGTGCGCGCAACATGCAGAACTTCCAGTTGCTCAAGGCGCTGGGCAAGCAGAAAAAGCCGGTCATGCTGAAGCGCGGTCTCGCCGCTACCATTAGTGAGTGGCTGAATGCAGCCGAGTACATCCTCGCCGGCGGCAACAACAACGTGATTCTCTGCGAGCGCGGCATCCGCACCTATGAGACCTTCACGCGCAATACGCTGGATCTCAGCGCCGTCGTGGCGGTGAAGGAACTCTCGCATCTGCCCATTATCGTCGACCCGAGCCACGGCACAGGCCGCTGGGAGATGGTTCAGCCGATGGCCCGCGCAGCCATCGCTGCTGGCTGCGACGGCCTCATCATCGAGGTGCATCCGCATCCGGACCGCGCGCTCTCCGATGGTGACCAAAGCCTTACGCCGAATACGTTTGGCCGGGTCATGGAAGACCTGAGGAAGATTGCCGGTGTCATGGAGCGCACCCTATGAGCCGGCTGCAACTGGCCATCATCGGCGTTGGTCTCATCGGCGGCTCCCTCGGGCTCTGTTTGAAGGACAAGCTGGGAGACGATATTTACATAACCGGTCTTTGCCGCACGCAGCGTTCCATGGACAATGCGATGCGTCTGGGTGCCGTCGATTATGCTGGTACAGATCTGGAGAAAGTTGTCGGCCATGCCGATATCGTCTTTCTCAGTCCGCCTGTGCTGCAGATCGTGCCGATGGTGGAGAAAATCCTGCCCTACCTCAAGCCGGGTACAATCCTCACGGATGCGGGCAGCACGAAGCAGTACCTTTGGCAGCATCTGCACAAGATCCTGCCGCCGGATATCTACTACATCGCGGGCCATCCGATGACAGGCCGTGAAAAGAGCGGCGTCACAGCCGCGAAAAAGGATCTGTTCCGCGGTAAGGCCTATGTGATTGTTGAAAATACGGGCGCGCCGCCAGAAGCGCGGGAAAAGCTCATGTCGGTGCTGCGTCACACGGAGGCGAAGTTCGTCACGCTCGACCTCGCGCAGCATGACCGCTGTGCCTCGGTCATCAGCCATGTGCCGCACCTCATGGCGGCTTCGCTGGTGACATTGCTCAATCGCAGTGGTGACGATCTAGAATCGTGCATCAAGCTCGTGGGCGGCGGCTTCAAAGATACGACGCGCATCGCTTCTTCGAACGCCGATATGTGGGCGGATATCTGCATGACGAATGGCGAGGCCATCGCGCACAACCTGCAGCAGCTGCAGGATATCCTCGCCGAGGTGCAGTCTGCAGTCGAGCATCACGACCGCCAGTTTATCCATGATTTTTTTACCGCCTCGAAGGCGAGGCGTGACAGCATCCTTGAAGAGGCCAATGAGCAGCATATCGATCCAAACTGATGCGTGCTGATGAGGGCGTACGAAAAAGAAAATTCAGCCTGTCAAGTAAAAATACTTGCACCCCTTGGCAGTTTGTGGTACAATACATTTATTGTGTCAGGGAGAGTCCTGATACAGAAACTGTTAGGAGGTGTAACATATGGCACATGTATGTGAAGTCTGCGCAAAAGGTGAGCTGTCCGGCAACAATGTCAGCCACTCCCATCTGAAGACGAAGCGTTCCTGGAAACCGAACATTCAGCGTGTACGCGCTGTCGTTGACGGTGAGACCAAACGTATCAATGTCTGCACGCGTTGCCTGCGTTCGGGTAAGGTTCAGCGTGCCCTCTGATTTGCGCAAAGATCAGAATTGAAAGCTGATATATCATAGAGAGAGCCAATTCCTTTTTGAGGAATTGGCTCTCTCTATTTTTACTATTGTTTATTTGGCAGGATAAATCCTTTTTTCTTATATTGGCCTCCCGCAAAGGCAAGATTCTGATATAACTTCTCGAACAAAGAAACTATAAGAGTAAGAGAGAAAGGGGGAGATTCTATGCCTAATCCGAAGAAGACCGTGCTTCTCCTGGGGCAGAACGGTTTGATGACAGATGTGCTGCAGAGCGTTTTGTGTAAAGAAGACTGGCAGCTGCTGCGCTCGAAATGGACCAACGAGCAATGGCAGAGCTGCGTGCGGTTGCATAATCCACAGACGATTATCGCTTTTGTTGGTACTGAGTTTTCACGCAAGACACTTTCTTATGTCATGGCTGTGCTCGATCAGCTCATCCTGGTCGCAGAAAAAGCGCAGGTTCAGCATCTCTATCTCGTAGCTGCACCGGCAGATGAGACGGCACAGCAGGCCTATGTTCTGTTGATGGCTCAGCTATTGGCCTGGTGTACGGCAGGGTACAGGCACTAGTGGCCATGCTGTTCTCTTCCATATTGCTCATTCATCTCTGGCTTGGCATGGGTCACGATATCGTGGGCCTGCTTTACGAGCCGGCGGGCCTTCTCCATCTCACAAGTTATCTCTTCGTGGCGTTTCTCACCGGTTATTTTGCCGACCGCCGCGATCAGGAGCGGCATGAACTGCGGTGGGAGAAAAATGAACAGAAGGAGCAGTACCGGGAATTGTTGCAGGCCTATAATGCCTGCATGGATACGAAAGATGCCCTCTATCGGCAGATCGTCAATTCTGATGACAGCATCGGCCGTATCTACAACATCATCCGTCGGCTGGATTCCGTCGATGTGGAGCAGGTCTTCGACCAGGCGGCCAGCGTGACGGCGGAAATCCTGAATGTGCACGATATCGCCATCTATGGTTTGCGTTTCGAGCAGTGGAGCCTGAGCCAGCAGAACCTGCTATCCGTGACCATGCGCCTCATCGCTTCGTCGCTGGGGCGCGCGCGGCAGTTCGAGTCCGAGGCCGAGGAACGGCGCTACATCGCAGGTACGAATATTTTGCAGGCAGAGGCCTTTAAGAGTGTCCTGCAGGGGATGCTGCAGCGCAGCCAGCGTCAGGCGCAGGCAGATACGGATACGGGTGTGTATCTTCTGCATCTCGTGCGGGATACATATACGGATGCAGAGCTGGATGCGAAGCTGGCATCCTGTCTGCACGCTGGTGATTTCGTCGGCGTTATGAATGGCGGCGTCGCCGTGTTGCTCGCCGAGGCCAATGCCGATACGGCGGACATCGTAGCCAGACGCCTGACGGCGGCGGGGCTCCACGTCGAGCGGCAGGAGAAGGTGGCGGCATGAGTATCAGCTGGACAGACCTTTTATGGCTCGATGCTTTCTATACGGCACTGACAGCACTATTGCTCTACCGCTATAAACAGCGGATGCTGCCCGTGCTCGTCGTGGTTTTCTGCATCCCCGTGGCCGGTTTTTTGCTTGTACTTATTTATACGGCCTGTGTCCGCTTCTTTGGCCTGCAGCGGGGCAGCCATCCTGATTGGGAGGAGGAAGAGGAGCCCATCGTGCGGCAGACGAAGCTGGCGCGCGACGTCATTCCGTTGCGCGATGCTTTTCTGGTGGAAGATACGCAGCGGAAAAGGCGCTATTTCACCGAAGCCATCAAGCAGTCCGTGCTGGAGAATCAGGATATCCTGCAGCTGGCGATGCATGATCGGGACCGTGAGGTGGCCTATTATGCCGTCTCCATGGTGACGACACGCATCGAGACCATGGCACATCAGATCTATGAGCGGGAACAGGAGATGAAGGGGAAAGCACCGGAACAGATATCTACCGCTCAGCTCGCTGATTATGCCGGGTTGCTGCAGTCGTATCTCGCTCAGGGAAGTTTCATCGACCCGCTCACGCGTGAGACGAAGCAACAGGCCTATATCGCGGTGCTGCGGCAGTTGATCGGGCGTGAACCGGAACAGACAGAGCATTATGAGCGCCTGGCTGCGCAGTTGATTGAGATGCAGGATTATGCGGCGGCCGAGCAGGTCATCCAGACATTCCGGCAGCGTCTGCCGCAGCAGGAGGAGCCCTACCTCCTGGCCTGTACGCTTTATGTCGTGTCCCGCGAGCCGGATAAGCTGCAGCAGACACTGCGGAAGCTCAAGGCTTTGCCAATTACGCTCTCGGGACGGGCCCTGCAGGTTATCCGTTATTGGGATGAGGGGGCAAAGCATGCATAAAAGGGGAATTTACCTGATTACAGCGATTGTGGTTTCGCTGGCACTCCTTTTCCAGCTCATCCGCACGGATGTTTTCCTGGATTGGCAGCATGTCCTCAACACGGCCATTCGCGGTGAGCAGGAAAGGCAGGGAGAGCCAGCGGAGGATCTGGCTCCGGATCACTTCGTGATTATCTATGACCCGGAGAATGTCGCCAGCGTTTTTGCCCGACATCATCTGGAGGAGATGCTTACCCGGCAGAAAAAGACCAGCGAGAGCATCCCCTTTGATGAGACGGTAGATGAGATCCCGGCAGGTACCTGCGGCGTGCTCATCGCCATGGGAGACCTCGGCTCCCTGGTTTCGGTACCGGCCATTGAGCAATATGTAGAGGATGGTGGCACGGCGGCGGTGCTCATCCATCCGGATGCCGGGCGCGAGCCTTTGCCAGAGGGCTTTCTGCGACAGTTGGGGATTACTTCAACCGGGGGCTGTTTCCCCGAACTGAAGGTCTATGCCTCACTTTTTGATGGCCTCTATAAAGATAAATGTTATTATCAGGATTTTAAGCGCAACGACGATGGCACCTATGAGCTGCCGCGTCTGTCCTCCGGCTATAGCCCGAAAGGACTGGAGCTTTGGCAGGATATCTGTGGTGCAAATTATTTTGGTATTTTTTCCCATTTCATTCACCCCGATGAAATTTTCTTCAAGGAAACGGGCGATAAAGGCTGGAAGGAACTGAGCGCTGGTTTCGACCGTTATCTGCGGGAAATATATACCCGCTACAGCTGGCTGCATGCGGAGACAGCTTCGGAGTGTGCCGATGCACTGGGCGATATCATCGATATGGATTATCGGACGGAACAGCTGGCGGATGGCCTGCGTATTGTCAGCTGGGGCTGGCAGCAGCCGTTGCATTTCATCCTGCGCACGCCGCATACTGTAGAGTGGACACAGGGTTGCACGGTCACGCAGCTCGATGGCGACGCCTGGCTGATTGAGGTCACGGATGCCGATGCGCGGCTGTACTGGGCAAAGGAGTGATACGATGCGGATCTGTTTGCTGACAGAGGGGTCCTACCCCTATGTGGTGGGCGGCGTCTCCTCCTGGATCCAGATGCTCATGCAGGGGTTGCCGGAGCACGAGTTCTTTGTCTATTCCATCGGTGCCGAGCAGAAGGATCGCGGTCACTACCGTTATAAGTTTCCCAGGAATATGAAGGGCATTCAGGAGGAGTTCCTCGATGATATCCTTTCGCAAAAAGCTTCGGGCCGGATGCGCCATGTGCTGAACGACCGGGAAAAGCAGACGCTCTATAATCTGGTGACGGGCGATGAAGATTTTTCCGTGCATGAGCTCGCGCCGATTTTCCGCCGCCCGCATCAGCTGAGTTTCCTGCAGCTCTTCATGAGCAATGATTTCTTCGATGTCATCCAGCGGGTCTATGAGGAGCATTACCGCCATCTGCCCTTTACCGATTTCTTTTGGACGTTGCGCTCGATGCTGCTGCCGCTCTTCTACCTGCTGCAGCAGAAGTTGCCCGAGGCCGACGTCTACCATAGCGTGGCTACGGGCTACTGTGGCATCATCGGGGCGCTGGCGGCGGAGCTCTATCACAAGCCTTTTATGATTACGGAACATGGTATCTACTCACGGGAGCGCGAGGTCGAAATCATCAAATGCAGCTGGGCACAGGGCGATTTCAAGTCCATCTGGATTCAGTATTTCTACAATCTGGCGCGGCTCTCCTATCATACGGCGGATCACGTCTATACGCTGTTCCAGCACAATGCGGAGGTCGAGCGGGACTTAGGCTGTGCGCCGGAGAAAATCGGCGTCGTGCCCAACGGCGTGCACATGGAGCGGTTCGCCGGTATCGGTGAGCTGGAACCAGCTAAGGGCGGCATCCACATCGGTGCGGTCGTGCGCGTCGTACCCATCAAGGATATCGTGACGCTCATTCGGGCCTTCTTTGTGGCGAAGCAGAAAATGCCGGACGCTGAGCTCTACATCATGGGGGGCACGGAGGAGGATCCGGAGTATTATGCCATGTGCCAGCAGACCGTGCGGCTGTTGCAGGTGCCGGACGTGCACTTTACGGGCTCGATTCAGGTGACGGAGTATCTGCCGCGCATGGATATGCTCGTGCTCTCCAGCATCAGTGAAGGGCAGCCGCTGGCCGTGCTGGAGGGCTTTTCCGCGCACCGCCCGTTCATCACGACGGATGTCGGCTGCTGCCGCGACCTTATTTATGGCGTGGGTGATGACAGGCTCGGGGCGGCGGGTATCGTCGTGGCTCCGATGGATTTCCAGGCGATGGCTGAGGCCATGGTCCGCCTTGGCAGCGACTATGAACTGCGGCGGCAGATGGGCAATATCGGCTATGAGCGCACGAAGCGCTACTATACCTATGAGCGCTTCATCACGCGCTATCGGGAGCTATATGCGGTGGAAAAGGAGGTGCAGGCAGCATGGCAGGTGTCGGCTTCGAACTGAAGAAACTTTTTTCCGCCCGCACGGTGGTCGGGCATCTCAAGGCATATTCCTATACGGCGGCCATCACGGCCGGGCCCTTCGCATTGCTGGCCTGCATGGTGTTTTCCGTACAGGCACTCTATATCCTGAATGGCACGGTAGATGAGTCCGCCGATCTTTTTACGGCGGCCATCGTCTATGCTTTCATCTTTTCCCAGGTTTTTACGGCGGGCTTTACCATGGTGCTGACGCGCTTTGTCACGGACTGTATCTTCGTACATGATTACCGTCATGTGACCGCTTCGCTTTGGGGGATGAGTGCGCTGGTGGTAGCCTTGGGCAGTGTCTGCGCCCTGCTCTTTTTATGGGGCAAGCCGTTGCCTTTCCTGACCAGCCTGCTGGCGTATCTCTGCTTCATTCAGCTGCTTCTGGTCTGGACGGGCAGCGCGTATCTCTCCGTGGTCAAGACCTACAAAAAATTGCTGGGTGGCTATCTGGCCGGGACCCTGCTGACGGCGGGACTGGCGGCTATTTTCCTGCACTTTGGCTGGCTGCTGCCGGAGCGGAATACTTCCATTACATTCTTGAAAAAGGCAATTTCCGTCAGATTGATGCGGCGCGGCGCAAATTACTGAAAGTACTCTGGTTCGAGCTCACGCATATCGTGGAGTTCCAGTTCGTCTTCACGCTTGTCTTTTTGGCCATGGGCAATTATTTACTTTCCTTTACGGGGCTGAATTATAATCAGGTTACGATGTATAACGTGCTGCTTTTTGGGGCCTTTTTCACCAGCCTGATGCAGGTATTCTGCGTGCTGCTGCTGTATTTCGACGATCAGGCGGGCGTGATGCCGGTATCGGTGTTGTATGCCGTGGCCAATCTTTTGCTGGGCATCTGGGGCCTTTACTGGGGCGGGCCGGAGACGTACGGTTTTACGTTTTTTTTGGCTTCCCTGTTCGCCTTTGTCCTCAGCATTCATCA
>DEDT01000025.1:0-743 GCA_002350105.1 Selenomonadaceae bacterium UBA2897 | reverse complement strand
CGGCGGCAATGGCACCGCCGCCAGCAGCAGGAAAAGACCTGTCGGCGTGTGGCAGAGACAGTGGCCATCGGCAGTATTTCCCTGCTGCCCGTTGGGATGGCGGAGGCCGGATCTATCCATACGCTGAGCGAGGTGCCAGCGGGCTTCGATACGCTGCGCTACGAGCGTGAGAGCGTCGAGAACTACCGCGCGGCAGTAATTAACGTCAAAGATGCGGCGGCCGGTCTCGTGCAGGCCAGAAAGGATCTGGACGAGGCACGCCGTAACCGGCAAGAGGCGGCCAGCAGCCTGCTCACGGCTGAAAAAGACTTAAAAGATGCTCGTCATGCCCTGCAGGCGGCAAAGCAGGAATTGCGGGCGGCGCAGCAGCTTTCGGCGCAGCGGACAAGGGAGGCCATAGCGGCCCAGCAGGCGGTGGCGGACTTCCAGCCGCAGGTCTGGGATCAGGAAACCGTGGTGCAGGAGGCGCAGGCAGAGGCGGATGCGGTATCTGCCTCTGGCCCTGAGCCGCCCGCCGCTGCAGCAGCGCAGAGGGCATCCTCGGCGGACAGTGACCTGGCGGCTGCCATTGAGCAAGCCTGGCAGAGCGTAGACTATCAGCAGAACCGTCTGCATGATGTCGAAGCCATGGTGGCTGAAGCACAGGCAGCGGCGCAGGGATATGCTTCGACGCAGGCGGCAGCAGAGGCGCAGCAGGCGGCCTATGAGCAGGCACAGGCAGACTACGAAGCGCGCGTGGAGGC
>DEDT01000039.1:91542-123662 GCA_002350105.1 Selenomonadaceae bacterium UBA2897 | reverse complement strand
GGGAGGATAGGGCGTCGCTAGTTCAGCACGAGCACTCGAAAGAGTGCTTTTTTGTTACTTGATTTAATTTATCCACATTATGCACATGGTGCGGTGTGAATTATGTGGATAATTGTGGATAAGTTGATACGTATGCTATAATTGATACAGACTGATCATGTGGAGGTACGGATATGAGTCTGTTTGAGGAGACGGTTGCGCGGATTGGTGGCTTGGACCGGCGGGCGATGAAAGAGGCTTCGGGGGCGCTTTGGGAGGCTTTGCCGGAGGCGGAACGGCTGGGGGCTTTGCGCAAGATATTACTGCGGTTCGTAGGCGTTACGGGGAATACGGAACCGGCGGCTTTGCGTGCGGCGGTGATTATGTGCTGTGCGGATCATGGCGTATCTGCACAGCAGGTGAGCGCCTTTGTGCCGGAGACGTCAGTGCAGATGGTGCGCAATTATCTGCTGCATCGCGGGGCGGCGGCGAATGTTTTTGCTGATTTTGCCCAGGCCGAGCTTCTGGTGGTCGATATGGGCCTGGCAGAGGCCGCAGCTGTGCCGGGCGTGATCGACCGGCATGTGGCCCGGGGTACACAGGATATGACACAGGGGCCGGCGATGACGCGGGAGCAGGCGTTGCAGTCGGTGGAGACGGGCATTCAGCTGGCCCTGACGTGTACGGCAGATGGGGTGAATTGCATTCTGCCGGGGGATATGGGCGTGGCCAATACGACGGCGAGCACGGCGATGGCGGCGGTGATGTGTGGGCTGGATCCGGACCAGGCCACAGGAATCGGCTCGCGTATTTCGGCGGCACGGCGGCGGCATAAGGTTGAAGTGATACGGCGCGCATTGGAGGTAAACCAGCCCGATGCAGAGGATGCGCTCGATGTGCTGGCGAAAGTGGGCGGTTTTGAGTTCGGCTGCATGGCAGGGCTGATGATCGGCGCAGCGGCGGGGCATGCCATGACCATGGTCGATGGCATCAACTGCAGCGTGGCGGCGCTGCTCGCGGTGCAGCTTTGCCCGGCGGTGCGGGATTACCTGATTCCCTCGCAGCTGAGTGCGGAGCCAGCGCATGCGGCCGTATTGCATGCGCTGGGCTTGCAGCCGCTTTTGCAGATGGACTTTCATCTGGGTGAGATGTGCGGCTCGGCACTGGCGCTGGATTTTCTGCAGGCGGCGGTTGCGCTTTACCTGAACCTGACGGCACCGGCTGATGAGAAGATGGAGCCGGGGGATAATACGACTTTCGAGCGCATGCCGGAGCATGCGCCGGTGGTGACGGATAAGACGTTCAGCTTTTACCTCGATACGATGCCGGAGCTGGATGCAAAGAGCATGGCGGCATGCCAGGCGCGGCTGGATCAGCTGGCGAAGCCTCAGCGCAGTCTGGGGTGCCTGGAGCAGATTGCCGTGGAGCTGGCGGGTATCGAGTTCGAGGAGCGGCCCGAGAAAGAGCTGGCGCGGTCGCTGCTCGTGTTTACGCCGGCGGAGCTGTCGCAGCGGCAGGTGCGCGTGCTGGATGCGTTGACGGATTATGCCGAGGCGACGACGACCATCGGGCTCCTGCGTGAGCAGCAGTCGGCGACGGCGGGCTTCGAGTTCGGACGGCAGGTGGCAGAGGAGATCGGTTTCGATGATGCGATCATCGGGCTGGCTCTGACGCGGGATCGCGGCGCGGAGCTCAGGGAGCTGCTGCTCCATGAGGATGGGAGCCTGCGCTATGCGCCCGCGGAGTTCCTGCAGCAGGTGCCGGCAGAACTGCAGGTGGAGGTCGGCGCGGTGATCGGCGCGCTGATCGCGGGAGCGCATAATTGCTGTCTGATGGTGCTGGATGATGAGGCGGTGGAGATCATCGCGCGCTACACCGAGGCGTTGTGCCCGTCGATCCGTCCCTATATCCTGCATGTGCAGCCTGCGATGCTGCATACGTGCGTTACGCTGCCCTGCGGCATCGTAGCGGCGCTGGGGCTGCAGGTTGTGCAGGCGGCGCTGTGTGTGCTGAACGATATGAAGGAGTTCGCTGAAGTAAATATCACAATGCCTCGAGCATGAGACGGTCGAAAAAGGGGCGGACAGACAAGGCTTCGCTGAGAACGGATAGGCAGTCGGAAAAGGGGCCATATACCAACGCTTCGCTGAGAAGATTTGCTAAAATATTTTTTTGCCGGGAACTAATCCTAGAAAAGTATTTAAACGCGCTTCGCTTGAACGAAAATACTTTTCTGAGGGTTCTGGTCGGCAAAAAAATATTTCTTAACGCAAATCTCCAACGCTGCGCTTTTGGTATATGGCCCCTTTTCCTCTTTCGTGGCAGATTATATTACGCTGTTTTACATGGATTGCTGGTTTTGCGGCACGCGCTTTAGGGAGAGCCCGATGCGGTTGCGCTTTTCGTCGATGCTGATCACCATTACGTTGACGATATCGCCGACGGCGACGACGTCGAGGGGATGGTGGACACGGCGTTGGCTGAGTTCGGAGATGTGGATGAGGCCGTCCTGGTGGAGGCCGATGTCGACGAAGGCGCCGAAGTCGGTGATGTTACGGATGGTGCCGCGCATGATCGTGCCTTCCTTGAGGTCGGAGAGCTTGACGATGGCCTGGCGCGTGAGCGGTGCGGGCAGGTCGGCACGGGGGTCACGGCCCGGGCTGATGAGGGCATCGAGGATGTCGTGAACCGTGGGGAGGCCAGCGTTCAGCTTTTGGGCGAGCGCGGCCTCCTTTTTTTCGTCCATGAGCTTGCGCTTGGCCGCGAGCAGGGCGAGCTGGTCTTTGTCGCGCAGGGCGTCTTCCTCAAAGCCGAGTTCTTTGAGGATGGCGGCGGCGAGGGCATAGGACTCCGGATGTACCGGGGTATCGTCCAGCGCGTATTTCCCCGCGTGGATGCGCAGGAAGCCCGCGCATTGGGTGAAGGCGGCAGGGCCGAGGCGCGGGACCTTGAGCAGCTGGCGGCGGCTTTCGAAGCGGCCGTTTTCGTTGCGATAGGCGACGATGTTCCTGGCAATCGTGGCGCTGACACCTGCGATGTGGCTGAGCAGGGCGCCGGAGGCGGTGTTGAGCTCGACGCCGACGTGGTTGACGGCGCTCTCGATGGTGGCGTCGAGGGCGTGGGCGAGATCTTTTTGATTGACGTCGTGCTGGTACTGGCCGACGCCGATGGCCTGCGGGTCGATTTTCACGAGCTCGGCGAGCGGGTCTTGCACGCGGCGGGCGATGGAGACGGCACCGCGAATCACGACGTCGTATTCGGGCAGTTCTTCCCTGGCGAGTTTCGAGGCGGAGTAGACGGAGGCACCGGCTTCGTTGGTGATGAGGTAGTGCACGTCCGTCAAATGGTTGTCGGCGATGAGCTGGCTCGCGAATTGCTCCGTCTCGTAGGAGGCGGTGCCGTTGCCGATGGAGAGCAGCGTGACGTGGTTCTTCCTGATGGAGGCGAGCACGGTGCGGGCGGCGGCTTCTTTCGCGCCTTTGCTCTGGGTAATCTGCAGCACGCCGTGATCGAGGACGCGGCCGGTGGGATCCACGACGGCCATCTTGCAGCCATTGCGGTAGCCGGGGTCGAGGCCCATGACGGTCTGGCCTGTGAGCGGGGCCTGCAGCAGAAGCTGGCGCAGGTTGGCGCCGAAGACCTTGATGGCCTGTTCCTCAGCCGTCTCGGTGAGGCGGGTGCGGACTTCGCGCTCCAGCGCGGGCAGCAGCAGGCGTTTGTAGCCGTCTTCGATGGCGGTCTGCAGCTCGCCCTGCCAGATGGAGGGGCGGCGGATGACTTGCCGCGCGATGCGGCGGATATTTTCCTCGAGGTCGAGGTCGAGCTTCACCTTGAGGCAGCCGAGCTTCTCGCCGCGGTTGATGGCGAGGATGCGGTGCGAGGGCAGCTGATGCACGGGCTCGCGGTAGTCAGCGTACATCTGGAAGGTCTGCGCGGTCTCGGCGGGGGCGTCCTTGACGAGTTCCGTCGTGAGTACGGCAAGGTTCCAGATACGGCGGCGCATATTCTGGCGCAGCTGCGCGTCCTCCATCGTCGTCTCGGCGATGATGTCGCGGGCACCGGCGAGGGCGTCTTCCGCCGTCTCTACGCCCTTTTCCGCATCGATGTATTTCTGCGCTTCCTGTAGCGGTTCACCTTTGCTTTGTGCCTGCAGCAGCATGGCGTTGGCGAGGGGCTCGAGGCCGCGTTCGCGGGCCATTTGGGCGCGCGTGCGCTTCTTCTGCTTGTAGGGCAGGTAGAGGTCTTCGAGCTCCTGCAGCTTGCCGGCCTTTTCGATGGCCTGGCGCAGTTCGTCGGTGAGCTTGCCCTGGGCTTCGATAGCCGCGAGGATTTCCTCCTGACGTTTCACGAGGTTGCGCAGGTAGGTGAGGCGTTCCTCGATGTGGCGGATCTGCTCGTCCTCCAGCGAGCCCGTGGCTTCCTTGCGGTAGCGGGCGATGAAGGGTACGGTGTTGCCGTCATCGAGCAGCTCGACGGTCTTTTCAACCTGATCGGGCTTTACTTTGAGCTCTTTGGCGATGGCGGCGGGAATATCTTTTGTCAGCATATTTTTCTCTCCTGTTGTTTCAAGACTGTCCCTATTATAGCAGATATGTGTCAGGGGAGAAAATGTTGACAGGTCGTGCAGAGAAAGATAAAATAGTTATAAATAGATAATCGTTATTTGTTATTGAAATCGATCCGGAGCCCACGGAGGTATTGACGATGTTACAGGCGAAGGAAGTTACGCAGATCCTGCGTGCGCATGGCTACAAGGTGACGCCGCAGCGGCTGGCGGTCTATCATGCGCTGGCTCGAACGACGGCGCATCCGCAAGCGGAGACGCTCTACGCGGAATTGCTGCCGCTCTACCCGACTATGAGTCTCGCTACGGTGTACAAGACCCTGGGCATTCTCTGCGAGGTCGGTCTTGCTCAGGAGCTCAACGTGGGCGAGGACGCCTATCGCTACGATGCGAATACGGCGCTGCACCCGCATATCTGCTGCCGCGTGTGCGGCCGTGTGGATGATGTGTCGGGGCTCTCACTCACGGGCTTGCAGCGGGAGGCGGCATCCTGCACGGGCTATGAGGTGACGGAGCAGCAGGTGTATTTCTATGGCGTCTGCCCCGCCTGCCGCGAGCAGGAGTTACGTGATGAAGCGGGGCAAAGAAAAGTGCATTGAGCCATGTCAATGTGCTATAATAGCAGAGGTGCGAAAGCGCGGCGGGCTGAAAGGCAGCGCCGCTTTTTTGCCGGTTTTTCAGTTGACGACGGGAAAAGAATAGGAGTCGGGTAGGATGCAGGTAACGGTTCTGGCCAGCGGCAGCAAGGGCAACGCCATCCTCGTGGAAATGGATGGCGTCAGGCTGCTCGTCGATGCGGGCATCAGCGCGACGCGCATCCGTAAGGGACTCGCGGCGCAGGGCGTCGAGGCCGCGGATCTCGACGGCATTCTCATCACGCATGAGCATCGCGACCACATCGCGGGGCTGGCCATGCTGAGCAAATGGTATCACCTGCCCATCTTTTCGCGGGCGGCGACTTTTGCGGCCATGAGTTGCCGGCAACAGCTGCCGGATGACTGCTGCCATGCACTGGAGGATGGCGTGGTATTCGATGCGGTGCATGTAACGCCTTTTGCCACTTCTCACGATGCGGCGGATTCCGTGGGCTACCGCATCACGGGCTCGCGCTGCTGTGCCATCGCCACGGACCTCGGCTTCGTGACGCCTGCGGTGCAGGCGGGCATCGAGGGCGCGGACACGCTGGTGCTGGAGGCGAATCACGACCCGGAGCTGCTGCGCCAGGGCAGCTACCCCTGGCCGCTGAAGCGGCGCATTCTCTCGAACCGCGGGCACCTCACGAACATGGATGCGGCCTGGACACTCGTGCGCATGCAGAAAAAGCCCGCGCATGTCCTGCTCGCGCATCTGTCGGAGGAAAATAACCGCCCGGAGCTCGCGGCGCACACCGTGCAAGATATCCTGCAGCAGCAGGGCCTGCAGCTCGACGTACGCCTGACGTCCCAGCGCGAGCTGGTCTGCGTGGGCGATACGCCGACAATATCATCGCTTTCGTAACCGGCTTACAGAAATTTTTTAGACATGCTTGCTATAATGCCTTGCAGATGAACGGAGGGATCTTTGATGCAAAAGTTTCTGGATAAATGGATGAAAAAGAAAACGACCATGCTCGTGGCGGCCTTCTTCGCCGCTTCGACGCTGACCTTCAGCGGCTGCTCGGCCAGCACGGCGACGAACCCGACGAGTACGTCAGCGGCAGCGGCACAGCAGGAAGCTGCAGAACAGAGCCTGTCCGATGCCCGCAATACGCCGGTGGTGCGCGCGGCCAAGGCCGTGGGCCCGTCGGTGGTCGGCATCACGAACAAGGCCGTGGCGCGCGACTGGTTCAATAACCCGGTGGAGACCGAGGGCGTGGGCTCGGGCGTGATTTTCCGCAGCGATGGCTACATCGTCACGAACAACCATGTAGTGGCGAATGCGAAGGAGCTCATCGTGTCGCTGGCGGATGGCCGCACGCTGAAGGGCAAGCTCATCGGCACGGATGAGGTCACGGACCTCGCGGTCGTGAAGGTCGATGCCAAGGATCTGCCGGCGGCGACCTTCGGCGACTCGGACAAGATCGTGGTCGGCGAGCCGGCCATTGCCATCGGCAACCCGATGGGCCTCGAGTTCAAGGGCAGCGTGACGGCGGGCGTCATCAGCGCGCTGAACCGTACGCTCGATATCTCGGACAATCGCCTGAAACTGCTGCAGACGGATGCGGCCATCAACCCGGGCAACTCGGGCGGTGCACTTGTGAATGCGGACGGCGAGGTCATCGGCATCAACAGCGCGAAGCTTGCGGCCAATGGTGTCGAGGGCATGGGCTTCTCCATCCCCATCAACACGGTAAAGACGGTCGTGGATCAGCTCATGAATAATGGCTATGTGGCTCGTCCGTACCTCGGCGTGACGGTCTTCGATCCGCAGACGGCGGCGCGCTATGGCTATGAGCTGAACATCGACAAGGGCGTCTATGTCTTCCAGCTCATTCTCAACGGGCCGGCCGGCCGTGCGGGCATGCAGCGCGGCGACATCATCCTCAAGCTCGATGGCGAGGAGACGAACAGCGTGCGTGATCTGCGGGCTAAGATTGCGGAGCATAAGGTCGGCGAAACGGTCAAGGTCGAGTTCGACCGCAACGGGAAGAAGCAGACCGTGGACGTGACGCTGGACGAAATGCCTCAGCAGGATACGAAGTAAGCGATGAAGATCACCATCGTCTGCGCCGGAAAGATCAAGGAAAAGTATCTGACGGCCGGTATCAACGAGTACCTGAAGCGCCTGCAGCCCTTCGCGCAGGTCGAGGTGCGGGAAATCCATGAGGAGAAGATGCCGGATGAACCGTCGGCGGCGGAGAAGGAGCAGGTCCTGCAGAAAGAGGGCCAGCGTCTGCTGAAGCTCGTACCTGCGGGCAGCTACCTCTTCGTACTCGATGTCTACGGCGAGGAAATGCCCTCGGAAAACCTGGCCGCGCACATCGCGGATCTCGGCCTGCACGGCAGGAGCAGCCTCACGTTCCTCATCGGCGGAGCCTTCGGGCTCTCCGAGGAGGTGCGTGCGGCAGCGGACCTGCGGCTGAGTTTTTCCCAGCTGACCTTCACCCATCAGATGGTGCGGTTGCTGCTCGTGGAGCAGATCTACCGCTGCGCCAAGATCAATCACGGCGAAAAGTATCATTGGTAACAAGTTGGCAGAAAGCCTTTCTCAGCAATGGGGAAGGCTTTTTTGTGTACGTAGATTGTGGTACAATATACTTATATTATTGTGTCCAGCTGCAGGCGGACACGCGGGCGGAGGGGAAGCAGAAGTTCATGAACAATGAGCGGCAGCGTTTGCAGAAACACATCCTGGCGTTGATGATGGTGATGCTTGTAGCTTGTCTGGTCATCTTTATCCGGTATGCCTGGATCCAGATTGTCGATGGGCCGGAGATGGCGGCGCGCATGGCAGCGCAGGTCAACCATCAGTACCAGCTCGAGACGCCGCGCGGTGCGATTACGGACCGCAATGGTACGGAGCTCGCCGTGAGCTCCAAGATGAAATCCCTGTTTGTCGACCCGAATCACGTGAAAGACCCGGCACAGCTGGCTGCCGATCTTGCGCCATTGATTGACGAGAGCGAGCAGGACATCCTCGATAAGATCGCCGAGGGCGGTGGTTTCGTCTGGGTGAAACGGCGTCTGCCGCAGGATCAGTACGAGGCCGCGCGCGACATGATCCGCGAAAAGGAGTATACGGACTGCCTGGGCTTCAAGACGGAGGCCAAGCGCTCCTATCCCAACGATACGCTGGCCGCACAGGTCCTCGGTTTTGTGGGCACGGAGGATAAGGGCCTCGATGGCATCGAGCAGTCGATGGATAAGCTGCTCAAGGGAGAAGTGACGGCGAAAAAACTCAAGACGGACCAGGAGAGCAAGCCTATCCAGGAGTCGCTCTTCAGCTCGCTGCAGTATCAGGGTGATGCCTGCAAGACGGTGCAGCTGACCATCGACGCGGGCGTGCAGTTCATCGTTGAGCAGCAGCTCGATGCGGCGATGGCGGCCAATAACCCGAAGGCCATCACCTGCATCGTCATGGATCCGCAGACGGGCGACGTGCTGGCCATGGCCTCGCGCCCGACCTACAACCCGAACCATTTCTGGGATTATGATGCCCAGCGCTGGAAGAACCGCGCGGTTTCGTTTATCTACGAGCCCGGCTCGACCTTTAAGTCCGTGGTCGCAGGCGCGGCATTGCAGGAAAAGATCGTCACGCCGAATATGACGATCTTCGACCCCGGCTTTGTCATGGTCTCGGGACATAAGATCCAGAACGCCGATAACGAGGCGCTGGGACCCGTGACTTTTGCCGATGTTGTCAAGCATTCGCTGAATACAGGCTTTGCCCAGGTCGGCCTGCGCCTCGGTGCGGATAAGCTCACGCAGTACGCGAAGCTCTTTGGCTTCGGCGAGCCCACGCACATTGACCTGCCGGGCGAGGAGCCGGGCATCCTGTTCGACCCGGAGAATATGCGCGACTCGGATATCGCCACGATGTCCATCGGCCAAAGTATCGCAGTGACGCCGCTGCAGCTCGTGACCGCCATATCGGCTATCGCGAATGACGGTATCCTGCTGCAGCCGCATATCATCAAGGCCGTCTACAATGCGGATGGCTCGGTCTATCAGGAAAACGGGCGCACGGAAATCCGGCGCACCATCGAGTCCGCAACGGATAAGACGCTCATGGGCCTGCTGGAGCAGGTCGTTTCGTCAGGCAGCGGCAAGAAGGCGGCGGTCAAGGGCTACCGCATTGCGGGAAAGACGGGTACGGCGCAGAAAATCCGCGAAGATGGTGCCGGCTACATGGATGGGCACTACATCGCCTCGTTCTGTGGCTTTGCCCCGGTCGAGAAACCGCAGCTCGTCGTGCTCGTCATGATCGACGACCCGGGTGCAGGCGACTTCTACGGCGGCCATGTGGCAGCGCCGGTGGCGGGCAGGATTTTTTCGCAGCTCTTCCGCTATCTGCACATCGCGCCGTCCAGCGACCCCTTTGCGGGCATGGAAAAGGTGCAGAAGGACAGCAAGCCAGCGGCAAAGAAATCCTATACCGGCAGTGTGCCGGACGGCAAGGTCATCGTGCCGGATTTCCAGGGCATGAGCCTGCGTGAAGCGGCGCAGAAGGCGTCGCAGGCGGGGCTGAGCTTCGACAGCGAGGGCTCTGGCTTTGGCTCGCGGCAAAGTATCGCCCCGAACACGCTCGTCGATCGGGATACGGAAGTTACGGTCTGGTTCCAGCCGTAAAAATATCATTACAGTAAAGAGGGTATAACTATGATACGTAAGGGGATTATTCTCGCCGGTGGCTCCGGTACGCGGCTCTATCCGCTGACCCGCGTGGTCTCGAAGCAGCTCATGCCGGTCTACGACAAGCCGATGATTTACTATCCGCTGAGTACATTGATGCTCGCGGGCATCGACGATATCCTCATCATCACGACGCCAGCGGACAAGGATCTCTATCCGGCGCTGCTCGGCGATGGCTCGCAGCTCGGCATTCATATTTCCTATGCCGTACAGCCGAGCCCGGATGGCCTCGCGCAGGCCTTCCTCATCGGTGAGGATTTCATCGCGGGCGAGGGTTGCGCGCTGGTGCTGGGCGACAATATTTTCTACGGTTCGGACCTTGCGGTCATGATGCAGCGGGCAGCGCAGCGCGACGCTGGCGCGACGGTTTTCGCTTACTACGTTTCTGACCCTGAGCGCTATGGCGTGGTGGAGTTCGATGAGGCGGGCCATGCGCTCTCGCTGGAGGAGAAGCCGGCGCAGCCAAAGTCAAACTATGCGGTGACGGGTCTCTATTTCTATGATAAGGATATCGTGGACATCGCGAAGCATATCAAGCCTTCGGCGCGTGGCGAGCTCGAGATTACGGATGTCAATAAAGTCTATCTCTCCCGCGGTACGCTGAATGTCGAGAAGATGCGCCGCGGTTTTGCCTGGCTCGATACGGGCACGCACGAGAGCCTGCTGCAGGCGGGCCAGTTCGTGCAGACCATCCAGGCGCGTCAGGGCCTGAAGATCGCCTGCCTGGAGGAGATCGCCTACCGCATGGGTCACATCGACAAGGCCCAGGTGGAGAAGCTGGCGCAGCCACTGCTCAAGAACGAGTACGGCAAGTATCTCATGCGCATGATTGCAGAATAAAAAGGATAAAACAGTATTGAGAGGGATTATCTTGAACGTTACAGAGACAGAACTGAAGGGTGTCTATGTCGTGGAACCGCAGGTATTTGGCGATGCACGCGGCTGGTTCATGGAGAGCTGGTCTCAGCGCAAGCTGGAGGCCGCGGGCATCCACGTGAATTTCGTACAGGACAACCAGTCCTACTCCGCGCAGAAGGGTACGCTGCGTGGCCTGCACTACCAACTGAACCCGATGTGCCAGGCCAAGCTCCTGCGCGCCACGCGCGGTGCCATCTTCGACGTGGCCGTGGATATCCGCAAAGGGTCGCCGCAGTACGGCCAGTGGGTCGGCGTGGAGCTTTCGGCGGAGAACAAAAAGCAGCTCTTTATCCCGCGCGGCTTTGCCCATGGCTTCATCACGCTGACGGACGACGTCGAGGTGCAGTACAAGGCGGACAATTACTATGCGCCGGAGTGCGATGGCAACATCGCATGGAATGACCCGCAGATCGCCGTCGCGTGGCCGCTTCAGCCGGTCATCCTTTCCGACAAGGATCAGAAGGCGCCGACGCTCGCGGAGCGCGCTGCCACGAGCCTGAATTTTGTATATGAGTAAAGTCAGCTGCGCTGACAGCCCCCTCAGAGAGGGGGCCAGGAAGTTCTTGCCTCCCTCTCTGAGGGGGGAAGGGTGTCTTGGGGAGGAATGCTAAAATATGAATATTATCGTTACTGGCGGAGCGGGCTTCATCGGCTCGAACTTCGTCTATTATCAGCATAAAAAACATCCGGCCGACAAAATTATCTGTGTCGACAAGCTGACCTATGCGGGCAACCTCGAGACGCTCGAACCGCTCATGCAGAAGGATAACTTCAAGTTCATCAAGGCGGATATCGCGGACCGAAAGGCGATCTACAAGATTTTCGAGCGGGAGAAGCCGGACATTGTCGTGAACTTCGCGGCGGAGTCCCATGTGGACCGCTCCATCGAGAATCCGGAGATCTTCCTGCAGACGAATATCATCGGGACGAGCGTGCTGCTTGATGCCTGCCGCAAGTACGGCATCGACCGCTACCATCAGGTCTCGACGGATGAGGTCTACGGCGATCTGCCGCTCGACCGCCCCGATCTCTTCTTCACGGAGCAGACGAACCTGCATACGTCGAGTCCCTACTCGGCTTCGAAGGCCAGCGCCGACCTGCTCGTCATGGCCTATCACCGCACCTACAAGGTGCCGACGACGATTTCGCGCTGCTCGAACAACTACGGCCCCTACCACTTCCCGGAGAAGCTCATCCCCCTCATGATCATCAATGCCCTCGATGATAAGCCGCTGCCGGTCTACGGCGATGGCCTCAACGTGCGTGACTGGCTCTATGTCGAGGATCATTGTCACGCCATCGACCTCATCATGCGCAAGGGCAAGGTCGGCGAGGTCTACAACGTGGGCGGCCATAACGAGCGCGCGAACATCGATGTCGTGAAGACAATCCTCGCGCAGCTCGGCAAGCCTGAGAGCCTCATCGAGCATGTGACGGATCGCAAGGGCCATGACCGCCGCTACGCCATCGACCCGACGAAGATTCACGAGGAGCTCGGCTGGGAGCCGGAGACAAAGTTCGAGGACGGCATCAGGAAGACGGTGCAGTGGTACCTCGACAACCGCGACTGGTGGCTGAACATCATCTCGGGTGACTACCAGAGCTACTATGAGCGCATGTACGGCCAGCGCGAAGTGCTGGAGTACGCAAAAATTTAAAAAGCATAGTTCTATCCATGAAGCTGGTACGCAGAAACGCGTGCCGGCTTTTTTGCTGTACCAAAATACGTCAGTGGTACTGAAAACATTTCCAAAAGGTGAAAACATAGGGCGGCGCGGAAAAACTATAATGATAAGCGTAAAAGGAAGAAGGGAGTGAGAGCCATGATACGCACCGTACCGCGGGAGTTCATCCTCGGAGCGGCGACAGCGGCCTATCAGGTCGAAGGAGCGGTTCGCGAAGGCGGGCGGCTTCCCAGTGTCTGGGACCGCTGGTTGTATCGCGCAGCCAGTACCTTCCAGGCGGAACGCGCGAGCGACAGTTACCATCATTTTCGTCAGGACATTCACCATTGCGCGCAGCAGCATATCCAGGCTTTGGAGCTCTCCTTTTCCTGGACGCGTCTGCTGGATGAGGAAGGAAATCCCAATCCGGCCGGTCTGCTATACTACGACGCAGTAATCGATGAATGCGTGACCTCCGGGGTGGAGCCCTGGGTGGCGCTCTATCAGTTCGACCTGCCCGCGTATCTCGCGGAGCAGGGTGGCTGGCTGCAGCCGCTGACGACCGAGCGCTTCCTGCAGTACGCGCAGCTGTGCTTCGAGCATTTCGGCGACCGCGTGCATCACTGGCTGACGCTTAAGGATCCGGTTACGGAGACGGTCAATGCCTATGTGACGGGGCTGTTCCCGCCAGGGGAGCAGGCGGGCGCCGGTAAGGCATTGCAGGCGCTTACGCGCAAGCTGGTCGCCCATGCACAGGCTGTGAACCTCTACCGCCAGATGGGCGGTAAGGGAGAGATCGGCCTGGCCCACCGGGCCGAGTCCGTATATCCCTATGAGGATACAGAGGCCGATCAGCACGCAGCCATGCTCGACGATGCCTTCACGAACCGCTTCCTGCTCGACCTCGTGCTCACGGGGGAGCTGCAGCAGGAGACGCGGCAGGCCCTATTGGAGATCCTGCAGGGCAAGCCCTTGCCCTGCAGCCTGACCGCAGATGAGCGGCAGGCGTTGCAGCGGGCGGCTGGTCAGCTGGATTTTCTCGGCGTCAATTATTACGCGAGTCACTTCTGTACGGCCTGGCATGGCGAAAGCGTCGTGCACCACAACGGCAGCGGCCAGCGCGGCACGACGACCTATGCACTGCGCGGCATCAGCCGCCGCCTGCAGAAGACAGACGTGCCGACGACGGACTGGGATTGGTCCATTTTCCCGCAGGGGCTCTACGATATGCTCATGCGTATCCATCGCGATTACCCCGACAAGCCCATCTATATTACGGAGAACGGGCTGGGCTGCCGCGAGGCGCTGGAAGAAGGTACGGTAGAAGACGATGACCGCATCGATTACATCCGCCAGCACATCGCGGCGGTGCTCGATGCCATGGAAGATGGCGTGGACGTGCGTGGCTACTTCGTCTGGTCGCTGGTGGATTGCATGTCCTGGACGAACGGCTATGAGAAGCGCTATGGCCTTTTCTACGTCGACTACGCCGATGGCCACCGTTACCCGAAAAAGAGCGTCCATTGGTATGGCGACTTCGCCCGGCGGCGGCTCATGCTGACCGTGAGCGGCGGGCTGCAGACCAGCTTCGCGACTCAGAATTTGTCCCATAGCCACTCGGAGAGTGGAGAAGTATAAGGAAGCGGCACCGCTTCCGGCATAAGGAGAAAGAGAACTATGAAACTGCACAACACGAAACAGATGCTTTTGGATGCCCAGGCTGGCCATTACGCGGTACCGGCGTTCAATATCCATAACCTCGAGACGCTGCAGGTCGTCGTGACGACGGCTGCCGAGATGCGTTCCCCGGTCATCATCGCCGCTACGCCGTCCACGGTGACGTACGCCGACAAAGATTACCTCATCGCGCTCGTCGGTGCGGCCATGGAGAAGTACGACATCCCGATGTCCTTCCATCTGGATCATCATGAGGATATCGACCAGATAGAGACGACGATTGCCGCCGGCTGCCGAAGCGTCATGATCGATGCTTCCCGCCTGCCCTACGAGGAGAATGTGGCCAAGGTCAGGAAGGTCGTCGAGTTCGCCCATACCTGCGGCGCTACGGTCGAGGCAGAGCTGGGCAAGCTCGTCGGTCGTGAGGATAACGTTGAGGTCTCCGATGCCGAGAGTGCCTACACGGATCCGGACGATGCCGTCCGCTACGTGGCGGAGACGGGCATCGACAGCCTCGCCGTCGCCATCGGCACGGCGCATGGCCTGTACAAGGGCCGTCCGCATCTGGACTTCGACCGTCTGCAGAAGATTCGCAGCAAGGTAGACATTCCTCTGGTTCTCCACGGTGCATCCGATGTGCCGGATGAGCTCGTCTCGAAGGCCATCACGCTGGGCATCTGCAAGGTCAACATCGCAACGGATCTGAAGATCCCGTTCTCGAACGCCGTCAAGGCTTTCTTCAAGGAGAATCCGGATGCCAACGATCCGCGCAAGTACATGACGCCGGGCAAAGAGGCCATGAAGAAAGTCGTGCAGCATAAGATCGAGGTTTGCCTCAGCAAGAACCGCTATTGATTGGCGGCAGAGAGGATTGTACCATGATTCTCGTACTCAATCTGAATGCTTCCGTCGATAAGCGTTATACCCTGTCCGACCTGAAGAAGGGTGAGGTGCAGCGCGTTACGGCGGTTGATAATACGCCGGGCGGCAAGGGCCTCCATGTGGCCAATGTCGATACCATTCTCGGCGAAGACACGCTCGTGACGGGCTGGCTCGGCGGCAAGCCGGGCGAGTTCATCGCGGACCGTGTACAGGACTACGGCATCAGGGGCGACTTCGTAAAGACTGCTGGCGAGACGCGTTCCTGCCTCGCGGTTATCACGGAGGACGGTGCCCAGACCGAGCTTCTCGAGCCCGGTCCGGTGGTGATGCCGGGGGAGCTTGCGGCCTTCCAGGCGAAGTACACACAGCTCCTGAAGACTGCCGATGTCGTCGTGGCATCGGGCAGCCTGCCGCGCGGTGTGCCGGTGGACTTTTACGCCACGCTTTGCCAGGAGGCAAAGGCTGCGGGCAGGAAGTTCCTGCTGGACACGAGCGGCCAGCGCCTGGCTGAGGGCATCAAGGCCCGGCCAGACTTTATCAAGCCGAATAAGGATGAGATCGAGGCTCTGCGCGGCCGTCCCGTCAAAGACGAGGCCGATGTTGTCCGTGAGGTGCAGGCATTTCTGGATGATGGCATCCCCCTTGCTGTCGTCTCGCTCGGCGCAGCCGGTTCTATAGCTGGCTGCAGCGAGGGCCTGTTCCGTGTCACGGTACCGCATATCGAGTGCCGCAACCCGGTCGGATCTGGTGATTCCTTCGTGGCGGGTGCCGCCGCGGGCTTCGCCCGTCATCTCCCTGTGACGGACCTGCTGCGTCTCGCAGCAGCCTGCGGCACCGCAAATGCCATGGAGGAGGAGAGCGGTTTTGTCCGCAAGGATACAGTCAAAACGCTGCTGCCGCAGATCACCGTAACCCGGCTCTGATCCCCATCCTATTCCATATTTCCCCATCTTCCTTATTCCTTACATTCCCCATTTATTCCCAATCCTATTTATTCCCCAATTCCCAAATGTTTTACCCTGGGCGTCCTTCCCAAGACGCCGCAGAACCCGTCCTGCCTGGTGCAGGGCGGGTTCTATGTATATGGAATAGCCTCTCATTCCATGCTATAATGGATATGCTTCAGGAATAAAATTTATACTTTAGTTATTCCTTGATAATAAGGGGGAAGCTCGTATGGAGAATCTGGCTTATCAGGATCCGCCGCGCGTTGAGCGCATTGAGGGGCGGACGGTGCTCATGTCGCCGCGGCCGCGCGTGTCGCATAATCGTGTCGTGTTTAATTTGGGACGGCTTTTAGGGAATTATCTTTTGGGCAAAACGTGTGTGCCTTTCGCCGATGGCACGGATGTTTTCCTGGATGAGGAAAATCGCTACATTCCCGATGCCATGATTGTCTGCGATCGCAGTAAAATCAAGCCAGACGGCGTGCATGGTGCGCCGGATCTCGTTGTGGAGGTGCTCTCGCCCTCGACGATGAAAAACGACCGCGGGGCGAAGATGCGCCATTACGCAGCGGCCGGGGTCAAAGAGTACTGGCTCATCACGCCGCTGGGCAAGACGGTGGAGGTCTATTACCTGGAAAACGGCCGTCTGGAACTGCACGAGACGTATGCCTGCTATACGGATGAGGAACTTGCAGAGATGGAACCGGACGACCGCGCCGCCGCGCCGCAGGATATCCCTGTTTCGCTCTATGAAGATTTCTACATCAGCCTGCGGGATCTGTTTTGGGACGTTGATGCGTTTCAGTAAAGTACCGATTGGTTTTTTTATGGTGATTGCTCAAGGCTGCTCGTAAATGGACGGTTCATCACTATGTCTCGCCATAGCGGGGCTTTTTTTGTATAAATAAAACGTTTTCTTTTTTGCGCATTTCGTTGTATAATGGGGCTGATTGAGCGTGAAAATCAGGAGGCAGAAACATGCAGGATTTTTTGGATGTTCATATGCATACGATCGCCAGCGGGCATGCCTACAGCACGTTGCGTGAGATGATCGAGATGGGCGAGCGGCGCCATTTGAAGCTCGTGGGACTCTCTGAGCACGGGCCGCGCATGGAGGGTTCATGCCCGGAGATTTATTTCTGTAATTTCAAAGTGGTGCGGCCTGAGTGCTATGGCGTGGATGTGGTCATGGGCGCTGAGCTCAATATCATCGACTATGCGGGCTCGACCGACCTCTCGGCGGCATATCTGCGCCGCATCGACTACGCGATCGCCAGCCTGCACGACATCTGCATCGAGCCGGGCACGGAGGAGCAGAACACGCAGGCCATCGTGAATGCCATGCGCAACCCGCGCGTGAACATCATCGGCCATCCCGACAATCCCTACTATCCTGTGGATTTCCGCGCCATTGCAAAGGCGGCGCGCGAGCAGCACGTGCTGCTGGAAATCAACAACAGCTCGTACCGCCCGAATGGCAGCCGCCCCGGCTCGTGGGAGAATGGCCTGAAGCTGCTCGCGGCCTGCAAGGAGTTCGGCACGGAGGTCATCATGGGCAGCGACGCGCATATCGATCTCGATGTGGGCGCGCATGAGTACAGCCAGAAGCTCATCGCGGCGGCGCAGTTCCCCGAGGAACTCGTCGTTAACAGCGATGTGGCGAAGTTCAAAGCGTATATCGGCAAGTAATTGCTTGCTTCTGCACGTTGACGCCTGGAAAGGTGGCACCGTGTTTTCGCGGGTGCCGCCTTTCTGTTTTGTTTCCAGGTGGCGGTCAAAGCAAATAGGAAAAGAGCACGCAACGGCGGGCACATGTTTCGATGTGTCACGCCGCTGCGTGCTCTTTTTTTGCAATCGTTTTCTCAGACCTGAAAGTAATGTTGCTTGCGGTAGGCTTCGTCCTTCTGGCGCTTTTTCTCGGCCTCCTGATTTTTCTGCATGGTCAGGTAGTCGACGAGGATGCGCGAGATGACGTAGAGCGGCAGGCGTGAGGTGGCATCGACGCTCTTGATGGAGACATGCTGATGCTTGTAGCCGTAGATGGTGAGCTGTGCAATGCGCGCGAGCGGCACGGTCGGGGCACCGCAGGTGATGCAGACGATGCGCGCGCCGAGGCTGGCGGCGTTCTCCGCGGCCCGCAGCAGTTCCGGTGTCTCGCCCGAGAGCGAGAAGATAATCACGAGCTCATTGCGCTTCACATGCGAGGTGACCTCGCGCATGATGGAGGGATCGGAGTTCTCGAAGACGTTGTAGCCGAGGATCTGCAGCTTCAGTGCGAGTTCCTGCGCTACATGTTCGGAGAGACCGCGCGAGAGCAGGTAGATGCGGCTGGCGCTGCGCAGTTCTTTCACGACGGAGAGAATATCCTCGATCGAGAGATGATCGATGGTGTTCGAGACCTCGAGTAACGATTTATTGAAAATTTCGTTGACGTCGGTGTCATCCGTGCGCGTCTCCTGCTGTTGCGCGAGCAGGTAGCGCAGCTCGGCAAAGCCGGAGATGCCGCACTTCTTGATGGTGCGCGAGACGGTGGCCGGCGAGGAGAACGTCGCATCCGCCACATCGCTGATGGACATGGAGGCGATTTTCTCCACATTCATATTGATGAAGTTGATGACTTTTTTCTCGGTCTCGGTCAGATGCTCGTGGAAATTATGATCCAGCTTGATAAGCATGATTTATCGTCCCTTTTTTCCTAAATAACTTTTCCCTAGGGTCATTGTACCATGGATGACAAGGAGAATAAAGGAAAACGATACCTATCACTCGTTCAGGCAGTCTGTGGCGGCAGGCTGTCTTTTTGGCGTGGCGGAAAAGATTTTCAATTTGTGAAAACAAAGCCCGCCGCGCAATCCCTATAATAAAAGCATAAAGCAGATAGCCATTGAGGGGCAGCTATGGGTGTCGCCCCTTTTATACAGAAAGGAAGAAGAAACATGAAAGTTGCTATTGCAGCCAACCAGGAAGGCGCACGCCTGAAGGATGTCGTCAAGGGTTACCTTGAGGACAAGGGCTATGAGGTACAGGACCTCTCTGACAACGATATTTTCACGGCCACGATGAACGTCGTGCATGCGATTCAGGGCGAGGATGATGTGAACCGCGGCATCGTCATCGATGACTACGGCGTGGCGCCGTTCATGATCGCCTCCAAGAACCACGGCATCGTCTGCGCGCCGACCTACGAGGACTACACTTCCTCCATGACGCGCCATCACAATGCGACGCAGATCATCGCGCTGGGCGCCAACATCACGGCGGACGTGCTCTCCTGCCAGCTGGCCGAGAACTTTGTCAAGACGGAGTATGACGGCGGCCGCCATCAGGTGCGCATCGACATGCTGAACCGTGAGCTGTAATCTGCAACGACTGGAGGAAATAGATTATGAAAATCGCTATTGGCTGTGACCATATCGTCACGGATATCAAAATCAAAGCTGCCGAGTTCCTGAAGAAGCAGGGCCATGAGGTCATCGACGTGGGTACCTACGACTTCATCCGCACGCATTACCCCATCTACGGCCGCAAGGTCGGCGTGCTCGTCGCCAAGGGCGAGGTTGACCTGGGCGTCTGCATCTGCGGCACGGGCATCGGCATCAACAACGGCGCGCAGAAGGTCAAAGGCGTGCGCGCAGCCTGCGTGACGGACGTACAGACGGCGGTCGCGGCGAAGGAGCACCTCAACGCTAACGTCATCGGCTGCGGCGGCCGCGTGGTCGGCATCGGCACCATCGAGTACATCCTCGACGCCTTCCTGAAGGCGAAATACCAGCCGACGCCGGAGCGCGACGCCCTCATTAAGAAAATCGACGAGATGATCCCGGACAACGACTGTATCGAGAACGACCACATCTTCGACCTCTACAACAAGCGTTGGGCCGAAGGGTACTATCACGATTAATTTCATGCTATACTGAAGTTCGGGAAAAGTTAGAAAGATAAGGTGACATACATGGCAATGACGAAAGACGATATGGCAATGATCGCGATGGAGATCGTCGCCTACTCCGGTGACGCCCGCACGAAGTACCTCGATGCGCTCGACGCCATCATGGACGGCGACTACGACAAAGGTGCGGCGCTCGTCAAGGAGGGTGACGACCTCATCCTGAACGCCCACAACCAGCAGACGGAGCTCATCAGCAAAGAGGCTGCGGGCGAGGATATCGAGATCGGCTTCCTCACCGTGCATGCGCAGGATCATCTGATGACGGCGATGCTGCTCTCAGACATCGACAAGCGCCTGCTGAAGCATCGGAAATAAGGAGCGCACTATGGCAACGAAAAATTTTCCGCAAGGCTTTATCTTCGGCGGCGCCACGGCGGCCTATCAGGTCGAGGGTGCGACGGCGGAGGATGGCCGCGGCCCCTGCGCCTGGGATGAGTATCTGAACCGCCCCGGGAGCCGCTATCACGGCGACCCGGCCAGCGACTTCTATCATCAGTACAAGGAGGATCTGCGCCTCTGCAAGGCCTTCGGCATCAACGGCATCCGCATCTCCATTTCCTGGACGCGCATCATCCCGGATGGCGTCGGCCCCGTGAACCAGAAGGGCATCGCCTACTATGACCAGCTCATCGACGAGTGCATCGCCCAGGGCGTCGAGCCTTTCGTCACGCTGCATCATTTCGACACGCCGCTGCCGCTCTTCAAGAACGGCCACTGGCTGAACCGTGCGACGATTGACGCCTTCCTGAACTTTGCACAGATCTGCTTCGAGCACTACGGCGACCGCGTGCGCAAATGGGCCACGTTCAACGAGCCCTGGTCCATCGCGCAGAACGGTTACATCGCGGGCAACTTCCCGCCGAACGAGACGTTCCAGATCGGCAAGGCCATCCAGATCGAGCATAACCTCATGGTCGCCCATGCGAAGGCCGTGAACATGTATAAATCCATGGGCTTGCCGGGCAGCATCGGCATCGTGCACACGCTGGAGGGCAAGGAGCCCATCACGCCGACGCCGGAAAACATCCATGCGCGCGACCTCGACGACGCGATTTCGAACCGCTTCATGATGGACGCCTGCTACAAAGGCGAGTACACGCCGGAGGTCATGGCGCTCATCAACGAGATCCTCAAGAAGAACGGCGCGAAACTCGAGACGGAGCCCGAGGACTTCGAGGCCATGAAGTCCGCTGCGAAGAAGATGGACTTCCTCGGCATGAACTATTACTCCAGCCACTTCCTCCAGGCCTACGAGGGCGAGAGCAAGGTCGTCAACAACAGCACGGGCGCGAAGGGCACGAGCGTGTTCTGCCTGCAGGGCATCGGCGCGCGCGTCTCGAACCCCGAGGTGCCGACGACGGATTGGGATTGGCCGATTTACCCCGAGGGCATGTACCGCCAGCTGAAGCGCATCCAGAAATATTACCCTGAGGTCAAGGAGATCTATATCTCCGAGAACGGCATGGGGTACAAGGACGATTTCGTCAACGGCGAAATCGACGATACGCCGCGCATCGACTACGTGCGCAAGCACCTCGCGTACCTGCTCAAGGCCGTCGATGAAGGTGTGCCAGTCAAAGGCTACTACATCTGGAGCCTCATGGACGTGCTCTCGTGGAGCAACGGCTACAACAAGCGCTACGGCCTGTTCTACGTGGACTACGAGACGCAGAAGCGTTACCCGAAAAAGAGCGCCTACTGGTACCGCGATATGGCGGAGAGCGGCGAGCTCGACCTGCCGGAGTAAAGGGATTTGAAGGCATATATGAGCCTGTGACACAACTCAATTTTTTGGTGAATTTTGTGTGAAATATTGAAGCGCAGGCGTTGATATGGTATACTTTACCTAGGCAAACGGTAGTTAGGCATTTAGACGAACGAAACCCCGCGCATGTATTTAGGGTTCATGCGCGGGGTTTCTTTTTGCCCCCGTTTTGCCTTTATTATGTTTGTTAGGGGAAAAGCAAGTAGGAGGACACAAAGGATGAAACATTGGAAAAAGGTGCTGTGCATGGGGCTGCTGTCTATCGCGGTCAGCGCGAATCTTTGTCTGGCGGTGGATGCGGTGCCAGCGGCGCAGGCTGCGGCGAAGGAGCAGGCGCCGATCACGACGTTCTATGAGGGCGGCGACTTCTCGATGCTGCACTACATCGAGCGCAAGGGCGGCAAGTTCTACCGCAAGGATGGCACACAGGCGAATGCGCTCGACATCGCGAAGGATCACGGCGTGAACATCGCGCGCGTGCGCATCTACAACGATCCCGGCCCCGGCCGCGGCGATGGCACATGGTATTGCCCGCCGAACTACGTGATCGAGCGCGACGCGCTGCGCATCGCGGGGGAGGCGCGCGAGCACGGCATGGCCATCGAGCTCACGCTGCACTACAGCGACTACTGGACGAATGGCGAGCGGCAGAACGTACCGCACGAGTGGGCGGATCAGATCAAGGGTCTTACGGGCGAAGCCGCGATCGCGAAGCTCGAGCAGCTCACGTATGACTATACGAAATCCGTCATGCAGGACTTCAAGGATGACGATATGACGCCGGAGTTCATCTCCCTCGGCAACGAGACGCAGGGAGGCATGCTCTATCCCTATGCGAAACTCGACACGCCCGAGGGCTGGCAGAACTACGCGCGCCTCGTGAATGCGGGCGCTCGCGCCGTGCGCGAGGTCTCGCCCACGACGAAGATCATCCTGCACATCGCGGACGGCGGCCACATCGACAAGGGTGACGCCTTCTTCGGCAACTGCCAGAAATACGGCATCGACTACGATATCATGGGCGCGTCCTACTATCCGTATTTCCACAAAGTCAAGGTGGACAAGGTCGCCGAATACTGCGACTACCTGCACAAGAAATATGGCAAGCAGACCATCATCATGGAGACGGGCTATGCCTGGAACCGCACGCGCTCTGACGGCTGGCCCGGTCAGCTCGTGAACAACGGCCCCTACAGCGACATGAGCAAGCAGGGTCAGAAGGCCTTTATGCAGGACCTCTTCAGCGCGCTCAAGGCGGTACCCGACCACGGCTGTATCGGCGACATCTACTGGGATCCCATCATGATCAAGGCGCCGGACGCCGGCTGGGCGCAGTTCGAGTCGAATCACGCGACGGACGTCAACGTCGTCGATAACACGACCTGGTTCGATTTCGACGGCAAAGAGCTCCCCGTCCTCGACGCCTATGCTCAATAATGGAGATATCTCCCTCCTTGGCCCCCTCTCTGAGGGGGCTGTCTGCGAAGCAGACTGAGGGTGTCCTGTTTTTCGTTCTGAAAACCCGCTGAAAATCTTTTCAGAACGTGAAAACACGTAAAAACGATTTTTTCGTATACTATTCACAGAAAGAGAAAAGCAGAGGAAATAAGGATCCAAGACCTCCGCTATGGGCTCGAAACAAGCAAAAGAAGGGAAAAGTATCATGGAAAAAATGATTGCGCTTGTTGAGAAAATGAAACCTTTCTTTGAGAAGGTTTCCAACAACAAGTACCTGAGGGCAATCCGGGACGGCTTCGTCAGCTGTATCCCGGTCATCCTGTTCTCGTCACTGTTCATCCTGGTTGCCAGCGTGCCGGAGATCTTCGGCATCAAGCTGCCGAAAGAGGTCAGCACGCCGCTGTGGCAGGCCTACAACTATTCCATGGGTATCCTCGCGGTGCTCATGGTCGCCACGATCTCGAAAAGCCTGACCGACAGCATCAACAACAAGCTGCCGAAGCTGCGCCAGATCAACGACGTCTCCGTCATGATCGTCTCGATCATCTGCCTGCTGCTCCTCGCGGTGAAACCGATCGAGGGCGGCATGGCCGCGGAGTTCATGGGCACGAAAGGCCTGCTCTCCGCGTTCGTCGTTGCGTTCTCCGTCCCGAACATCTACAAATTCTTCGTGAGCCGCAACATCACGATCAAGCTGCCGGACGAGGTGCCGCACTACATCGCGCAGACGTTCGCCGACCTGATCCCGCTGTCCGTCGCCGTGTTCGTGTTCTGGGCTGGCAGCCTCGTGTTCCAGCAGCTCACGGGCATGATGTTCGGCGTATGGATCCTGGAGCTCTTCAAACCGCTGTTCGTAGCTGCGGATGGCTACATCGGCGTCGCGATCATCTACGGCGCTATGGCTATGTTCTGGTTCGTCGGTATCCATGGCCCGTCCATCGTTGAGCCGGCCGTCACCGCGATCTACATCGCGAACATCGAGGCCAACCTGCAGATTTACTCCGCGGGCGGCCATGCCGTGAACATCCTCACGCATCCGACGTCCTACTTCGTCGCCACGCTCGGCGGCACGGGCGCAACGTTCATGTTCTGCGCGATGTGCGCGTTCATCGCGAAATCTCAGCAGCTCCGCGCGGTAGGCCGCGCATCCATCATCCCGGTCACGTTCGCGGTCAACGAGCCTATCCTGTTCGGCGCGCCGATCGTGCTGAACCCGGTTCTGTTCTTCCCGTTCATCCTGACCCCGATTGCAAACGTTTGGATTTTCAAATTTTTCGTCGATAACCTCGGCATGAACTCGTTCCTGTACATCCTGCCCTGGACAACGCCGGCTCCGATCGGCCTCGTCATCGGCACGGGCTTCGCGAAACTCGCGTTCATCCTCGCACCGCTGCTGCTCGTCGTCGATGCCGTGATGTACTATCCGTTCTTCCGTGTCTATGATAAACAGCTCGTGGCCCGTGAGACGGCCATCGCCAACGGCGAAATCTCCGCTGATGATGAGGAGACCGCTACGCCGGAGGATGCCGAGAAAGAGGCCGAGGCCATCGAGGAAGGCATCGCGATGCAGCCCGCTATGGCAGGTGCCGCAGCGGCTAACGCATCGACGAATGTAGCACAGGCAGCCAGCGCCGCCGCCATCCAGAGTGATGCGGAGGCAGAGGATATGCCCGAACGCCGCGTGCTCGTGCTCTGCGCCTCGGGTGCGACGAGCTCCATGCTCGCCAAAGCCATCAGCAAAGGTGCCAAGCAGCGCGGCGTCCCCGTCGAGTCCATCGCCATGGCCTACGGCCAGCACAAGGATCTCATCAGCGACTTCGACCTGATCATCCTCGCGCCGCAGATGGCCTCCATGTTCGACGAGCTCCAGCAGGACTGCAACGCCGAGGGCGTCAAGAGCGCCACGACGAGCGGCCGCGAATATGTCGGCCTCACCCGTGACCCCCAGAAAGCCCTCGACTTCGCGCTGAACCTCATCAAGGATTAAATCGTTGGTAACAGGCTAACTGTTCACCATATAGGCAGGCACACACATTGGCAACAAGGAAACAACGTGCAAACCCTGCCACCCACAAAAAGCGAGATCAGGGGACCTCGCAGAGAGAAGTAGTAGGAGGATTTAGGACAATGAAGAAAAAAGCACTCGTCGCTGCCGTCCTGGCAGCCACCACGCTGACGGCAACGCCGGCCTTCGCCGCGCAGAACCCGTTCAAGGACATGCCGCAGGGCCACTGGGCCTATGACGCCGTGAACATGCTCGTCAAAGACGGCGTCGTGGAGGGCTACGGCGACGGCACGTTCGGCGGTGACAAACTCATGAACCGCTACGAAATGGCCGAAATCGTCGCCAAGGCGGCGCAGAAATATGGCAGCGTTGGCATGAAGGATAAGGGGGCCATCAAAAAGCTGACGCGCGAGTTCAAGGCGGAGCTGAAAGATATGGACGCTCGTCTGACGGGGCTTGAGCAGGATGTGGCTGCACTGAAAAAAGGCCAGTCCAGCTTTAAGTGGTACGGTGATACGCGTCTGCGCTATTTCCAGAACAAGAACGGCAAAATGACGCACCCCAATACCTATTGGAATAATCCGCAGACAGGCAAGGAGCGCCAGTGGGAGAAACGTATGCGCCTTGGCATGTGGGCGGAGCCGGTGAAGAATGTCACCGTAGATGCCCGCATTAAATATGAGGACAGCACGGACGAACACAAGGGCGCAGAGTATTCTACGTCTGATAGAGCCCATGCGAACTACAACGACTGGGATGTCAGCTACAAGAACCAGAGCTCGTTCCGCCTTGATAAAGCTGCCTTCAACTGGGATAACAAGGGCACGCGTGTTTCCGTCGGCCGTATCCCCGTGAGTGTCGGCCAGGGTGGCGTCTGGTGGGATAACCCCGTCGATGGTTTTGCCGTTTCGCATCAGTTCGGCCCGAAAGTGAACATCATGGCTGGTTATGGTGATCTCGCCGCGGAAGGCTGGCACGATACCACGATGTGGGCCTACTTTACGAATGTGAAATATCAGGCCAGCCCTGCCACGCAGTTCACGTTTGGCACGATGCATACGAATAGTACCTTGAGTGCTGCTGAGACCAAGTATGAAACTACGGTCGAGCATGGGTATGCTCTTTCAGACAGTAACAGTCCTTGGGTGAAAGAATCCGGTTCCGGTACTTGGCATAAATCCAATGGTAGTTTTTGGCAGGAAGGCGGTACGTGGAAAGGCTGGGATGTTAATAGTAATTCTAGCTTCTCTATAGATACGAGTACAAGCACCAATACTGGTGTAAAAGAAGCATATACCGCTAAGACGACCACGAAAGAAAACTGGTACGATAAAGACTACAAGTTTAATCAGTATGCGCTAGGATTTAATTCCCAGATTTCCAACAAAGTCAATCTGCTTGCTGAGGGACTGTACAACAACATTAATGGCAAGAATCAGGCCGGTGGCGACCTCGATAAGAAGGGCTTCTGGACGCGTTTGACCTACGGTACCTGCAACTGGCGTAAGCCAGGTTCGTGGAACCTGCGCTTTGACTACTACGCGCTCGGCAATGCCTCCATCGACTCGCAGAAGTGGGGCCATCGCCTCGACATCGCCGGCGGCAACAGCAACTGGGGCGGTGAAGACAACCGCTGGGGCAATGGTGTCCGCGGCTGGGGTATTGGCTGGAGCTACATGCTCGCGACCAATACGAACCTCGACTTCTCCTTCTATCGTCTGAAGCCGTTCGATGCGAATGCCAGCTACGATGCCTCTAACACCAACAACGGCCACTTCGACCGCTACGACGACATCGCCCTCGCATCCTTCACCTACTGCTTCTAATCTCCCCAACTCTACTACCTACCGTGGCCGCCTCGTGCGGCCACTTTTATTATGCGCCGCGCGGGCGGCACCGGCAGCCGCTGGGACACCGGCGCCCGCGGCTGCGGCCTCGGCTGGCGCTGCATGTCCGCCAATCCTCTTGCCAAAACCGTGGCGGTGTGGTAAGATAAATGTGTCAAAACGTAGATTCATTTGGCGTCTGAGGGATACACTGCGGCTGGTTACCAAAGTGTATTCCTATTTATTTTACATGAAAAAGCCCCTGCTAAGCAGGGGACCGTAGGTTGTGGGCTGGTTAGGCCCTTTCTCTGTCAGTACCGCGGAATGTGGTGACCTACCACGCTAACAGATGGAGAACCAACGCTGCCAGGAGACTCCCCAGCGCGCTGATTACCAGTTCGGTCACAATATGGCGTAGATTCAATTGACGTCTGCCCCCTTCCTTACCAGATTGGCTTGGTTAGGGCCGTGGCACCATGATTATACCACGTATGGACGAAATGTGCTATAATAAATACAAATTGCTACGATGACATCGCCCTCACATCCTTCACCTACTGCTTCTAATCTCCCCAACACTACTACCTACCGTGGCCGCCTCGTGCGGCCACTTTTTGCGTTAGTTCCCCATCCATTCACCTTGCCAAATCCGTGACGGTGTAGTAAAATAAATATGTCACAAGTACGTAGGGGCATTTTGCGACTGATGAGGCGTTTTCGGGGCTGGTTACCACGGAAACGTCTTTTTGTCGTAAGTCGTTATTTTACTTGTGTAAATTCCCTTCATGTGGTAGAATAGTAATGTCAAAACGCAAGGTCATTTGCATTTGGGGATGAGTTATCGGCCGGTTACCGAGGGCTTATCCCCTTCGTGTATATAAAAAGCTCCCCGCAGAGCAGGGAGCTGTAGTGGGCTGGTTAGGCCCTTTCTCTGTTAGTACCACTGGATGTGGCGATCATTACCACGCTAACAGATGGAGAATCAGTGCTGCCAGGAGACTTCCTAGAACGCTGACCACCAACTCGATCAAAACACCGCGCAAGGTCATTTGCATTCCCCCTTTCCTTACCGAAGTAGGCTTGGTTAGGGCCGTGGCACCATGATTATACCACGTATGGACGAAATGTGCTATAATAAATACAAATTGCTACGATGACATCGCCCTCGCATCCTTCACCTACTGCTTCTGATCTCCCCAACTCTACTACCTACCGTGGCTGCCCCGTGCGGCCACTTTTGTTATGCGCAGCTTGGGTGGTATCGTTGCAAATAAGGGATAAATCCTATATAATTGTTATAGGAGGCATGATATGGAGTTTGAAGTTGAGTTTTTCACGAAGACTAACGGCGAGCAGCCCGCCAAGGATTTCATTCTTTCATTGGATAAGAAAATGCGTGCGAAGGTAGTCGATATGATCAGCCTTTTGCAGAGTAACGGCTACGAACTGCGTGAGCCTTATTCCAAATACTTGCAGGATGGCATTTTTGAGTTGCGGGCAAAATTTGGTTCGGATATTACGCGGGTTATGTATTTCTTTTTTGTTGATCAACGTATCGTGCTGACAAATGGCTTTGTTAAGAAAACACAGGCAACGTCGCGACGTGAGATAGAGCGGGCGAAGCAGTATAGAGCAGAATTTTTACGCAGAGAGGAGAGGGTATGATGAGCAACAAGTTCAACGATTTCCTGAAAGAGCAGCTGCAAGATGAGGAATTCCGCAGGGAATACGAGGCGCTTCAACCGGAGCATGCAGTCATCCAGGCTATGATTGATGCGCGCAAGAGGACTGGCCTGACCCAAAAGGAGTTGTCTGAGCGTACGGGGATAGCGCAAGGCGACATCAGCAAACTGGAGCGTGGCAACGCCAATCCTTCCTTGCGTACGTTGAAACGACTGGCCGCTGGTATGGGCATGCAACTGAAAATCGAATTTGTACCCGAAGCGATATAACATCATTCCTACTATTATCTGAAAACCTTCGACATGCAGGCCACTTCAGTCGCTACGACGACATCGCCCTCGCATCCTTCACCTACTGCTTCTAATCCCTCCAACACTACTACCTACCGTGGCCGCCCCGTGCGGCCACTTTTTTGTCTGCGCGCCTATCTCACGCTTTCCGTCCCCCCCCCGCCAGCAGCCTCGCAACCTTGCGCCATGCCCGTGGTTTTTGCTGGATCCATGGCACAAAAAAGAACCTTACGGTAACCACTCCGTAAGGTCCTTTTCGATGATAGCACATGGCCATCGCGAGTTTATTTCTTCCTTACCATTACTATAACATTTTTACCCTCGATAGGCAAGATATTATTTTGTCAGGAAGCAGGATTTCAACAATGGACAGATGTATGCTATACTAAGAAAGCCGTCGAACCTCTCGTTTTGTGAGGGAGGTGAGAGTACATGGGCGAGATTATTTCTTCACTGGTAGTGGGCATTTTATCTGGCATAATTGCCAATATATTGACCGACTACATCCGCCAGCGGCGGCATTAACCACTATCTGCATGCAGTTGGTCTAACCAGCCGATTGTAGTGCAAAAAGACCCTGCGGTAATCACTCTGCAGGGCCTTTTTCGGTGAGCTCACCTACTGATTCTAATCTTCCCAACGCTATTATCTACCGTGGCAGCCTCGCGTGGCTGCTTTTTGTGTTTGAAAATCTTTTCAGCATTCGGAAACCCTGGTAAACGCTTGCAAACTATAATGAATCATAGGTAGTAGTTAGGGAAACGCTGATTAAATCGTCAGCCCATCTTGCCGCATCTTTTCCGCCTAGCCGTCGTCAGGTCCTCTCGGCATAGTAACCGCTATGCCTGCGAGTCCCTTCCTTGCCTAGACGAAAAATCTACGACAATCTGGACTAACTTATTAATCAGTGTTTCCCTAGAGTTGGGGCGCGCTGCGCCCCGTATTATGAGGTGAAGCGTTTATGAAAAGGAATTTGCTGAAACGTGTGGTGCTCGCGGCGCTGGTCGCGGGCTCGCTCGCTGCATGGCAGCCGCTCTCGGAGGCGGCGGTGCAGGTGAATCCGGTGGCGGGGATGCGGCCGGATTTCATCAAGGGCGCGGATGTGTCCATGCTGCCGGAGATGGAGGCCGCGGGCGCGAAGTTCTACGATGTGGATGGCACGCAGCTCGATGAGATGCAGATCATGAAGAACCACGGCGTGAACTGGGTGCGGTTCCGCGTGTGGAACAACCCGACGCAGGGCGGCGGCAACATCGACGCGAAAAGGGCGCTGGCGCTGACGAAGCGCGCGCATGCGCTGGGGCTCAAGGTGCTCATCGACTTCCATTACAGCGACTGGTGGGCGGACCCTGCGCATCAGGCAACGCCGGCGGCCTGGGCTGGCCACAGCGCGGCGCGGCTGGAGCAGGATGTCTATAACTACACGCGCGACACGCTGAAGATGTTCCAGCAGGCGGGCGAGCAGCCCGAGATGGTGCAGGTCGGCAACGAGATCAAGAACGGCATGCTTTGGCCGACGGGGCAACTGCCCGCGAAGGATGGCGGACAGGAACTCTGCCGCCTCATCGCCTCGGGCGAACGGGCCGTGCGCGATACGGACAAGAAGATCCAGATCATGATTCACCTGCCGGATGGCGGCGACAACGCGCTGTTCCGCAGTTTCTTTGACATGCTGAAAACGCATGCGGCGGATGACTACGATGTCATCGGCCTCAGCTACTATCCGTTCTGGCACGGCACGCTCGATGCCATGCAGAAAAATATCAACGATGTGAGCCAGCGCTACGGCAAGGATGTGGTCATCGCCGAGACGGCCTTTGGCTATACGAATCAGGACTTCGACGGCACGCCGAACTGCTACGGCAGCGAGCAGGAGCGCATCGGCGGCTTCAAGTCCAGCGTGCAGGGGCAGGCCACGGGCCTGCGCGCCGTCATGGAGCGGCTGGCGCAGGTGCCGAACGGGCGCGGCCTCGGCCTGTTCTATTGGGAGCCGGACTGGTACGCCGTGCGCGGGGCGGGCGTCTCGAACAGCGAGGGCGACCAGTGGGAGAACCTCGCGATGTTCGACAAGGACGGCAAGGCACTGGAGTCCTGGGATGTGTTCAACAAGGTCAGCGATGCGTCCCAGCCCGTCGTGCCGGTGACAGTCGAATACGTGGAGACGCAGGCCGCCACGGGCGGCATGGAGGCACCAATCGCGCTGCCGCCCCTCGCGCGTGTGGTGTTCAGCGACGAGCATGCAGAGATGCTGCCCGTGACCTGGGCGACGCCCGCGCCCGTCTATCATGCGCAGGGCAAATACACGGTGGATGGCACGGTCTCGTATGGCGGCGAGAAACATGACGTGCTCTGCGTCGTCAACGTGAGCGATAAAATCAACTACGTGCAGAACGGTGATTTCGAGGGCATCAACCTCAACGGCTGGAAAATCGAAGGCGATCCATGCGTGAGTGCCATTCAGAAGGCGGGCGACGCGCTCGGTCAGGGCGCCATGCACTACTGGAGCGACAAGAAATTCGCCTTCACGGCCAGCCAGACGCTGAAAAACCTCCCCGACGGCAAATACACGCTGCGGGTATCGACGCAGGGCGGCGGCGGCCAAAGCAAGTACGAGCTGTTCTGCGAGGTAAACGGCAAGCGCCAGACCGCTGGTATCAAGGACACGAAGTGGAACGAGTGGCACACCGTGGAAATCAAGGACATCGAGGTCAAAGGTGGCACGGCCACCATCGGCGTCACCATGCAGGCGAAACCCGGCACCTGGGGCTCGCTGGATAATTTCGAGTTCATCAAGCAGTAAATCATTTCATATATCACAAAAGCCCTCGGGTCACGACTCCCGAGGGCTTTTGCTTCGCCAATGAACTATTCTTCAACTTCCTAGCTACTTAAATTATACCATCTCTTGCCTGAAATGCAATAGCTTGTTATACTAATCTTGCTGCGGAACATTCCTTCGTGCGTAGCGGAGGAGGTGAGAGCCAATGAACGCAGTATTTTTTAACTTCCTTCTGTCGGTCGTGGCAGGGGTAATCAGCTACTACCTCTGCAAGTGGCTTGACCGGCACTAACGCAGCAAAAGCCCAAAGTCTTAGGATCACAACCTGAGCAGGGGACCGGCATCGCCGGTCCTTTTTTATAGGGAAGTCAAGCTCGCCTGGCGGCGACTTGACTAAGCGACTC
>DEDT01000039.1:40844-91470 GCA_002350105.1 Selenomonadaceae bacterium UBA2897 | reverse complement strand
CGGCGACTTGACTAAGCGACTCGCACACGTTTGCGCGTCGCTTTGCTCCTTCAAACGTGGTTCGCTGCTTAAGGAAGTCAAGCTCGCCTGACGGCGACTTGACTAAGCGACTCGCACAACTTTGCGCGTCGCTGTCGCTCCTTCAAAGTTGGCTCCCTGCTTAAGGAAGTCAAGCTCGCCTGACGGCGACTTGACTAAGCGACTCACACACGTTTGCGCGTCGCTTTGCTCCTTCAAACGTGGTTCGCTGCTTAAAAATCTTTTCAGCATTTGAAAACCTTGGTAGACGCTTGTAAACTATAATGAATCGTGAGGAAAAGTAAATTTAGTGGGCGCAAGATAGAGATAGCGCCCCGATGATGAGGTGAAGCGTTTATGAAAAGGAATTTGCTGAAACGTATGGTTCTCGCGGCTGTGGTCGCGGGCTCTTTGGCTGCGTGGCAGCCGATGACGGAGGCTGCCGTGCAGGTCAATCCGATTCCGGGCCTGCCGGCGGACTTTATCAAGGGCGCGGATGTGTCCATGCTGCCACAGATGGAGGAAGCCGGTGCGAAGTACTACGATGAGGATGGCACGCAGCTCGATGAGATGCAGATCATGAAGAATCATGGCGTGAACTGGGTGCGGTTCCGCATTTTCAACCATCCGACGCAGGGCGGCGGCTTCGTCGATGCGAAGCGGGCGCTGGCGCTCACGCAGCGCGCGCATGCGCTGGGACTGAAAGTGCTCATCGACTTCCACTACAGCGACTGGTGGGCCGATCCCGGCCATCAGGTGACGCCGGCGGCCTGGGCGGGCCACAACGCGGCGCGGCTGGAGAAGGACGTCTACGACTATACGAAGAAAGTGCTGACGGATTTCCAAAAGGCGGGCCAGCAGCCCGAGATGGTGCAGATCGGCAACGAGCTCAAGAGCGGCATGCTCTGGCCCGTGGGCAAACTCCCCGCCAAGGACGGCGGCAAGACCTTTTCGCGCCTCATGGCGGCGGGGTTGAAGGCCGCGCATGACTGCGCCCCCGGGCATAAAACGCGCCTCATGGTACATCTGCCGGACGGCGGCGACAATGCGGTCTACCGCACCTTCTTTGATATGCTGATCAAGGACAACGGCGTCAACGATTTCGATATCATCGGCCTCAGCTATTACCCGTTCTGGCATGGCACGCCCGCGGCGCTGCAGGCGAATCTGAACGATATATCCCAGCGTTACAATAAAGATGTGGTCGTGGTCGAGACGGCCTTTGGCTATACGAACGAGAACCACGACCGCTGCCCGAACCTCTACGGCGTGAAAGAGGAGCGTGCGGGCGGCTTCAAGTCCAGCGTTCAGGGACAGGCCACGGGCCTGCGCACGGTCATGGATAAGGTCGCGCAGGTGCCGAACCACCGCGGCCTCGGCATTTTCTACTGGGAGCCTGACTGGTACTCCATCCCCGGCGTGGGCGGCGGTGTCGGCGATGACAACGGCTGGGAGAGCCTCGCGATGTTCGATGGCAACGGCAAGGCGCTCGAATCGTGGAATACGTTCGCCGATGTGAGCAACCAAAGCCTGCCGACTGTCCCTGTGACGATTGACTACGTGGAGACGCAGGGCGCTGAGGGCGGTCTCGGGAGCCCGATCCCGCTGCCCGCGCAGGCGCGTGTTGTGTTCAGCGATGAGCATGCGGAGATGCTCCCCGTGACCTGGGCGACGCCTTCACCTGCCTATCAAAAACAGGGGCGCTATAACGTGGAAGGCACCGTCACATACAACGGCGAAAAGCATGACGTGCTCTGCGTCGTCGATGTGAGCGACAAAGTCAACTGCGTGACGAATGGCGATTTCGAAAGTGGCTCGCTCAAGGGCTGGACGATCACTGGCGATCCGTGCGTCGACTACGTGCAGAAGACGGGCGATGCCCTTGGCACGGGCGCCATGCATTACTGGAGTGACAAAGCCTTCGCCTTTACGGCCAGCCAGACGCTGACCAATCTCCCCGACGGCAAATACACGCTGAAGGTATCGACGCAGGGCGGCGGCGGCCAGAGCAAGTACGAGCTGTTCTGCGAGGTCAATGGCAAGCGCGAGACGGCGCCCATCACCGATACGAAATGGAACGAATGGCACACCTTTACCATCAAGGACATCGAGGTCAAGGGCGGCAAGGCCACGATCGGCGTCACGATGCAGGCCAAGCCCGGCACCTGGGGCTCGATCGATAATTTCGAGTTCGTGCGCCAGTAAACGGCACATATAGTTACATAATATAATAGAAGGAAATGGCTGCGCCTGGGCGTGGTCATTTCCTTTTGGTTTATCTGCCGGGCTGATTCAACGCTGCCCCTGCGTGTCTATTTTGTTCTGATATTTTTTTCGCATGTTTGCTGCAGCAGCTACGAGATGCTGCAGGCTCTGTTCTACTTCGGTTTCGCCGCGCGTTTTCAGGCCACAGTCGGGATTCACCCAAAGTTTACGAGTGTCGACTTTTTCTACCATCTTCTGCAGAGCCTCAGTAATCTCCTCGACCGACGGCACGCGTGGCGAATGGATATCGTAGACGCCCGGGCCTACCTCTGTGCGGAAATGGTTGGCCTGCAAGGCGTCGAGGATTTGCAGGTCGGAGCGGGAGGCTTCAAACGTGATGACATCGGCGTCCATGGCATCAATCGCCGGGATGATATCGGTAAACTCGCTATAGCACATATGCGTATGAATCTGTGTTTCTGGCTTGACGCCGCTATGTACGAGCCGGAACGCGGGGATGGCCCAGTCGAGGTACTCCTTGTACCAGTCTGACTGACGCAGGGGCAGCTTTTCCCGCAGGGCGGCTTCATCGATCTGGATGATGCGGATCCCGTTGGCCTCGAGATCCAGCACCTCGTCGCGGATGGCCAGCGCCAGCTGTCTGGTCTGAGCCTCCAGACTGATATCTTCGCGCGGGAACGACCAGTTCAAAATCGTCACGGGACCTGTGAGCATGCCCTTTACCGGTTTGTCCGTCAGGCTCTGCGCGTAGGCAGACCACGCGACGGTAATCGGGTGCTTGCGTGAGATATCGCCCCAGATAATCGGCGGTTTTACGCAGCGCGTGCCATAGGACTGTACCCAGGCCTTTTCCGTGAAATAATAGCCAGACAGATGCTCGCCGAAGTATTCGACCATATCGTTGCGCTCATATTCGCCGTGCACGAGTACGTCCAGTCCCAGTTCCTCCTGAAACTGGATGCAGCGCTGGATTTTATCCCGGATAAAGGTTTCATACTGCGCAGCGGATATCTGTCCGGTGCGCAGTTTCTTGCGCGCGGCCTTGACCTCCTGCGTCTGCGGGAAGGAGCCGATCGTTGTGGTGGGGAATAGCGGCAGACGGAACTCCGCATGCTGTCGTTTCTCCCGCGCCGCGAAGGCCGGCTGACGCGTGAAATCCTCATCCCTGATCTGTTTCACTCGTTCGCTGACGGCCTGATCGGGTACGTAGCGGCTGCCATCAAATATTTCTTCATTGCGCGCGAGCGCTTCGCCTGCCGGGTTCTCGGCCAAATCGCCCAGTTCGCGCAGTTCCGTCAGCTTTTCATAGGCAAAGGCGAAATGTTTTTTGACTTCGGCGGGCAGTTTCTGCTCATGGGCCAGCGTGTATGGCACGTGCAGCAGCGAGCAGGAGGTCGATACGACTGTCGTAATGCCATGGCTTTGCAGGTTTTGCAGGACCTTCAGCGTCTTTGCGTAATGGTTGCGCCAGATATTTTTGCCATTGACCACACCGGCGAAGAGAATTTTATCGGCAGGGAAACCATATTGCTCCACCAGCGCGGCGGTCTGCTTGCCCTCGACAAAATCCAGACCGACCCCATCAAACGGCATAGCCATGATCGTCGGGTAGATGTCGCGGATATCCCCGAAGTAGGTCTGCAGCAGGATCTTTACCGATCCTTTCGCTGCGAGGATCTTTTCATACAGCGCGGTAAAGCAGGCGATATCCGCCGCCGACAGGTCATGGACGAGGAACGGCTCATCAAACTGTACCCATTCTGCCCCCAGTTTCGCAAAGTTCTGCAGCAGCTCCGCATAGGCCTGTGCCGCCTCTTCGATATAGTCCGCTACCCCTTTGCGTCCCATGTAGCGTGCCAGATGAAGGAACGTAAATGGCCCGCAGATCACCGGCTTGGTCAGGATGCCAGATGCCTGTGCCTCGGCGAATTCCGTCAAGATCTTATGCCCTGCCAGATGGAAATGGGCATTGTCCTCGATTTCCGGTACGATATAATGGTAGTTCGTGTTGAACCATTTCTTCATCGGCAGAGCCTTTACATCGCCCTTTTCGCCCTGATAGCCATGCGCAGCGGCAAAATAACGGTCGAGCTCCGAAAGATCCAGCTCACGGTAGCGCGCTGGGATCAGATCAAAGAGGAAGGCTGTGTCCAGTATGCCATCGTAAAAGGAAAAATCACCCGAGGGGATAAAGGTAATGCCGGCCTCCCTCTGCCGTTGCCAGGCGGCACGCCGCAATTTATGCGCCACCTGACGCAATTCGATCTCCGTGCATTCATGGCGAAAATATTTTTCCGTAGCAAATTTTAACTCTCGCAGGCTGCCTACGCGGGGGAAGCCAATAACCGATGTCAGCATGCCAATCAATCTCCTTTATGAATCAAGCGTGTTTTCTTCGTTCCCTTGATTATAGCGGGTATGGCTCAGTTATAAAAATATAAAAAAATTACCCTTAGTTATAACTATAAACTATAACTGCAAATCCTTTCAAAATCTGAAAACTACGGTAAACGCTGGAAAACTATAATAATGCATAAAGAGTAGTATTGCTAGGGCGTGCTGTTGGCACGTCAGGGGGTATGAGGTGAAGATCATGAAGAAAGCTATGCTCAAACGTCTTGTCCTCGCGGCGGTGGTCGCGGGTTCTTTTGCTGCCTGGCAGCCGTCTACTGAGGCAGCCGTGCAGGTGAATCCGGTGGCGGGGATGCCAGCGGACTTCATCAAGGGCTGCGATGTCTCGATGATCCCGGAGATGGAGAAGTACGGCGCGAAGTTCTACGATGTGGACGGCAAGGAGATGGACTGCCTGCAGGTGCTGAAGAACCACGGCGTGAACTGGGTGCGTTTCCGCATTTGGAATGACCCGAGCAAGGGGCAGGGCGGCGGTGGCAACACCGACGAGGCACGCGCCATCGAGATGACGCGCCGCGCCAAGGCGCTGGGCATGAAGGTGCTTATCGATTTCCACTACAGCGACTGGTGGGCTGATCCCGCGAAGCAGTACAAACCACATGCATGGGAAGGCCACAGCAAGGATCAGCTCGTGCAGGACGTCTATGATTATACGGCCAAGGTGCTGAAAGACTTCCAGAAACAGGGCCTGCAGCCGGAGATGATTCAGGTCGGCAACGAAGTCAAGAGCGGCATGATCTGGCCGGAGGGCAAACTGCCCTCAAATGATGGCGATAAGCAGTTCTCGCGTATGGTCGCCGCAGGTCTCAAAGCCATCCACGACAACGATCCGAAACATGAGATCAAGACGATGATTCACCTGCCGGATGGCGGTGACAATGCGGTTTACCGCAACTTCTTCGACTCGCTCATTCAGAAGAATGGCGTCAACGACTTTGACATCATCGGCATGTCCTACTATCCGTTCTGGCACGGCACGATGCAGCAGCTGCAGGAGAACATGAACGACGTGTCGAAACGCTACAACAAGGACGTCATCGTGGTCGAGACGGCCTTTGGCTACACGAACAAGAACTTTGATGACATGCCGAACCCCTATGGCGAGACGGCGGAGCGCATCGGCGGCTACCGCAGCACGGTACAGGGGCAGGCCACGGGCCTGCGCGACCTCATGCAGCATGTGGTCGATGTGCCGAACCATCGCGGCACGGGCATCTTCTACTGGGAGCCGGACTGGTACGCGGTGCCGGGTGTCGGCTGGAAGACCGGCGAGGGCGATGAGTGGGATAACCTCACGATGTTCGACGACAAGGGCAAGGCGCTGGAGTCGATGAACGTCTGGAGCGAGGTATCGAACCCGAACGGCAAGACGGTCAAACCGCAGTTCAAGGCCTTTGACGACCTCACGGTGGAGGGCGGCGTCGGTGCGCCGGTGGAGCTCCCCGAGACGACGCGCATGACCTATACGGACGACCATGCGGAGAATCTGCCGATTACGTGGCAGAACCCGAAACCGGTCTTTAACAAGACGGGCGTCTACACGGTCAAGGGCATGGTCGCTGGCAATAAGACCGTCACCTGCAAGGTCAACGTCATCAAGAAGGTCAACCTCGTGCAGAATCCGGCCTTTGAGTCGGTGAAGCTCGACGGCTGGACGATCACGGGCGACAAGCAGGCCGTGGATTGCGTGAGTAAGGCGGGCGACGCGCTCGGCCAGGGTGCTATGCATTACTGGGCGGCGAATGCCTTCCACTTCACGGCGCAGCAGAGCTTCACGGGGCTGAAGGACGGCAAATACACCGTGGCCGTCTCCACGCAGGGCGGCGGCGGACAGAAGCTCGCGCAGCTCTTCGTCATCGGTGACAAGGGTCAGAAGCAGACGGCTGACATCAAGGATGAAGGCTGGAACAAGTGGCATGTCACGACGATCAAGGATGTCGTCATCAAGGGCGGCAAGGCCACGATCGGCGTTGAGATGGATGCGGCTCCGGGCAACTGGGGCTCCATGGATAATTTTGAATTCTTCCTGCAGGAGTAATACGGGGTGACAGCATGCAAAAAGGCAAACTGACAAAGTATATCATGGGCGCACTGCTCGCCGGTGCGCTGACGTTCTCGGCTACGCCGAGTGAGGCCGCCGTGCAGGTGAACCCGATCCCGGGACTCTCCGCGACGTTCATCAAGGGCGCGGATCTCTCGATGGTACCGGCGCTTGAGGCGAGTGGTGCGCAGTTCAAGGACGTGGACGGCACGCCGAAGGATGTCCTGCAGATTTTCAAGGATCACGGCGTGAACTGGGTGCGCTTCCGCATCTGGAACAATCCGAAGACGGGCCCGGGCGGCGGCGGTGACACCGACGAGGCCAAGGCACTTGCGATGACGAAGCGTGCGAAGGCGCTGGGCCTCAAGGTGCTCATCGACTTCCATTACAGCGATTTCTGGGCAGATCCCGGTAAGCAGGCGAAACCGGCGGCCTGGGAAGGTCACTCCAAAGACCAGCTCGTCAAGGACGTCTATGACTACACGGCCAAGGTGCTGAAGGACTTCCAGGCGCAGGGCACACAGCCCGATATGATACAGGTTGGCAACGAGATCATGAACGGCATGATGTGGCCGGAGGGCAAATTTCCCGGCAACGACAACGGCAAGGAGCTTGCGCGCCTCGTGCAGGCTGGCTTGCAGGCCATCCATGACAATGATCCGAAGCATGAGATCAGGACGATGATCCATCTCGCGGACGGCGGCAACAACTGGATTTACCAGAACTTCTTCAATGCGCTGATCAACGACAACAAGGTCAACGACTTCGACGTCATCGGCCTCAGCTACTACCCGTTCTGGCATGGCACGCTCGATGACCTCTCGAACAACATCAACGACATCTCAAAGCGCTACAATAAGGACGTCATCGTCGTCGAGACGGCCTTTGGCTACACGAACCAAAACTTCGATAAGATGCCGAACGCCTATGGCGCGGCGGAGGAGCGCATCGGCGGTTTCCGCAGCACGCCGCAGGGTCAGGCCTCGGGTCTGCGCGCCGTCATGGAGCGCGTCGCCAAAGTGCCGAACAACCGCGGGCTTGGTATGTTCTACTGGGCACCGGACTGGTACGCCGTGCCGAATGTCGGCTGGAAGACCGGCGAGGGCAACGAGTGGGATAACCTCGCGATGTTCGACAACAACGGCCGCGCGCTCGAGTCGATGGACGTCTGGAACGATGTCTCGAACCCGAACGGCAAGACCGTAACGCCGACCTTCAAAGAGGTCGAAGTGCCGACCGTCATCGGCAACATCGGTGTGCCTGTGCAGCTGCCGAAAAAGGTACTCGTGACCTATTCGGACGACCACACGCAGGAAATGGACGTGAACTGGGAAAAGGCGCCGACCTACAGCAAGCTTGGCACCTATAAGGTCAAAGGCACGATCGCGGCACTGAAACAGCCCGTGACGGCGCAGGTCAAAGTGATTAAGAAGGTCAACCTCTTCAAGAACCCGGGCTTTGAGGACGTTACGCTGAATGGCTGGACCGTCGAGGGCGATACGGCGGCCGTCAATGCCATCAGCAAGGCTGGCGACTCGCTCGGCAAGGGCTCGCTCCATTACTGGGCTGACCATGCGTTCAAGATCAAGGTCTCGCAGTCGTTCAAGAACCTGAAGCCGGGCAAATACACCGTGCGCGTCTCCACGCAGGGCGGCGGCGGCCAGAGCAGCTATAAACTGTTCGTGCAGGGCGACAACGGCAAGATGCAGACCACTGACATCAAGGACACTGCGTGGAACAAATGGAACACCGTGGAGATCAAGGACGTCGAGATCAAAGGCGGCACGGCTACGGCCGGCGTCATGATGGACGGTGCAGCAGGCAACTGGGGCACGATGGATAACTTCGAGTTCTTCCAGCAGGAGTAATTCCTTGGCGTTAACTTAAATTTAATAGACTTTTATATGAGGGCTGGAGCTCTCGGCAGAGATACTGAGAGCTCCAGCCCTTGTTTGTGCTTTCGTTAGAGATGATCATACTAAAATTATAATACAAAAAGATTTTTGCTAGAAAATACGTAGTAAAAAGAGGATATGGGTAGCCGAAGAGAGAATAATTCGGTGTTGAAAACGTTGTTAGCTCTGTATATAATGAAAAAAGGGAAAAAGAGGGAATCCGTAAATCCTGTATAAACTTTTGACAAATTTTTCGATGGTTAAACTGTTTTATGAGAGGATGGATTCACATGCAGAGAATAAAGCAAAAAGGATTAGCCATGGCCGTTATGGCCTCACTGATGACGACGCTGCCGGGCACTGCGTGGGCTGCAGAGCAGGCAGACAGCCAGGCCAGTGAGGTCGCGCAGATGCGCGAGGAGATCGCCGCGCTCACCGCGCGCCTGAACACGCTGGAGCAGCAGCTCAAGGAGAAAGAGAGCAAGGACAAAAAGGCTGCGAAGGCCGAGAAGAGCAAGGCACCGACGCTCAAATGGTCCGGCTCGACGAAAAACGGCTTTATGCACGATGAGCACAAGAAAGAAACGGTTAAATCTGAGGTACGACTAAAAGCTAAAACGCAGGTCGATAACACCTATGATGTTGCCTTTGGCCTGAAGTTCAAGTCGACATCGGCGGAGCCTGCTGACGGTAAGAATGGTTCGGAGAAAAATCAGGTCAAGCTGGATGCGGCTTCGATTGGCCGCGCCTTTGGCCCCGTCTATGTTAATGCCGGTGTGCAGTCGGCTACGGTCGGTGAAGGCTTGTGGCTCGGGAAGAGCAGCTTGAATATTTTCTCGGCGCGTTATGCGATGACGCCAAGTGATTCGCTGTTTGCAGGTTATGGCCGTGATTCACAGGATTATCTGGCAACACCAAAAGATGAGAAGTCACAAAGCCGTATTCTGAAATATGTAGATTATCAGCATCATTTCACAAAGGATAGTCTGGTTGGTGCCTATTGGGGCGGGCAGCAGCCGGAGCATTATCTCGGTGCCTATGTTGAGACACCCATAGCGGGTAAACTCAGCTTTATGGGTGAGTATGTGCATAACAATAATCATGATAAGCCAGGCATGACCAGGGAAAAATATGGCTATGCGTGCACGGGCTCGCGTTCCAGCACAGATGGTTATTTGCTCAGTCTGTCCTATGGAGCAGCCAGGGAAAAGGGGGATTTCCTGACGACATTGAATTACTTCAATGTGGATGAAAATCTCTTTATGGATAGCGGCTATACAGCATATGATGACTATGTGGGTAGCCGAGGCATCATGGGCTTTGGCTTGTCTCTTGATTATATGACAAGCAAGCATACGAAACTGTCTTTGGAGCGCTATTGGGCGCATACAAAACCAGTTGCGGGTAACATTGATATAAGACGTGCTGCTCCGGTCGAAAAAGAACCGTATTATACGACATACCTGAAATTTACGTCCAAATTCTGATAAGGTACTAGCGCAAAAGGAAGTGGCTTTGTATTATGTATATGCAGAAGAAAACGTATCTGGTACTCGCAGGTCTCATGGCAGGCCTTATGCTTTCGCCGATGCCGAGCTATGCTGCCGTGAAGGATCAGTCTGCGACGGGTAAGCTCATCGAGCAGGAGAACCCGAAGGACTACGAGGGCTTCGTATGGCGTATTGACTCGGTGGGCACGTCCCTGCCGCGCAACTTCCGCACGTCGGAGGATGCGTTCAAGGCGCCGAGCAAGAAGTTCAAGCTGGATGAGAGCTATAAGCCGTCCCGCGCGGGCCTCGATACGCTGCGTGTCTCGGGCGCGGCACAGTGCTCCCCTGCGGAGATGAAGGCGCTCTACGAGGCACTGCGCACGAAGACTACTGGGCCGATCTATGATGTGGATCTGCGGCAGGAGTCGCACGGCTACCTCGACGGCACGGCTGTGAGCTGGTTCGGTCAGCACGACTGGGCTAACGTACAGAAATCGCAGCGCGCGGCGCTTAAAGATGAAGCACAACGCCTGCATGCGGCTGTCGGCAAGACGGCCTATCTCGCGCCGCTCGGTAAGGACAAGCTGCCGAAGGGCGGCAAAGTACTGCGCGTGACGAAAGCCCAGACGGAGCAGGAGGTCGCCGAGGGCGTCGGGTTCCGTTATTTCCGCATCGCGGCCACGGATCATGCCTGGCCGAGTGAGGCGAACATCGACCGCTTTATCGCGTTCTACCGCCAGTTGCCCGCAGGTGCCTGGTTGCATTTCCATTGCGAGGCCGGCGTAGGCCGCACCACGGCGTACATGGATATGTACGACATGATGCGCAACCCGCAGGTATCGTTCAAGGATATCACGTATCGCCAGCATATGCTCGGCGGTTTCTACTACGGCCCGTTCAAGGCTAAGGTAAAAGAGGCTGATAGCTGGAAGAAGCCATATTACATGGAAAAGGCGGCCATGATGCAGAAATTCTACGACTATGTGCAGGCCAACTATAAGACGAATTTCCAGACGACGTGGTCGAAATGGCTGCATCAGCAGAAGTAATAAAATCTATAAAGTGTAGTGTGTGTATGAAGAAAGGTAGGCGAGGCAAAAGTGAAATGGCTGAATGATGTCAAAGTCTCAGTCAAAATTGTTGCCTTGGCAGTCATCGCTGCGATTGCGCTCTTCTCCGTGGGTTATACCGGCTACAGTATGTTGCAGGATTCGAACTACCGGATGAGCAAGATGTACAACCAGAAGCTCAAGAACATGCAGATGATCGGCGAAATGAAATATTTCATGCGCGATATGCAGGTGCATGAGCTGAACCTGGCTGACAGCAAGGATGCGAAGGAGCAGGAGAAAAACAGCAAGACCATCGAAAGCATCAACGACCGCTTCAAGCAGACGATGGCCGACTGCAAGGCCAACTCACAGGGCGTCGAGGGCATGCAGGAGCGCATGGACGTCATTGAGACCAACTGGGACAAGCTCTACGCGACGGGCAAGCAGATCGGTACCCTGGTGCAGAGTGGCCAGCAGGCTGAGGCACAGAAACTCTACTATGATCAGGGGCAGAAGAACAGCGCCGAGGTGGGTGAACCCATCAAAGAGCTGCAGGAAATGACAATCACAAATGCCGAAGATGTCTACAATCGCAATCTCACCAAAGCGGCGGCGGCAACGCGTAACATGATTATCGAGGGGCTCGTCGCATTAGTCATCATGCTGCTGGTGGCGCGCTATATTGGCGGCAATATCACGCGGCCGCTCTATGAGATGAAGCGTGCCTGTGAGCGGCTGCGCGATGGCGATTTCCGTGAGAGCGAGCGGCAGATCGTGCGTGGTGATGAGTTCGGCGAGATGGCCGCGACCGTGGCGGAGATGCGCACGAGTATCAGCAAGCTCATGCACAATACGAACGACTCGGCACAGCAGATCGCGGCGGCCAGTGAGGAGCTCACGGCGAGCTCCTCGCAGTCGGCGCAGGCGTCGGATCAGGTGGCTCAGTCCGTGCAGCGCGCGGCAGAGGCTGTGACGCAGCAGGAGGAGGAGGTAGCTCATTCCTCGCATTCTGTGGCCGATGTGAGTACAGCAGTCGACAAGATGCATGATCAGGCCAAACGCGTGGCTGCACATGCTTCGGAGGCGCACGACCGTGCGGCATCCGGAAGTAAAGCTATCGAAGGTTCTGTCAAGAGCATTCAGGGTGCGGCCAGCACGGTCAAGGCATCGGCGGCCATCGTGGACAAGCTCGGTGCGAATTCGCAGGAGATCGGCAAGATCGTCGAGACGATCAGCAACATCGCCGACCAGACGAACCTGCTGGCGCTGAACGCCGCAATCGAGGCGGCGCGCGCGGGCGAGCATGGCCGCGGCTTCGCCGTGGTCGCCGACGAGGTGCGCAAGCTGGCGGAGGAATCCGCACAGGCTGCAGCCCAGATCACAGGGCTCATCCAGACGATCCAAAAGGATACGTCCGCAGCGGTGGATTCCATGCAGCAAGGCAGCAAGGCCGTGGCGGATGGTGCCTCGTCTGTCGATGGACTGAAGGAGGTCTTTGACGAGATCCGCGTGTTCGTCGATGGCGTTTCGCGTGAGGCGCAGGCCATGGCGACGGAAATCGAGAACGTCAACCATCAGGCGGGGGCTATCTCGTCGCAGGTGCAGCAGGTCGAGGCACAGGGTCGTACCGTGTCGAGCGAGATGGAGAACGTCTCGGCGGCTACGGAAGAGCAGTCGGCATCGGCGGCGGAGATCGCTACGGCGAGTGATTCGCTCTCGAAACTCGCGCAGGGCTTGCAGGATTCCCTGTCGAAATTTGAATATTGATATTTCGCTTATTTGCAGGTCGCAGCTTGGCTGCGGCCTGTTTTTGCGTCCTGAAAAGATTTTCAGAACCTGAAAACGGCATAGTCGATTAGTCGAATATAATAATAAGTAACAATGGACAACAAAAATAAATACGTAACGACATATCTTGGGAGGAAAAGAATATGAAAATGTATCGTATGACTGCTGCTGTTTGCTCTGCCCTTATGTTTGGCGCGGCTTTTGCCGCTGTGCCGTCTGTCACGCAGGCGGCGACGGACTCGACGGATCTTATCCTGAATCCGGATTTCGAGAATGGCAAGACCGTGGGCTGGGATATCGCTGGTGACCGCTGCGTCGATATCGCCACGAAGGCCGGTGATATGCAGGGCAAAGGTGCCATGCATTTCTGGAAGGACAAGGACTTCAAGTTCACGGCCAGCCAGGTCGTCGAGGATGTACCGGACGGCACGTACACGGTGACGGTCATGACGCAGGGCGGTGGCGGCGAGAAAGCCATGCAGCTCTTCGCCGAGTGCAACGGTCAGAAAAAGACGGCTGACATCAAGAACACGGGCTGGAACAAGTGGCAGACCTGGACGGTTTCCGGCGTTGAGGTCAAGGGGGGCAAGGTCACGCTTGGCGTCATGGTTGACGGCAATGCGGGCAACTGGGGCTCGTTCGATAACTTCACGCTCACGAAAGAATAATAGTATAGGTTTTCTATCTTGCAAAATATAGCAATAAACGCTTTCTAAATGCTTGACTTTTGTCGATTTATGGCGTAAACTAGAGACAACAAAGGGAAACAAGGCACAGACGGCCTTAGCCGCTGTGCCTTTTCCCGGGCATAAACTGTAAACGGTTACTGATTGCGCCGACTGTTACGGCAGCGGCACTATTTAAGGAGGAAAAACAAATGGCAATTCTCGAGGACATGAAAAAGGCTTTTACGGAGCAGTTCGGCGGACAGGCACAGCGCAGCTTCTTCTCCCCGGGTCGTGTCAACCTGATCGGTGAGCATACGGACTACAACGGCGGTCATGTTTTCCCCTGCGCGATTTCGCTCGGCACCTATGCGGTGGTAGCTGACCGCAAGGATGACAAGTCGCGTGTCTATTCGATGAACCTCGCCGATAAGGGGGTCATCGAGTTCCCGATGAGCGGCCTCAGCTATGACAAGGCCCATGACTGGGCCAACTATCCGATGGGCGTCGTCGAGATGTTCAACGAGGCGGGCTACAAGCCGGCGCATGGTTTCGATATCGTGTTCTACGGCACGCTGCCCGCCGGTGCCGGCCTCTCTTCCTCGGCTTCGCTGGAAGTGCTCATGGCGGATATCCTCGAGGATGCCTTCCACTTCGGCCTCGACATGGTCGAGATGGTCAAACTCTCACAGAAGGCGGAGAATAAGTTCGTCGGCGTCAACTGTGGCATCATGGACCAGTTCGCCGTGGGCATGGGCAAGAAAGACCATGCAATCCTGCTCGACTGCAACACGCTGGAGTATCGCTACAGCAAGATCGCGCTCAAGGATGCGAGCATCGTCATTACGAACACGAACAAGCCGCACAGCCTCGCTTCCTCGGCCTACAACGTGCGCCGCGCCCAGTGCGAGCATGCGCTGAACGAGTTGAAAGAGGTCAAGCCGGAGCTCAAGGCCCTCGGCGAGCTCTCCAATGAGGAGTTCAACAAACTGGCCGGCCATATCTCCGAGCATCTGGAGCGCCAGCGTGCCCGCCATGCCGTCTACGAGAACAACCGCGCGCTCGAGGCCGTCGATGCGCTGGAGCATGACGACGTCGAGAAGTTCGGCAAGCTCATGAATGAGTCGCATTTCTCTCTGCGCGATGACTACGATGTGACGGGCATCGAGCTCGATACGCTCGCTGAGCTCGCCTGGGGCGTGCCGGGTGTCATCGGCTCCCGCATGGTCGGCGCCGGCTTCGGCGGCAGCACGATCAGCATCGTGAAGAACGACGCAATCGAGAACTTCAAGAAGGTGCTGACGGAAGGCTACACGAAGAAAATCGGCTATGCACCGAGCTTTGTCGTCGCGAGCATCGCCGACGGCACGCATCGTATTGACTGAGAGTAATTGCTTTCGTAAAATAAATCTGCTATGATGAAGCTATAAGCTCTGTTTATCAAATGTGCTGCGGCCGCTCAGCGGTGGCAGCACATAGGGTTGCAAGGAAAAGGGGTTTTACAATGTCTATTCTGGTTTGTGGTGGCGCTGGCTACATCGGTTCGCATGCGGTGCATCAGCTCGTTGCGAAGGGGGAGGATGTCGTCATCGTCGATAACCTGCAGACGGGTCATCGCGGTGCCATCAATCCGAAGGCGAAGTTCTACGAAGGCGATATCCGCGATGCTTCCGTGCTGGACAAGATCTTCACGGGGAACAAGATCGAGGCCGTCATCCACTTCGCCGCGAATTCCCTTGTCGGCGAGAGCATGGAGAAGCCGCTGAAGTACTTCAACAACAACGTCTACGGCATGCAGGTGCTGCTGGAGGCCATGGTGCGCCATCATGTGGACAAGATCGTCTTCTCATCTACGGCGGCCGTATATGGCGAGCCGGAGCGCATCCCCATCATGGAGGATGACCCGACGAATCCGACGAACACCTACGGCGAGACGAAGCGCACGATGGAGAAGATGATGAAGTGGGTCAGCCGTGCCGACGGCATCCGCTATGTCTCCCTGCGCTATTTCAATGCGGCTGGCGCGCTTGATGACGGCTCCATCGGTGAGGATCATCATCCTGAGACGCATCTGATTCCGCTGATCCTGCAGGTTCCCCTGGGCAAGCGCGACCACATCACGGTATTCGGCGACGACTATCCGACGCCGGACGGCACCTGCCTGCGTGACTACATCCATGTCATCGACCTCGCGGATGCGCATGTGCTCGCCCTCGAGTATCTGCGCAAGGGTGGCGAGAGCAACATCTTCAACCTGGGCAACGGCAAGGGCTTCTCCGTCAAGGAGATGATCGAGGCCGCGAAGAAGGCCACGGGCAAGGAGATCAAGGTCGAGATGGGCAAGCGCCGCGCCGGCGATCCGGCCCAGCTGATCGCATCGAGCGAGAAAGCCCGCAAGGTGCTCGGCTGGCAGCCGCGCTATACGAACGTGGAGCAGGTCATCGGCACGGCCTGGACCTGGCATCAGAAGCATCCGGAGGGCTATCAGGACTAAGCCCCGCATCGTTGGCTTGTTTTTAGCAAAAAGGAAGAGAAAGATATCATGGCTATTGACATCAATCATGAAATCAACCGCCTGCTGCATTTCGCGGAGCAGCATGAGCTCATCAACCACGAGGACCGCTACTACGCGGCCAACTGCCTGCTCGACCTGCTTCAGGCTGAGGAGTATGTGCCGGAGGAAGACCTCGACGAGGAACTGCCGACGGCTCAGCCCATCCTGCAGAACATGCTCGAGTATGCGAGCGCCAAGGGCCTGCTCGAGAATACGAACGAGCAGCGCGATATCTTCGATACGCGTCTCATGGATTGCGTGATGCCGCGCCCGTCGGAGGTCATCCGCCGCTGGAACAGCGACTACGCACGCAGCCCGAAGGCAGCTACGGACAAGTTCTACAAGCTGTCCATCGCCTCGAACTACATCCGCAAGGACCGTATCGACAAGAATATCATCTGGCAGACGGCCACGCCGTACGGCGACCTCGACATCACGATCAACCTCTCCAAGCCGGAGAAGGACCCGCGCGATATCGCGGCCGCGAAGCAGCAGGCGCAGACGAGCTACCCGAAGTGCCTGCTCTGCCGCGAGAACGAAGGCTATGCAGGCCGCATCGGCCACCCGGCGCGTAAGACGCACCGCCTGATTCCGCTGCGCCTCTCGGGGCATCGCTGGTTCATGCAGTATTCGCCGTATACCTACTACAATGAGCACTGCATCGTGTTGAACCGCAAGCACGTCCCGATGAAGGTATCGAAGCGCAGCTTCGAGAACCTGCTGGACTTCGTAACGATCCTGCCGCATTATTTCCTCGGCTCGAACGCCGACCTGCCTATCGTGGGTGGCTCTATCCTCACGCATGACCATTATCAGGGCGGCCGCTATACGTTCGCCATGGCCAAGGCGCCGGTGGAGAAGACCTACAGCTTCCCGGAGTTCCCGAATGTGAAAGTCGGCCGCGTGAAGTGGCCGATGTCCACGCTGCGCCTCACGGGCGAAGATCGCGATGAGCTCACGGATCTTGCCAATAAGATTCTCAGGAAGTGGCGCAAGTATTCCGATGAGTCCGTCGATATCCTCGCGGAGACGGACGGCACGCCGCACAACACGGTTACGCCGATCGCCCGCCGCAAGGGCGAGGCCTATGAGCTCGACCTCGTACTGCGCAACAATCGCACGACGCCGGAGTATCCGCTGGGCATTTTCCATCCGCATGAGGAAGTGCACCACATCAAGAAGGAGAATATCGGCCTCATCGAGGTCATGGGTCTCGCGGTGCTGCCGGCCCGCCTGAAGGCGGAGATGGCGCAGGTCGCTGACGAGCTCGTCAAGGGCACGCCGGATATCTCGGACATGCCGGAGATCGCGAAGCACGCGGCCTGGTACAAGATGCTGCTGAAGAAATATCCGGGCGTCACCAGGGAGAGCGTCGATAAGGTGCTCAAGGAAGAAATCGGCCAGGTGTTCCTGCAGGTGCTCACGCACGCAGGTGTCTATAAGCGCAATGAGCAGGGCATGGCCGCCTTTGACCGCTTCGTCGCGGCCGTACAGGAGGACTGATTTTATATGAGACGAGGGGACAGGAGAAATGCCACGGTTGTGGATGTGGCAGAACGCGCGCAGGTTTCGGTGGCGACGGTATCCCGCGTGGTGAATGGCAACTATGCGGTGCGTCCCTCGACGCGCGACCGCGTGCTGGAGGCTATCGATGCCCTGCACTATGTACCAAACGTGCAGGCGCGTGAGCTGAATTTGCGGCATTCGACGACGATCGGCGTCGTGGTCCCCAGTCTCTACAACATGTTCTTCGCCGAGGTCATCGATGGCATCGAGGCCACGGTGCGCCAGTATCACTACTCGCTCATCTTCAACTGCGCCAAGAATGATCCGCAGCAGGAGGTGGAGTGCGTGCGGGCACTCGTGTCCCGCAACGTGGCGGGCATCATCGTGATCAGCCCGAACACGGCGCATATCGAGTCGGATTTCTACGAAAGTGTGGTCGCGCGCACGCCGCTTGTCTTCATCAACAACGGATGGCAGCAGATTCACGGTGCCTCCTATGTCGATAACGATGAGCGCGCGGGCTCGCGCAAGGCGCTGGAGTACCTCATGGGGCTCGGCCATCAGCGTATCCTCTTTGTGCGCGGCGTCAACTCGGACTCCTATACCGTCAAGGAAGAGTCCTACCGCCAGCTCATGCAGGAAAAAGGCTGGCTTGATGAGCAGTTCATCGTGAACATCGGCGAGGGCAACAGCATCGATACCGTGGAGCACACGGCGGATACGCTGCAGCCCATCATCAAGCGGCTGCAGCCCACGGCGGTGTTCTGCTGCAACGACCTCATGGGGATCGGCGCGCAGAACGCCTGCCAGCGGCTGGGACTGCGCGTGCCGGAGGATATCTCCGTCATGGGCTACGACAATAGCTCGCTGGCACGTCTCGTCGAGCCTAAGCTCACGACGATGGATCAGAATATGCACCAGCTGGGGCAGAATGCCGTCTCCCTGCTGCTCGACAGCATCAAGGGGGCCAGGAGCCGCCATATCACGTTGCAGAATACGCTCGTCGAGCGCCGTTCTGTCGCATCCTGCAGAAAAAGCGAGGACTGACCCTTGCCAAGCGACGGGAAAAAGAGTATAATTATATGCGTACGTTATGGCGTATGCATATTGCGGGCGTAGTTCATCGGTAGAATGCGAGCTTCCCAAGCTTGAGAGAGGGGTTCGATTCCCCCCGCCCGCTCCATAGAATTTTTAAGAGCTGCCTGATTGGGCGGCTCTTTTTTGGCCGTATTTTTCTCTGAGCTATTCCAGTATGTCTGGCAAGTCTGTTTTTTGCTGGCAATGAAACAGCAAGCAATATATAATAGGGAATGAGAACGAGGATGGGAGGCAGAACGATGCCAAAATCAACACCAATCTCCACATCAACTTATTCTTTTGTGGACCTGCGTAAAAACGGCTATCTCTATGTAGACAAGACGTCATACTTCTATCAGCTGGTGCAGCGTGCTAAAGGCTGTTATTTTTGTGCCCGCCCACGTCGTTTCGGCAAAAGCCTTGCCATTTCCACATTCGAGGCCATCTTCCGTGGGGAAAAGGATTTATTCAAGGGTCTTTCCATCGCATCGACCGATTACGCTTGGGAGACGCATCCGCTGATCCACTTGGACTTTGCCCGCATGGATGTCGAAACGCTCTCCGGGCTCAAGGAAAGCCTTGCGAAACGGCTCTTTGATATTGCTGGTGTCTATGGGGTCACCATCAGTGGCTCGACGCCAACGATTCTCTTTGCAGACCTCATTGAAAAGCTCTGCCAGAAGGAATCGGCTGGCGTTGCTATCCTCATCGACGAATACGACAAGCCCATTCTGGAGCATCTGGGCACGGGGACGGAAGCCGAGAGCTTCCGTGATTTCTTGCAGGGCTTCTATCAAATCATCAAGGGCATGGATGCTTACGAGCATTTCGTCTTCATCACAGGCGTCACGAAATTCGCCAAGGTTTCAATTTTCAGCAAGCTCAACAATCTCACCGACATCACGATGGATGTGCATTTTGCCTGCATGTTTGGCTACACGCAGGATGAGTTGGAACAGAACTTTGACGGCTGGATCGACCAGACGCTTGCATCGGATTCCACCACGAATCGTGCGGAGTTCTTAGCCAAGCTCAAAGATTGGTACGATGGCTTCCGCTTCGTCGTGGATGCCGAGCCTGTCTACAATCCTGTCTCCATCGGCAGCTTCTTCCTGTCGGGAGGGGTCTTCAAAAACTATTGGTTCTCCACAGGCACGCCGTCGTTCCTCGTGAAGCTCGCGGCCCAGAACCAGCTCACCCTCGAAGACATCCACGGCGCGGTCATGTCCGAGAGTGCGCTTGATCTGTTCGATGTGACGGAACTCACCGAGCACACCGCCGGACGTGACAAGCTCTTTCAGCTGCTCTTCCAGACCGGCTACCTGACCATCGACCAGCTGCTCTGGGACACGCCGGAGCGTGTTTACAGCTTGCGGTTCCCGAATTTCGAGGTGCGCTATTCTTTTGCCAAGAACCTGTTCACCGCTTACCAGCCCCAAGAGCAAACCTCCTATGTGGCAAGCATCCGTCGCGCAGCACAGAGCGGAGACACCGAAGCCATGATGGATTGGCTGAAAGAAATCCTTGCCAACATTCCATATCATATCCAGTTGCCACAGGAGAAGTATTACCAGACGATGGTCTGCGTCATCCTGATGATGTGCGGCGTCGATGTGCGCCCAGAGGAAATGACAAACAAGGGACGCATCGATGCCGTCCTCACCACGCCGCAGCACATCTACATCATTGAGTTCAAACTCAACAAATCCGCCGAGCAAGCAACGGGACAAATCACGGACAAAGATTACATCCAGAAGTACCGCATGACTGCACGCGATCACGGACAGACGCTTCACCTGCTCGGCATCAATTTCTCCTATGACAAAGACCGTCGGAACATCACCGATTGGAAAGAAATTCTCTTGTAAAAATTCCCAACATGCATTTCGCTAGTGTATGTTGGGAATTTTTAGTAACTACTTATTGAAATTAATCCATCGAGAAAGGAGCATAGAGGCTAACAGGCATAAGTTATGATTATTTCAGGCAGGCCTGGAGGATGATCTGGTTGGCCAGGATGTAATAGTTCGTGGAATTGATCTGCGCGGCTTGTGAGAAGGAGCGCCAGGCATCGGCGTAGTGTTTTTGCCGGACCTGGATGACGCCGATGAGGTTCTGGGCGTCGGCGCTGCGCGGTTCGAGGCGTAGCAGCGTCTCCATGTCGCTCAGCGCGCCTTTGTAGTCCCTGTGGGTGAAGCGCAGCAGGCCACGGTTGTACCAGGCCTGATTGAAGTTGGGCGTAAGCTTCAGCAGGGTGTCGTAATCCCTGCGTGCATCCTTGTCGCGGTGCAGCTGGCTGGCGGCGAGGGCGCGGTTGTAGAGGGCGGCGGGAGTATGGGGCGCGTAGCGCAGGGCCTGTGTGAAGTCCTGGCGGGCCTTTTCGTAGTCGCCGCGCTGGTACCGGACGATGCCGCGGTATAGGTGGCTCGGGGCATCTTTCGGTGCCTGTTCCACCCGCTGCTCTGCCGCACGCAGCGAGGCATCGGAGGCGTCGGGGGCCATGGCCTGCTGCCAGAGCTGCAGGATTTCCTGTCCGTAGTTCCTGCCGGGGACGGCCCAGACGCCATTGAGCCCCGTCCAGTGCGTAATCTGGCCGTGGATCTCCGGATGGTTCTGCACCACGAGCCAGTAGCGCGGGTCGTTCACCGTCAGGCTCGGCTGCTCCATACGGCTGTAGGCCAGAAGGTGCTGGATATGGGCGCGTACGCCGAGCTGCGCCGTGGCGAAGCGTGCTCCCGGCTCGTGATTGCCCGTGGCACCGAGGCCGCAGAAGTTATTCTGCGCTGGGGCGACGTCGCCACCGTAGTTGAAGAATCCGGTCTCCTTGAGGGCCTGGCAGAGCGCGACGTCGGGGCGCACGCCCTCGCGGCCGGCTTCTTCATAGTAATAGCCGACGATTTCCTCCAGTGAGCAGGTGAGCTTCGGCTGTGGGTTGCGCTTTTGGATAAAGCGTACCATTTGTTCCTGCGTGGCTGTGGTGGGACCGGCAATCGTGATACTGTCGGCCGCGGCTGGTGCGGGGAGCAGCGGCGTGGTAAAGGCGGGACACAGCTGCCAATGCACGCCGCTGACCACCTGGGGGTTGAATTCTCCCGGCGGCGTGGCGGGAAAATCTGGCCGTGTGACCTGGCCACGCGGCGGAATGGCTGCCGTGTTTTCTGCCGGTGCCGCAGCGGTGGTAGTGGCAACCGTTGCTGTTTTGTCAGCAGAAGCTTTGGCGGCAGCGGCCTGTGCCGTGCTGGATGCTGCGGCAGCGCTTGCCGGAGAGAGGGCGAGTGGATGACAGGCCAGAGCAGCGGCCGTCAGCGCGGTCAGGATATATTTTTTCATCGGGATAACCTCCATGTACGTGCAAATTTCTCCTTTATTTTAGCATAGAAACACCGGACCTGACAAAATGCGGCGAACGTTTACTTTTTTCTTGTTTTATCTTGGTAAACGATTGACATTTGAGAAATATGGGTGTAAAGTGATAGATAAAGAGAAATTGCACGAATAGTGCGAACAATACCACATAAGGATCTGGAGGAAGAAACCATGGCAGAAATCAGAAAAGAAGCATTCGGCAAGACGGCGGACGGTCGCGCCATCGACCTGTATACGCTGCGCAATACGAAGGGCACGGAGGTCAGGATCACGACCTTCGGCGCACGCCTCGTGAGCTGGCGTGTCATGACGAGCGCCGGCAAGTTCGTGGACGTGCTGCTGGGCTATGGGGATGGCGCGACCTACGAGCAGGATAACGATACGGCGATGGGCGGCATCGTCGGGCGCCACGCGAACCGTATCGCGGGCGGCAAAGCGGTCATCGGCGGCGAGACGTACCAGCTGGAGCTGAACACGGGCAGCCATAACCAGAACCATATCCACGGCGGCTTCAAGGGCTTTCATATGAAGCTCTGGCAGGCAGAGCCGGTGTATACGGGCCTGAAGCTCACCTATCACAGCGTGGATGGAGAGGGCGGCTATCCCGGCAATATGGATGTGACCGTGCTCTATTCGCTCTCGAATGACAATGAGCTTTCCATCAAATATGAGGCCGTGGCAGATCACGACACGATCTGCAATCTCACGAACCACAGCTATTTCAACCTCGATGGCTATGACAGCGGCTCGATCCTTGACCAGAAAATCCAGATCTTTGCGGATAAATATACCTGGGCTGATGCGGAGTCTCTGCCGGACGGCCGCATCCTGCCCGTTGAGGGGACGCCGATGGATCTGCGCCAGCCCGTGCGCATCGGCGAGCATATCGATGATGATTTTGACGAGCTCAAAATGGGCTGCGGCTATGATCACAACTGGGTCATCCGCGATGAGCCGGCCGTGGTGGAGATGCAGCCGGGCCAGTTCGGCTTTGATCCGACCTGCCCCATCGACTACAATGCGGGCGGCCTGAAAAAGGCGGCCTATGCGGAGTCGGAAAAGACGGGCCTCACGCTGACCTGCTATACGACGCAGCCGGGCATCCAGTTCTACACGGGCAACTTCCTCGATGGCAGCTTCCCTGGCAAGAAGGGCGCGACGTTCCCGCGCCGTTCGGGCTTCGCGCTGGAGACGCAGTACTTCCCCAACGCGCTCGCGAACCCGAATTTCCCGCAGCCCATCCTGAAAAAGGGCGAGACCTGGCAGGCACAGACGGTCTATGTGCTGGGGCAGAAACGCTGAGCGTTGTCTCGCAGAAGAGCGCGAAGAAATCGTCCACTGCTGATGCATAAATCATAAAAGTTACACTTCGTATGCACACGCCGCAACAAACGGCGTGTTTTTGTTTGTATACATTATGTATGGTAGACAAAAATTTTTATACAGTGGAATTTGCCCTAGACAAAACTATGTAAAAATGCTAGTATTACCTATATCAAATAAGCATAGAAAGAAAAGCAAACCGCCAGGCGGCGGCGCGACCTGTCAGAGAGGAGCAGCACCATGAACATCCATGAATATCAGAGCAAACAGATCCTGAAACAGTACGGTGTGGCTGTGCCGGAAGGCTTCCCTGCCTTCAGCGTTGAGGAAGCCGTCGCCGCAGCAGAGAAGCTGGCGGCTCCGGTAACGGTGGTCAAGGCGCAGATCCATGCGGGCGGCCGTGGCAAGGCGGGCGGTGTCAAGATTGCCAAATCGCTGGCTGAGGTGCGGCAGTATGCGGATGAACTGCTGGGCAAGACGCTGGTGACGAAGCAGACGGGCCCGGCAGGCAAAAAGGTACAGCGCCTGCTCATCGAGTCCGGCGCAAGCATTCGTCACGAGTATTATCTCTCCTTTGTCATTGACCGTCAGACAGCGCGCGTGGTGATGATGGGCTCCGAGGCGGGCGGCATGGATATCGAGACCGTAGCTGCCGAGACGCCGGAGAAGATCCTCAAAGAGGTTATCGACCCGGCTGTCGGCCTGCAGGCCTTCCAGTGCACGCGCATGGCCTACGGCCTGCACCTGCCGCAGGCGGTCATTCGCAAGGCCGTGAAATTCATGCAGGGGCTCTATGCCTGCTTCACGGACAAGGATTGCAGCCTCGTCGAGACGAACCCGTTTGTCGTGACGGCAGACGATGAAGTGCTGGCCCTCGATGCCAAGCTGAACTTCGACGACAGCGCGCTGTTCCGTCATCCGGAAATCGAGATGCTGCGCGATGAGGCCGAGGAGAACGCCAAGGAGCGCGAGGCCGCACAGGCGGGGCTCAACTACGTCGACCTCGGCGGTGATGTGGCCTGCATGGTCAATGGCGCAGGCCTCGCGATGGCCACGGTCGATATCATCAAGTATTTCGGCGGCGACCCCGCGAACTTCCTCGATGTGGGCGGCGATTCCACGCCGGAGAAGATTGCCAAGGCTTTCAGCATCATGCTGGAAGATGGCCAGGCCAAGGGGATCTTCGTGAATATCTTCGGTGGCATCAACCGCTGCGACCTCGTGGCCGAGGGCATCGTCAAGGCGGCGAAGATGATTTCGTCGGATGGCAAGTCCCTGCCCGTGCCTGTGGTCGTACGCCTCGAGGGCACGAACGTGGAACGTGGCCGCGAGATCTTGCAGAACGCCGATGTCGAGAATGTCATCATGGCACCGACGATGGAGGGTGGCGCCGAGGTCATCGTAAAGATGGTCAAAGAGGCACAGGTCGCGGCGTGAAAGGGTAAGCAGTATGGGCATATTAGCGGATAAGAATACGAAAGTCATCGTGCAGGGCATCACGGGCAAGGCGGCCCGCTTCCATACGAAGGCCATGCTGGAATATGGCACGCAGATCGTCGCGGGCGTGACGCCGGGCAAGGCCGGTGAAACGGTTGAGAGCGTACCGGTCTACGATACGGTGCGTGATGCCGTGGCAGCGACGGGGGCAACGGCATCGGTCATCTACGTGCCGGCCCGCTTTGCAGCCGACGCCATCATGGAGGCCGTGGACGCGGAGCTCGATCTTGTGGTCTGTATCACAGAGCACATCCCCGTGCAGGATATGGTGAAGGTGCGCCGCTACATGGAGGGCAAAAAGACAAGGCTCGTGGGGCCAAACTGCCCCGGCCTGCTCACGGTCGATGGCTGCAAGCTCGGCATTATCCCGGGCTACATTCACCGCAAGGGGCATGTAGGCGTCATTTCCCGTTCAGGAACGCTGACTTACGAGGCCACGTTCCAGCTGACGGAAGCCGGCATCGGCCAGACGACGGCGCTGGGTATCGGCGGCGATCCCATCAAGGGAACGGACTTCATCGATGCACTCAGGCTCTTCAATGATGACCCCGATACCTATGCGGTGCTCATGATCGGCGAGATCGGCGGTTCGGCCGAGGAGGACGCTGCGAAGTGGATTCAGGCCAATATGAAGAAGCCGGTCGCGGCTTTCATCGCGGGCCGACAGGCGCCTCCGGGCAAGCGTATGGGCCATGCGGGTGCCATTATCTCGGGCGGCAAGGGCACGGCTGCTGACAAGATCCGCGCCCTCAACGCCGCAGGAATCCAGGTCGCCGACACGGTGGCCCACATCGGTGAGACCGTGGTGGCCACGCTAAAAGACGCCGGCATCTACGATGCATGCCATACATGCTAAAGACATAAAAAAACAGAGCCTGAGCGCAAGCCCAGGCTCTGTTTTTTTTATGTGATTTTCAGCCAGTCTTATTTGATGCCAGCACCATCGAGAGCGCTGCGGACGCTCTTGGCAGCGGCGTGCATCTTCTCGAGCTCATCGTCCGTCAGATGAACCTCGAAGGAACGCATGATACCATCAGCGCAGATCATGCGGGGGATGGAGAGAGCTACATCATGCAGGCCATACTCACCATCGAGGATAGCGGAGCAGGGCAGGATGGAATGCTCATCATAGAGCACAGCCTTGATGAAGCGGCAGGCCGCCATCGCGATACCCGTGTTCGTGAAGCCCTTCTTGTTGATGATGTCGTAAGCGACCTGTACGAGCTCCTGCTCGACGGCTTTGCGATCCAGCGGCTCCGTCTTGTGGAAGTACTCGTCCATGTGCTCGAGGCCGAGACCACCGCAGTTGACCGTAGACCAGGCGACGAATGCGGAATTGCCGTGCTCGCCGAGAACATAGCCGTTGATGTTTTTCGGATCCATGAGGTACTTATTGGCGAGGATGCGGCGGAAACGATAGGTCTCCAGCATCGTGCCCGTGCCGAGGATGAGGTTGCGCGGATAATCGAACTCGTTGGCAACGACGTAGGTAGCGACATCGAGCGGGTTCGTGATCATGATGATCATGGCTTCCTTCGTGTGCTTCACGATCTCACCGAAGACGGAGCGCATGATCTTGGCGTTCGTGCCAGCCAGCTTCAGGCGATCCGGCGTCTCACCCGGGCGGATGGACGGACCAGCCGTGATGACGATGATGTTTGCATCATCGCAGTCGCTGTAGTCACCGAGATGGAACTTGATGTTCGTGCTGTAGACGCAGGACGTAGCGTGGCTGGAGTCGAGAGCCTCGCCCTCGGCCTTAGCCTCGTTGAGGTCGATGAGTGCGATCTCAGAAGCGAGCTGGAAGTCTGCGATCTTGTTGGCAACGGCGGAACCGACGTTGCTGGCACCGATGACGACGATCTTTCTTCTGTTGTTCATGGTAAAAATACCCCCCACAAAACAAGACATGATACTGGCTGCATACCCGCACGAAATGTGGTGATGTGCGGATATGTGAAAAATATCCCTAAATTATTTCAATCGTAGCATTATCATTGCTCTTTGTCAATCAAAATCCGTCAAACCTGGGAAAAGATGAAAAAGAGAAATTTTTCACAAAATTCGTTGTTTATCCTAGAGGGACGCGAGCCCCAGGGCAGAGAGAATGCACCTGATTTTCATAACGGACAGCTACTTGTTTTACACGCCATTTTATTATATATTATTAGGGAAGTGCAATCTTTCAGCAAGGCTGCCGGTTTTTTCAGGCTGGCCGGTTACACTGAAAGCCACAATTATAAATGCAGTTACAGAATCTGTGTGGTTCTTTCATATTTTGGAAGGGGTATTATCACTCATGTTTGGTATGTCAATGGATATCGGTATTGACCTCGGCACGGCCAACGTGCTGGTATATGTCAAGGGCAAGGGCATCGTGCTGCGCGAGCCGTCCGTCGTGGCTGTGGATCGGGATACGAACCGCGTGCTGGCCATCGGCGAAGAGGCACGTCGCATGATCGGCCGTACGCCGGGCAACATCGTCGCCATTCGTCCCCTGCGTGAGGGCGTCATCGCCGACTATGACATTACGGAGAGTATGCTGCGCCACTTCATCGAGAAGGTCATCGGCCACAGCTTCGTGTTCCGTCCGCGCATCATGATCTGCATCCCTTCGGGCGTGACCATGGTGGAGCAGCGTGCCGTGCAGGAAGCGGCCGAACAGGCCGGTGCACGTCATACGCAGCTCATCGAGGAGCCACTGGCGGCGGCCATGGGCGCGGGTCTCGATATCGTCGAGCCCTGCGGCTCCATGGTCATTGATATCGGCGGCGGCACGACGGATATCGCCGTCATCTCGCTCGGCGGCATCGTCGACAGTGCCAGCCTGCGCATCGCGGGCGATAAGTTCGATGAGGACATCATCGCCTATGTAAAGCGCGAATTCAATATGATGATCGGCGAGCGCACGGCTGAGGATATCAAGATGCAGGTCGGTGCAGCCTTCCCCGATGCGCGCAATGAATCAATGGATATCCGCGGCCGCGACCTGCTCTCAGGCTTGCCGAAGACGGTTACGATCACGACGGCACAGGCGGCGCAGGCCATGGAACAGTCCGTGGGCCGTATCGTCGATTGCGTGAAGAAGGTGCTGGAGGAGACGCCGCCGGAGCTCTCCGCCGATATCATGGACCGCGGTATCATCATGACGGGTGGCGGCTCCATGCTCTACGGTCTCGATGAGCTCATTCGCCGCGAGACGGAGATCCCGACGGCCCTCGCCGATGATCCGCTCTCCTGCGTGGCCATCGGCTGCGGTAAGGCGCTGGACTCTTTCGGCAAATTCGATGGCAAGGCTACGAACACGAAAATGGGGAAGTAAGCAGGAATCAACTCTTTTTTTGAAGAATATGAAGAATATAGCGTAATGAGGTGAGAGACTATGTGGCGTGGCTTATATACGGCGGGTGCCGGCATGATTACGGAGACGAAGCGCACGGATGTGATCGCCAATAACCTGGCGAACGTCAATACGACGGGCTTCAAGCGCGACGAGGCCATCAATGCCGAGTTTCGGCCGATGCTGCTCCGGCGCATCAACGACAACAAGGTCGATCCCATGGATGTGACGTCGTTCAAGGGGTTCCATCTTGGCCTGCAGGCACCAGTCGTCGGTACGCTGGGGTTGGGCTCCTATATCGATGAAGTTGCCGTGGACCAGAGCCAGGGCATGATGGAGACGACGGGCAATCCGCTGGATCTCGCGATTGCGGGCAATGGCTGGTTTGCCGTCCAGACGCCGCAGGGCGTGCGCTATACGCGCGACGGTGCTTTCTTCCGCGGCGCGAACGGGCAGCTGCAGACGGTACAGGGCCTTGCGGTGCTCGGCGCCAACGGGCAGCCCATTGTGCTTCCCGCCAATGCCACGCAGATCAGTGTCGGTGCGAAGGGCGAAGTGCGGGCGGACAATCAGGTCATCGGCCAACTGCAGTTCGTAGAGTTCGATGCCGACCGCCGCGCCCTGCTGAAACAGGGCAATAATCTCTGGTATCCGCAGGCGGGAGCACAGCCACGTCCTGCGACAGGTGAAATCCAGCAGGGTATGCTGGAGCGCTCGAACGCCAATGTCGTGAACGAAATGGTCTCGCTCATCAATAACTACCGCATCTATGAGGCAGGTTCCAAGGCCGTTACGACGCAGGATTCGCTGCTGGACAAGGCAGCCAATCAGGTCGGCAAGGTGTAAGTACGCTTACTTTTTTCGATAATGACTTAAGATTATACCCGGCCTGTCGATAATATGGATGGACAGAGTAAGCTATTGAGCAGATAGGAGGCATCTCACACTATGATGAGAGCACTTTGGTCGGCTGCCTCGGGCATGAAGGGACAGCAGACGAATATGGATGTTATCTCGCATAACATCGCGAACGTCAACACGTATGGCGGCAAGAAGGTCCGTGCTGAGTTCCAGGATCTCGTCTATCAGCGCCTGCGCGATGCCGGTGCGAACAGCGGCGCGGACAGCCAGTACCCGACGGGACTGCAGGTCGGCCTCGGTACGCGCGTAGCTGCCACGCAGCGCGTTTTCACGCAGGGCTCGCTGCAGACGACGGATAACCCGACGGATGTCGGCATCCAGGGCGAGGGCTTTTTCCGCATTACGATGCCGGATGGCACGACGGCCTACACGCGCGATGGTTCCTTCAAGCTGGACCAGACGCGCCGCCTCGTGACGACGGACGGCTACCCGCTGGCTGACGGCATTACCTTCGACCAGACGGCTCCGAATGATTCCATCGTCATTTCTTCGGATGGCAGTGTCTGGAATACGCCGTCGGGCGCGAATGCACCGCAGCAGGTAGGCAATATCACGCTGGCCCGCTTCATCAACCCCGCCGGCCTCACGGCAATCGGCAAGAACCTCTACGTGGTTTCCGGTGCGTCGGGTGACCCGATCGAGAGCAACCCGGGCGAGGATGGTGCCGGTACGCTGCAGCAGAACACGCTGGAGATGTCCAACGTGCAGATCGTTGAGGAAATGGTCAACATGATCATCTCCCAGCGCGCTTACGAGTCGAACTCCAAGGCCGTACAGACCTCTGACTCCATGCTGGAGATCGCCAACGGCCTGAAGCGTTAAGCGGCTAAGCAAATGAAACGAATCCTGACAGTCATTCTATGCATGCTATGGGGTGGCTGTTTCTTTCTATGGCCGCCTGAAGCGCAGGCAAATTTGCTGCAGCAGCGCTATCCGCAGACGGTCTCGCAGGAGTATCTCGCCAATCTGGGCCGTGAGAAGATTAAGCAGGCTTTGACGGAGACGGGAGAGAAACGCCGGTATGAGCTTCAGCTCGTGCGGCAGCCGCGCGCTTTGCAGCTGCCTGCCGGGCAGCTCATCTGCGAGGTTGAGTTGCCGCGGGGGCTGGAGTTCCAGGGGCAGATGCCCGTGCTGATCAAGGCCTATGTCAATGATAAGTTCTATCGGCAGATTACCATCTATTACCGCATCGGCATCTACGATAAGGTGCTGGTTGCACAGCATGACCTGCAGCTGGAACGGGCGCTGACGACGGCGGACTTCAAAGTGGAGGAACGCTGCCTTGAAAATCCGGCGGCGGATTACCTGCACGATGCGAAGGAATTGCAGGACAGGGTGCCCATCCGCTTCATTAAGAGCGGCAGTATCCTCACGCGCGATATGCTGACGACGCCGATTGTCGTGCAGTCGGGGGCGCCGGTGAAGCTGCTCACCAACGTGAATGGTGTGGAAGTGGTGACGGATGGCATCGCGATGCAGCGCGGCCGTCTTGGTACCTACATCCGCGTGCGCAATGCGCGTACGGGTAAAATGCTGCGCGGTAAGATACGCGATGCCAATACAGTAGAAATCGCCGGTTGAGACCGGCGGAGAGGTGCAAACTATGCAAGCCAGATACAAGAAAATCGCATTGGGGCTGTCCGTGCTGGGCTGTTTGGGTACGGTCAGCCTGCCGGCAGCCTCGGCACAGTCCCTTTGGTCAGACAACGGCCTGCCGGTTTATAGTATCTTTGCCGACCGCAAGGCACATAACGTCGGGGATATCCTGACGATCGTGATTTCGGAGTCTACGACGACTTCTGCGACGCGCAGCCACTCGAACAGCAAGTCGGGCAGCGTGAGCCTGAATGCCGGTGTCGGCATATTCGATTTCCTGAAGGCGGCCTCGGCGGGCGGCTCGGACACGCAGAAGATGTCCGGTGCCCAGGCATCGACGGATTCGGTGCACGGCAACGTGACCGTGACGGTCGTCGATGTGCAGCCCAATGGGAATATGACCGTCGAGGGCACGCAGTCGATTTGGAAGAACAAGGAAGAGCATCGCATCACGTTCCGCGGCGTTTGCCGTCAGGATGACGTGACGTCGCTCAATACGATTCCGTCGACGAAGATCGCGGATGCCACCGTGCGTTTCGATGGCAAGGGCCCATTGAATGCCAAGCAGCGGCAGGGGATCCTGACGCAGATCTTCAATATCCTGTTCTGATGGCGGGAGGCTGGTAGAATGAAAAAGATTTTTGCGCTGGTGCTGGCACTCGTGTTCTGCGCTGGCCTCGTGCCGCAGGTGGTGTCGGCCGATGCAGCTGTGACAAGGGTGAAGGATGTAGCGAAGGTGCAGGGCGTCCGCAGCAACCAGCTCATGGGCTATGGACTCGTGGTTGGCCTGAATGATACGGGTGACTCCACGAGCTCGCTGGAGACGGCGCAGTCCGTCGTGAACATGCTGCGTGCCTATGGCATTACCGTGAGCACGAGCCAGATCAAGGCCAAGAACGTGGCGGCGGTCATGGTGACGGCGACGCTCCCGCCATTTGTGCGCGAAGGTGATACGCTTGATGTGACGGTCTCCTCCATCGGCGACGCCGACAGTGTGCAGGGCGGAACGTTGCTGCAGACACCTTTAAAGGCGGCGAATGGCATTGTCTATGCTGTCGCGCAGGGCGCGGTCTCGACGGGCGGCTTCATGGCCGGCCGCGGTGGCAACAACGTCCAGAAGAATTTCCCGACGGTCGGCACGTCGCCGAATGGCGCCATTGTCGAGCGCACGGTCGAGGATGATCTCGGCAGGGATGGTACGCTGGCGTTGTCTTTGAGCAACCCGGATTTCACGACGGCCTCGCGCATCGCGGGGGCGATCAATGCGCAGTATGGCAATGTGGCAAGAGCCAGCAACCCGGGCCGGATCGATATCAGCATCCCGGCTTACTACAAGAATAACGTCGTGGGCTTTGTCTCTGGCCTGGAGAACCTGCCGGTGATGCCGGATACGGTCGCGAAGGTCATCGTCAATGAGCGTACGGGCACTATCGTCATGGGCGGCAACGTCTCTGTCGATGAAGTGGCTATCACGCAGGGCGGCCTTACGCTGCACGTGCAGAAGAATACCAATGTGAGCCAGCCGGATCCCCTGAGCTATGGTACGACGGTGACGGCTCGCAACGTAAAAGTCTCGGCCAAGGATGATAAATCCAGCAGCATCGTGCTGCCGGCTACGACGAACGTCAGCGATATCGTCGGTGCGTTGAACGCCGTCGGCGCGACGCCGCGCGACATCATCTCCATTCTGCAGGCCATCAAGGCAGCCGGTGCGCTGCATGCGGACTTGCAGATCATCTGATGCTTTTTATGGAGGGTTTGCGATATGACGATCCAACCGTTGAACATGCCGCTGGTGTCAGCGGGCGCGAATCCGCTGGCGTCGAACAGCACGGCAGTGAGTGCGGCTGTGGCGGCCGATGCGGCTTCGTTCCAGAATATCCTGCAGGATGCGCAGCGCAAGGTGCAGGCGGCCCAAGATGATTCGGCCACCGTTACGAAATCGGCTTTGACGAAGAAGGAGCAGAAGCTCAAGGAAGCCTGCCAGGGCTTCGAGGCGATGTTCCTCACGCTGATGTACAAACAGATGCGCAATACCGTGCCGAAGGACCCGCTCTTTGGTGAGTCGAATGCCATGAATATCTTCAAGGATATGCGCGATACGCAGCTCATGCAGAATGTGGCCTCAGCCGGCGGCATGGGGCTGGCGGATATGCTCTACAAGCAGCTGGCGCCGTCGGTGCTGAAGCAGGAGCAGGCCGCCGCCAAGGCAGCCGATGCGCAGCAGAAGACTGCGGCCAACAAGGCTGCGCAGGCATCGGCATCCTACATGTAATCGTATTTCCTGAAGGTGTCTTTTCCTGTCCTCCCCTGGATTGCAGGGGAGGCTTTTTGTTGGAGGTTTTTTCATTTTGTTCCGGAGGAGAAAAGAGAACTTTATGCGTATTTTCCACTGCAGCCTGGCACTGGCCTGCGGCCTGCTGCTGGCCTGGCAGACGACGGTACTGGCTGCGGCCAACCTGCAGGACGTGCGCTTTCACAGTGGGGCAGATCATGACCGTGTCGTCTTCGACCTGACGGAGACGCCGCTCTACACGGTGCGTGAATCGGCGGACGGACAGCAGATCACGCTGGACTTCACGGAAGTCGGCCTGCGTCATTTCCAGAATAAGGCGTTTCAGAGCAAGCGTATCAAGGCGGTGTCCTATCGCCAGCAGAAAGACCATTTCCTCGTGACCCTCAGCCTGCCTGCGGGGATGACCTATAAGGTGTCGAATCTGCACCAGCCGGCCCGGGTGTTCATCGACATCCTGCCCAAAGTGAGTCCGGCAGCGAAGCCTGCAGCACAGGCGGCAGAGCCTGTAGCGTCCGTCGCACTGCAGGAGCCGGAGAATACCTACACCCAGGAACTGGCGCCGGGCATCTGGCAGAAGACCTGCGTCTACTGGGATGATGACGGCAAGGTTTCGGCCTGGTTCATCATCGCGGATCACAAACGCTATCAGGTCAAGCCGGCATTGGGGCGTGGCAAGATCCCGGGCCGCGAAACGGTCAGCGGCATTTCCGATCGTTACGATGCCGTGGCGGCGGTCAATGCTTCGTATTTCAATTGGAATGGCGACCTGCTGGGAGTCACGAAAATCGATGGCTCAGTCGTGGGGACAACCTATATTACCCGCAGTGCTTTCGGCATCATGCCGGATGGGCGTTCCGTCTTCGGTACGGTGAGTTACAGCGGCCTGGCGACGCTGGGCGGCGTGACGCTGCCCGTGGGCGGCGTGGACTGCGATCGCGCGTCGGACAGCATTACGCTTTATAATAAATATTACGGCAGTTCGACGGGCACGAATGCATATGGGCGCGAGTTCGTCGTACAACATGGCAAAGTCACGGCCATCCATGATGGCGATAGCGCGATTCCCGCCGATGGCTGGGTGGTATCAGCCCATGGCAAGGCCGTGGACGCACTGGCCGGGGTCAAGGTCGGCGATGCCGCCTCGATTGCGCAGGATCTGGGATCGCCGTGGAACGAGGCCGTGCAGGTCGTGGGCGTCGGTCCGCGCCTGCTCGCGCATGGCCAGGTGAAGGTGACGGCTGCGGCTGAGGAATTCCCTGGCGATATCCGCTATGGCCGTGCACCGCGCAGTGCCGTGGGCGTGCTCGCCAATGGTGACTATATCCTCGGCGTCGTCGACGGCCGCCAGAGCAGCAGCCACGGGCTCACCTTGACGGAATGGGCGCAGCTCCTGCGCCGCTATGGCGCGGTTGATGCGCTCAACTTCGATGGCGGCGGGTCCAGCGAGCTCGTCGTGGGAGGCAAAATCCTGAACTCGCCTTCCGATGGCAGTGAGCGTCCCGTGGGGGCTGCCCTGCTCGTGCTGCCGCGTTAAGGTGGATGGGGGTGTTTCCCTCTCAGGCAGTTCTATGCTATAATGGACGTTAACGGTAATAACGGGGCCGGGATGCCGGCCGGGGTCAGATGAGGTGGACAGATTGCGAAAGTTCGTAAAAAAGATGATAGCGGCAGGTATCACGGCGCTGCTCCTGACAGCGGGTATGCCGCACAGCTATGCCCTGGCACCAATCATGCCTGCGCAGGAATTGCGGGAGGGCATGTCCGGACAGGCCTATACGGTGGTCGACAGCACGGGCGAGCTTCGCTCCTTTGATGTCAATATCGTCGGCCTGCTGGGCGTCGGTAAGGGCTCGAATAACATGATCATGGCGAAGGCTAAAGGGCCGCTGATCCATCAGGTCGGCGGTATCCTGCAGGGCATGAGCGGCAGTCCGGTCTACGTAAACGGGCGCCTCGTCGGCGCTGTGGCGGCAGGTCTCAAGGAAATGACGCCGTACACGTTCTTCATTACGCCCATCGAGAATATGCTGCCGCTGTGGCAGATGCCGGATAACAAGAATAAGACGCGCATCCGCAGTTTCAACCTGCACAAGTATCTGGAGGATAAGAAGAAGGCGGAAGCCGGGGCGGCAAAGAAGGATAAGAAAGGGCAAAAGGCCGGGAACTCGCAGGAAGTTGATCTGGATGCGGAGCTGGCCAAAATAAAGGATAAGGAAATCGCCAGCAAGGCGGAGAAGCCCGCTAAGGATAAGGCTGGCCAGGCAGAAAACAAGGACGGGGATAAAGCCAGCCAGGCGGAAGAAAAGGAAAAAGCGGGTCAGTCAGCCAGGGCTAAAGCTGAAGAAAAAGCTGACCAGCCGGCTGCACAGGAAGCGAAACCGGCCGCCAGGACGGAGAAAAAGGCAACGGTCAAAGCTGAGCCGAAGGATGTGCTCTATCTTTCCGGCTTCACACCGGCGGGGATTCAATTCCTGCGGGAGAAAATGCCGCTGGGCCAGCAGTACAACCTGTTGCCGCTGGGCAATGATGGCCTGAACGGCGTGGCAGAGACGGACTATCATGCCTCCCTGCGCCCCGGCGACCCCGTGGGCGTAGCCATCGCCTATGGTGATTTCGCTGTCGGTGCTACGGGGACGATCACGGCGACGGATGGCAGGAAGATTCTCGCCTTCGGGCATCCGTTCCTGCATAAGGGCAACGTCAACTACTTCATGACGAAGGCCTCGGTCGTCGGCACGATCAGCGGCGTGAGCAACGGCATGAAACTCGCGAACCTCGGCGCCATCATCGGCCGGATCAGCCAGGACCGTGGGACGGGCATTGCGGGTACGCTGGGCGAGTTCCCGGCGGTGGTACCGGTGCGCGTGAAGGTTGTTGACCATGATCTCGGCCGTACGGAACAGTACGGCGCGCGCGTCGCTTACGATGAGGATTACCTCTCCCAGATTGTGGGCGGCATTGCCTATGGTGCCATGAGCAAGACCTGCGACAGCCTCGGCGGCAGCACGGCGGATGTGCATTTCACCGTGCGCACGAATGCTGTGCCCGAGGGCAAGTTCGAGCGCAGCAACATGTTCTATAATACGGCGGACGTGGGGCAGATTGCAGTCGCCGAGATTATGCAGGCGATGAACATCATCTGTGATAATAAGGAAAAGGAATCCGATATCCTCGATCTGCAGGTGGACGTGACGGTGGACAGTGAGCGCAAGACAGCGACGCTGCTCTCAGCGGTGCCAGACAAGACGAAAGTAAAGCCGGGCGACACGGTGAAGTTCACGGTCACGCTCAAACCATACCGTCGCGATAAAGAGACGCTCTTCATCAACTACACGGTGCCAGAGACGCAGCGTGAAGGTATGCTGAATCTCGATGTGCGCGGCGGCGGCCTCGTGCCGGTGACGAACCTCATGCTTCTGCAGCAGTCGGGGGTCGATGTGGCGGCACAGGACGACAAGAAAAAGACGACGGCCGACAAGCTGAAAGAGTTCCAGAAGACGGGCCGCAACAATGAAATCATCATTGCGCCGGGCCCTGCTCCGGAAATGACGCCAAAACAGAAACGCGAGGCCGTCCGCGCGGCGAAGCGGGCTGCGGCGGAGAATCTGGCGAAGGCCAGGACACAGAGCCGCAAGGTCAATCTGCTGGGCGTCAATACGAAGAAGCCGCAGAGCGGAGAAACGAAGTTCACGACCAAATATATCATCGACAATGTACTGCACACGACGCTGCAGGTGGTGCGTAAATAACCGGGCGTAAATTCTTGCTTGTCAGTCAGGCTCGATGATGGTAAACTATCAATTGATGCTTTTTTCGAGCTGGGAGGATATGGGACGCAGAATGGAAAAACTGGTAATTAACGGGGGACACCGCCTGCAGGGCCGCGTCAAGATCAGCGGGGCAAAGAATGCGGTACTGCCCATTATCGCCGCGACGCTTCTGGGGCAGGATAACCCAAGCCTGCTGGACGAGGTGCCGGCACTGGAGGATGTGCATACCATCACGGAGGTGCTGAACCTCCTGGGGGTCAAGGCGGACTTCGATGCCACGAAACATCAGCTGCATGTGGACAGCAGCGTGATCGGCAGCTGCGAGGCCCCCTATGACCTCGTGCGCAAGATGCGCGCGTCCTTCCTCATCATGGGGCCGCTGCTGGCACGCTGCGGCCAGGCCAAGATTTCCCTGCCGGGCGGCTGTGCCATCGGCACGCGTCCCATCGACCTGCATCTCAAGGGATTTGAGGCGCTGGGTGCCGATATCCACATCGGCCATGGCTACATCGAGGCGGCGGCGCCCGAGGGCCTGCAGGGTGCAAAGATCTATCTGGATTTCCCCAGCGTCGGCGCGACGGAGAATATTCTCATGGCCGCATCGATGGCCAGGGGACAGACGATTCTCGAAAATCCGGCTCAGGAGCCGGAGATCGTCGATCTCGCGAACTACCTCAACGTCATGGGGGCGAAAATCCGCGGCGCGGGCACGAACGTCATCAAGATCGAGGGCGTGGAAAAGCTCGTGGGGCGCGATTATACGATTATCCCCGACCGCATCGAGGCCGGCACCTATATGGTGGCGGCGGCGATGACGCAGGGTGATGTCTACATTGAGAATGCCATCAGCGAGCACCTGAAGCCCGTTATCGCCAAGCTGAAAGAGGCCGGCGTGACGATTGAGGAAGACGTGGATGGCATCCGTGTGACCTGCGATCATCGCACGAAGGCCGTGGACATCAAGACCATGCCCTATCCCGGCTTTCCCACGGATATGCAGGCGCAGTTCATGGCCATGCTGGCCGTATCGGAGGGCACGGGTCTCGTGACGGAGACCGTGTTCGAAAACCGCTTCATGCACGTGGATGAACTCAAGCGCATGGGCGCGAACATCCGTATCGACGGGCGCACCTCGGTGGTCGAGGGCGTGGAGAGGCTTACGGGCTGCCAGGTCAAGGCGACAGACCTGCGTGCCGGTGCCGCCATGGTGCTGGCCGGCCTCGTGGCCGAGGGCGAGACGCAGGTGGGCTATATCCACCATATCGACCGCGGCTACGACGACCTCGTGGGTAAGCTCGTCGGCCTCGGCGCCGATATCAAACGTGTGGAATTTTGAGATGAATACCAAGAAGGACTCTGGCAGAGTCCTTTTTTCCGTTCATGCGGCGGGGGTGTCTGCAGCATGATGGGTGTAGTTTAGGAGGATACCATGGAGTTCCAATTTGCGGCACCGCTGGTGCTGGCACACCTGCATAGCAAGAACCGTGTGATTCGTTCGGCGACGCATAGCTTCCTGCCGGATCAGGATGGCTATATGACAGATGCCGAGTACGCGATGTACGAGCAGCTGGCCAGCCACGATGTCGGTATGATTATCACGGGCCATTGCTGCGTGGATCCGCTGGGTCGCGCGAATCCGGAGCAGGTGAATATCTACGATGACGGTTATGCGGCACAGTTCCGGAAGGCTGTTGCCATCTGCCATGAGCATGGCGCACTTTTTGTGCCGCAGATCTCCCATGCGGGGCCGCGTGCCGTCGATAACGACGATCTCGCGGATGTCGTGGCGCGTCCGCTGAAGAAGGGGCACGAGGCGCGAGCCCTGACCGTGGCGGAGATTCAGCATATCGAGCAGATGTTCGTGGCGGCGGCCGTGCGCCTGCAGCGTGCGGGCGTCGATGGCGTACAGCTGCACGCGGCGCATTCCTATCTGCTCTCGCGCTTTATCGACCCGTATTTCAACCAGCGCACCGATGCGTATGGCGGCAGCATCGAGAACCGCTTCCGTATGACGGAGGAGATTGTCAAGGGCATCAAGGCGGCGTGCGGCGAGGACTTCCCCGTGCTCATCAAGGTGAACTGCGACACGCGGGCCGAGGATACGGCCGCCTACGAGGCGGACATGGTCTGGTTGCTGCAGCGCTGCCATGAAATCGGCGTGGAGCTCGTGGAATTCTCGGGTGCGGACTTTATCCGCCTGCCGAAGGATCGCACGCTCTATTATCTCGACATCGTCAAGCGGTATAAGCAGGCCGTGCCGGAGATGCCTGTGAGCCTCGTGGGCGGCGCGCGCAGTGCCGCCGATATGGAGCAGGTGCTCGCGAGCGGCATCGAGGCTATTTCCCTCGCGCGTCCGCTCATCGCGGAGCCGGACTTCGTGAGCAAACAGCTCGTGGGCGGCGAGAAGTCGATCTGTGTCTCCTGCAATCGCTGCTTCGCCCTGCCGCATATGCATCCCGGTGTGCGCTGCGTCTGGGCCTGGAAGCGTCTGCGGGCGCAGCAGAAGGCCCAGCGCCAGAAAGCCTGACCAGCAGCAAATACACATTTTACGGACACCCTGTCACGTGCTGACAGGTTTTTTTTGTTTACGGTGAGAGACGTTTTCAGTAAGTTTTCAGAAAATTTATTTAATTCAATTACAAGTTGACACTTTATAGAGACAGTGATATTATACTCTGCAAGCGAAATAATCTTTTTCCATCACTAGATTGTACAGTGTGTATTTTGTGATTACACATAAATATCGTGTATTCATTGTGCGATGTGCAAAATGCAATGTACAGAAAGGAGTCAATGAAATGACAGGATTAATGGTAATCGGTCTTGCCCTCGTTGTTTTTGTCTGTGCCTACATGGGCTATGGACGCTGGCTGGTCAAGACCTGGGGCATCGACCCCAAAGCAAAAACCCCTGCCGTGAAATACGAAGATGGCCAGGATTTCGCACCGGCCTCCCGCTTCACGGTGTTCGCTCATCAGTTTTCATCGATTACAGGCGCAGGACCGGTGACCGGACCGATTATCGCGGCCATGTTCGGCTGGGCTCCCGCCCTGCTGTGGCTGCTGGTCGGCGGCGTCTTCTTCGGTGCCGTGCAGGACTTCACTGCTCTGTACGCTTCCGTCAAGAATGAAGGCAAGTCGATGGGCATGCTCATCGAGAAGTACGTCGGCAAGACGGGCCGCCGCCTGTTCCTGCTTTTCTGCTGGCTCTTCACGCTGCTGGTGCTGGCGGCGTTCGCCGACATCATCGCGAATACGTTCAATGGCTTCCTTAAGGATGGCAGCCAGAACGTACCGGGCGCTCAGGCCGCGACAATCTCGATGCTCTACATCGCCGTCGCCATGGGCTTCGGCGTCTTCATCAAGAAGTTCCAGCCGAGCGGTCTCGTCAAGCTGCTCGTGGCCATCGTGCTCGTCGTCGGCATGTTTGCCGTCGGCATGCAGTTCCCGCTGTACCTCGATCCGCAGACCTGGCGTGTGGTTACTTTCGCTTACTGCTTTATCGCCTCGGTACTGCCGATGTGGCTGCTTATGGAGCCGCGTGATTATCTGAGTTCCTTCCTGCTTCTGGGCATGGTCTTCGGCGGTGTCGTCGGCGTCGTCGTCGCGAACCCGGTGCTCAACATGCCGGCTTTCGTTGGCTTCGAGGTCAAGGGCCAAAGCCTGTTCCCAATTTTGTTCATCACGATCGCCTGCGGTGCCGTTTCCGGTTTCCACAGCCTCGTTTCCTCCGGCACGTCCTCCAAGGCCGTGGCCAATGAGAAGGATATGCTGCCGGTTGGCTATGGCGCGATGCTCGTCGAGTCCATGCTCGGCGTCGTCGCCCTCGTCATCGCCTGCGCGGCGGCCAGCCCGGACGGCACGGTGGCCTCGGGCACGCCGTTCCAGATCTTCGCCGGTGCCATCGGCGGTTTCTTCCAGATGTTCGGTTTCCCCGCGGCCGTCTCAGCCTGTGTCATCACGATGTGCATTTCGGCCCTCGCGATGACGACCATCGATTCCGTGGCCCGTATCGGCCGCATGAGCCTGCAGGAGCTGCTGGCTCCGGCTGAGGGCGAGCAGCAGGGCACTGCCGCGAAGCTTCTCTCCGGTGTCGTGCCGTCCACGGTCGTGACGCTGGTGCTGGCCTTTGGCCTCTGCCAGGCCGGCTACATGGCCATCTGGCCGCTCTTCGGTGCCGCGAACCAGTTGCTGGCTTCGCTGGTACTCATCTCCCTTGCGGTGTTCCTGCGCACGACGGGTCGTCAGGGCTGGATGCTCTACGTACCGATGTGCTTCATGTTCCTCGTGACGATGACGGCGCTGGTGATGAGTGTGGTCGGCATCATCACGAAACTGCAGGCTGGCACGTTCGTCTTCATGGTCGACGGGCTGCAGCTCGTCCTGGCGCTGGCCCTCATGACGCTGGCCGTGCTGGTCGTCAAGCACTGCGGCAAGGAACTGCTCACGGGCAAGGTCGAAGGTCAGACGGCCGCTGCCGAGTAAATAAAGCTCAATATCCTTTTACCCCCTATCTTATAACCCATAAATACAGGCAGCCTGCTGTGTGGTGACAACAGGCTGCTTTTTGTTGCCAGCAAGGACATGATTTGTTATAATATAAAAGATGCGGTTGTAGCTCAGTTGGATAGAGCATTCGCCTCCTAAGCGAAGGGTCGTGAGTTCGACTCTCACCAATCGCACCATGTTAGATTATCAAAGAGCCTTTCCCATAGTGGAGAGGCTTTTTTAGAGAGTTGAGAGTGAAGAGTTGAGAGTTGGGATGGCGTGAGCCCCCATAACTCTCAACTCCCAACTCTCAACTCTTTTTGTTATGTTTCGGAAAGGAGCATGGTTTTGCGTCTGTTTAGAAGAAGCATCTTCTCGATTATTCTGCTGTTATGCCTGTGCCTGGCTTTGCCTTCGGTCTCTGCCTCGCCCATCCCTCTTCGCGGCGTGGTGGAGGGCTTCTATGGTACGCCGTGGACGCATGCACAGCGGCTCGATATGCTGGCCTTTATGGGGCGGCAGGGATTTAATGCCTATATCTATTCGCCGAAGGATGACCAGTATGCGCGGGCGGCGTGGCGCGTGCCGTATCCGGAGGCGCAGCGGCGGGAGCTCGGCGAGCTCGTGCAGCAGGCGGATCGGGCGGGCGTTCAGTTCATCTACGCGCTGTCACCGGGGCTTGACAGCCACTTCACGGGACCGGGGCGCGAGGCTGACTTGCAGGCGGCGGAGGCGAAGCTGGAGTCCATGTACGCGCTGGGCGTGCGACGTTTCGCCGTCTTTTTCGACGATATCAAAAATAAGGATGCGGCGGGACAGACGGCGTTCATCAATGCTCTGTCCCGTACGCTGCGCACGCGCCACCGCGATGTACAGACCTTCCTGACTGTGCCCGTTGAATACTATTATGCGGATATGCAGCAGGAGGACGTCGCGAAGCCCTACACAAAGGTTTTTGCCGCGCAGCTGCAGCCGGATATCCAGGTGCTCTATACGGGGGACGGCGTCGTCGTGCCCGCGCTGACGCAGCAGGAGCTGCAGCGTGCGGAGACGTTGTACGGGCGCAAGCTCGGTATCTGGTGGAATTATCCCGTCACGGACTACCTGCCCGCGAAGCTGGCGCTGGGACCCATCGGGAATCTGCCGCAGCGCGATGCCAACGCCATCTTCTTCAACCCCATGCAGTATCCGGAACTTTCGAAAATCGCGCTGGCGACGGGCGCGGTCTATGCTAAGGAGCCGGAGAAGTATGTGCCGGAGCAGGCGTGGCGCCAGGCCATTGCGGCGCAGTACGGCGATCTGGCTGAGGATATGGCGCTCTTTGCCGGCGCCACGCAGCATATGGAAAATGCCTGGGCCAAAGTGGGCCCGCAGGATGACCAGGTATTGCAACAGGCCATCGCGCAGTGGCAGGCAGCATGGCCGCAGGGCGGCGAGGCGGCAGAGCGGTCCCGCTTGTCTCTCGACGCGCAGCTCCAGCGGCGCCTGACGGCCTGTGAGCGTTTGCAAAGAGCATTGCCTCAGGCCAATCCCGAGGCGTATAAAGAGTGTGAGCCTCAGCTCATGCAGTGGCATGGCCTCTGCGAGACGGCGCGCCTCGGCCTGCAGCTGCTCGCGCCGGAGCATCAGGGAGTGCCGGTCATGCAGCGTAAAGTGCAGCGCAGCCAGTTCCAGAATCAGTGCCGGCATCTGGCTGATGAACAGGCGCACGCCGTGATTGGCGATACGACGCTCGTGCCACTTCTAGCCTATATAAACCGCACATTACTCCGCATATAAGAAACAAATATACTTTATACCAGTATGGATACCTATTGACAAGTGTAAACTTGTAAACTATAATGAGTACCATCATCGGTTCGAGGACACTGGGTGTACGAAAATGTACATGCCGGCTGGCCTTACGTGACGGTGGTACAGCGGATTGTACCAGGAGGAGGAGTTTTATGAAATTCGGTAAGAAAAGCCTGAAGCTCATGAGCGCTGTCGTCGGTGCCCTCATGGTCGGCGGTCTCTTGGCTGGCTGTGGTGCCGGCGGGGACAACGACAAGGAGATCAAGGTGGGCGCGAACTTCGAGCTCACGGGCAACCAGGCCAACTACGGCACGGCTGCCCGCGATGGCCTGAAGCTGGCTATCAAGGAGTGCAACGATGCGGGCGGCATCGACGGCAAGAAGATCACGCTGGTCGAGGCCGATTCCAAGTCGGAGCCTTCCGAGGCCGTTAACGCGGCGACGAAGCTGATCTCGGATGATGGCGTCAAGGTCATGGTCGGCCCGGCCGTCACGGCCAACGTCATGGCTGAGTCACAGGTGGCTACGGACAACAAGGTGCCCATCATCGCACCTTGCGCCACGAGCCCGGATGTCACGGTGGAGAATGGCAAGGCGAAACCCTTCGTGTTCCGCAGCTGCTTCATCGACCCGCAGCAGGGCGAGGTCATGGCTCAGTTCGCATCCAAGGAACTCAAGGCCAAGACCGCCGTGCTTTATCTGGATTCCAGCTCCGACTACTCCAAGAGCCTGGGCAAGGTCTTCAAGGAGAAGTTTGAGGCCGCGGGCGGCAAGGTCGTCATGGAGGAAGCATTCCTCGCCAAGGATCAGGACTTCAAGGCAGCCCTGACGAAGATCAAGACGGCCAACGCCGATGTTGTCTTCATCCCGGCTTACTATGAGGAAGTCGGCAAGATCGTCAAGCAGGCACGTGAGCTGGGCATCCAGTCCAAGCTGCTCGGCACCGATGGCTGGGACGATCCGAAAGTCGTCGATATCGCAGGTGCCGATGCGCTGAACAACACGTTCTTCAGCACGCATTACTTCGAGAAGGACGAAGAGGTTCAGGGCTTTATCAAAGCTTACAAAGAGGAGTACGGCAAAGATCCGAACGTATTCGCTGCTCTCGGCTACGACGCCGGCAAGATGATGATCGATGCGATCAAACGCGCTGGCGGCACGGACCCGGAGAAGCTGGTCAAGGCTCTGGAGGAGACGAAGGACCTGCAGGTCGGCACGGGCAAGATCACGATGGATGCCGCTACGCATAACCCGATCAAGAGCGCTGTTATCCTGGAGATGCAGAACGGCGTGAAAGCATTGAAGGCCAAGATCCAGCCGGAGGGCTGAGCGCCTTTGTTCCTGTTAACACAGTAATATCAAGGGCCGCTTTGTGCGGCCCTTTCTTATTGGAGAGGGAGGAGTTACGATGGACTTTACCCATCAATTGGTGCAGCAGCTCATCAATGGTATCTCCCTGGGCAGTATCTATGCGTTGATTGCCCTCGGTTATACGATGATCTACGGCATCATCAAGCTCATCAATTTCGCCCACGGCGATGTTTACATGGTGGGCGCCTACATCGGCTTTTTCGCCATTACGCAGGCAGGACTGGGCGTCGTGCCCGCACTGCTCATTTCCATGGTTACGACGGGTATCCTGGGCATGGTCATCGAGAAGCTGGCCTATAAGCCGCTCAGGCACGCACCGCGTATTTCGGTGCTCATCACGGCCATCGGCGTGTCGTTCTTTCTCGAGTACACGAGCATGTACTTCGTGACGCCTACGCCGCGCACGTTCCCTGCGGTGCTGGATAACGTCGCCTTCAATGTCGGCCCGTTCGTCGTGAACGGCCAGCAACTCATGATTTTCGCCGTGACCATCCTGCTTATGGTCATCCTGACCTATATCGTGCAGCGCACGAAGACGGGCAAGGCCATGCGCGCGGCTTCCTATGATACGGAGACGGCGCAACTCATGGGCATCGATTCGGACCGCGTCATTTCGTTCACCTTCGGCATCGGCTCGGCCCTCGCGGCTGCGGCCGGTGTGCTCGTCGGTATCTACTACAACTCCATCGACCCGCTCATGGGTATCATGCCGGGCGTCAAGGCCTTCGTCGCGGCCGTTCTCGGCGGCATCGGCATCCTGCCGGGCGCTGTCGTGGGCGGCCTCATTCTCGGCGTGGTCGAGGCACTGGTCGCGGGCTTCGTCTCCTCGACGTTCCGCGATGCCGCAGCTTTTGCCATCCTGATTCTGGTGCTGCTGTTCAAGCCGACGGGTATCTTCGGCAAGAACACGCGTGAGAAAGTCTGAGGTGAGCACGATGAAATATTTACGAAAAAACGACCTCATTATGCTCGCGTTCAGCCTCGTTCTCTTCGCCGTGCTGCAGGTGCTCATCTCGGAGCGCATCCTGTCGGCTTTCTGGCAGCTCAACGTGCTCATCGTGGGCATCAATATCATCATGGCGGTGTCGCTGAACCTCATCAACGGCTACACGGGCCAGTTCTCGCTGGGACATGCGGGCTTCATGGCCGTGGGCGCCTATACGGCGGTCATCTGCACGGCAAACTTCCATCTGCCCTTCATCGTGGCGCTGCTCGCGGGTGCTGCGGCGGCCGGTTTCATCGGCTTTCTCATCGGCCTGCCGACGCTGCGCCTGCAGGGCGACTACCTCGCCATCGCGACGCTGGGCCTCGGCGAAATCGTGCGCATCGTGATCATGAACATCGATTACGTGGGCGGTGCGGCCGGTTTCAAGGGCATCCCGCACAACACGAACTTTGCCTGGGTGTTCTTCATCATGCTCTTCGCGCTGTTCTTCATCAAGAACTTCGTGAACTCCAACCACGGCCGCGCTTGCCTCGCCATCCGTGAGAATGAAATCGCCGCCGAGGCCATGGGCGTGAACACCACGAAATACAAGGTCATGGCCTTCACGATCGGCGCGGCTTTCGCGGGTATCGCGGGCGGCCTCTTCGCGCATTGCTTCTATATTATCAACCCGATGTCGTTCACGTTCATGCAGTCGTTCAACTACCTCATCATGGTCGTGCTCGGTGGCCTCGGCTCCATCACGGGTTCCATCGCCGGCGCCTTCGTTGTGACCTTTATCTCGGCGGCGCTCGCGTCCTGGCCGGAGTTCCGCATGATTATCTATGCGCTAGCCCTCATCGCCCTGATGATGAAGCGCCCGCAGGGCCTCTTCGGCTACATGGAGATCACGAACGCCAGCATCTTTGACAAGATTTTCAGAAGGGGGCGGGTCTGATGGCAGTGCTGCTGCAGGCAGAAAATGTCTCGGAGGTCTTCGGCGGCCTGAAGGCCGTCGCGGACTTCAATTTCCATATCAACCGCGGCGAGCTCGTCGGCCTCATCGGCCCGAACGGCGCCGGCAAGACGACGGCCTTCAACCTCTTTACGGGCGTCTACACGCCGACCACCGGCGAGATTACCTTTGACGGCAAGAGCATCGTGGGCCTGAAACCCTACGAAATCACCAAGCGCGGTATCGCGCGCACGTTCCAGAACATCCGCCTCTTTTCCGAGCTTTCGGTGCTGGACAACGTGAAGATTGCCTATCATACGAATATCCGCTATAATTTAATTGAATCCGTGCTGCGGCTCGGGCGCTACTTCAAAGAGGAGGAGGAGACCGAGGCCGAGGCCTACAAACTGCTGAAGATTTTCCACCTCGAGGACAAGGCCCAGGAAAAGGCGAAAAATCTGCCCTACGGCGCGCAGCGCCGCCTCGAAATCGCACGCGCGCTGGCGACGAAGCCCCAGCTGCTGCTGCTCGACGAGCCGGCCGCGGGCATGAACCCGCAGGAGACGCACGAGCTCATGCAGATGATTCAGTGGATCCGCAAGGAGTTCAACCTCACGGTGCTGCTCATCGAGCATGATATGAGCCTCGTCATGGGCATCTGCGAGCGCATCTACGTGCTGGAGTACGGCGTCATTATCGCCGAGGGCACGCCGGAGGAAATCAAAAAGAATCCGGAAGTCATCCGGGCTTATCTGGGAGGTGGCGAATGATGGCCGAGAATATGCTCAAAATCGACGATATCAACGTCTATTACGGGGCCATCCACGCCCTGAAGGGTATCAGCCTGGAGGTCAACAAGGGCGAAATCGTCACGCTGATCGGCGCTAACGGCGCGGGCAAATCCACGACGCTGCGCACGATTTCCGGCCTGCTGAAACCGCGTACGGGCGGCATTACCTTCTGCGGCAAGGACATCGCGGGTATGCCCGCGCATAAAATCGTGCGCGAGGGCATCTCGCAGGTGCCGGAGGGCCGCCGCGTCTTCGCGGAGATGACCGTGCGCGAGAATCTGGACCTCGGTGCCTTTACGCGCAAGGACAAGGACGGCATCGCCCAGGACCTCGACATGGTGTACGACCTGTTCCCCCGCCTGAAAGAGCGTGCGTCGCAGGTTGCCGGTACGCTTTCCGGCGGCGAGCAGCAGATGCTCGCGATGGGCCGTGCACTCATGAGCCGACCGCAGTTACTGCTGCTCGATGAGCCGTCCATGGGTCTCGCACCGATGCTGATCAAGGAAATTTTCCGCATCATTGTGGATATCAATAAGCAGGGCACGACGGTGCTGCTCGTGGAGCAGAACGCCAACATGGCCCTGTCCATCGCCAACCGCGCCTATGTGTTGGAGACGGGCCGCATCACGCTTTCCGGTCCGGCCAGCGAGCTGGCCGCCAGTGAGGATGTACGCAAAGCTTATCTGGGAGGTTGATCAAGATGTTCGTACAAGACCGTATGACCAGGAATCCGATTATCGTCAAATCGGATACGCCGCTGGATGAGGCGGCGTCCCTGATGAAGAAGGGTAATTTCCGCCGCCTGCCCGTGGTGGACGCGGGCAAGCTCGTGGGCTTCTTCAGCGACCGCGACCTCATGCGCGTGGCCCCGTCGCCCGCGACGACGCTCTCGCGCTATGAGGAGCGCTCCCTGCTCGCCCAGATGACGGTCAAGGATGTCATGGTGCGCGACGTCGTGACGGTGCAGGAGGATGATACCCTGGAGGCGGCTGCCCTCGCCATGTACCAGCACAAGATCGGCGGCATGCCCGTGCTTTCCAGCGTGGGAACGGTTGTCGGCGTCATCACGGAGACGGATATCTTCAAGGCTTTCGTCGACGTCATGGGCTTGCAGGAGGGCAAGGACCGCATCACCGTTCAGTCCGATAACAAGGTTGGCGTCGTGGCCGATATCGCCGATATCTTCCGGGCCAATAACGTGTCCATAGACAGCTTCGTGACCGTACCGCAGGAAGATGGTTCTTACCACCTGATCGTGCGCGGCGACTTTGCCGATGCGGCAGCGCTGTCCAAGAAAATTGAGGCAGCCGGATACAAAGTACTGCACCAGACGCGCATCGGCTGAGCCGAAGTCTGCCTGCAACGGCAGCTCCAGCGTGGATGCAACCGTTAAGGCGTACAGAAAATAGAGTAAACTCGCATGATGCAAGAAAAACATCATGCGAGTTTTTGCATGAACGTACAGGAACGGAGTGCTGGGATTTGCGGAACGAGAAAAAATACGGAGAATTATTTTTGGCGGCTGGGCCTGCTTCATCGTCCTGGTGTGCCTTTTGGCGGATGATACCGATATGCCCATGTCCCTGGCCATATGCGGCATTTTCCTGCTGTTGATTGGCACGATCTGTTTTATTTGCGAAAAATTTGCACCGCTGCCCGGCGAAAACACGCTGCCGCCTTCCAGCCTTAAGATTTATGCGCCGTTTTACAGTATTTTGATGATGGCGGCGCTGGCACGTATCACCAGCCTCTATGCCTGGGGACTGGTGCTGCTCGTCGGTTTTTTCTGCTGGGCGCGCGACTACCGGCAGGCCTCAAATGAGAAACGCCGTATCCTGCGCTGCGTCCTGCTGGCCTGCCTGAGCGCCGTTTTCATGGTGTTCGATGTGGTATCCTATCCCTTTGGCGTGGTGCTCACGCTGGCCTTTTGGTGCGGCATGCTCTATCTGGCGGCCGCCTATACGCGGCGCACGGCAGAAAAGCATTCCCAAACCATGCTTTTGCTTTGGGACAGTATGTTTATCCTGAGCCTTGTACTAGGGATGGCTATCTTTATCAAATTCTTATTGCTGGGAGGCTCTTCCGCTTGGGAGTAATGGATGCTACAGTGGGCGACGATGAGTGTAACTGTATTGTCAGCAGGAGAAGCTTGTGCTATAATAACGATATTGTAAGTCCTTTCAGTAACGAATCTTGCAGGAAAGTATTTGTATTATGCCGAGAAGGCGGACACAAAACGGTAGCAGGACATGGGAGAGCGGGTGCAGTTATGTCGGGCGGTAGACTTTTGACGCCAAAGGAACAGGTGGAACACTTAAAGGCCAAAGGGGTAACGTTCAACTTGTGCTCGGAGCAGGAGGCAGAGCGCTTTCTTACGGAACACAGCTATCTGTCTAAGGTGTCGGCTTACCGCAAGAACTATCAGAAACAGCCGCCTGGTAGCCCGACGGCAGGCAGGTACATAAGGCTGGATTTTGCTTATCTGATCGAGCTTTCGACCATCGACATGCATTTGCGTTATGAGATTATAGCGCTCTGTCTGGACGTGGAGCACGCCATTAAAGTCCAGCTGGAGAATGATATGATTGCCAATCCGGAGGAGGATGGATATCGCATTGTCAAGTGGTTTACCGAATCGGAGAGTCGATTTATCGAGGCGACCGAGCGCAAGATGTTGCACAGTTATTGCCGAGAATTTTATTTTCATAACGCTGATAATCTCCCTGTATGGGTGTTGTTCGAGGTCCTGTCTTTTGGTGATTTAATCAAGTTTTATAATTTCTACTATGACGTTTATCACCAGACATGCCGCCCGCCTCTGCACCGTTCGTTGCTGGAAAACGTACGCTGCCTACGCAACGCCTGCGCGCACAGCAATTGTCTCATAGCTGACTTGCATCATCGGGAGGAGCTTAATACCAGCCTTTCCAACTATGCCATACGGTTTGACTGGTTTTCTCCGAATTTGCGTAAAAAGTATTTGCGCAAGCAGTTTACGCAGGATTTTACAGCACTGCTTATCGCGCACAAGGAACTGGTGCATAGCAGTGGCATGCATGCGGCTGCGGCCAGGCGGTTACGAGAATTGTTTGGTAAACGCATGCTGCGGCATAGGGGATATTTCGTTCATAATGATGTTATTGCGGGTGCGTATAGCTATTGTTTTGAATTGATTCACTACTATTTCTGTTAGCGGACTTGACAAAGTACAACGGATAAAGTAAAATAAAGATACAAAGAAAACCTTAACGGTTTTGGATGGCGTGTATCCTCTCGGGGATATGCGCCTTAGTTTTTTATGACGTGTTTGTATGCTTTATCCTGGTACGGTTGCGCAGGCGGGGATTGGCCGCGCTATTGCAGGATTGTCGCACAGAGCTTATAATGGCCTAAAGAAAATCCAATGCCGAATAAATTTTTGCATAGCAGGTGATAGGATGTATAATTCTTCAGAGCAGAGCAGAGCAGAGC
>DEDT01000039.1:39719-40715 GCA_002350105.1 Selenomonadaceae bacterium UBA2897 | reverse complement strand
CAGAGCAGAGCAGAGCAGAGCAGCTTTTGGCGTAAAATAAGACAACTCAAAAAGTTGTGCCTGTATGCGTTCAGCGTACCCAAATCGTTATACTTTTGTTGTCATTATTTTCCGCTGAAGGTAGCCGCCACTTTGCCGGTGCTGGTGTGCTTCAGAACACGTATCAGCGAAATGCATGGCGAAGTTATCCTGCCGGAACATGCAAAGACAGGGACGGTACGGATTGGTTTTGGCGGTGTCGGTATCTTTGACGAGAAACGGTCGCGTACGATGTGGCAGGTGAATGGCACGGTGGTTTTCAAGGGAAGAGCTGCTATCGGACATGGCTCGCGTATCAGTGTGAATCGTGGTGCGACCTTGGAGTTCGGTGATCATTTCTGTATCACGGCAGAATCGCATATCGTGAGCAGCAAGGGGATACGGTTTGGTGATGACGTTCTGATGTCTTGGCAGTGTCTTGTGATGGATACGGATTTTCATAAAATCTGGTCAGGGGGTACGAGGGTCAACGAGAATAAGGAAATCGTGATAGGCAATCATGTCTGGATTGGTTGCCGGAACACCATCCTCAAAGGTGTACATATCGGCGATGGTTGTGTCATCGGAGCAGGGAGCAACGTGGTCAAGAGTATCGATGCAACCAATGCCGTGGTGGGAGGAAACCCCGCCCATGTGTTGAAACAGGATATTCGGTGGAGTGAGAAGTGAATATAGGTAGGGCGGGGAGCGTGGACTGCCCGCCTTTTTACGTGCTCCGTGTCGGATGGTGGCGGGAAAACGCGGCGGCAAATGCTCCCGAAGCGGTCTATTATCAAAAGTGGCGTAAAACCCCTAGATATGGGGATATAAGCCGCGTCCTCCGAAGCCCTCGACGGGCCTCTTTAGAAAATGACCCTCGGCTATGATAGATGGGTTGAGAATAGAGTCAGCTGGCATAAGTTGCGGGGATCAGAACGAAGAGAAATGGAGTGCTGGGATTTGCAGAACGGGCAAAAA
>DEDT01000039.1:0-39666 GCA_002350105.1 Selenomonadaceae bacterium UBA2897 | reverse complement strand
AGATCATGTCAATATGCCCATGTCCCTGGCCATGGGCGGTGGTCTATCTGGCGGCTGCTTATACGCGGCGTACGGCAGAAACGCATTCCCAAACCATGCTTTTGCTTTGGGGCAGCATGTTTATCCTGAGCCTTGTACTGGGGCTGGCTATCTTTATTAAATTCTTATTGCTGGGGTATGCGTGATACCATCCGCACATTACCTCCAAAACCTTCTGCGATGGGGGCGTGGTGCAGATTATGGACAGCGGAGGCATGATGGCTTATATTGCTTATTCCATGGGGCAGGCGTTAGTACTTTTTACGTTTGTGAGCATACATTGAAAATTTGTCTTGCGGGGGGGGACGTTTATTATATAATCGAACCGTAATTATTTGATAATGACGGGGATGATTATATGATGGAGGAAAAGAAGTATTTGCCGTATCTCGATATTGCGAAGGGGATCGGCATTATTTTGGTGGTTGTGGGGCATTGTATACCAGACGCTACATCGGCTGGAGGCATCAGCGATGATTGCCTGCGCTGGGTGGATAGTGTGATATACAGCTTTCATATGCCACTCTTTTTCTTTATTTCAGGATATCTGGCGGCGCCACGTACGGCGAACTTTTCGGTGCGTGAGTTGCTGAAAAAACGCGTAAGCCGCCTGTTGATCCCCTATTTTTTTGTCGGCCTGTGTTATATGCCGTTTAAGCTGGTGCTTTCTGCCTTTGCCAACAAGCCGTATGACATCGGAAATCTGTGGCAGATCGTACTGGGTGTGAATCCCATGGGAGAGCTTTGGTTCCTTTATGTGCTGTTCTTATGCACGGTGGCGGGGGTGCTCCTGCGTTTTCGGGTCGATGGCTGGTTGCTCCTATTGGCGGCTGTGCTGGCTGTCTTTGTCCAGCCTATCGTACATTTCCCGAATGCACCGCTGTTCTTCCTGTTCTATTTCCTCGGCGGTATTTACGTCAAAAGGCATCAGCCAGAGCTCGTGGAGCGTATGCAGCGCTGGCAGATGGTACTGCTTGTGGTATGCTTTGCTGCTATGAATGTTTGGCTGCCCGCTTGCCCGCAGTTGAAGTTTCTGACATCTATCTGCGGTACACTTGCCTGCCTGTGGTTTTCGTTGCGGCTTGAAGGCACGTCCTGGGGCGCGCGGCTGATGGTGGTTGGGCAGTATTCTATGGATATCTACATCCTTAGCGATATGATTAAGATTCCGTTCCGTATGTTGCTCTGGAACCATTGGCATCTTTACTATCCAGCCTTTATCGTGTGTACGGTGGCCGCGCTGGCCTTGCCATATTATCTGAGCCGTTATGGCATCCGCCGCGTGCCATGGCTTGCCCGTCTCGTGCTGGGCATGCCACGCAAAAAGGCGCATTGATGTCGCTCGCGTGTGCATGGATGGAAATTCCTTAAAAAAGATAATGTGGGGTGGCAGTGTGGGCTGCCCACTTTTTTATGTGCTCAGTGTCGTATGGGCGTGGACATGCGGCGGCAGGTGCCCCCTACGGGCGGCACGAAACTCCGTCCCTATTTCAATATCCTGAGCATGTGAAGACGATCCGCCCGCGCGGGGCTGTTGAAGAAGATTGGTTCCTGAATATCAGCGTCACCCACTGAATCTGGCAAGGCTGGCTTTATGTGTCGGCCTTGTTTTTATATGGCCTCAAAAATTTCACCCCTACCCACTTTTTGCAATTGGGAAGCGAGAAAAATAGAAAATAACGATAGTTGCACTCTGTATACATATAAACATTACAGTTGCGGTAAAAATAATACGTTTATACCTTGCCGCTGTATACTGTCTATGATATAATTACATACGATTTATAGAAATGAAACATAGAAAAACATAGGAGGGGTTCCTGATGAAGTTCCAGTTCCATTCCATCAAGAAGATGCTGGCAGCTGGCCTGCTGGCGGTGGCTGCTGTGACCGTGGTTGCCGGTTGCGGTGGTGGCAGCGGTAGTCAGGGGGGCGGCGGTAAGCAGTTTCTGAATATCGGCACGGGCGGAACGGCCGGCACGTATTATCCGATTGGCGGCGCGATGGCTGAGATCCTCAATGAGAATATCGAGGGCATGAACGCTAGTGCCCAGAGCACGGGCGCATCTGTTGCGAACATCAACATGCTCAAGGATGGCGAGGTTGACCTGGCCATCGTACAGAACGATATCACCTACTATGCTGTCAATGGCACGGAGATGTTCAAGGACAATAAAGTCGATAACATCAAGGGTATCGCCGCACTCTACCCGGAGACCTGCCAGTTCGTTACGTTGGATAGCAGCGGTATCAAGAAAATCAGCGACCTCAAGGGTAAACGCGTCGCCGTCGGTGCGGCTGGCTCCGGTGCTGAGGCCAATGCGCGTCAGATCCTCGCCGCTTACGGCATCACCTACGATGACATCCAGGTGCAGTACCTTTCCTTCGGCGAAGGCGCCAGCGCCCTGAAGGACGGCAACGTCGATGCGGCCTTCCTCACGGCAGGTTATCCGACGGCTTCCGTACAGGATATTTCCTCACAGAACAAGATCCGCCTGTTGCCGGTGGACAAGGATAAGGCCGAGGCATTGATTCAGAAGTATCCGTTCTACACGAAGACGACGATTCCGGCTGGTACGTATGCAGGCTTCGATGAGACGGTGGATTCCGTCTCCGTCATGTCGATGCTGGTCGCGGGCGAGAAGGTCAACGACAAGCTTGGTTACGACATCGCCAAGGCACTCTTCACGCATCTCGACCGCCTCGCTGCTTCCCATGCCGTGGGCAAGCTGATCTCGGTGGAGAACGCACAGAAGGGCATGTCCATCGACATGAACGCCGGTGCGAAGAAATTCTTTGACGAGCAGTAAGCATAAAGCGATACAGATTTCCTGCGTGCGCTCAAAGAAGAGCCTTCCCCTGAGGAGGAAGGCTCTTCTTGGCGAAAAGAGGGTGAGCCGGTGGATAAATGGTGGCTGCGTCCGTGTCCCATGGCCAGCCTGTTGGCGTCCTTGATGGTCATTGGCTGGCTGCTCTGCCAGCCCTGCCTCACGTTTTTCGTGCAGGGGACGCGCATCGCACAGGTGCCGGCCTACGCGGGCCTGCCCTTTACCATCCGGTTCCTGCATTCCGTGCAGAAGACGCCGGTCTGGGAGAACCTGCAGGTGGAGCAGGACGGCACGCTGACGCTGCTTTCTACGCGCTACCAGTCCTTCGGCGTGGGGTTGCCCTTCCTCGAGAGTGAGGGCGATTTCCACGAGGAGGGGGATTACTTCGTCTTCGATCACATGAATCGGCATTTTCCACAGCTCACGCTGCGTACCGGTGTGGGCACGCGGCTGACGCTCAGTGTCGCAGGGCGGGAGTACCGCCTCTATGAGGCATATCCCCCGGGGACGCGGGTGGATATCGTGGTACTGCCTTTGTGGCGGCTCGCTTTTTGGCGGCCGCAGGGAAGGTAACTGATAGAAGGAAAGGATTTCGATTTTTATGCCTGAAAAAAAAGATAAGGAGAAACAAGAGGCGCAAATGACCGCCGATGAAGTCCTCAAGAAATACGATAAAGATTCCGATACGATGGTCTACACGGGCATCATGGCGAAGTTCGTGGCGGCACTGGCCATCACGTTTTCCGTGTTCCAGCTCTACACGGCCGCGTTTGGCGTGCTGGATGCGCAGTTGCAGCGTGCCGTGCACCTGGGCTTTGGCATGGCGCTGGTGTTCCTGCTCTATCCGAGCCGCAAGAGCTGGTCGCGCCATAAGATTCATTGGCTCGATGTGGGGCTCGCCGTACTGGGCGCGGCTTCGCCGGTCTACATCCTGCTCAACTACCAGCAGCTCGTGCTGCGGGCGGGGCGGCTCACGGATGTCGATCTGGTCATGGGAATCCTTGGTATCGTACTCGCAATTGAAGCTACGCGCCGCGTCGTCGGTCTGCCGATGGTCTGCGTCGTGCTGGCTTTCCTCGGCTATGCCTTTGCCGGCCCCTATATGCCGGGTGTGCTCGCGCATCGCGGGCTGAATCTCAACCAGCTTGTCGGTCACCTTTACTTCACGACCGAGGGTATCTTCGGCATTCCGCTGGGCGTTTCGGCCACGTTTATCTTCCTCTTCATTCTCTTCGGTGCTTACCTCGAGTCCACGGGCCTCGGCAAGTTCTTCATCGACCTCGCCAACGCCATTGCTGGCTGGGCCAGCGGCGGCCCGGCGAAGGTCGCCGTGCTGTCCTCTGGCCTCATGGGCACGGTCTCCGGCAGCTCCGTCGCCAACGTTGTGGGCACGGGTTCGTTGACCATCCCGATGATGAAGAAACTCGGCTATCACAAGAACTTCGCTGGCGCCGTCGAGGCGGCGGCCTCCACGGGCGGCCAGCTCATGCCGCCGGTCATGGGCGCCGCGGCCTTCCTCATGGCAGAGTTCGTGGGCGTGCCCTACATCGACATCGTCAAGGCGGCCGTGATTCCGGCTTTGCTCTATTTTACTGGCGTCTGGCTCGGCGTGCATTTCGAGGCCAAGCGCAGCAACCTGAAAGGTATTCCACGTGACCAGCTGCCGAAAATCGGCAATATCCTGCGGGAGCGCGGCCATCTGGCATTGCCACTCATCATCATCGTATATCTGCTCGTTTCGGGCTATACGCCGATGCGTGCGGCGCTCGTCGCCATCGTGCTCGCCATCGTCTGCTCGGCTCTGCGTAAATCCACGCGCATGCCGGCCATCGAGATCGTGCGCGGCCTCGAGAACGGCGCGCGCAACGTACTCTCCGTGCTCGTCGCCTGTGCGGCCGCCGGTATCGTCATCGGCGTCGTCACGAAGACGGGTATGGGCCTGAAGTTGGCCTCGGGCCTGCTGCAGCTTTCGGGCGGCATGCTGTTGCCGACCATGTTCTTCACGATGATTACGGCCATCGTGCTCGGCATGGGCGTGCCGACGACGGCGAACTACGTCATCACTTCGACGATTGCGGCCCCGGCCCTCGTGCAGATGGGCGTGCCGGTGCTCTGCGCGCACATGTTCGTGTTCTACTTCGGCATCATCGCCGACGTGACGCCGCCGGTTGCACTCGCGGCTTTCGCGGGCTCCGGCATCGCGGGCGGCAACCCGCTCATCACGGGTGTCAATGCCTCGAAGCTTGCCATCGCGGCCTTCATCATCCCATACATGTTCGTGCTTTCGCCGGTGTTGCTGATGATTGACGCGACGGCGTTTGGCCTCATCAGTACGACACTCACGGCCATCATCGGCATGGTGGCGCTTTCCTCAGCGCTTATCGGTTACCTCGCCGACACCTGCTATCTGCCCGAGCGCATCATCCTCATCGTCGGCGGCCTCCTGCTCATCAAGCCGGGCCTCATGACCGATGCCATTGGTCTCGTGCTCTTCCTGGGTATCCTCTTCATCCAGCTGCGCCGTCATAAGAACAAGAAACTCCAGATGGCACAGGCATAAAACATAAAAGGGAACGGTAAAAACAGCCATATCAAAGGTCGATACGCCTTTGATATGGCTGTTTTTTATGATGGAATTTTGTGGTAGCGAGATCAAAGCTCAGAATAGCTGACGCCCCAGAGCTGTTCATAAATAATCAGGAATTCATAATGCTCAAAAGGACAGAAACGGTCAAAGAAGGTATGATAACTTCCATAGTTGAGAGGACTGCCTGAATAATTTTTCCAAGATGGCAGTGTCTTCCAGCCTTTGCTGTATTTTGTCGAGTATTCCGGCAGACTGACGCCATCTTTCTTTTGGCGGAAATAAACGGTTCCTGTCTCAGAATTACCTATCTTTGATGTCGTGTAAGTATTGGCGGCAAATTCGTATTCCTCATCGTTATTATAAACGAATGTGCAGGAACTCAGGTCAACGTAAGTCATGGAGCCTGCGTGTCCATAGGCTAAAGGATAGTTTTGGTCTCCGTTAAGGTAACGACCGTTCAAAGCAAAGCCTGCATTCGCTGTGTTAGGCAGGTTCCACCCGTTTACACCAAACACAGAGAGGCAGAGAAATAAAAGCAGAACAATTTTCTTCATGGGATAATCCTTTCTTAACAGACACAGCATAAATCAATCAAAGTAGCTAATGCTGATTCTTTCAACAAGGCTGTTACTACAGTCAGAGCAATCCTCTGTTCTGAGCGGTAGTATTCAAAGGAATGGCCGTCTTTGCATGTGCGATGATTTTTCAACGTGCTATAGATTTTTTCAACGAAATTGGCGGAAGTCTGACGAGTAATCCTGCCGAGAATATAATATTCAAAATAATATCCCTCCTTTTGAATATTCAGTCAATATTATAGCACAAATTAACACCATACGAAGACAATAATTATAATTTATATGGTCTACAAAAAATAGAATCTATCACTGATATAATTACGCGAGACAGATCTATATTAAATCTTTACTTATTATGCAGTTATCTATATAATGTACATGTATATCCATATAATCATTTCATGATTCAGTCTTTCTTTACAGCCTTTTTCTATCCCAAACTGCATTCTTTAGCATTGGAGTGCATAGAGTAGTAGATAGGACATTAAAAGGTTCAAAAATGAGGAGGTCCTACAATGAAGAAAGCATTCCGTCTTTTCCTTTGTACGTTGATGGTGCTCATTGCGACGACAGCTTGCGCGTTTGCTTCATACCCGAGGCATCTCAACGGGGATGACAATTTTGTACTGGTTGATGCGCACATGGGAACAGGCTGGTACGTTGACAAGAGCAGCCTGAATGTCCAGATGTATAACCCGCCGCAATACATCATCGCAGTCAATGTTTGCGCCGTTAATGATGCAGACCGAGGCAATACGAATATCTCAAGTGTTCGGACCATGCGATTCTTCTACAACTATGATCTCCGCAAAATGTATATCGATCGTAACACGGGATCTAATGATTGGCGTTACCTTGATCCTGATGGTTGCTGGGCTGAAACAGGCATCAGTATGCCCGCTGGAGAAGAAGCTTTTGAGCTCGCCTATGGGATAAAATTCTATCATCTGAGTTGATGGATACAAGAACTCACTATAACCGCTACGGCTTCTATGAATCAGTCCGTTGAGTAAGCAGTTTACGAAGACCGTCGTTGGCAATACGCCATCGGCGGTTTTTTACTTGCAAAAACAAGGCGTTTTTTTTACAATATAGGTAAATGGACCTGCTAGGGAAGGAAGGTGCTCAAAATGGACTTTGGCATGATGACTGGTGCGTATGGGGCGAGGTTTTCGCCGTACGACTATCATACGAATGGTATGATGCAGGGTGCAGCTCAGGGAAGAGATGATGCTGCCCGGTCGGATGGCGAGGAGAATCCGCTGTCGCCGGAGGATCCGCGCGATGCGCAGCGGGACGAGCAGGGCGATGCGACGCGCGATCTCCGCCTGAAGGACGATAAGGACCTCACGCCGGAAGAAGAGCGCGCGAAGGCGAGCGGGCACCGCTCGACGCCGGAGGAGTGCGAGACCTGCAAGCGGCGCAAGTATCAGGACGGCTCTGACGAAATGGTGTCGTTCAAGGCGGCCGGGCATATCGACCCGGGCAATGCGGCCTCCGTGGTCATGAGCCACGAGCAGGAGCACGTCTCGAATGCCTACCAAAAGGCGAAAGACAACAATGGCGAGGTCGTCCGCGCCAATGTGCGCCTCAAGACGGCCGTTTGCCCCGAGTGCGGCCGCACCTATATTTCCGGCGGCGAAACCACGACGCAGATTCGCTATTTTAACGAAGATAATCCCTACCAGCAGGATATGAAGGAGTCCGACGCCGACAACAAGTACCGCGGCGCCAACGTCGATGTTCCGGCATAAGAAGGAGTATATATCTATGAAAGTATTAGTAATCAACGCTTCGCCGCATGGGGCGAAAGGCAATACGGCCGTAGCTATTCACGAGATGGAGAAGGTCTTTACCGCAGCAGACGTCGAGGTGGAGACGGTGGAGATCGGCCGTCAGGACGTGCGCGGTTGCATCAGCTGCTACAGCTGCAGCAAGACGGGCAAGTGCGCGTTCGATGATGTGGTGAACGAGCTCGCGGCGAAGTTCGAGCAGGCCGATGGGCTCGTCGTGGCGACGCCGGTGTACTACGCTTCGGCGAATGGCACGCTCGTCTCCTGCCTTGATCGTTTATTCTGCAGCACGCATTTCGACAAGCGCATGAAGGTCGGCGCGGCCATCGCCGTGGCGCGACGCGCTGGTCAGGTGGCGACCATCGATGGCCTGAATAAATACTTTACCTATGCGGGCATGCCCGTGGCCTCCAGCCAGTACTGGAACGAGATCCATGGCGGTGCATCGGGTGATGCCGTACAGGACGCGGAGGGCCTGCAGATCATGCGCACGCTCGCGCACAATATGGTCTTCCTCATGCGCAGCATCGCGCTGGGCAAGGAGAAATACGGTCTGCCGGAAATCGAGCCGGTGATTCGGACGAATTTTGTCCGTTAAAAAGTCCTTGCTTTTGGACTGATATCCTGCTATAATAATGGATGTTCTTCGAGAGTAGAACACGGAGAGGTGTCCGAGTGGTCGAAGGTGCTTGACTCGAAATCAAGTGTGGTGTTGAGCCACCGTGGGTTCGAATCCCACCCTCTCTGCCAGGGAAATCAAGGCCTCGCGCATAAATGCGCGAGGCCTTTTATTATGCCCAAAACGGGTGAAAAAGCATTTTGGACACAAGACCTTTCGGCGCGATCTCGTAAAACGGGAATGAGGGATAAGAGCGGTTCGGCGGAGTTGGATAGGGAATCTGACTGAAAAAAACCTGCAATATTGCACCGGATTTTCAATATATGGTATAATATTGAAAAATAAGTGCAATATTGCAGGCTTTTTTCAACGAGGATATATCTATGGAAATCAAACGGGATCATTATCTTACGGCATTACATAACCGTATGCATAACGGTATGGTCAAAATTATCACCGGTATGCGGCGAAGCGGTAAATCGTATTTGCTGTTTCGCCTGTTTTATCAGGATTTGCTCGCTCAGGGGGTAAAAAAGGATCATATCATTACACTCTCGATGGACGGACTCGAAAACAGGCCGCTCCGTGAACCAGCGTTTGCTCTGCGAAAAATCAAACCGCTTGGAGCGGACGCAGGAAATGGAAGAACTGGTTCGGGTCATCGCTTCGTCCGTCGGAGCATTGACGAATCCGAGCAAAATCCATGCAACGTTTCAAAGCGTCGCGCATTCTGCTATCAGTCAAAATACGGTACGCCAGTATTTGGATTATCTGGAAGACGCTTTCATGGTGCAGAAAGCGCAGCGCTATGACGTCAAAGGGCGCAAATACATCGGCTCACCCGTCAAATATTATTTTGAAGATGTCGGACTGCGCAACGCCTGCCTCGGGTTCCGCCAGGTGGAAGAAACGCACCTGATGGAGAATATCATCTATAATGAATTGCGTTACCGCGGCTATGCGGTTGATGTTGGTGTTGTACGCAACCGCACGAAAGACGACAGCGGCAAATGGATCTCGCGTTCATTGGAAGTGGATTTCGTAGCCAATCACGGCAGTGAACGCACATATATTCAATCGGCCGTCAGTTTGCCGGACGAAGAAAAAATCCGGCAGGAAAAGGCATCACTGCTTTCTCTGCGCGATTCGTTCCAGAAAATCATTCTGGTTCGCGACATTGTTCCGAATATGCAGGATCAGGACGGTCTACGGATTATGAATGTGTTTGATTATTTGCTAAAGTAAGTGTTATTCTGAACCGATTGTGTAGAGATGGCGACTTCCTCAGTCCGGACGATGCGGGGCTGCGTGCGCTGCGGTCGGTTTTGCGGGGCGTCGACGAATTCGATATTGTCGAGCATGCCCTTGAGCTGCCCACGGATGCCGGCGAGGTAGGTCTGGCGGAGCTGGGCCTGCTCCTGCTTTTCGGCCGGGGTGAGGCCCACGCTGCGCTGCTTGTGTGAGAGCGCGTTGATGCGCGCGATGAGTTCTTTGGTAATCATAGGTAAATCCTTTCCATGTTGATGATATGACTCATTATAGCACGGTTGTCGTGGTTCAGGTAGGGCGGAGAACTCGACGGAAGTAAAAAAGAGCAGTTCCTTTTGGGCGGGACTGCTCTTTTGCTTTATGCCTATGTCGTTTGCTCAGGGCAGGTCTACCTGCACGAGCAGCGGGTCGTGGTCAGAGACGCGGTCATCGGGCATGAAGGGGGAGTTGACGTGCACGATGTCGAAGGTGCAACGCGGCACAAGCGTTTTCGACACGATGATGTTGTCGAGAATCTGGTTGTTGCCGCCGTAGAAATAGGAGTAGCGGTCGGCCGCCTCGTGCTGACCCACGAGGTTCGTGAGCGTCGTGCCCTCCAGCGTCTTAATCACGGGCGAGAACTCGAAATCGTTGAAATCGCCCATGAGCATGATATTCTTGGCCGGGTCCTGGGCGAGACCGTCATCGACGAAGTGGCGGATAACCTGTGCAAGCTGCAGGCGCTTGGACTCGGAGCGCAGCTGCACGGGCTGGTGCTGGCCGTAGAGCGTGTCGTCGCCTCGCTTGGAGTTCAGATGATTGGCGATGAGCGTGATGTCCTTGCCGTCAAAGGTGAACTCGGCCGCAAGCGATTTGCGCGTGGCGGTGAACAGGCTGTTCTGCGGGTCAATGCGCCCCGGGTTCAGTGAGAGATGGCCGCCCTGCCATTTGACGGCCTGCGTGGTTTTGCCAGCCGGTACACCGGATTTGAGCTGGACGCGGGCGGGGTTGTAGAAGTAAGCCACGCGGATGTTGGCGCCGGGCTGGCCGCCGTCGGCGTTGTTCTCCGGGTTGATATTCACGAGCTGGTACGCAGGGCCGCCGGCAGCCTTGACCGCGTCGATGAGACACTGGCCGCTCTGGCTGGCATCGGTGCTGCCGCTGTCGTCCTTGCCGTCATTATCCTGCAGCTCGAGCACCGTGATGATGTCGGGGCTGTGCAGGTCGTTCACGATGGACTGGCCGAGGCGCGTGACCTTGGTCGGCGAGGTGTATTTTTTGGAGAAATTCTCAATATTATAGGAGGCCACGAGCAGCTTGGACGGGTCGGGCACGATGGCGGTTTTGTCGAAATCGTGCTTCAGTCCGCCGTCGATAATAGGCGGCATCTGGTTCGTGAGCGTCATCACCTGATAGTTGCCGAAGGCATAGCTCACCACGCCCGTGATCGGCTGGTCGTAGTGATCGCCCGCCTTGGCGCGGTACTGTTTGCCGCCGTCGCCCGCGAGGTAGACGCAGATGTGCTCGGGGTGCATGTCATCGGCGGCGATGGAGAGGCCGCCGCAGTTGTTGAACGGCCCTTCATGCGTGCCAGGTACGACCCAGACGTCGGCGTACTGCTGTGGGCCGAGTACTTTCGCGTTTTCGATGGAGACGCGCATGCCCTCGATGGACTCCCAGAAGTCGATGGCATCGTGGTCAGGGTTAAAGACTTTGAGGCCGTCGCTGTCGATGGTCTTGCGCGGGATTTTGCGGTCCTGGTCCAGCACGATGGGCCTGGGCAGGCCGGCACGGCCAAGGTTTTTGAGGACTTTGACGCGGTCTGCCTTGATTTCCGTGACGGGGAGGTCAGTCTCTTTTTTATTGCGGAAGCCTGCGTTGAAGTACTCCGTGACCTCGCCGCTGACGCTCACGAGATCGCCGATGCCGCAGGAGGCATCCGGGGCATAGACCAGAATGGCGTCAGAGGTTTTGTCGTCGCCATCACCTTCCGGGTCCTGAATATAGAATGAGCTGGCACCGCTGCGGAAGGTCACCACGCCCTGCACCTCGACGTCCTTGCCGACGTAGGGCGAGTATTGGGCAGCTCCCTGTACCTGTCCGATATGGGCGACTTTCTCTGCAGCCCAGGCCTGGTCTGGTGTGAGTGCTGGCCAGCAGAGAGCGGCACTTGCCGCGAGGGCAACGGCCAGAGCGCGTTTCAGGATATGTTTGCGTATGGTTTTTTCCATTGGCTTTTCCTCCTGGTATTACAATTCTTATTATAGCGTATTTACCATGTATTTTATATCGACCAAGGGACAAGGGTCAATGTCATGTGTCCCATTTTATGATGCAAAAAAACGGCCCCGTTTCCGGGACCGTTCATTTGTCCTATCATGGGAATCATCTGAATTCCCAGCAGCTTATTCTGCTGCTGCTACGACCTCTTTGCCGTCATAGTAGCCGCACTCGGGGCATACGTGATGAGGCATCTTCGGCTCGTGGCACTGCGGGCAGGCAACGTAGCCCGGAGCCGTCAGCTTCCAGTTTGCACGGCGCTGGTCACGGCGTGCCTTGGACATTTTGCGCTTTGGTACTGCCATCGGATATTCACCTCCATAGTTTTCGTGGTATCAACCACAGGTGAAATCAATGTCATAGGTTGATGCTGAATTGATTTCGTTGTTGACACATAAAAATATGATACACTTTTTGGCCGGTGAATGCAAGCAAAATTTGCGTTATCCCTATCAATGATTGTCGTGGTGCGTCGGCATGCCCGGGATATAGGGAACGGGCTTTTGCGGCGGCGTCGCGGGCGGCTGGCTGAGGCCGAACTTCGCGAAGGGGGAGACGTGCGGTTGCTCGCTGGCCGCAGGCTCTGGCCCGGATGCCGGCTCCGGCCTGGCCGGACTGGCCGTGCCGGCGTTGATGGCCGTGAGCGTCGGCACGCCCGTGATGCCCGCCTTCGGCGCGGCAGCGGCATCGGGCTGGGGATTCGCCGGCTTTTGGTCGAGGGAAGTGAGTTCAACCTCGAGGTTGTCGCCGTTCTTGATGGGCGAGATAAAGTCGACGGGGGCGCCGTTGACGCGAATCGTGCATTTCAGGCGCAGGCTGGCCGCGGGCGGCTGGAAGTTCACGGCGGCCAGGGCGTCGCTGACCGTCGTGGCGCGGCGTTCGGACTTGTCGAAGGTCACGACCGCGCCGTCGTCGATGATCGTGCCCGCGCTGGCTTTGTGGCCGTTGACGGTGAGCGTGATGCTGGCAGACGGAATCTGATATTCCTGATTCTCGTAATAAATGGTGATGGCCGTGTCGCGCGGCGAGATCTCCAGCACGTCGCCCAGTTTCGGCGCTTCGTCGACGCTGTATTCGATGTGGTCGCCCTCATGCACGGGCATGGAGATGGCGGCGGGGGCATCGTTGAGCAGGATTTCCGGGGCGCAGACGTGTGTGGCGGCACTGCCGTTCAGCGTGTAGTGGATGTGGCGGCCCGTCGGCGGGTAGCCAGCGGCGTTCAGCACTTCGCCGAGCGTGCGGAATTCGCGCGTCTCGACGACGTCGCCATCCTTGAGCTCGTGGTCGGGCGGCACCTGCTGCCCGTTGACCGTGGCACTCTGGCTGATGTGCTTCTCACGGCCGTTGATGTAGACCGTGTAGTCGGGCGCGGAGGCCGCGACATCGCTGAGGTGGACCACAGGCGCCTGACCGTTCTCGCCGCGCGTGATGGTAATCTGGCTGCCGTCATGGATCACGCTGTCGAGATCGGCTTCCTCGCCGTCCAGCGTGATCGTGGCCAGCGTGCCCATGCTGCCGGGGAAGGTCTGGCGCTTGCCGCCGACGTTGACCATGAGGCCGAGCCCCGGATGACCGTTGTACTCGCGCAGGTTGATGCCCGCATTGAGCAGTGCATCGCTGACCGTGAGCTCGCGGAAGTTGAAAAGGCTGGCCTCTTCGCCATTGACGGTGACGGAGAGGAAGTGCAGCGTGTTCAGTGAGGCAATCTTGAGGATGCCTAGTGGCGTTACGGCATCGGGGCTGTGCAGTTCCTCGGGGATATCGGCGATGCCATCGATGACACTCGGGCGCCGCACGGCTACGCGGCTTTCCTGCATGCCGAGGGCACCGGCTACACATTCCTGCAGGTGCGGCGTGAGCGAGCCGCCACCCACGAGCATGACGGCCTGCGGTGCATCACCGTTGAGTTCGAGAATCTGCTTCGCGATGGCGGTGGCCAGGTTCTCGATGTTGGGAGCGACGGGCTTCAGCACTTCCTCGGCGGTCAGGTGATACTCCTGCCCGAGGATGTCGGCGAAGCTCACGTCCTCGCCGTTGCTGGCCTGACGCTTGATCTGTTCGGCTACGTTGAAGTCCAGCAGGAATTTCTGTGAGATGGCCTCGGTGATTTCGTCGCCGGCCAGCGGCACCATGCCGTAGGCGATGACGGAGCCGTTCTTCGTAATGGCCACATCGGAGGTACCAGCGCCGATATCGACGAGCACGAGGTTCAGATGGCGCATTGTGGGCGGGATGAGTACGTTGATGGCCGCGATCGGCTCTAGCGTGAGTGCGCGCATTTCGAGTCCCGTGTAATGCAGGGCGGACTGCATGGAGTCGATGACCTGCCGTGGCAGGAAGGTCGTGATGACGACGGCCTTGGCCTTGCGGCCGCGCTGGCCCACGAGTGTCTTGAGCTGCACGTCGTCGAGCAGGTAGCGGATCGTGCTATAGCCCACGCAGTAGTAGCGCGTGGGGTCGTCGACGGCGTGGGAGGTCGTGAGCTTCGCCTGGGCAGCCTGTACGCCGGCGAAGTCGAGGTCGCGCTGCTGTTCGGCCGTGATGACGACGCCGTTGACGTCCATTTCGGCCTCGGCGGTCATCGTGTAGAGCGCACGGCCAGCGGCGGCGACGGCCGCGGAGTGCAGGGCGCCGGTATCCTTGACGAGGGCTTCCTTGACGTTCTTGATGACGGCGGCGACCTGCGGCACGTCGTGAATCTGGCCGTCGAGCATGGCGCGGGTCTTGTGTTCCTGCCGCTCCGTGGCTACGATGTGCAGTCGGTCATCCTTGCCTTTCTCGGCGACGATGCCGATGACGCTGCGCGTGCCGATATCCAGCGCGAAAATATAGTCGTGATGGACGCGGGGCGTACGTGCCGTCTTCGTGGTCTTGCGGCGCGTCGTGCGTTTTTTCGTGGCCGTGCCCGCCGTCTTGCGTGGGCGGCCTGGGCCGCGTTTTGCCGGTGCGGCATCTTTTATTTTGGCTGCGATTGCTTCAGGCATGAAAAAATCTCCTTATTGACGATATTTTTAGAGGTTATTGGTAACATTTCGCGAAGTATATAATAGAATCCTGTTTTTGGCAACAGATAAACAAAAAAATTTCAAAAAGAAACGGGTGGTTGACGTGACAGGACAAAATCGGGAAGTAATTACGGGCAGCGACTTCAAGCGCATGCTCTCCGGGGCTTATAGCGAGTTCCTGCTGGATTATGAGGATCTCAACGGGCTGCGGGGCATGGGGCAGCTGCCGGGAACACATATCCTGCATACGATTGGCGCTGCAATCATGTCGCTCTATGAGGTGAAGGATGACAGCATCGGCGGCCTTGCGCGGCGTGCGGCGACGGGTGCGGTCTTCGGCGCGCGCGGCAGTGCTGGCGTCGTGCTGGCACAGATGTTCCGCGGGCTGGGCAAGGGCCTGATCGGCAAGCAGGATGCCACATCCTCAGAGTTTGGCAAGGCTTTTCAGTACGGCATTCTCTATGCGCAGCGCGTGATTCCGGACCAGCCGCAGAATCCCTTTATCATGAATGCGCGGGCCGTGGCCAAGGGGGCCTATCATGCCGTGCGCGACAATGAGCCCATCACGGAGATCCTGCAGGCGGCGCTGGCCTCGGGCAAGGAGGCCATGGCGGGCATCGACGAAAAGGAAGCGGGGCCGCGCATCATGTCGGCCTTTCTCGAGGGCTGCCTCAAGGGACTCGACGGCAACTTTGTCTCGCCGGCGGTCAGCCTTTCACTGGGGCTCAACGCGCAGCAGCCGGGCATGCCGAATCCGGCGAAGGATCGCGTGCGCGCCTATTGCGTGCGCATGCTCATCCGCAATCCGAAGCTGAACGTGCCCAAGCTGGAGAAACAGCTGCATCAGTTCTCGTCCTTTGCGCTCGTGGAGCGTGAGGAGCGCTACATCAGTGTCCATATCCATACGGATCATGTGGGCCAGCTTATGGAGCTCGCCGTGGGATGGGGCCCGTTGCGCGACGTCCACATCACGAATATGAGCGAGAGCCATGCGCTGGGCGTGCACGACGCGCTCATGCCCGTAGGCCTGCTGGCCGTGGCCGAGAACAAGGTGCAGGCCAAGGAAATGGAAGACGATGGCATCAACATCATCGTGCCGGGCAGCGAGCAGGCCGGCCCCTCGGTGGCGGAGCTCGTGAACGCCGCGCACAGCGACCTCGCCGAGTCCTACGTCATGGTGGCCTGGAGTCCGGAGTTCTGGCTCGTGTTCCGCCAGGCCAAGCGCCTGCTGGGCAGCCGCGTCGAGCTCGTGCTCTGCGCGAACAAGAACCAGCAGGCCGCGGCCTGCAAGGCATTTGACCTGCAGAAGACGGCGGCGGAGAATGCCCACGATATGACCATCGCGGCGGGGCTGAAGAAATAAGACGCGCACGTCAATCCGGATATGTCTGTAGGAAGTTTTTTTCTTTTTCCTGTGCAAAAAACGGTGTTTTAGGATTTGGATCCCAAAACACCGTTTTTTGTTATCATCATTGGTCTGTGGCCAGCAGTTCGCAGAGTTTGGCATGGACTACAGCGGGTGGGATGGCATTCATGCAGGCGTTGGTTTTGTGCGGACAGTGGGTTTTGCAGCAGGCGGTGCAGCTGTGGGGGCTGAGGATGAAGGTATGGCCCCCGGTGAGCGGGCCGTAGATGTCGGGATGGGTCGGCCCCCAGAGAGAGAGGGTCCTGAGGCCCGCGCCTTCGGCGAGGTAGAGGGGACCCGTGTCGCCCGTGAGCAGCAGTGTGGCCGTGTGCATGAGTGCGGCGAGCTGCTGCAGGCTCGTTTCGCCTGCGATGCTCAGCACCTTGTTCGGCACATCGCCGAGTGCTTCCCGTGCCTCGTCGATGAAGGAGGCGTCGATGGGCGCGCCCGTGAAGACAATCTGTACGTCTTCAGGGATTCCCTGCAGCGCCTGGCCAAAGCAGGCGGGCGGCCAGTTCTTATCGGGCCAGGTCGTGCGCGTATTCACGAGCAGGATGGGCTTGTCCATATCGATATCGTGGGTTTGCCAGAAATTTTCTGCGTAGCCTGTGAGCTGCGGCGAGGGTGGCAGGATGATGCCCGGCTCGAAGTCTTCCCAGCGGAAGCCGAGGGGCAGCAGGGCAGTCAGATAGCGCTTGATTTTATGTGGGCTCTTGATGTCGGGCGCCATTTCCGTCATGAAGAGCGGGTTGCCCTCGTGGCGCTCGTGGATGCCGATGCGGCGCGGTGCGCCGCTCATTTTCGTGAGGATTCCCGTGAGGAAAAGCCCCTGAATATCGAGCGCGATGTCGAAAGTATAGGGGGCGAGCAGGGCTTTGGCCTTTTTGAGCTCGCGCCAGGCCCGTTGCGGGTGGGCGAGACCGGCCTTGTCGATGGGGCGGCGATCCCAGACGATCAGGCGGTCGATATCCGGGTTGTCCTGCAGCAGGCCGGCGGCGGGCGGGCTCACGAGCCAGGTGAGCTCAGCATCTGGCAGCAGGCGGCGCAGGTTGTGCACGACCGTGGTGGCGTGCAGCACGTCGCCGATGGCGGAGAGTCGTACGATGAGAATGCGGGTCATATAGGAATTATCCTTTCTTCGCGGCGGTTTCAATGATAGAATAAAAGGATGGAATAAATTCTTAGCGAAAAGTACCAAGGTTCAGTTTAGCATAGGAAACGGCGGGGAGACAAGACCTGCCGCAGGAAAGGAGCGAGCTGCGTGCTCAAGGATATCGTCATTCGTTCGCTGGCCAGCGATGCCGCTTACGAACAGGGCCTGCGCCTGTACCGCCAGCAGGCGGTGCAAAAGGTGACAGAAGTGCGGGCGAAACCGCCTTGCTATGCTGCTGAGGTTCGGGATCGCCAGATGATGCAGCCCGTAGAGACGCAGATCAACCTGACGCGCGATGGGGAAAATGTGGAGCGCTATACCTGCACCTGCCCGGCCGCGCGCAGCTACATCGGTGCCTGCCGCCACGCCGTGGCCCTGATGAAAGCCGTGCAGGAACGGCAGGAGGGCAGCGGCAAGCGCGCTGAGCAGCAGCTCTTCCAGTATTTCGCAGCGGCAGAAAAGCCGCTTGTGGGCGAAAAGGTGCCCGTATACCTGCTGCCGCGGCTGCAGCTGCGGCAGGAGTACGGCAAGGTCACGCCATGGCTGGAGTTCCGCCTGCACAGCACGCGCAGCTACGTGATCCAGAATTTGCAGGAGTTCGTGCATACCGTGCTGCAGGGCGGTTTCTGGGATTTCGGACGCACGCAGCGCGTGCGGACGGAGCAGTTTGTTTGGGCGGATGAGGTTTCGCGCCAGCTCTGGCATCTTCTGCGAGAGGCCTACGAGGGTGAGGCGGCGCTGCTTTCCTACAGCTCGGATTTCCAGTATTTTCATGCCTTGAACAAGAGCTATATCTTCAGCGGCAAGGCGTTCAAGCTTACGCCAGCCAGTCTGCGTCAGTTTCTGCAGCTCATGGGGGGGACGAGCTTCGAGCTGCGCATCGACGGTGAGGAAGTGGGCGACGTGCAGGTCAGGACGGGCAACCCGCCGCTCGCGGTTGCCGTGGAGCATACGGCAGACGGCGGCCGTCTCGTGCTGCAGTCGGAGCCGGGGCTCGTGCTGGATCCGGATTGCCGCTTTATCTATCAGGGCGGCACCATCTACGCGGCGGACGAGCGCTTCGCGCGCCGCGCCCGGCCCGTCTATCAGGCCTTTGCGCGCACGACGCGCATTCGCCTGCCCCAGACATCGCTGGGGCGGCTGTTCAGCCAGGTATTGCCCGCCGTGGAGGGTACGGCGGAGGTGCACGTGGCGCAGGAGTTTCAGGATGAGTTCCTGCTCGTGCCGCTGGCCGTGGAGCTCTATATCGAATATTATAAAGATGGCATCGCGGTGAAGCCGGTCTTCCGTTACGACGATATCGCGTTCAATCCCCTGCGTGAGCTGCCGGCCCAGCCGGCCGGCCGTGTGCTCGTGCGGGACGACAAGGCGGAGCAACGTGTACGCGCCATCTTTGCCGCTTACGATTTCGAGGTCAGGGCGGATCAGTACGTACAGCCCGATGAGGAAAAGAGCTTCAACTTTCTCACCGAGGCCGTGCCCGACCTGCCGGAGCGCGTGGCGGTCTTTTATGCCGACACAGTGCTCAGCAAGCCCGTGCGTCCCGTGCCAAAAGTGCGTACGGGCGTCAGCATCAACGACGAAAACCTGCTGGAGTTCACTTTCGAGACGCGCGGCCTCGACGTGGCGGAGCTCATGGATATCCTGCACGACTACAGGCAGAAGCGCCGCTACCATCGCCTGAAGGATGGCACTTTCCTTACGCTGCAGGATCAGCAGCTCGCGGCACTTTCGGACCTCGTGGAGCATACGGGATTGCAAAAATCGGATTTGCAGGAGGGGAAAGCCGTGCGGCCGCTGGCGCAGGCACTCTACCTCGACGAGCTGGCGCAGGAGGACGCGCGCCTCGAGATCGCGCGCAGTCAGAACTTCCGTGCGCTGGTGCAGAAAATCCGCCAGCCTCAGACGGCTCCCGTGCCGCTGCCAGCGGGGCTCACGGGCACATTGCGCGGCTATCAGGTGACGGGGTTCAACTGGCTTTCACAGCTCGCGGCGCAGCACCTTGGCGGCATTCTCGCCGATGATATGGGTCTCGGCAAGACGCTGCAGGTCATCACTCTGCTGCTGGCACAGAGGGAACAGGCGCAGCAGGAGGGCAGGGAGCTGCCGCCGTCACTGGTCGTGGCACCGACCTCGCTGGTCTATAACTGGTTGGAGGAGGTGCACCGCTTTGCCCCCGGCCTGCAGGCCCTGGTGATCGCGGGCAGCAAGAAAGAACGGCTGGCACTGCTGCAGGCGGGACTGGTGCAGCAATGTGATCTGCTGCTCACGACATACAATATGCTGAAGCGCGATATTGCAGCGTATCAGGCGCAGAGCTTCCATTTCGTGATTCTCGATGAGGCACAGCACATCAAGAATCCGGAGACGCAGAATGCGCGGGCCGTGAAGAAGCTGCATGCGGCGGGCTGGTTCGCGCTCACGGGCACGCCGATCGAGAACACGCTGACGGAGCTTTGGTCGCTCTTCGATTTCCTCATGCCCGGCTACCTCGGCACGCACCGCTACTTCAAGCAGCACTACGAGATTCCCATCGTGCGCGAGCGTGAGACAGAGGGGGCGGGCTCGGAGAATCCGGCCGTGGCGCAGCGGGCGCTCATCGACCTGCAGCGCCATATCCGTCCCTTTATCCTGCGTCGTCTGAAAAAGGATGTGCTCACGGAACTGCCCGATAAGGTGGAGACGAAGCTGCTGAACGAGATGACGACGAAACAGGCCAAGATTTACAAGGCCTATTTCCTGCAGAGCCAGAAGGAGTTTGCCCAGACGCTCAAGGAACACGGCGTGGACGGCGGCCGCATGCGCATCCTCGCAATCCTCACGCGCCTGCGTCAGATCGCCTGCGATCCGGCGCTCTTCCTCGAAAGCTGGGAGGGCGGCTCGGGCAAGCTCGACCAGCTCGACGAGCTCGTGACGGATGCCATTGAGGGCGGTCATCGCCTGCTCATCTTCTCGCAGTTCACGCAGCTTCTGGCGCGTATTCGCGAGCGTTTCACGCACCTCGGGGTCAGCAGCAGCTATCTCGATGGCAGCACGCCGGCGAAAGAGCGGTTGTCCCTCGTGCAGGCCTTCAATGCAGGTGAGCACGAGGTCTTCCTCATCTCGCTCAAGGCGGGCGGCACGGGACTGAATCTCACGGGGGCGGACATGGTCGTGCATGTCGACCCGTGGTGGAATCCGGCCGTGGAGGATCAGGCGACGGATCGTGCCTACCGCCTCGGTCAGCAGCGCAAGGTGCAGGTCGTGCAGCTCATCACGAAGGATACGGTAGAGGAAAAAATCTACCAGCTGCAGGCGAAGAAAAAGGCACTCATCGATCAGATGATTCAGCCGGGAGGCGGCGGCATCAGCCAGCTGACCGAGGAGGAACTGCGCAGCCTGTTCCAGTGAGTATATGTAAAATAAAGGTGCCCGCACGGCGAAGAAATGGCCATGCGGGCACTTTGGTATGCAGAAATGAGAAAAGACGAAGAGGAACTGCCGCGTAGCAGCAGTCCCTCTTCAAAGCAGGGGTCTAAGGTGCCGGTCGCTTTATATGCCTAAAACCTGCGACTCGCAGGTGGGTGCCTTAAGTCTGGTTTCATGTTGCGCCGAGGCGCACATCCGCCAGAATCAAATCGGGCTCCCTAGGTAAAATGTAGGTTAGACACTGTTAAAGCTAGCGCACATCCGAGGCTTGTCCTTCTTTGGTTATTATCTTAGCATAAATAAATCCTGCGTACAAGTCTTGACAAATGCACTTTCAAGGCATTTGCGAAAAATTCTGATAAAGTGCGTGAAACCTTGCCACGAGGGGGCGAAACAGTTTATAATAGAGGGACGGACGGGGCAGAAATGTACCTGTCACCATGCAGGTACTGCGATGCCTGCGTCGGGGAAGCGGCAGCTTCCATTCATATTCCGGGAGGAGACTTTGACAAATGGCAAATACATATAGCGTCGCCATCAGTTACCATAGCGATCTGGGCTGGATTGATTACGACGGCGACAAGAAGACGGCGGAGGTGCATCTGGCCAATGCCGAGGGCAAGAAGCTCACCGAGGACTGGCTGCAGCACAAGCACGCCATCAGCGTGCCGCATGAGACGCTCATGGACTTCACGGAGGAGACCGTGGATCCGCTGGCTGATGTCGAGAGCTTCAAGCTCGCGCTGACGCGTCTTTGGAATAATACGCAGGTGACGGTGGACTGGTCGCGTCCCGTCGATTACGTGAAGGCGCATCCACACTATTGAGTCAATGAGCCCTTCCTTTTTGGGGGAGGGGCTTTTTGTGTATGGCAGATGCGAGGGAGGGATGAGCGATGCCCGTTGAACTGCCAAAACCGCCGACGCCACCGACGCCGCCCACGATACCGAAAATCACGCTGGGCGGGGGCGGCTCGGTGACGGAGAGCACGACGCCGCAGGATTCCTCGCAGACGGACGAACAGCACAATGAAGCCCTGGCGCGTCAGGCTGTGGCGAATGGTGACGGCCCGCTCTCGAAGACGACGCAGAGCAAGCCGCAGGCCAAACAGCAGCAGGCACAGCAGAACCAGCAGCCACAGAACGGCAAGCAGGGGCAGACGACGGCGCAGACGAGCGGTTCGCGCGAGCTCGACCCGCAGACGGCGGCGCTGCTGCAGGATGGCCAGGATCAGCAGGGCAAGGAGCAGCAGAGCCAGACGCAGGCGCCACGCCCCGGCGATTATAGCCACGGTTACAGCGGCCTCTATTGGGGCGTGAGCATCCTCGTGATGTTCGTGCTGGGCTTCGTGCTGCTGCGGAAGTTCCTGCATCGGCGGAAGGGCCGTGAGGGCCTGAGCCTCGCGGATTTCACGCACAGCGAACCGCAGACACTCAGGGATTACGACGGCATGCGTCCCGATGAGGTGCTGGCACAGCTCTCCGATGAGCAGGCACAGGAAGAGGCGGATGAGGAAGCCGCGAGGGCCCTGCTGGCACGTGCGAAGCTGCGGGCAGCGGCCAATAAACCGGTGCCTGAGCCAGCTGCCCCCAAGGCCGCGCGGCCAGCCGTACCGGCCAGGCAGCTGCATACCTACGCTGAGCAGCCCGACCTGCCCCAGGACAAGACGGTGGTGGATAAAAGGCCGCTGCCCGAGCGCGAGGACGGTCACTTCGAGGTGCGCGTCTAGTTGGCTGTATCTTTATAGATTCCACGTTAAAACGTTGACAGGTTTTTTGCCCTGCGCGTATAATATAAAGATGATTCGTAAGGAAATTTTGAGCAATTTTGTCCTTGCCTGTATCGGGGACACTGAGCATAGAAGGAGCGATAATCTTGTTAGACATTAAATTCGTACGCGAGCATCTGGATGAGGTACGCCAGATGCTGAAGAACCGCTGCAACCCGCTGAATCTTGACGATTTTGCGGCACTCGACCAGAAGCGCCGCGAGCTGCTGCAGGAGAGCGAGGGCCTCAAGAGCCAGCGCAATGCCGTCTCCAAGGAAATCAGCGCCATGAAGAAGAACAAGGAGGATGCCTCTGCGAAGATCGCGGCGATGCGCGAAGTCGGCAGCAAGATTTCGGCCCTCGACGGTGAGCTCAAGGACGTCGAGGCGAAGCTGCGCGACATCATGCTGCATATCCCGAATATGCCGCGTGAGGACGTGCCCATCGGCAAGGACGATACGGAGAACCCTGAGGTGCGCAAATGGGGTGAGCCGCGCAAATTCGACTTCGAGCCGAAGGCACATTGGGATATCGGCACGGACCTCGATATCCTCGACGCCGACCGCGCCGCGAAGGTGACGGGCGCCCGCTTCACATTCTATAAAGGCCTCGGCGCCCGCCTCGAGCGCGCCTGCATCGCCTTCATGATGGACCTGCATGCGAATAAGCATGGCTACACGGAGATGCTCGCGCCGTACATCGCGAACAAGGACAGCATGATCGGCACGGGCCAGTTGCCGAAGTTCGCCGAGGATATGTTCAAGCTCGAGGGCATGGACTACTACCTCGTGCCGACGGCGGAGGTGCCGATGACGAACTATCATCGCGACGAGATTCTCGATGGCCGCAAGCTGCCGGAGTACTACAGCTGCTACACGGCCTGCTTCCGTGCCGAGGCGGGCAGTGCGGGCCGCGATACGCGCGGTCTCATCCGTCAGCATCAGTTCAACAAGGTCGAGATGATTAAGTTCGTGAAGCCGGAGACGAGCTGGCATGAGCTCGATACGATGGTGGAGGCCGCTGAGGATGTGCTGAAGCTCCTCGAGCTTCCGTATCATATCGTGAAGCTCTGCACGGGCGATATGAGCTTCACCTCTGCGACGACCTACGACCTTGAGGTCTGGTTCCCGGCGCAGAACAAGTACCGCGAGATTTCTTCCTGCTCGAACTGCACGGACTATCAGGCGCGCCGCGCCAACATCAAGTTCCGTCGCGAGCCGGGCAGCAAGCCGGAGTACGTGCATACGCTGAACGGCTCGGGTCTCGCCGTGGGCCGCACGGTGGCTGCCATCCTCGAGAACTATCAGCAGGCCGATGGCTCCGTCGTCATCCCGAAGGCACTCGTGCCGTACATGGGTGGCGTTGAGGTCATCAGGAAGCCGGAATAAAAAATAGATATAAATAAAGGCACCAGCAAGGGCGTGAGCCGGGCTGGTGCCTTTTCGTGTACGTAATATGTGATGCATGATATCTGGTTCAGGTCAGCTTCTGGATCATCAGCATGAGGGCGTGGTTGTTGACTTTCCAGGTCAGATTGCAGGCGCGCGTGTAGGCGGCGACGCCGCCCCAGTTATACATGGTCAGTTCGTGATACTCGTAGCCGCTGCCCGTGAGCTGATGGATGGGGCAGTTTTCGCAGAGGGTATCGCGGCGGTGGAAGCGCTTGTAGCAGGGCTCACCGGAGAAGGTATCCGAGAGCGTCTGGCGTATCGTCTGGTTGATATAGACGGGTACCATGGTTTCCTTGTCCACGATGTAGACCATTTCCTGCAGGTGGTCGAGGACGTCGCGCAGATGCTCGTTCTCCTGCCGCGTGCGGTCATCGCTCTCCTGCGGCAGCAGGATGTTGCCGAGCAGTACGGAGAAGGTGTGCAGGTCCGAGAGCTCTTCCTGTGTGAATTCGTGCGGCTCGGCGCATTCGAAGCCGAAGCAGCCGATGGTATCGAAGCCACGCGTGATCAGGCAGTAGGCGAAGGCGCCGATATGGAAGAAATCCTGTGCTTCCCGGTACTCTTCCGGCAGTTTGCCGGTATCATGACATACGGAGAGTACGCCGTATGCCATGGGATGATAGTTCGAGATAATCATCTGGTTGCGGGAATTCATGAGCTCGCCGATATTTTCCTGCTGATGGTAGTGATCCGGCTGCATCGTGATGCCGCGCGGCCCCAGCCACTCGCAGATATTCGTGTACTGGTTATCCTGCTGGTCATAGCTATCGACGGCCACGCGGTCGAACTGGAACTGCTTGCCGAACATGCTCAGTGTCATTTCGATGGTCGCGCGCGGATTGTTCGTTTCGTAGAGCAGGCGGAAGATGTATTCCAGCATGTTGTCCTTGAAGGCTTTCTGCTGGAAGTCCTCGAAGCTTTTTTCGTCGCGCTCATTGGTGATGATTGGCATGCTGCTGATCAGGCTGGGCTTGTAGAGCACGGCCTGATTCTTGCCGTTGCCCTTGGCCTCGTAGAGCGCGCGGTCGGCGTGCTTGAAGAGCTCCTCGTAATCGGTGCCGTGCTCCGGATAGAGCGCAATGCCAATACTGATGGAAAAAGCCAGCTGGTTATTGCCGTCGGCGTAGGTGCGGCTCAGCTTGCTGATGAGGGAGGAACAGCGGTTGCGCAGTACATCCATATTCGTGGAGTTGCGGAACAGCACGATGAACTCGTCACCGCCGATGCGGCCGATGATATCCGTACCGCGGAAGTTGTGCTCAATGGCCTGCCCCATGTCTGTGAGCACGGCGTCGCCGAAGAGGTGGCCGAAGGTATCGTTGATCTCCTTGAAGCCGTCAGCATCGATGAGCAGCAGTGCGCAGTGGTCGTCGTTCGGCGATGCCTCGCGCAATTCGTCCGCGATGCTGCGCGACGCGCCGTCTTTGTTCAGCAGGCCCGTGAGCTTGTCGTGCTCGGCCTCCTGGGCCATGCGCAGCTGCCAGGCCTTCTGTGCCTGGATATTGCGGATGCTGCCGAAGATGGAGCTGGGACGGCCATGGTCGAAGTAGATTACCGTGTGGATATGCACCCAGAGATAGCCCGCGTGGTCGCGCCGACGGATTCGCAGCTTGGCTGGCAGGCTGCGCTGATGGATGGCGGTCTTCGCCCGCAGCGGCTTGTAGAGCATGCGGATGAAGCGATGCAGCATGCGGATGTCGTCCGGATGCAGGATCTCATCCAGCCAGAGATGCGAAGAAGCGTGCTCGATGCGCGCTGCGGGCAGGTCGTACAGCTGACCTGCCTTGGGATTGCGCAGCGTCAGTACGTCATGGACCAGATCCCAGTGGAAGTAAAGCAGCCGGTCGAGTTCTCCCAGTGCCTCAAATATTTCCTCATCGAAAGCCTGAGGAATCTGGCTTTGCACTTCAACCATAACCGTGTGTCCCTTCTCCAGCAACCTTTTAGGGAAGGCTGGGAATTTGATTTCTTAAGAAAATTTACCATTTCCATTATAAACGAAATAGGACTATATTGCTATGATTTTTTCTCTTAAATACACATGAATATCCGTTTTTTTCTTGCGGGAGATAGGCGAATACGCTATGATGAGAGATAATAGGAGGGATTGCCATGCTCTTTGACAGCCACAGTCATACGAAATTCTCTGCCGACTCTGAGATGCAGGCTAAAGATGCGCTGCAGGCGGCGGCACGTGCCGGTGTCGGCCTCGTCTTCACGGAGCACCTCGACCTGGATTTTCCCGGCGAGGACGTCTTTGAATTTTCGCCGCAAAAGTATTGGCAGGAGTACCTGCCGCTGCGCGGGGATCAGCTGCGCCTCGGCGTTGAAATCGGGCTCGAGCAGGGCACGTTGGCGCGCAGCAGGGCTTTCGTGGCTGAGGTACCCTTTGACCTCGTGATCGGCTCGATCCATCTGCTGGAGCATCATGACCTCTACTATCCGGACTACTATCGGGGGCGGAGCAAAGAGCAGGTATTCCATGCCTACTTCCAGACGATGGCGGAGCAGATCCGCGCCTGTGATTTCTGCGATGTGCTGGGGCATATCGATTATATCGTGCGCTACGCGCCCTATGAGGAACATACCCTCGACTATACGCAGTTCCATGAGGGAATCGACGCGGTGCTCAGGGCCGTCATCGAGACGGGGAAGGTCATGGAGCTCAATACGCGCCGCCTCGGTGACAAAGCCGCCTGCGAGGATCTTCTGCCCGTCTATCAGCGTTACCACGCGCTCGGCGGCCGGTACGTGACGCTCGGCAGCGATGCGCATACGCCCGAAGCCATCGGCGTCAATTTCGCAGCCGGACAGCAGCTCGCGGCAGCCGCGGGTCTGCAGCTCGTCACCTTTAAAGCGCGCAAAATGGAACTTTGCCAGTAGGTTTGGACATATTCGATATACAGCAAAAGGGAAGCGATGCCTCAGTGGGCCACTTCCCTTTTTGGTATTCGTTTGTCTGGCGATGTTTATTTCTCCAGCAGCAGGCCGACGCGCTTCTTGGCTTTCGTGAGCGTCTTGTTCGCGATGTAGGTAGCGCGCTCGGCACCTTTGCGCATTTCCTCTTCGAGGAAGGCGCGGTCGTCCATGAGGCGCTGGAAGTTCTCGCGCACCGGGCGCAGCTCTTCGGACACGGCCTCGCCGACGGCCAGCTTGAAGTCGCCATAGCCCTTGCCTGCGAATTCCGCCGTGATCGCGTCCATACTCTTGCCCGTGACGGCGCTGTAGATGGTCATGAGGTTGTTGATACCATCCTTGCCCTCGCGGTAGCAGACCTCGGACTCGCTGTCCGTAACAGCGCTCTTGAACTTCCTGATGATGGTCTTCTCGTCGTCGAGGATGGAGATCGTGGCCTTCGGGTTCGTGTCGGACTTGCTCATCTTGCTCGTCGGGTCCTGCAGGCTCATGATGCGCGCGCCCGCCTTCGGGTAATAGCCCTCGGGCAGCTTGAACGTCTCGCCGTAGGTGTGGTTGAAGCGCGTAGCGACATCGCGCGTGAACTCGAGGTGCTGCGTCTGGTCAGCGCCCACGGGCACATAGTCGGCCTGGTAGAGCAGGATGTCGCCCGCCATGAGTGCCGGATAGGTGAAGAGGCCCGCGTTGATGTTGTCGGGGTGCTTCTGGGACTTATCCTTGAACTGCGTCATGCGCGAGAGTTCGCCGAACTGGGAGCAGCAGTCCATGATCCAGCCCATTTCGGCATGGCACTTATTATGGCTCTGCACGAAGACGAGACTCTTTTCCGTGTCGATGCCGCAGGCGAGCAGCAGCGCGAAAGCCTGCCGCGTCTGTTCGCGGCGCTTCTGCGGGTCGATGTGGATCGTCATGGAGTGCAGGTCCGCGATGAAATAATAGCAGTTGTATTCGTCCTGAATGACGCGCCAGTTGCGCACAGCGCCGAGGTAGTTGCCGAGCGTGAACACGCCGGTCGGCTGGATGCCGGAGAGGATGATTTTTTTCGCGTCTTTTGTTTCTGCCATGATAGTAGCTCCTTTTCGTTATACCGGGGACTTTCATGCAATATAAAAGTCCCCGGCAGTCGATAAAAACTGCCAGGGACGAAGCTTTCTTCGCGGTGCCACCCTGTTTCATGGCGCGATGCCATGCTCTTACGAGGGACATACATCCCCCTGACGCCTCACGCGCGTCCTGCGTCGCAGCCTACTCACCCAGGGGGGTATTCGGTGCGCCCTCAGCGACCCAACCGGCCAGCCGTCTGCCATCCGCCTTACACCAACGCGGACTCGCTATAGGAGCCTGACTGCCTTCTTTTCGCCTCAACGGTTTATGCCTGCCATTATAGCACGCATCTTCTGCGATGTAAAGCGATAGGGAAGACGTGATTCCGCGCAAAGAAGGAAAATTTTTTCGATAATGCTGGACAAAGCATAAGTAATGCGCTATAGTAATATATGTAAAACGGTTTCGTTAATGGATGCACGAAACCAGAACCCATAACGTAGCAATGCTGTATGAAGGAGTGAAGCGGATGCCGGGAACGAAGCGCAAAAAAGTCACGATCGTCGATGTGGCGGCGAAGGCCGGCGTATCCAAAACGACGATATCCCGTTACCTGAATGGCAAGTTCGAGTACATGTCGGAGGAGTCGCGCCAGAAGATTGCCGATGTCATCGAGGAGCTGGGCTACCGCCCGAATTCCCTTGCACGCAGCCTGAAGTCCAAGCAGTCCTTCGTGATGGGGGTCATCGTATCGGATATTACGAGCCCGTTCTCGCCGATCCTGCTCAAGGGCATCAGCGACTGCTGCGAGCGCTTCGGCTATCGTATCCTCATTGCGAATTCAGACGATGAGCCGCGCAAGGAGCGCGACTACATCCTGAGCATGATCGACCAGAGCGTCGACGGCATCATCCTGAACACGACGGGCGGCAACGAGGAGTTCCTGCGCGAGGTGGCGGATGCGGGCACGAAGATCGTGCTGGCAGACCGTACGATTGACCGCGAGCTATTCGATACCGTGCATAGCAGCGACAAAGACGTCATGCACCAGCTGTTCCGCTATCTCAAGGGAGAGGGCTATGAGAGTGTAGGTTACTTCACGCAGCCCCTCACGAACAGCACGCGCATCAGCCGCTGCCAGATTTTCCGCGCCATCTACAACGATTATTTCCAGGGGCCGGCACAGGTCTATTTTCTGGAGAAGAAGCTGCGTGATGCCAGCGTGATGCAGGAGTTCATGCGCGACCATGCCGGTCACAAGCATTGCCTGTTCACAGGCAACGGCGTCGCGACAATGCGCTGCGTGCAGACCATGCGCGATCTGCATATCGAGTTCCCCAAGGATACGGGGCTCTGCGGCTTCGACGACTGGAGCTGGATGAACCTCGTGGGCGGCGGCATCACGACCATCGCGCTGCCGAGCTACGAAGAGGGGCGTGAGTGCGTGAAGCGCATGATGCAGAATCTGCATAACGGCCAGTCTGTGCCGCCGAAGAACATCGAACTGCCCTGCACGCTGCACGTGCGCCATTCCACCTGAGGACAGGGGAGGCACGGCTGGTGCCGGGAACGGGAGCGTTTGCTCCTGTGTTCGTACCTATACTAAATCGGTTTATTATGTAAAGCCTTTCAAATTAGATAAAGATAAATGGAGGTAAAGCAAGTGGCAGAAGTATTGACGTATGGCGAGCCCATGGGGTTGATTGTCGCCGACAAGATCGCACCGCTGAAGGATGTGGAGCATTTCACGCGCTACGTCTGCGGCGCCGAGGTGAATTTCTCCGTCGGCCTCGCGCGTCTCGGGCACAGTGTGGCCTATGTTTCCCGTGTCGGCAAGGACCCGTTCGGTGAGCATATTATCGATTTCCTCGCGGCCAACAAGATCGAGAACCGCTATGTCAAAATGGATGATACGTACCTGACGGGGATGCAGATGAAGGCGAAGCCGGAGCCGGGTGAGGATCCGCTAGTGGTCAATTTCCGCAAGGGCACGGCCTTCTCGCATTTTGATCCGGCAGACCTCGATGATATCGATTGGGCAGGTGTCAAGCACGTGCATGTCACGGGCATTCCGGCGGCCCTCTCCGAGAGCTGCCGCACCGCGGCGGGCAAGCTCATGGATCTCGCGCGCGAGCACGGTGCCCGCGTTTCCTTTGACCCGAACCTGCGCCCTGCGCTCTGGCCGGATAAAAAGGAGATGGTGCGCGTCATCAACGGACTCGCGGCCAAGGCGGACCTCGTGCTGCCGGGCGTCGGCGAAGGTGAGACGCTCATGGGCTCGCGTGATCCGGAAAAGATCGCTGACTTCTACATCGGCCAGGGAGCCGGGGCGGTCGTCGTGAAGGTCGGCGCCAAAGGCTCTTTTGTCAAGACGGCGGACGGCGAGAAGTTCGATTCCCCGGGTTTCCACGTTGCGCGCGTCGTCGATACGGTCGGCGCGGGCGACGGCTTTGCCGTAGGCACGATCAGCGCACTGCTGGAGGGCAAGACGCTGAAGGAGGCCGCGCATCGCGGTGCGGCCATCGGCGCCCTCGCGGTCATGGTGGCCGGCGATAACGAAGGCCTGCCCGACCGCGTGAAACTGGAGACGTTCATGAATTCCCAGAACTAAGTATATATATGGAGGCAAGAAAGATGGATGTTCGCTATTCGGTAAATCCTGTGGATTTCAAGCGCTACAACACGGAGGAGGTACGTAAGGAATTCCTCATCACAGGGCTGTTCCAGCCGGATGAGGTCACGGCGACCTACTCCCACGTCGACCGCATGGTCACGTTCGGCTGCATGCCGGTACATGAGACGGTTTCCCTCGACAAGGGCATCGACGTCTGGCACAACTTCGGCACGAAGTTCATCCTGGAGCGCCGTGAAATCGGCATTTTCAACGTGGGTGGCAGCGGTGTGATTACGGCTGACGGCACAGAGTACAAGCTCGGCTACAAGGATTGCCTCTACGTGACGATGGGCACGAAAGAGGTCACGTTCAAGAGCGACGACGCGCATAAGCCCGCGAAGTTCTACATGGTGTCTGCGCCGGCGCATAAGCCTTGCCAGACGAAGCTCCTCACGCTGAAAGACGCGCGCAAGGTGCCGTGCGGCAAGATGGAGGAGGCCAATGACCGTGTAATCAACCAGTTCATCCATCCGGATGTGCTGGAGACCTGCCAGCTCTCCATGGGCATGACGGCGCTGAAACCGGGCTCGGTATGGAATACGATGCCGGCGCATACCCACGAGCGCCGCATGGAGATCTACTTCTACTTCGAGGTGGGTGACGACGATGTCGTGTTCCACATGATGGGCCAGGGCGATGAGACGCGCCACATCATCATGCACAACGAGGATGCGGTCATCAGCCCGTCCTGGAGCATCCACGCCGGCTGCGGCACGAAGAACTACACGTTCATCTGGGCCATGGGCGGCGAAAACAAGACGTTCGATGACATGGATAATATTAAGAAAGTGGATTTGAAATAAGGAGGCTTTTTCATCATGGCGGATTTTCTGAATCAGTTTTCGCTGAAAGGTAAGGTTGCCCTCGTAACGGGTGCAGCCTATGGCATCGGCTATGCGATTGCCAAGGCCTATGCACAGGCAGGCGCCAGGATCGCGTTCAACTGCCGCAGCCAGAAGCATATGGATGCGGCAATGGCTGATTACAAGAAGGACGGCATCGAGGCGCACGGCTATATCTGCGACGTCACGAAAGAGGACGAAGTACAGAAAATGGTCGCAGACATTGAAAAAGAGCTTGGCACCATCGATATCCTCGTCAACAACGCGGGCATCATCAAGCGTATCCCGATGCTGGAGATGAAGGCTGAAGAGTTCCGTCAGGTCATCGACATCGACCTGAACGCACCGTTCATCGTCTCCAAGGCTGTCATCCCCGGCATGCAGAAGAAGGGCCACGGCAAGATCATCAACATCTGCTCCATGATGAGCGAGCTCGGCCGTGAGACGGTCTCCGCCTATGCGGCAGCTAAGGGCGGCCTGAAGATGCTCACGCGCAACATCGCTTCCGAGTACGGCGCGGACAACATCCAGTGCAACGGCATTGGACCGGGCTACATCGCGACGCCGCAGACGGCACCGTTGCGCACGCCGGGCCATCCGTTCAATTCCTTCATCCTATCCAAGACGCCGGCCAATCGCTGGGGCACGCCGGAGGACCTCATGGGCCCGGCTATCTTCCTCGCTTCCGACGCCTCGAACTTCGTCAACGGCCATATCCTCTACGTCGATGGTGGCATCCTCGCCTACATCGGCAAGCAGCCGTAATCGGGCATATACAAAGCCGTAAATTTGTTTTCAAGGAGCAAATCATAATATGAATAAGAATGAAACTGTATTGAAGCTTTCGCAGCAGGGCATCATCGCCGTCGTGCGCGGCAAGACGATGGAAGACGGCGTGAAGATTGCCGATGCCTGCATCGCCGGTGGCGTCAAGGCCATCGAGCTCGCCTTCACGACGCCGCATGCGCCCGAGGCCATCACGACCCTCGTGAACAAATACGCTGACGATGCCGATGTCATCATCGGTGCGGGCACGGTGCTCGATACGACGTCTGCCCGCCTCGCGATTCTCGCAGGCGCGCAGTTCATCGTCTCCCCGGCTTTCGACAAGGATGTTGTCGAGATGTGCAACCTCTATCGCGTCGTCTCCTGCCCGGGCGTCATGGATCCGACGGGTGTCGTGGCCGCGCTGAAGGCCGGTGCCGATATCGTGAAGATCTTCCCGGGCGATATCGTCGGCACGAAGATGATCAAGGATATCCACGGCCCGCTGCCGCAGGCTCCGCTCATGCCGTCCGGCGGCGTCAGCGTCGAGAACACAGCTGACTGGCTCCATGCCGGTGCCGTGGCCGTATCCGCAGGCAGCAGCCTTTCCGGCCCCGCGAAGAAGGGCGACTATGCCGGCGTCACGGAGAATGCGAAAGCTTTCGTGAAAGCCGTCGCCGCTGCCCGAGCTTAATCACTGAGTTCCCTTTTGTCTTTCTCATAACAGAACCCATTGCAGAAATGCAGGCTGCTGTATCGTAATTGGTCATCAGGTTACGTACAGCAGCCTTTTTTATTCCCGATGAAGCGGTATTGTCTCACGGCGCGAGGCTTGTCATTTGCCTTGCTGCAGGTTAAAATATAACTAGTAAAAATAAAAATATGTACCGGTTGTGCACAGAAAATAGCCACCGTGGCATATGCTGAAGCAGCCTGAGAGATTGCTGGCGATAGGAAAGAGGCGGGCGGTTTGAGATTGATGATACTGGATGACGATCAGGAGGCACGGGAACGACTCTCGCTGATGATCGAGCATTGGATGACGCAGGAGCATGAGGAAGTGTTCCGCGTGCGTGCCTATGCCGATGCCGCCTCTTTCCTGAAGGCATTCCGCGCCCAGCCCGCCGAGGTCGTCTTTCTCGATATCGTGTTGCAGCGGGACGTGAATGGCATCGATGTGGCCAGTGTCGTGCGTGAGCTGGCTCCTTCGTGCATCATCTTCTTCATGACGAGCCGGCCGGAGTATGCGGTGGAAGGCTTTGCCGTGCGCGCGCTGCACTACTGCGTGAAGCCCATCCGCCCCGCGGATGTGGCGGAGTGCATGGGACGGGCGCGGGAGCGCCTGTAATGGACGACGGCGCATGCCCGGCTGCGCATCGAGGGCGAGCCGGTCTCCGTGCCGCTCAAGGACATCACGCACATCGAGAGCGACGGGCATGACCTCATCGTGCATCGCACGCAGGGACGCGAGCCGCTGCGTACGCGCATGACGATGGCCGAAGCCGAGGAGCTGTTCGCGGATGCGCGTTTCCTGCGTGTGAACCGCAGCTTCCTCATCAACATGGACGAGGTCGATGATGTGGTGGGGGATGCCTTCATCCTCACGGATGGTGCGCACATTACAATGCGCCGCCAGGGCCGCGCCGCTCTGCGCGAAGCTTACGAGTCTCATCTTTACCGACGCATGCGGGAGTAGGATGGGGCTGGTACCTTATATATATATCTATACATGTATACATGAAGACTCAGCCGGGTTGGCTGGGTCTTTTTCGCGTGAGTGAAGGGCAATGGAGGCCTGGTTCATGCATTTCGTGCCATAAAAATGCATTTCGTGCCATTTTTGATCGCATTTCCGGCCAGTTTTGCTAAGATATAAACAGGAAGTATCGAGGCATATGGGAAAGGAGATGTGTGCCAATGACTGGCAGTGAAATATGTACGCTGAGGCGATGGTCACGATTGGGGAGAGTTTTGGCTGTCGCCAGCTGCCTGTGCTTGTTCCTGATGCTGCTTGACTGCGGCAAAGGTGAGTGCACCGCGAGCGGCGACCTTCCGGGGACGGGTGAGCCGACGACGGGCAAGTGGGTCGTCGAGCTCTATATGTGTGGCACGGACCTGGAGTCGAAAGCCGGTGCGGGCACTTCGGACCTCGTGGAATTGACGCAGCTGCAGCCGCCCGATGGCGTGACCTTCGTGATTCAGACGGGCGGTGCCAGGGAGTGGCATAACAATCAGGCGAAGGCAGGGGAAATTCGTCGCCTCCCAGGAGGTGGAGCCGGGCAACGGCTGGTACTACACGGGCATCGTCAAAGGTTTTCAGGCAGGCGTGGGCAACGACCCGCTCGCGCTGGCAAAGGTGATGTGCGATTCCTATATGGAAGGCTGTGAGGCGGCCGGTACGGCCGATCAGGCGACGCTCTCCGTCACGGATCTCAGAAAACTGCCCCAGCTGCGCGATGCCTATGAGAATATGGGCGTAGAGGCCATGGCAGCGGCGTCGCAGGCCCCCAAGCCGTTCTTCTCCCGCTATGCGCGCGAAGCGGAACAGACGACCAATTTTGGTGGCAACACGCGCGACACGGGCTTCACGAACATGATTGATATGGGCGATTTCGCCAAACGTACGGCGGACCTGCTGCCCGATACGGCCAGCAAGGTGCAGCAGGCGCTGGCTAACGCCGTGCTCTACGATGCCGCGTCGAACAGCTATCGCATCTTAGGTGCCCGTGAAGGCCTGAATGAGGAGGGCGCGGCCGACCGCAATCTCGTGAAGCTGAAGCCCGGCGATACGGTGACGACACAGCAGTATATGATGCATGACGGCAAGGCAGGCTATGAAGGGCGTATGGCCGATATCGATACCTTCCAGCTCAGCGAGAATTTCCAGATCAGGGATACGAAGCTGAAGGACGGCACGTATGCTTACGTCTTCGATTTCATCACGCCGACGGACGATACCGCCATGTCGGCCATGGCATTCTACGAAATCAAGCAGGGTGAGGTTACGACGTATGTTGCGAAGCAATAAGTGTGAGTTCAACTGGCGTTTTTGGCAAGGCAATCATCAGGTAAGGCGGTGATATTATGACGCTGACACTCGCAGATAGACCGCGCGTGCTGGCCGTGGATGACGATGAGATGAGCCTCATGGTGCTCGAAAAGATCCTGGGCGATGAATACGAGCTCGTCAAGGTACATAGCGGGGCGGAGGGCATGCAGATTCTCAAAGCCCAGACCTTTGATCTCGTGCTCCTGGATTACCTTATGCCGGATCTCGATGGCATGACGATGCTGCGGCAGTTGCGTGCGCGACTGGAGACGTCGGAGGTGCCCATCATCATGCTGACGGGCGATATGACGGCGGAGCGCGAGGCCGAGGGGTTTCGTGCGGGCGTGACGGATTTCCTGCACAAGCCCTTTATCCCCGATGTGCTGCGGCTGCGCGTGCAGCGCATTCTGCGTTATGAGTATCTGCAGTCGCAGCTGGAGCAGGAGGTTGCGCGGCAGACGGCACTGGCCAATGCGCGATTGCAGACGAGCCAGCGCATTTTCAATCAGGTGGTCCTGGCGCTCGCGCAGACTGTTGATGTCAAAGATCATTATACGCACGGCCATTCGGAGCGTGTGGCGCAGTATGCGCAGGAAATTTCGCGGCGCCTGGGCGACGATGCGTCTACGCAGGCGCGCATTCACTCGATTGCCATGCTGCATGATATCGGCAAAATCGGCATTCCGGCGCACATCATCAACAAGCCCACACGGCTGACCGATGAACAGTACGCCCTGATTCAGTCACATACGACGCTAGGGGCGGAAATTCTGCAGACGGTGCGGGAATTCCCGGAGCTTGCTGTCGGCGCGCGCTCGCATCATGAGCGTTGGGATGGGCACGGTTATCCCGACGGCCTGGCGGGAGAAGCCATCCCGCGCATGGCGCGCATCATCGCCGTGGCCGATGCCTACGATGCGATGACGTCGCGGCGCAGCTATCGCGACCCACTGCCACAGGCAGTCGTGCACGCGGAAATCGCGAAGGGGCGTGGCACGCAGTTTGACCCCTTGTTCGCGGATATCATGCTGCAGATGATTGAGGAGGATACGGACTTTACCATGCGGGATACGGGGCATTGAGCTGCTGTGTTACCGCCTTGGCAGAGAGAGGGGGGAGCCGATGAAATATCTTGCGGCATGCAGCGTGATTCTCGGCATGCTTTTTCTCCTGCTTACGAAGGTAGCGCGGCCCAATCTCGTGCCTTTCATGGGGCGCATGTATCAGGCGCGCTATCTTGCCGGGCTGGTGGCGGGCTGCACAACCCGGACGGGAGCCATCGGCTACGTCGCGGCTACGAATATTCCCGAGGTCGTGCGCGGTATCGATGCTTTTGCGCTCGGCGTGCGCCGGGCGGCTCCGGAGGCAAAGGTCTATGTGCGCTATATTGGGGATTGGTCGGACGATGACCGCGCGCGGCAATGATGGTGCGTCAGGCCAGAGGCCTGCTCGAGGATGGCGAGGAGGATGTCTTTTACGGTCCGTTGCGTGACCGTGAGGGGAACGAACGCGTGCCGGCAGGAGAAAATCTTTCCGATGACGAATTATTCCAACGGCTAAACTGGTATGTCGAGGGGGTGGAGCTGAGATGAAGCAATTTTGGCAGCACCTTTGGCAGCGGCACAAGCTGCAGCTGGTTTTTCTGTGCAGTGGCAGCGCACTGCTGCTGGCCATCTTTATCCTGCTCTTTTCTCTCCAACATGACGGCGGAGAGGTCGCCAAGGCAAGGCAGCCGGTGGTCGGGCTCGTGCTCTATGGCAATAGCGAGGAGGCGGGCTGGAACAAGCAGCATTTCGTGGGTGCGCACCTTGCGGCCAAGCGCTTCGGAATCAGGCTCGCCGTCACCGATGACGTGACCTTTGATGAGAAGCGCGCCCGGCAGGCGCTGGCGGAAATGGCGGCACACGGCTATGACTTCACCATCGCGACGAGTGCGGAGTTCAGCCAGCCGGTACAGGATATCCGGGAGAGCGGCAGCCGCATGCAGGTCGCCATTCCCCGTCTCGATGCGCCGGGTGAGGGGGAATCGCTCTCCGATGAGGCGCTGATCAAGCTCGACTGGTATACCGAGGGGGTGAAGTTCTTATGAGAAAGGTTTTGAGCCGGCAGGCGGTACTGCTCATCTTCCCCATTCTTTTCCTCATCCTGCTCAGTGTCGTCGGCGTGCTGCTGCAGCAGAGTATCGTGAATCTCCTGACCAATGCGGTGAAATATACGCAGCGCGGCAGCGTCTCGCTCAGCGTGCTGCAGAGTGCGCCGGATACCTGGCCGCCGGGTGTGCAGGCCGGGCCGGGCAGCATCATGCTGGCTGTTCAGGTGCAGGACACGGGCATCGGCATCCGCCATAAAGATCTCAACAAGCTCTTCGGCGACTTCGTGCGCGTCGACCGGCAGCGCAACCGCAACGTCGAAGGCACGGGCCTCGGTCTCGCGCTTACGCGCCGCTTCATCATGCGCATGGGCGGCACGGTCACGGTGGCGAGTACGTATGGACAGGGTTCGACCTTTACGGCCTGGGTGCCGCTGGAGGTGCGCTCGGCGGCGGTCATCGGCGAATTCGATGTGCGCCATTACCGGGAGGTGGAAGAGGCGCATCACGCAACGTTCCTTGCGCCACAGGCACGGATTCTCGTCGTCGACGACAATGAGATGAACCGCTTTGTCGCGCAGAGCCTGCTCAAGGAGACCCAGGCAAAGATCACGCTGGCTGAGAGCGGCAAAGCCTGCCTCAGCTGCCTGCGGGAGCAACACTACGATCTCGTGCTGCTCGACGATATGATGCCGGAACTCAGCGGCAGCGCGTATATTTTCTGACGGAGGCCGCGCTGAATGTCCTTTTTTTCGCTATCGTGCGGCCGTTCTGGCGTCACCTCTTTGTCTACGGCGTGCAGGCTGTCTACGGCTGCGCCATCATCTATCCCGCCAACTATCTCATGGGGGGCAATGGTGTGACTGAGAATTTGCTGCCGCATGTGCTGGGGTGCCTGTATCTGCTGCTGGCCTACGGCCTGACGTTCCCACGCCTGCTGCGCTGGCTGGAGCATGACCTGCCGATATTTTTCCACTATGCGACCCGCCGCTTCCTGCACCTGGCCTGGCTCGCGCCCCTGCTGTTTTTCCTTTCGGTGGTATTTTTCGCGATTGAGACGGCCCAGCCGGAAACTATGAGCGGTTGGGTGGGCATCGTCTCCGTGGCGGGCGGCATCGCCATGATGGCGGCTTTCCGCTCGGTGCGTTTCGCGATGACCGAGCTCTCGGCACCGCATATCTATGCGGAGAATCGTGCGCTCAGCGAGCGGCTCGCGCGCCTGCGCCTCGCGGCCTGGCGGCGGTTCCTCGCATCTGATGATGTATCTCCCGGCAGAGAGGAGGGGAGGTCTTGAACCGAAAAATGGCGTATTTGCGTATCCTTTGCGGTATTCTTCCTTTCGTGTTTTTCTTTTCTCTGTTTGCCTTTTACCTGCTGGTTGAGGATATGGGCTGGCTCGCACGCCTGTTGTGCATCCTCTGTGTGCTGGGGACGCTGGGGGTCTGCCTGGCCTTTCAGGTATGGTTCTACCGTATCGTGCAAAGTCGGCGGCGTGAGGAGCAGCGGCTGGCGCTCGCGCAGGAATGCGTCCGCCAGCAAAGCCTGCTCCTGCATCACGCGGAGAGCGGGCAGAACGGGAATGATCCGTCCGCGGCTTCCCTGCTCAGCACGATCTTTCAGGCGTATGCACGGCGCCTGACGGCGGCGGGGGGGGGGGCATCGCCTCGACCTGCGGCTGGAGGCGCCTGCACCCACTTTTCTTGCGGGCGTCGATCTCTGCACGCTTTTTGACTGCCTGCTGGCCAATGCCAGCGAGGCCGTGCAGGCGCTGCCGCATAGTATGGGCTGGATCCGGGTGACGACGAAGAAAATCGGCCCGTGGTTTACCGTAGCCATCGACAACAATTACGATGCGCAGAGCCTGCGGCCCCGGGGTGCAAACTACCTCTCGGGCAAGTACGGCTATCTCGGCACCGGCATCGGCCTCAGCAGCGTGCAGGAGGTCGTCGCCCGCTATGGCGGGCATCTCGACATCCGGGCCGCACATGGCGTTTTTTCCGTTTCCTGTCGCCTGCGTGCCGCATCGCCGCAGCCTGCTTAACTTTGATTCCTGCATTGCTTTACTCATATTTCTTTTCGAGGGATATTCCCTCACAGCTCAGGCCTTGCATGGCCTGGGCCTTTT
>DEDT01000015.1 GCA_002350105.1 Selenomonadaceae bacterium UBA2897 | reverse complement strand
GGCGGCGAGGTCATCGAGCCGGACGGCGAGGCCGCAGCCATCGGCTCGGGCGGCTTTTACGCGCTGTCGGCGGCGCGGGCGCTCGTGCGTCATACGGATATGAGCGCAGCGGAGATTGCGAAGGAGTCGCTGAACATCGCGGCGGATATCTGCGTCTACACCAACCATAATATCATTGTGGAGGAACTGGATTGATGGAAAAGACAACATTCGGGGTCAACGAGCAGACGCCGCGGCAGATCGTGGCGGAGCTCGATAAATATATCGTGGGTCAGGACGAGGCCAAGAAATCCGTGGCCATCGCGCTGCGCAACCGCTGGCGCAGTCGTCAGCTGACGGATACGATGCAGGAGGACGTCATTCCGAAGAACATCCTCATGATCGGCTCGACCGGTGTCGGCAAGACGGAGATTGCCCGCCGCCTCGCGAAGCTCGTCAAGGCGCCTTTCGTGAAGGTCGAGGCGACGAAGTTCACTGAGGTCGGCTACGTGGGCCGCGATGTTGAGACCATTGTGCGCGATCTCGCCGAGGCCGCCGTGCATATGGTGCGCCAGCAGCGCATGAACGATGTGCAGGAAAAGGCCGCAGAGCTCGCCGAGGAGCGCATCGTCGATGCTTTCGTGCCGCAGCCGAAACAATCGCAGAATCCGCTGGGACGTCTCTTTGGCGGCTCTGACGATGAGGAGCCGCAGGGCGAAGAGGAGCCAAAGAAATATCAGGCGGGCCGCGACTGGGTGAAGAAACGTCTCGCGAAAGGCGAACTCGAAAAAGAGCTCATCGAGGTCGAGGTCGAGGAGTCGAGCCGCCCGATGATCGGCATGTTCAGCGGCTCCAGCCTCGAAGGCATGGGGGACAACCTGCAGGATATGCTCGGCAACATGATGCCGAAGCGCCACAAGAAGCGCAAGGTATCCGTATCCGAGGCGCGCAAGATCTTCACCCAGCAGGAAGCGGAGAAGCTCATCGATATGGACGCCGTGGCGGAGGAGGCATGCCAGGTCGCCGAGCATTGCGGTATCGTGTTCCTCGATGAAATCGATAAGGTGGCCGTGCACGACGGCACGAGCGGTGGCGCGGATGTGTCCCGCGAGGGCGTGCAGCGCGATATCCTGCCTATCGTCGAAGGTACGACGGTCATGACGAAGTACGGCCCGGTGAAGACGGATCACGTGCTCTTCATCGCGGCCGGCGCCTTCCACCTGGCCAAGCCGTCCGACCTCATCCCCGAGCTGCAGGGCCGCTTCCCGATCCGCGTGGAGCTGCAGTCCCTGCGCAAGGAGGATTTCGAGAAAATTCTCACGGAGCCGCAGAACGCGCTGGTCAAGCAGTACAAGGCCTTGCTCGCGACGGAGGGCGTCGAGCTGGAATTCCATCCCGAGGCCATCAGCCGCCTGGCGCAGCTCGCGTGCGATGTCAATGAGCAGTCCGAGGATATCGGTGCCCGCCGCCTGCACACGCTGCTGGAGAAACTGCTCGAGGATGTAAGCTTCGAGGCACCGGAACTAACGGACAAACATGTGGTCATTGACGAAGATTATGTAGATACGAAGCTCGCGGATATCGTCGTGAACCGCGATCTTACACAGTTTATTCTTTAATACAATGGAAGGGAGCGTTGAGGATGATGGAAGAAGCGGGCAGCAGCAATCCACTGCTGCAGAAAACGCGTGAAATCAACCATCTGTTGCAGGATGCTGAGGTCGTCGGTTACGACGATATCGCCACCGTGCTCAAGAACGTGCTGACGGCCAACGTGTACATTACGAGTCAGAAGGGCAAGGTGCTGGGGTACGCTTTTGTCGATGATTTCGAGTGCAGCCTGATGCTGGACAAGGTCATCAACCGTGGTGAATTCCCGCGCCACTATGTAAAGTGGCTGCTGCGCATTGGCGAGACGCGGGCTAACCTGCGATCAAAGACCGGCATGTGCGCTTACGAGGACAATACACCGTGCATTTTCCATGGCAAGAATACGACGATTGTGCCGATTTACGGGCGCGGCGAGCGCATCGGTACGCTGATTGTAGCGAAGTATAACGATGAGTTTACGGAAGATGACCTGCTGCTGGCGGAGTATGGTGCCACGGTCGTGGGCATGGAGATGCTGCACGACCATGCCAAGCGGCTGGAGGATGAGGCGCGGCAGAAGAAGCTGGATGCCGAGAAGCGCCTCGAAGAGCGCAAGGCCGTGAAGATGGCCCTGCTCACGCTGTCGGAGTCGGAGGTGCTCGCGGCCTATTCCGTGCTGACCGCGCTGCCGGGCGACAACAAGCCCCTCGTCGCCTCCAAGATTGCCGACAAGGTGAAGGTCACGCGTTCGGTCATCGTAAATGCCCTGAGCAAGCTCTCATCGGCTCGCGTGATTTCCTCGCGTTCCATGGGGATGAAGGGGACGAAGATCGATATCAATAATCCGTACCTTATGGAAGGCTTGCAGGCACGCCGCGTGATGAAGGACGAAGATTTCATCAACTGGATTTGATTTTTGGCTGCTGTTTTTTTGCGAAACAGCAGCTTTTTTTGAATTTTTCATTCGGCTTGGGCATTTGGACTGTCAAAAAAAGGTGAAAGATGGTAAAATTTAAAGGTGTATTTAAAGGATTTCTGCTAAATTTGTAGAAAATATGCATATAGGCTTATGAGCAGAGGGTGGATTGCGCCCTTTTGCAAGCAAGCGAGGAAGGAGAGTGCAGCGCATGTTTTTGGACCAGATCATGAATGCGCCCACGATAAACTATACCTCCCGCGGTATGTCGGCAGCTTCGCTGCGGCACGAAGTCATCAGCAACAACATCGCCAATGTCAATACGCCGAACTTTAAGCGCAGTGGCGTCATCTTCGAGGATTTGTTGGCCAAGGAGCTGCAGATCGACGAAAATCCCCGTCAGTTGAAGCTCGTGCGCACGCACGATATGCACCTGCCCGTGGGGCTGCCAGGACCAGTGTCGCCGAAGATTGAGCGGGAGGACACGACGACGATGCGTGTCGATAACAACAACGTCGACATCGATCGGGAGATGGCTGGCCTCGCAAAGAACCAGTTGTACTACAGCTCATTGGCAACGTCGCTGGGCAGCTACATTTCGCGCATGAAGAATGCCATTACCAGCGGCCAGAGCTGAGGATAGGCCGTGCGGCTGGAGAAGAAGATAAGGAGTAAGACATGAGCATGTTCCTGGGAATCGATGCGGCGGCCTCCGGCCTTACGGCGGAGCGCCTGCGCATGGATGTAATCAGCAATAATATCGCCAATGCCAACACGACGCGTACGCGTACGGGCGGTGCTTACCACCGCCGTTACGTGATTTTTGAGCCGCGCGAGACGGACAGCAATACATTCGAGAGCTATCTGCAGAAAAAAATTCACAAGCTGGAGCCGGGGGCCGGCGTGCGCGCAATCGGCATTGGCACGGATAATGAACAGGGACCGCTCGTCTATGATCCGACACACCCGGATGCCAATGCACAGGGCTATGTAGAGCGCCCAAACGTCAACATGGTCTCCGAGATGGTGGATATGATTACGGCATCCCGTGCTTACGAAGCGAATACGACGACGATTGATGCCGCGAAGGCTATGGTATCGAAATCGCTGGAGATCGGTAATAAGTGAACGTAACCGGAAAGGATAAAGGTCATGGAAATAGCAGCTTTGCAGATGACACCTGTTCAGATGTCAGCCGAAAGTCATCTGGGCGAGACAAAGCAGCCAGAACCAGTGAAGGGGTTTGGCGACTATCTTGTGGATGCTTTGAAGAAGACGAATGAGTTGCAGCTGGATTCAGACAAGAAAAACGCCCTGCTGGCGGCGGGACGTATCGACGATGTTTCCTCCGTCGTCGTGGCCAGCCAGAAGGCGGACATGGCCCTGCAGCTTACGCTGCAGATCCGCAATCGCGCTGTTTCTGCCTACCAGGAGATCATGCGCATGCAGGTATGATGGATAGTGCGCCGACAGCCTGACAGACATTACGCGAAGGGATGGAAAGCATGGGAGATTGGAAAGAGCGGTATCAGAAGCTGCTGGCACGGTTCAGCAAGCGCCAGCGTTACATTATGCTCGGCTCCGCTTTGGCACTTCTCATAGCCATACTGGGCATCAGTTTCTGGTATGGCAGCAAGCCGGATATGGTACCTCTGTTCACCAATATGGAGGCCAAGGACGCCGGTGAAGTGGCAGCCAAACTGAAGGAAGACAAGGTCAATTACAAGGTCGAGGAGAATCGTCAGGGCACGACGATTCTCGTGCCGGCCGAGCAGGTACATGATGAACGCCTGAAGATGGCCACGAACAACCTGCCGCGCGGGCAGAAGGGCTTCGAGATCTTCGATGACAACAAACTGGGTGTCACGGAGTTCCAGAATAAGGTCAACTACCTGCAGGCATTGCAAGGCGAGCTCACGCGCACGATTGAGCAGCTCGATGCCGTCGAAAAGGCGCGCGTGCACATCGTGCTGTCGGAGGACAGCCTCTACAAGAAGAATGAGAAGCCGGCCACGGCTTCCATCATGTTGCGCCTGAAGCCAAATGCCGAGCTCACGAAGAAGGAAGTCAAGGGCATCGTCAACCTGACGGCACACAGCATTCAGGGGCTGCAGCCTGAGAATATCACGGTGGTCGATGAGACGGGCAAGATCCTCAACGACCCGGACGATCAGGATGAGCAGAGCGTCGGCGCCAAGACGATGACCCAGCTGGAGATGACGAAGAAGGTCGAGGACAACATCCAGCACCGCATCCAGACCATGCTTGACCAGACGTTGGGCAAGGGCAAGGCTGTGGCCCGCGTCAATGCGGAACTCGATTTCGATGACCATCAGACGGATCGCCAGACCTTTACGCCGGTGGTCGATGACTCCGGTATTATCCGCAGCCAGCAGGATATGAATGAGACGTATCAGGGGACGTCGACGAATCCGGGCGGCGCGGCCGGCGTTGAGTCCAACGTGCCGGGCTATGTGGCCCAGACGGGTAACTCCAATGCGGATTATTCCAAGAAGGAGTCCACGAAGAACTACGAAATCAATGAGGAAAAGGAGAAGATCGTCGCTTCACCAGGCTCCATCAAGCGTCTGAATGTGGCCGTGCTGGTCGATGAATCCATTGACTCCAACCAGCAGGACAGCATCTCGCAGACGGTGACGAATGCGGCCGGTATCAATCAGGACCGTGGCGATACGATTTCCGTCGAGCCGCTGCCTTTCAGCTCCGAATTCCGTGATCAGGAACAGAGGGCGCGTGCAGCGGAAAAGGAGAAACAGGACCGCATCTTCTATCTGGAGGTCGCTGCCATCCTGCTCGTGCTCGCGATGATCGGGGGTGCCATCTATCTCTATCGCCGCAAGAAGCAGCAGGAGGAAGAAGCGCGTCTCGAGGCCGAGCGCAAGAAACAAGAGGAGGAAGCACGCTTGGCAGAGATCCGTGCACAGGCCGTCGCGAACGGCGAGGTGGACGGCGAGGAGCTCACGGAGGAGGAGCAGCGTCACCTCGACGAGAAGCAGACGATTATGAAACTCATCGACGAGAAACCGGCCGAGGTGGCAATGCTCATCAAAACCTGGCTGTCGGAGGACGAATAAATGGATATGTACGATACGGGCAGCGAAAGCGAGTTCACCAACGAGGAAAAAGCTGCCATCCTGTTCATCGCCCTGGGACCGGAATATTCTGCCAAGCTGTTCCAGCATTTGGACGATGATGAGATTGAAAAAATCACGCTGGGCATTGCGAACCATAAGCAGGTCACGGCGGAGCAGAAGGCCGATGTCATCAGTGAGTTCTATCAGATGCTCATGGCGAAGGATTATATCTCGACGGGCGGTCTCGAGTATGCGCAGAACGTACTCGAGAAGGCCCTGGGCGCCGAGAAGGCCAGCGAGATCATCGGCCGCCTGACCACGAGCCTGCAGGTACGTCCTTTCGATTTCCTGCGCAAGACGGATCCGAGCCAGCTGCTGAACTTCATCCAGAACGAGCATCCTCAGACCATCGCGCTCATCATGGCCTATCTGGCACCGGAGCAGGCAGCGACGGTACTCTCTTCGCTGCCGCCTGATGCGCAGGCCGATGTGGCCAAGCGTATTGCGACCATGGATCGCACGTCGCCGGATGTCATACGTGAAGTGGAGCGCGTGCTCGAACGCAAGCTCTCTTCCTTTGTTACCCAGGACTTCACGACGGCCGGCGGCACGAAGGCCATCGTCAATATCCTCAATGTGGTGGATCGCAGCACCGAGAAGTCGATCATCGAACAGCTCGAAGTCGACAATCCGGAGCTGGCCGAGGACATCAAGAAGCTCATGTTCGTGTTCGAGGATATCGTACAGCTGGACGACCGCTCCCTGCAGATGGTCCTGCGCGAAGTCGACCAGAAGGACCTCTCCCTGGCCCTCAA
>DEDT01000037.1:3723-67297 GCA_002350105.1 Selenomonadaceae bacterium UBA2897 | reverse complement strand
CCACAGGAAAAATGATTGAGCCCATTTTTCTGGTCGTCTGCTTGCGCGGCGGCATCTGCCTGCGCGCTGTTCGGCGCGGCAGAAGTTCTGGCTGCAGGGGGTTCCACCGCGCCGCAGCCGGCACAGGCAAAGAGCGCGAGGCAGATGGTGACGAGGGTAAAAATCTTGTTCATGGCAATTGGCTCCTTTCGATTTCTGTGTTGCTTTCATTTTAGAACAGGAAATCGAAAGAAGCCAATGCTTATGTTGATGATGTTTGCATGCCTGGAAACTATGCACGGTAGTCGCATCGCTGGCACTGCTTCATGATACAGTCGCTGTCTTCCTTGTGATACGCGCCCGCCCAATGGCAGATGCTCTGGAGGATTGGGATGACGGAGGCGCCTTTTTCCGTGAGGTGGTATTCGACGCGCGGCGGGATTTCCGCGTATTGCTGCCGATCAATCATGCCGCACTGCTGGAGCTTTTTGAGCGAAGCGGCGAGGACGGCGTCGGTGATGTTTACCATTTCCTTGCGCAGGGCGCTGTAGCGCATGGGCGCGGCGGCCGCGAGCACGCAGAGGATGCGCGAGTCCCATTTGCCGCCAAAGATTTCGAGCCCGTATTCGAGCGGGCAGCGGATGTCGTCGGCGAGTTTCTTCTGATACATGATGTTCATCTCCTTGCCTTGATGATAGCAAGCAATCCATTTGCTTTCAAGTTACTTTGAAATTTATGAGTGACTTATAAATTTCTCCATATCTTGTGGACGGGGAGCAGCCGCGCTAAACTAAAGTCGTCAAGAGGCAAGGCGCGAAAGCCTGCCAGGCAGATTCAGCAGACGATGATGAAAGCGAGGATATTTCCATGAAACTGTCAGATGATGTCAAGAAAGTACTCAAGAACAATCTTTGGGATTTGGCCACTTGCGCGGATGGTCATCCCAATGTCGTGCCTGTGGCGTTCAAGGACGTGATGGACGATGGCAAGCTCGTCGTCGGCGACGTGTTCCTGCAGAAGACGCTCGAAAATCTCGCGGCGAATGACGGCCGTATCGCGATTTCGGTGTATGATGCGAAATCTCTGGAGGGCTACCAGATCCAGGGACGTGCCGTGCATGAAACGGAGGGCGAGCTCGTCCAGACGTTCAAGGGCATGGTCGAGCAGATGTTCCACGGCGCAGCGACGGCGAAAGGCGCGCTCATTATCACGCCGGAAACCGTTATTGTAACGACGCCGGGCAAGGACAACAAGAAAGTGCTCGACTGAGGCATGGAGGCTTGACATCCCCCTTTTCTTTCATGGTATCATGGGGAGAAAAGAGGGATGTTTTTCATATGAAAAGGGAAAGGCGGGGTTCCTCCTTGGCAAACGCGAAAACGGCCGCTTTGCGCGCGGCATTCCCCCTGACGATTCCAGTCTGCACGGGCTATATTTTTCTCGGCATCACGTATGGCATGCTCATGGTGACGGCAGGGTTTCCAACATGGCTGCCCATCTTTACGGCGGCCATCGTCTACACGGGATCGATGGAGTTTTTGCTCGTCGCGATTCTCGCGTCTTCATTCCAGCCGCTTTCGGCATTTCTGACGGCGCTTATGGTCGGCGCGCGCCACCTGTTCTACGGTCTCTCGATGCTCGGCAAGTACCGCGATATGGGCTGGAAAAAACCGTACCTCATCTATGCGACGACGGATGAGACGTTTTCCGTGAATTATACGGCAGAAGTTCCAGCGGGGATTGACCGCAGCTGGCTGTATTTCTGGGTGTCTGTACTCGATCACGTCTACTGGGTGTTCGGCAGCACGGCGGGCGCGCTTTTCGGCAGCTTTCTCGCAGTCGATCTCACGGGGCTTGATTTCGTCATGACGGCGATGTTCTTCGTCATCTTCCTCCAGCAATGGGTGCGCGATGGCGTGTGCCTGCGGCTTGTGATTTCGGACCACATGCCCGCTCTTATCGGCGTCCTCGGTTCCGTGCTCTGCCTCGCCATCTTCGGCGCGGATGCTTTCATGATTCCGGCGATGGTGACAATCCTTGCCGGGCTGCTTGTCTATCGGCGCGTGCGCCGTGCATCGGAGGTGCGCACCAGCGAAAAGAGTGCAGAGCTGATGGAGCTCTGCACGGAACGGGAAGGGAGGAAATAAGATGTCAGAAGAAGAACAGGCTGTCACGATTCTCGTCGTCGTGCTCGGCACAATCCTCACGCGGTTCCTTCCTTACCTCGTTTTCACGGAGAGGCGTCGCATTCCGCAGGTCATCACCGACCTTGGCCGCCTGCTTCCGCCTGCGGTCTTCGGTCTGCTCGTCATTTATTGCCTGCGAAATGTAGATATCCTGAATCCGACGCAGCTCGTCCCGACAGCAGCCGCCCTCGTCATCACCGCCGCGCTTTTTTTCTGGCGGCGTGACATGCTGCTGCCGATGGCAGGCGGGACGCTTGCTTATATGATGGTGATGCGGATGATGTAGCGCGTTGAAGCAAAATCATGAAATAAGATAAAACGTTGGAAGCTTGGCTGGGACGCGACCTGCTCTGCGTCTTTGCAAAGGAAGAAACCGTCCGCAAGATGCACCCGAATGGAAAGAAGCTGGCTCACTCAGCTGCCGGGCCTTTTTCAGCATGCGACGGCGCGCGGCAAAGCCGCGCTCTTTTCGATTGCTGATCTGATGATGGATGCCTAAACAAAACAACAAGGCCCTTGAGAAATCCAGCGAATTTCGCAAAGGCCTTGTTGTTTGTTTTGGCTGTTTAGTGATCGAACGTAATGCCTTTTTCCGCCAGGGATAGGCAGGGCGTCAGGGGGCCGTGCTGTGTTTAGGTACGAAATAAGTTTCTTTGTATCCGCCTTCGAGCTTCAGCAGGTAGATTTTCTTGTCGATGCCGCCGGCGTATCCCGTCAGGCTGCCGCTTTTGCCGACGACGCGGTGGCAGGGGATGATGAGGGAAATCTCGTTGTGGCTGATGGCGCCTCCGACGGCATGGGCGGACATGTGGGCGAGGCCGCGCTGGGCGGCGATTTTCTGGGCGATTTCGCCATACGTCGTCGTCTTGCCGTAGGGAATCTGAAGCAGGATGCGCCAGACATCTTTCTGGAATGGCGTGCCGATCAGGTGGAGCGGCGGCAGGAAGCCGGGCTCTCTGCCAGCAAAATAGAGGTCAAGCCATTTTAGCGTTTGCTGGATGGCAGGTGTTTCTTTTTGTACGTGCTCGGGAGCGAGCTTCTGGGCATAATATTTTTGCTGGTCGAACCAGAGCCCGGTCAGCCCCTCGTCATCCGAGGCCAGCAGGATTTCGCCGAGCGGTGATGGATAGGTTGCTGTATATTGCATGGTTTATGATGGCTCCTTTTGGCAGCTGGAAATTACTGATCCCTACCGATACGTATCATCAAAGTTCGACGGCGCTGCCCTCAGTTCCTGCCAGGGCGACCTTTTCTGCTGCCGTGCGGCGGGCCTCGATGATGTCGACGCTCTCCGTCGTGGACAGCAACCTCATGATGAGCGAAGCCGGCATCACGCAGGACGAGCTCAAACTCTACCCGAAGAAAGTACACGAAGTCCTCGGCGGCGACACCACCGCCGACCCGCTCGCCCTGTCGGATGAAGACTATCTCGCCATCTACGAGGCGGCGTACAAATAATCCAGGCATGAAATATCTGCGGTTTCCCGGACCGCACAAATTCCTGAATCCGGCTCTGCTTCGTTGTGACTATCTGTAAAAAGAATATAGCACAGAGCAAGGAACGGCGTTGCGGGCAACGCCGTTCTTGGTATAGGATGGAGAAAACAGAAGGATGTGCAAGGATATGACGGAAGAAGAAAAGAAACTCGAGGCGGGCGAGCCGTATGATTTCACGGACCCTGGCGTGGATGGGCGCAAGATGGACGCGGTCAGATTTTGCCGTGGCTTGCGGTAGATGCAGGACCGCGATGATGTGCTCGAGTGTCCAGCGAAATTTTTGAAAACATTTTCATGTGTAGCTCGTGTATAATTAGTATAGATAATCAACTAGTAGTATTGATAACTATAGGAAAGGATGAACTACATGTTATATTCGCTGGAAAATGCTGATTTGCTCGTGCAGGTGCGCGATCATGGGGCAGAATTGCGCTCGATTAAGGAACGGGCTGATGAGACGGAGTATTTGTGGCGTGGAGACCCAACGTGGTGGAAATACAGCGCGCCGTTGCTTTTCCCCATCGTCGGCAAGCTTGTCGACGGCAAGTACCGCGTTGATGGCAAGACATACGAGTTGCCTGCGCACGGCCTTGCGCGTATCTCTGACTTTACGCTTGTGGAGCAAAAAAAGGATGCCATTCGTTTCGCACTCGGTTGGACGGAGGAAACGCTTGCAAAATATCCGTGGAAATTCCGCCTTGAGGTGAGCTATGTGCTCAAGGGACGCAGCATCTGTGTGACGTGGGATGTGCAGAATGAGGATACGACGGAGATGGTTTTTTCCATCGGTGCGCATCCAGCATTCCGTTGCCCGATAGCCTATGGCGAAAAAATCGAGGATTGCTATATCCAGTTCAACCGTTCCGAGGATACGGAGTGTTATAAACTCGCACCGGGCGTGCTGTTCTCACATGAAAAAGAGCCAAGTCTCAAAGGAGACAAGTTGCCGTTAAGTGACGCCTTTTTCGCGGGCGGCGTTCGCGCTTACGATGATCTGAAATCTGATGCGCTTACCATCCGCTCGACCAAAAGTGCGAAATCGCTGACGATCTCCGCGCCCGGGTTCCCTTATTGGGGTCTCTGGATGCCTGAAAAAGGCGGAGCTCCGTTCCTCTGCCTCGAGCCGTGGTACGGCCATGCGGACTTTGCGGACTTCGACGGTGAGTTCGCCGACAAACCCGGTACGCAAAAACTCGCATCGGGTAAGACGTTCCATACGGAATATACGATTACGATTGGCTGAAACCTGTAAAATTTATATACGATAACGCAAGAAACGGCGCTGACAAGAGCGGCGTTTTTTTGTTATGCTCAAAATGTATGGTAGATGATACCGGTCAGGTATTCGACAAGGTATGTCTATCACGCTAGAATAAAATTATCCGGATTTTGCAGCGAATGGAAAAAGGAGGAGTCTCTCATGTTATCGCGGCATAATGGAAGGCATGAACATTATCGTGGCTCTGAACGAAATATACTTGAAAGGCATGAACCATGACAACTAAATAAGTATTCGACATATATTGGAGCGCGTCGTACAATAAAGGCATCGAAAGGAAAACAAGTCATCCAGTTAATGGTAATGGAGGTGCGGTACGATGAATCGCAGGGATTTCCTGAAGCTCGGCGGCATGGGGGCACTAACGGTACTCTTAAGCGGCTGCGGCCTTGCGTCGTTCACGGGCGGGGAAACCACAAAGGCAGCTGTGCCGGAAAAAGGTACGATTTCGGGAGGAAGCAATATGAAGATTGTTGTTATCAATAGCAGCCCGCATGCGGACAGCGAATCGACGTCAAAGTATATTTCACAGAAATTCACCGAAGGGGCGCAGAGTGCTGGACATGAGGTTTTCGTCTTTGATGCGGCAAAGGCCAGTACCCATCCGTGCGCAGGCTGCGATGCCTGCCACATGGATGGACCGTGCGTCTACAGCGATGACATCGAGAATACGCTGATGCCCAAAATGCTCAACGCTGATCTGCTCGTGCTGGTGACGCCGCTCTATTACTGGACGATGTCGGCACAGCTCAAGACCATCGTCGACCGCTTCTACTCGCGCACGGGCAAGCTTCATAACAAGAAGTCCATGCTGATTGCCACGTGCTACGACAGCGGTGCACACGCGATGGATGTACTTTCAGCGACGTATAAACGCCTGTGCGAGTATATGGAGTGGCAGGATGTTGGCATGGTGCTAGGCACAGGCTGCGGTGCCCGCTCCCTCGTCGAGAGCTCACAGTTCCCGGAGCAGGCACGGCGGCGAAGGTACTCGGTGCCGATGAGTTCGAAATCGTGCCGGAGAAAGCCTACACGAAAGAGGATCTCAACTACAACGATGAGACGACGCGTGCGACGGTCGAGCAGAAGGACGAATCGGCGCGCCCTGCCATCAAGAACAAACTGGAAGGCCTCGAAAAATACGACACGGTCGTTATCGCTTATCCCATCTGGTGGGGGCAGGCACCGCGCATCATCGATACGTTTATGGAGAGCTACGATTTCACCGGCAAGAAACTCGTACCGATCTGCACGTCTGCCTCGAGCGATATCGGTTCGTCTGGCGATTACCTGCATCGGTTCGCGCCACAGGCAAAGTGGCAGGACGGCAAGCGCTTCGCGAAAGGTGCATCGGAAGCTGATGTCAAAGCATTCTTCGCTGGACTCGGCCTTGTGAAGTAAGTGGAAAGGAAACAAGCCATCTTCGGACATCATTTTTTGTACGGAGATGGCTTGCTTTTGTTTTTCATCATACGAAAAATGTATTTCAAGCATAATAATATAAGTATTTTACATAACGGAGCATCTGGCATACAATAAGCACATACGAAGGACAGAAACAAGAGACGGGAGGAACAACATGGAAATCGAATGGAAGGACAAGATCGTTTTGGTAACGGGAGCTGCAATGGGGATCGGGCGCGAGATTGCGCTGCAATTTGCGAGGAGCGGCGCGAAGGTGCTGGCAACGGATCTGGATGAAGCAGGACTGCGGGAGACTGCATCGCTCGCAGGAGGCATCGAGACGTTCGTGGGCGATCTCACCCGCCATGAAGTTTTGGAAGCGCTGCGGGAGACCATCAAGGAAACGTTTGGACGTCTCGACACGCTGGTGAACAATGCCGGCTGGGCTCCGGTGACGCCGATGGAGCAGGTGAAGATGAGCGAATTTGATGCTGCTTTCGGCATCAATACCCGCGCACTTTTCGAGCTGACGCATCTGCTGCTGCCGATGCTGCAGGAAAGCCGTGGAAGCATCGTCAACCTGACCTCGGCTGCCGTGGGCGTGGGACATGCAAACATGTCCGTCTATTCTGGCAGCAAGGCGGCGGTGCGTTCTTTTACGAAGGTCTGGTGCAAGGAATTTGCCAAGAGCGGCGTCCGCGTCAACACGGTCTCGCCCGGCCCGGTCATGACGCCGATTTACGACAAGACGGAATTGTCGCCAGAGGCACTGGAAGCACACAAGGCACGTGTGACTAGCATGGTGCCGCTCGGCAGATTCGGCAAGCCGGAGGAAGTCGCGCCTGTCGTGGTATTCTTGGCCTCGGAGCAGGCAGCGTTCATCACCGGCGCGGACATTGCGGTCGATGGCGGTGTGACTGCGTAAGCTGTAAAGCAAAGGAGGATTCATAGTGTCAAAGAAAAGCGTCATCGTCATAGGCGCAGGCCCGGGCCTCGGGAATGCGGTAGCAAGGGAATTTGCCCATCACGAGTTTCGCGTCGCGCTGATCGCCAGGAAAGCGCCGCATCTGGCAAAATATCAACAAGCGTTTGAGGCCGAAGGCATCGAGGTCATGACGGTGGCCGCAGATGCAGCAAAACCGGAAACGCTGACACGAGCAATCGAAACTGTTCGCAAGGCTTGGGGAACGCCAGACGTACTCGTCTACAATATCGGCATCACGGTGCCGGATGGAAACCAGCCCATCACCAGCCAGCTGCTGATGGAGCGGTATCAAGTGGATGTGGCCAGTGGCTGGCATGCAGCGCAACTGGTAGCAACCGATGAGTTCGCCAGCAAAAAAGGTGCGATTCTTTTCACGGGCGGTGGCTTTGCCAAAACATTCCAGCCGATCCTCTCACTCAAGCCGCTTTGCATTGACAAGGCAGCGATGAACGCCATGAACATCGTGCTCCATGCGGACTTTGCGCCTCGTGGCATCTTCGTCGGCAGCGTGCTGGTCAGCGGCGTCATCCAAAAAGGCGATGCGAAATATGACCCAGCCCTGATTGCAAAGCAGTATTGGAAGATGTATGAAGAACGCGGGGCTTATGAAGTCGTGTATTGATCATCTGTAGGATGGTTCGCTGTGTGGCAGGAAAAAGGAACGCTGGAAGCGAACTTATACCGCGAGGGTGGTGATGCGCATGGATCTGCGTGTGTTGGGCTATTTCTTGGCGGTGACGGAAGAACAGAATATCACGCGGGCGGCAGAGCGGCTGCATATCACGCAGCCGACGCTTTCCCGTCAGTTGATGCAATTGGAGAGAGAACTGGGGGCGCGGCTCTTTGAACGTACGAACCATAGCGTCAAGCTGACAGCAGAGGGCATGATGTTCCGCCGTCGGGCGCAGGAGATACTGGAACTCGCAGCGCGCGCCCGTGAAGAAGTGGTTGCGGACAGTGAGAACTTGCGCGGCCGGATTTCCATCGGTTGCTGGGAGATGCGAAGCGTGGAGGAACTTTCCAAGCTGATCGCGGATTTTCAGCAAGCATTTCCGGCTGTGAAGTTTCTGCTGTACAGTGGCAACAATGAAGATATCGAAGCCGGGATGGCGCAAGGCAATCTGGATATGGGGCTTTTCCTCGAACCATTTCCAGCAGCCGAGCGTTATGCGACCCATAAAATGAAGACCATAGAGGAATGGGGAACGCTGATTCACGAGGCGCATCCGCTGGCACAGCGAGATTGCATCCGTCCGGGTGACTTGGTAGGCACGAAGGTCGTGACGGTGAATCTTGGCACGCCCGTCCATAAGATGCTGGGCAAGTGGTCCGGGGAGTATACGCCGGCGATGGATTTCTGTGTGAACTACAATGTGTTGTCGAACGGCGTCGTCGCGGCAGAAGTCCGACAGGGCGTGGTCATCTGCCTGAAACCGCTCGCCCAGTATGAGCATATGCACTATGTGCCTTTCCAACCGAGGCTTCAGTTTGGTTCCCTGCTGGCCTGGCGCAGCGAGGAAACGCAATCGAGGGCATTGAAAAAGTTCATCGCTTTCCTGCGGGAAAAGGAGGAAAAAGGACATGAAAAAGATTCAGCTAAATGATGGAAATTTTATTCCAGTGATCGGTTTTGGCGTTCACTGAAGAGGAAATGGAGGAACTTCGTGCGATGGATACGGGAAAGGGCGCTCACAACCCTGATGCGGACGGAGTCGGTGAAATGCTTTTGAAGGCATATCCGATCGAAGATTGAGGAGGCGTGCAGCATGGAATTCAAACAGGTGATTGCAGAGCGTTATGCTTGCAGAAAATTTGACGGACGCAAAGTGGAAAGGGCACAGTTGGAGGCGATTTTAGAAGCGGGAAGACTGGCTCCCACGGCCAAGAACCTGCAGGAACAGAAAATCTATGTGGTGGAATCAGAGGAAGGCCTCGCGAACATCGACAAGGCAACGCCCTGCCGCTATGGTGCGGCAACCTGCGTGATTGTGGCGTTTGACAGAAATCATGCGTTCACCTATCCGGGAGGGAAGCGGGATTCTGGCGTAGAGGATGCCAGCATCGTGGCGACGCATATGATTTTAGCCGCTGCAAATGAAGGCGTGAATAGCTGCTGGATCAACGCCTTTGATCCGGAAGTAATGGCGAAAGAACTGGGGCTGCCAGAGCATGAGGAAGTCCTTATGATGATGGATCTTGGCTATGCCGCAGAAAACGCACCGATGAATCCATTGCACACAAAACGCAAGGAACTGTCGGAGACGGTCGTTTACATGTAAAAGAGATGCAGGTATGCTGGATGGGAAAAAACATCGATGAGGCTTTGGAAAGGAAGGAATCCCATATGAACAAGAATTTGGTTGCTTATTTCAGTGCGTCAGGCACGACGGCACGCGTGGCGAAGAAACTCGCGGATGCCATCGGCGCTGATCTCTTTGAAATCGTGCCACAGCAGCCGTATACATCTGCTGACCTCAACTGGCAGGACAGGACGAGTCGCACGACGGCGGAGAAAAACGACCGTTCGCTGCGCCCCGCCATCGCGGGACAAGTATCGCACATGGAAGCGTACGATACGGTTTTCCTAGGCTTCCCCATCTGGTGGTACGGTGCGCCGAACATCATCAACACGTTCCTCGAAAGCTATGATTTCAAGGGCAAGACCATCGTGCCGTTCGCGACCTCGGGCGGCAGCGCCATGGGTCGCACAAATGATGCTCTCGCTCCGTCGTGCCCCGGCGCTAAGCTCTGCGAGGGCCGCCGTTTCGCGTCGAATGCGGGCGCGGGCGAACTCAAGGCCTGGGCGGAAACGTTCTGCTGAAAATTCTTTCACAAGGAAAGCAAGCCATCTCCGCACATCATTTTCTGTGCTAAGATGGCTTGTTTTTGTGTTTATCGAAAAAAATGCCTATGTCGATGCTGCCTTTATGTCCTGAAACTATGCGCGGTGGTCGCATTTCAGGCACTGCTTCATGATGTGCGTGCCGTCCTCCTTGTGATACGCGCCTGCCCAATGGCAGATGCTCTGGAGGATGGGGATGACGCCGGGCGCGGACAACAACAAAGTGCTCGGCCGAGGCGAAAGACTTGACATCCCCCGTTTTCTTCATGGTATCATGGAGAGAACTGTGGGATGTTTTTGGAGGGATGAAGTATGCGGCAAAGACTATGACTGCGTGTCGCGGAGTTTTGCACCGAAACTCGATGTTGCAGAAGACCCGGTCTGTGGCTCCGGGCATTGCCATATCGCACCGTATTGGAGCCAGCGCATCGGAAGCACGCTGACGGCATACCAGGCCTCCGTACGCGGCGGCATCCTGTATTGCCGCGTCGCAGAGGGCAAAGTATTCCTGAGCGGCAAGGCCGCGCTCTTTTCGATTGCTGATCTGATGATGGATATTTGCTGAGGGCATCCATCTTGCAAAATTCTGCAATCATCGATTTGTCTGATGGCTTCAGAAGAGGAGGGAATCCAATGGATGTTTTCAAAATGGACGAGCAGCGGCGGCAGGAGCTGGATCGGCTGGTGGCTCGGTTCCGTGAGCTCTGCATCGAAGACCAGATAGATTTTGACAAATTTTATCTTTATTCCATGGTCACGCATTCCACGGCCATCGAGGGCTCGACCGTGACAGAGCGCGAAAAATGCCGGGGACAGCAAGCCATTCCTCGATTTCATGGAGGCGGAGCTGGAAGAATATTATCGCGTGCGCATTTCAGAGTATGAATCATCCATGCGGCGGGATGAGTAGAATCATAAAGCATCTTGCAGAAGAATCATGAAATAAGATAAATCATTGAAACTTCGCTCATGAAAGTGTAGAATTGAAAGAAAGTACGCTCATAAAATCGCGGACTTTGAGAAGGAGCGAAGTTCATGGCATATTTGAAACGAAAGATCGATGCAATCCTGCGCGACTGGAAAGCCTCGGAAAATCATCTGCCGCTCGTCGTGCGCGGGGCGAGGCAGGTGGGGAAGACGGCCTCTATCCTGGAGTTTGCCAGGCAAAGCTACGAGAACGTCGTCTATGTGAATTTCGTTGAACAGCCGACCTATCGGCAGATTCTCGCGGATGGATACGGCACCGCGGACGTCGTGCGCAACCTTTCACGGATTACGCCGTCTTTTTCCTTCGAGCCAGGGACGCTTTTGGTGTTTGATGAGATGCAGGCACTTCCCGACATTGCGACGACGTTGAAATTCTTCAAGCTTGACGGGCGCTTCGATGTCATCTGCAGCGGCTCGCTCCTCGGTCTTCATTATCATGAAATCGAGAGCAACAGTGTCGGGTACAAAACGGATGTTACGATGCAGTCGATGGATTTCGAGGAATTCCTTTGGGCGAAGGGCTATGATGTGTCTTTTACAGATGACATGCTCGCGCACATGGTGGACGGGCGGCCCTTCAGCGCGCTCGAGCATCGGCTGCTCTTGCGGCTTTTTCTCGATTACTGCGTGCTCGGCGGCATGCCGGCCGTCGTGCGCACGTACATCGAGCGCGATACATTCGAGGGGACGCTGGCGATGCAGCGTCAGCTGCTGCTCGATTATGAGGAGGATATCCGCAAGTATGCGTCTGGCCTTGACCAGGGGCGCATCCTCCATGTGTTCCGCCAGATTCCCGCGCAGCTGGCAAAGGAAAACAAGAAGTTCCAGATTTCCAAAGTTGCGAAGGGGGCGCGGTTCAAGGATTATTTCGGCTGCATCGAATGGCTGGCGGACGCGGGCATCGTGAATATCTGCCACGCGCTCCAGACACCGGAGCTGCCACTGCGTGGCAACTACGATGCGACGCGCTACAAGCTCTACTATGGGGATACAGGACTGCTCGTTGCCTCGCTCGATGAAGAGGCACAGGAAGACCTTCGTGCAAACGGCAATCTCGGCGTCTACAAAGGCGCGCTCTATGAGAATCTCGTCGGCGAAGCGCTCGTGAAGAGCGGGTACGATCTTTTTTACTACAAGAAGGAAAACTCTACGCTCGAAGAGGATTTCTTTGTCCGTGACCGCACGTCCCTCGTCCCCGTCGAGGTCAAGGCAACGAACAATCACGCAAAATCCCTCGCGACGCTCGTGAAGAGCAAACGGTATGAGGACATCCGCTATGGCATCAAGCTCGCAAATGCCAACATCGGCGAGGCAGACGGTATCTATACATTTCCGTATTACTGCGTGTTTCTATTGCGGAGATATTTGAAGAACCGCTCGAGCGTCTCACCGCAGCGAGCGTGGAGAAGCCTTATGCGTTCCTGACGCCGCACATCGGCGAGGCCGTGCCCATCGGCAGCGTGAAAGCTGGAGACTTTCAGCCGTGGTGGAGAGAAATGGCATAAAAAAGACAAAGGCCCCGCATGTTTGCAGAATCAAAATTGCAAACATGCGGGGCCTTGCGTTTCCGGCTTTCTTGTTACCAATTTTCATCGGGGGTCTAGACGGTGGTGAATGGTTTCATGACGTTTTTCAAATAATAGACTCTAACGATAACAGAACGAACGCCTCAGCAACGACTTTTTCACGTAGTCCCCGTTTTTGGTCCATACGTGTTCCGTATTCCGGAAAGCCATTGGCGCGGGCGAACGCATTTGCGTCCGAAACCTGCCAGGCGAAGCAGTTCGCGATCCTTGAACATACGGAGAAAAGGTAGCGACCCCGTACGTTTGCAAAAGGAAAATTGCAAACGTACGGGGCTTTTGCAGTTCCCAGCCTTTTTGTCATCGTATTTCATCTGGGACTGGGCGGTGGTAAATGATTTATGCCTACAAAGCATTTAAACTATCTACATACTAAGTATTTTACATGTAATGGCCGTTGCGCTATCATTAAAGCTGTAAGAGATGCCCATAGTTGCGAGGAAGTGAGGGATGGTTATGAAAAAGTACATCATACTCATTGCCATCGCGATGGCAGCGTTCAGCGCTATTGGTTATGAATTTACGGAGACGTTTTACGTGGAACCGTCGGTACATTCCCAAAGCGCCTGCTGTTTAGCCTGGGAATGATGGATTGCATGTAGCATGGGAGGTGCTTGATGATGCGTAGAAAATCGTATTTGGCCGCTGGTGTGGCCGTTGTCGCATTTCTTTTGTCCGTAGGAGCTGGCTGGTGGGTGATGGAAGATGGATCGTCAGGCATCGGTTCGTCTCCGGCAATGGCCGATGCAGCGGAGAGGCATGCGCATGAGTCGTCGCTGTATCTCTTGCGCTGGCAAGAAAATACAGATGCCGTGCGCTATGAGCTGCGCGTCACGGATGTTCATGGCAAAATCATTTTTTATCAGCCCTACGCTTTTCAGAATGAATATATCCTGCCTCAGTCTCTGACGGCACATGGTATCAATACCGGGCTCGTGTATGCAGTGCGTCCGCTCGACCTGGATGGGCAGCCTATCGGGACGTGGAGCAAGCCGGCTTCCTTGTCTGAAGTAGCGTCACTGCTCACGGTGCATGCTCCGGTGCCGCGTTCAAAATATCACGTGGGAAATGGTACGGATATACTTTATCCGGTTTATTCTTATACGGCCTATCCGGATGCTGCGTCCTACGAGGTAGAGGTCACGGACCGCAACCCGGAGCGTGGCGCAGACTGGCGGGCTTCGCGATATCGCGTGGCGCATTATACCTCGGAACTCACAGATATCTACGATACCGTGCCGCGCACGGGCAGCTACTATTGGCGCGTGCGGGCCCTGGATGCCCAGGGACAGCCTATGACGACGTGGAGTCAGGCGCAGCACATTGAACTGGTTGCGGAGTCGTTTACGGTTGGCGTATTTGGCGACAGCATCAGCCACGGTGGCGGGCGCCTGTCGTATGGTCCGACGGATTGGGCGTACAGTTATGAAGCGTATCTTGAGCAGCCTGTCGTGAACCTCTCGGAGAGCGGCGATACGAGTGAACGCATGGTCGAGCGTTTCGCGAGGGATGTCAAGCCATTCCACCATTTGAAGACATTGCTGATCCTCGGCGGAACGAACAGCCTGCGTGCGGATACGACTGCGGATGACGTTATCGCCGATCTTAAGAACATCCAGGAGCAGGCACGGGCGTGCGGCATCAATCCGGTGCTGCTTACGCTGCCACCAATCAACCCTGCACAGATCAGGAAAGCATTCGACCAGCCGACGGCGCCGGATTGGCAGGAAAAATTAGCAAAGGTCAATGCCTTTATCCGCACACAGCCGCATATCGACACAGCCGCGCCATTTGCGGGCTATAGCGAAATGCCAGCGGACCTGGCAGTAGACGGCTTGCATGGTGACGTCCGCGCGAAGCAGATGATGGCGGCAGCCATCAATCAGGCACTTCGCTGATATATGCAGTGGGTGAATGCCGGTTTTAGAGGTCAAGCCATTTTCGCGTCTGCCTGATGGCAGGCGTTTCTTTTTGTACGTGCTCGGGAGCGAGCTTCTGGGCGTAGTATTTCTGGTGGTCGAACCAGAGCCCGGTCAGCCCCTCGTCATTCGAGGCCGGCAGGATTTTGCCGAGCGGCGATGGATAGGTTGCTGTATATTGCATGGTTTAGAATGGCAGCATACAGGGACAGCTAAACCTTCTGCTGCCAATTGTGGCAGAAGGTGAGGAAAGCCTGCAGCGTGGGGGTGAGGTATTTGTTCTGGTGGTAGACGATGCGGAAGGTGCGCTGGAATTGCACGCCGGGGACGGTGAAGGTACGGAGTTGGCCGTTGGTCAGATAGGGAGCAGCGATACGCTGTGAGAGGGCAGCGAGGCCGAGACCGGCTGCGACGGCCTGCAGGATGGAGGCTGAGTTGTTGTAGACGCCAGCTGTGGCAAAGGGGATGCCTGCGGCATGCATGACGGCTTCGAACAACGCTCGCGTGCCACTGCCTTCTTCACGCAGGAAAAAGGGCGCGTTGGCGATAGCTTCAGATGGTACAACGCCATTCTGCGCGTGGTGGTCATTTATGTCGCTGAATTGCCAATCCGGCGGTGCAAGGAAGATGAGCTCGTCGCGCAGGAATGGCTGGGTGATGAGCTGGGGCGAAGTGACATCCCCCTCGATGAGGGCGATGTCGAGGTCATCGGCGAGCAGGCGCTGCTCCAGCTCGTGCGTGTTGCCGATGCGCGAGAAAATAGAGCAGCCAGGCTGGGCAGCGCGAAAAGCTGCGAGCAGAGGCACAAAAACGCTCTCACCAATGGAGAGCGTAGCGCCGATGGCGATGGGGCTGGCGGCAGCAAAGCCCCGCATGGCCTCGTTTGCCTGATGATCGAGGGCGAGGATATGTGTGGCATAGCCCAGCAGGGATTCTCCCGCTGCCGTCAGATGCAACTGGCGGCCAATCCGGTCAAAGAGCGCCGTGCCGTAGTGGGTTTCGAGCTCGCGGATGGCCTGACTGATGGAAGGCTGGGAAATGTGGAGCTCCCTGGCAGCCGCCGTCATCGAGGTATGCTGGCAGACTGCCTGGAAGATGCGGAAATGGCGCAGGGTCATAAGCAGTTCCTTTTCATATCATCAGAAGAACAGTTCAACTAAAGTGTAAGCGAGACCTACGAGGAAGACGGAGCAGAGGAACGCGCTGGTCAGCGGGCGGGCACCTTTGCGGGCCACGACGGAGAAATTTACGTTGAGCCCCAGCGCGGCCATTGCCATGCCGAGCAGAAGGTAGGCGATGGTGACAAGACCACCGGTGAAATCCGCGATAAAAGGTACATAGGTACCGACGGCGCTGGCGAGCAGGAACCCGCCCATGAACCAGGGGATGGGAACGTGCTTCAGTTGCGTGAAAAAGCCATGTGACGCGTTGTTGTTTGTGATAGACTGTTCGACGGCGCTGCCCTCGGTTCCTGCCAGGGCGGCCTTTTCCTCTGAAGCGCGGCGGGCCTCGATTATGCCGACGAGCAGGGCGACAGGGGCGAGCAGCAGCACGCGGGAGAGCTTTGCGACGATAGCTGCATCCGTTCCCACCTGGCCCGCCGCACCGCCAGCGGCGACGGCGTGGGCAATTTCGTGCAGGCTGAGGCCAGCCCAGGTGCCGAACTGAGCGGCCGAGAGGCCGAGCAGAGGCTGGAGGGCGACGAGCACGAGCGTAAAGGCCGTCCCGAGAATGGCAACGCAGGCCACAGCCAGCACGGAGTCATCAGCCTTGGCTTTGGCCGCACCGGCGACACCCATGACCGCTGCGGCGCCGCAGATGGATGAGCCGCAGGCCGTGAGTACGGCCAGTGTATGCTCGACGCCGAACAGCCGCCGCGCGACGACATAGTTCAGCGTTACCATGACGGTGACGACGACACAGGCCGCGAGCAGGCTTTTTAGCCCCGCACCCATGAGCAGGATGAGGTTGAGTTTGAAGCCGAGCAGGATGATGCCCGCCCGCAGGAACTTGTTGGCGATAAAAGGCGTGGACGCACGAGCGGCCGTGCGCAGGCTGGTAAAGCCTTGGAGTGCCATGCCGAGCAGGAGGGCGATGACCAGTGCGCCGATGAGAGAAAGCCCTGGCAGATGGGATAGCCACTGCCCGCCGAGCGAGCAGGCGAGCGTCACGACGAGCCCCACGGCCACGACCTGACGGGAAAAGAATTGACGTATTGGTTGCATATCGTTAACCTCCCAGTTTCTATGTGCATATTTCGTACGGGTTTTAGTATACGGGAAGCAGAACTATATGTAAAATATTTATTATTTATAAAATCGATAAGGATTTACCTATAGAACAGAATGCTAGAAGATGCGGAAATTCATGCCCTGAACCTATGCAAGGCATCTCTTATTTGGAGATTGAGAAACCTCGTGCTGAAAAAGCAAGCCCCTGTGGAAATTGCAAATTCCGCAGGGGCCTTTTGAGGTTTATACCCAAAAGTCAATGGCTTCTTGCAAAATAAGCATGAAACAATGTGCGTCGCCGGCGAGCATGGTGAGTCTGACGTGCTATAATAAAGGATGGTTGTTAAAGTTGTAACTGAAACCTGAGTAAGGTAAGGAAAGAAGGATTTACATGGGTTTCAAACAGTTGATGGACAGTTTTTTCATTCATTTTCTCGGACGCTTTGACAAATATCCGTTCGATGTCGAGCTGCACGGTGACACTTACCATATCGGCGAGGGTGAGCCGGAGTTTACCGTACAGGTTAATAAGGATATCCCGAAAAAGGAGTTGATGGCCTCGACGTCGCTGGCACTCGCGGAAGCCTATATGCGCCACGACATTGAGGTCAGGGATGACGACCTTTTCAAGGTTATCGCGGGGATCCTGGAGCAGGCCGACCGCCTTTCGTTGGACAAGAGCGCACTCAAGGGACTGTTTTCGTTTTCGGAGAAAAAACGTGACCAGCAGCGTCAGGTTTCCAGCCACTATGACTTGGGCAACGATTTCTATAAACTCTGGCTCGACCCAACGTTGAGTTACTCCTGCGCCTACTTTGCTAAAGAGGGAATGACGCTGGAGGAAGCCCAACGGGCTAAAGTGGATTACACGCTCAATAAACTTTGTCTCAAGCCAGGCATGAGTTTGCTGGATATCGGCTGTGGCTGGGGCTTTTTGCTCATCGAGGCCGCACAGAAATACGGCGTCAAGGGTTATGGCTGCACGCTCAGCAAAGAGCAGTACAAGATGGGGCGCAAGCGCATCAAGAAACTTGGCTTGCAGGATCAGGTCACGATTGAATTGGTCGATTACCGCGATTTGCCAGACAAGGAGCTTACGTTTGATCGCATCGTCAGCGTGGGCATGATGGAGCATGTCGGCCGTTCGAACTACGATACCTATATGGAGACGGCGAACGCCTTGCTTAAAGATGGCGGCCTGTTCCTGCTGCACTCCATCACGGGCAATGACGAGGGCATGCGCGACTCGTTCATGCGCAAATATATCTTCCCGGGCGGCGTTATCCCGTCCCTGCGCGAGCTCATTCATATCGCCTATGACCACGATTTCCGCGTACTGGACGTGGAGAGCCTGCGCCGTCACTATTACAAAACACTCATGTGCTGGTATCATAATTTCCAAGCCGTGCACGATCAGGTGCGGGACGCGCGTGGCGACGAGTTCGTCCGCATGTGGGACATCTACCTCTGCGGCTGCGCGGCGGCATTTTGGGTCGGCTACCTCGACATTCACCAGACGCTCATGACCAAGGGCATCAACAACGAACTGCCCATGACGCGCTGGTACTGAGCAGCCAGATGCAGAGTGACGAAACTGTTAAAATCAGGCTCTTCAGCCACACTTACGGGGGAAGAGCCTGATTTTTTACTATTTCAGCAGTACTTCGGCCATGCCGATGATGGATGTGATGGGCAGCAGCAGGTTGATGAATTTGCGAATCCATGTTTTCGGCAGGTAAGGAAAAAGGGCATCGCCGAGCAGGATGCCGAGGGCGAGGCCAGGCAGGAGGTAGAGGTACTCGGTCAGCACGTAGGTGACGGACATACCGCCAAGCGTGTGGGAGACGAGCGTCGAGACATTGCAGAGAAAGAAAAAGACGAAGCAGCTCGCCCGCAAGATTTCGGGGGCGATTTTCGTGTGGGCGAGGTACAGGAGGATGGGGGGGCCACTCATGCCCGTGGTAGCCGAGGTGATGCCCGAGAGGATGCCCGTCCTGATGGCGTTGGCGTTCGTCTCGCGGAAGCGCGTATGCGCGAAGCCCGTGATGAGCACGGACACGAGCACCATCGCGTTGATCCAAAATTTCAGCGTTTCGCTGGAGACAGTGAAGAAAATCCAGGTGCCGAGCGGCAGGCCGATGAGTACGCCCGCATAGAGGAGGCCAACAAGTTTGCGGTCAGCCGTGCGGAAATGCGTCGCGCCCTGTACGAAATTGCCCGTGAAGCAGATGAGCAGCACGAGGGAAACGGCATCCTTCGCATCGTAAAAGAACATGAGAAAAGGCGCAAGCACGATGGCGAGGCCGAAACCCGTGAGGGATTGCAGCAGTGAAGCCAGCGCCACGCAGCCGAGTGGCAGAAGATGGGCACATAGGCCAGCAAGTGAAAGATCCATTGGTAATGCTCCTGGTTGATTCAATAATATGGATAATCTAATCATAGCAAGCAATGGCGAAGGATACAAGCGCTGATTTGCAGGCTATCCGGTACCGAAATGAATAAAATTTTCGCAGCTTGCTTGACGGCTGGCTGCTTTTTTGTTATGCTCTTATTGACCAAGGTCAGTAAGGAGGAGCGGAATGCGGACGAGAAAAGCGCCGGAGGAGCGCAAACGGGAGATTTTTGCGGTGGCGGAGCAGCTGTTTATCGAAAGAGGCTATGCCGTGACCACCGTGGCGGATATCGCGCGGGCAGCGGGCATTGCGAAGAGCACGTTCTTTTATTATTTTGCAACGAAAGATGCCCTGCTGGAGGATATCGGGCGGCATTGGGCGCGGGAGTTTGCCGCGCGGTACCGCAGGATGGAGCAGGGCGAGGACGCCGTGGCGCATCTGCGCACGTTTATGCGTATTTTTGAGGGTGATGATCCGCTGGACCAGTTGTTTGATCAGCTGATCGCGGAGCACCAGTACCGGCTCATGGAGACAATCTGGCAGGCGATGCGCGAGGAGACGATGGATCCATTGCTCACAGGCATTTTGCAGCAGGGCGTGCAGGAGGGCAGTATGCGGCTCGCGGGCGATATGGCCAGCGTGGTTCATTTCTTCTGGTGTTTATACGATGCGATCTATCCTACGGAGGAAATGGACGCGCTTCATGATGATGAGCAGATGCAGCGTTATCTCGCACTTGGACATGGCCTTATGGAGCAGATGCTTGGCTTGCCACAGGGAACATTGCAGGACAGTGCATTGGAGGCTGGATGACAGAGACCGGTTGCCCTCGTCAGGGCATCTTTTTTTGCATACTTACTGACCAATGGTCAGTCTATGAGGCGATACGTATGAAAAAGCAAAAGTACATTGCAGCAGCGTTTGCCGTGCTATTAGTGGGCGCAATCGTCTGGCGCGTTTTTTTCGCCACGGAGGAGGCGACGGTCGATGACACGCCGCTCGCCGTGACCGTGCAGCAGGTGGCGGCGCAGGAGGTGCAGCTGCCTGTGACGTTCACGGGCAGCATTGAGGGCACGCAGTCGGCGGTTATCAGCAGTACGGCTTCGGGACGCGTGGTAGAGGTCCTCGTGGAGGATGGCGACTACGTGACCCAGGGGACGCCGCTGCTGCGCATGGATGCCGTGGCGGCCAATAATGCCGTGCGTTCGGCTGCGTCCACCGTGCGGCAGGCACAGGCGAAATACGACAATGAGCGTGCAAATTATGAGCGGCAGTCAGGGCTTTACAACGTGGGCGCGGTGGCGGTGCAGCAGCTCGATACGGCGCGCACGCAGATGCTGGTGGCCGCAAGCGACCTCGAGACGGCGCAGGCGAACCTCGCCGATGCGCAGAAACAGGTAGCGGATGCCTGTGTGGTGAGTCCGGTGGATGGCCTGGTGGCGAATCGCCAGGTCACGGGCGGGCAGATGCTTGCGGCGGGGAACACGGCCATGACCGTCGAGCAGATGGACGAGGTCTATGTCACCTGTCAGATTGAGCAGCAGTATGTTTCCTATATCGTGCCGGGCCTGCAGGTTGAGGTGCGTGTCGATGCTTACCCTGACCGCGTTTTCACGGGTACGGTGGAGATCGTGAATCCCGCAGCGAACAAGGAGAGCCGCATGTTCCTCGTGAAGGCGCGCGTGCCGAATGCGGATTTTGCCCTGAAACCAGGTATGTTCGTGCATGTATCGGTCAAGGATCAGCCGGAAACGATACTGCTTGTGCCGAAAAACTGTGTGCAGACGAAAAAGGGCCTGTCCTATCTGTATATCGTTGCAGACGGCAAGGCGAAACGCGTGCGCGTCGAGCTCGGTGATGATGTCGGTGATAACGTGCAGGTCGTATCGGGCCTTGAGGACGGGGCACAGGTCATTCTCGACCAGATTGACCGTTTGCAGGATGGCCGGGCCGTCGCTGTGCAGGAGGGGGACGTATGAGCTTGCCCAAAATCAGTATCAGCCGTCCCGTCTTTATGACGATGGTGCTGGTCCTGCTCGTGCTCCTCGGTCTCGTGAGCTATCAGAAAATGGACGTGAACGAGATGCCGGACGCGAGCTATCCCTATGTCTCGGTCAGTGTTACCTATGAGGGTGCGCAGCCGGAGCAAATCGATGAGCAGGTCGTGCGCAAGATCGAGGAGGCTGTCTCCGAGGCAAAGGGCGTGCGCCATATTACTTCCACCTCAACGGAGGGAAGTGCCGATATCGGCATCGAGTTCAAAATCGGCATTGACCCTTCCAAGGCGGCACAGGATGTGCGCGACAAGGTCAGCGCGGTGCGCGGCGATTTGCCCGATGGGGTGAAAGAGCCCGTCATCTCGCGCTTTGATATGAATGCGGCACCGGTTGCGGCCATCGCGCTCACGACCCAGGACGGCGACCTGTGCGAACTCAGTCAGTTCGTGAATGATACGCTGAAACCGCAGCTGCAGAAGGTAGCGGGTATCGGCCAAATCCAGGTCAGCGGTCAGACAACGCGCGAGGTCGAGCTGTTCTTGTCGCAGGAAAAACTCAACGAGTTTGGCTTGTCCATCAGCGACATCACGCAGAGTCTCCGGGCCGTCAACCACGACATTCCTGCCGGTACGCTCGATAACGCGGGCCAGCAGACGACCGTGCGCACGGCGGGAGACTTCCGCAGTCTCAACGATGTGTACAGCGTGGTGCTCGGCACGCGGGACAAACAGCCCATCCGGTTCGAGCAGCTGGGCAGGGCACAGGATACGGTGAAAGACGTCACGACGCTCTGCCGTTACGATGGCGAGGCGGCCATCGGCGTGGAGATCGGCAAGCAGTCGGGCGGCAACGCCGTGCGCGTGGCCTCGGACGTCAAAAAGACGCTCGCACGCCTGGAAAAGGAATTGCCCGCGGGCGTTTCCGTGCATCTCGTGCGCGATGATGCGGCGCGTATCACGCAGTCGATGGATGACGTTTGGTTTGACCTCATTATCGGCGGCTTTTTTGCGGTGCTGATTGTGTTCTGGTTCCTTGGTGACTGGCACAGCACGGTCATCAGTGCGCTGGCCATTCCTACCTCCATTGCGGCGGCGTTCAGCTTTATGCATCTCGGCCATTTCAGCATCAATACGATGAGCCTGCTGGGACTGTCGCTTTCGGTGGGATTGCTCATCGATGACGCGATTGTGGTGGTCGAGAACATCATCCGCCACCGGAATATGGGGAAGGACGCGCGCACGGCGGCGCTCGATGGCACACAGGAAATCGTGCTGCCGGTTATGGCCACGACCTTTTCCGTGGCGGCGGTCTTTTTGCCCGTCGGCCTGATGACGGGCATGGTGGGGCAGTATTTCAAGGAGTTCGGCCTCACGGTGGCCTTTGCCGTGCTGCTCTCCCTCTTCGTTTCCTTTACCCTGACGCCGATGCTGGCGGCGCTTTATCTGCCCGTGGGCAAACCCGCGCTGCCACGTTTCCTGCAAAAGTCGTGGCAATGCTTTCAAAAGCGCTTTGCGGCGCTGGAGCAGTGGTACCAGGGTACCTTGCGTCATATCCTGCAATATGAACACAAGCGGGTGATGGCGGGGGCACTGGCTTTGTTTGTCGTGAGCCTGTTCGTGTTGACACAGATTGGGCAGGAGTTTTCCCCTCAGACGGATAATGGGCAGTTCACCCTGACGGTTGCAGCGCCGCGCGGCGAGAGCGTGACGGCAGCCGATGACAAGCTCGCCGCTGTGCGTGCGGCGCTGGCGGAGGTTCCCGAGGTCGCGCATGTCTATCAGCGGGCCAATGCGCAGGAGGGGAGTTTCTTTATTCAGTTGCAGCCGAAAGCGGAGCGTGAGCGCACGCAGGCAGAGGTCATCAGCGACTGCCGTCAGCGTGTCAATGCGCTGGCAGGCTTCCAGGCCGATGTGCTCACGGGCGATGACAAGCCCGTCGCCATCTCCATTACGGGCGAGGATGGGGCACAGCTTGAGGCGATCAGCCATGAGGTTGAGGGCATCCTGCGGGAGACGCCTGGCGTGCGCGACGTGACGTCCTCCGTGCGCACGGGTGCCTCGGAGCTCAAAATCGTGCGCAAAGATGACATCGCGGGGGAGCTCGGCGTTTCCTCGGCGGCCATTGGCGAGACGCTCGGTACCATGCTGAACGGCACGGTAGTCGGTCGCTACAACGATAAAGACGAGCAGGTTGATATGCGCCTGCGCCTCGATGGTGACGACCGCACGACCTCCGCTATGCTATGGCAGGTCTACGTGCCGGGCACGGATGGCCGCCTCGTACCGCTCGGACAGGTGGCGGAGGTCGAGCAGGGCGCGGCGAGTGGCAGTGTGCGCCGCTACGACCGCAAAAAGGAGGTACGGCTCTCCGCCAACCTGGAACATGCCGTGCTCAGCGATTTTGAAGAAGCCTTTTGGGCGAAGGTGGCAGATATCGATTTGCCACCGGGCTATACCATCCAGCCAGCGGGCGAGAGCGACGATATGGATGAGGCCTTTGACAGCCTCGGCATGGCCATTGTCATGGCGGTGTTGCTGATTTTCCTCGTGCTCGCGGCACAGTTCGAGAGCTACAGTGAGCCCTTTGCCATTATGCTTTCGCTGCCGCTCGCGGCCATTGGCGCTATCTGGGGCCTGTTCCTCGCGCACAGCCAGATCAGCATGGTCTCGCTCATCGGCATCATCATGCTGCTCGGTCTCGTGACGAAGAACGCCATCCTGCTCATCGATGTGGCACAGCAGCAGTTGCGGGTGGGCAAGGACTGCGCCGAAGCGCTCGTAACGGCTGGAAAGCTGCGTCTGCGGCCGATTCTCATGACGAGCCTCGCGATGATTTTTGGTATGCTGCCCATCGCCCTGGGGACGGGCAACGGCGCCGAGTTGCGCGCGCCCATGGCCTATGCCATCATCGGCGGTATCACAACCTCGACCGTGCTCACGCTGGTCATCGTGCCCATCGCCTATACCTGGATTTATAACTGGCGGCATATCCGAAAAGAAGGATGACTTGCCATAGGCCCGTCGGTTGATGATGGCAAGACGGAAACGCTGGATTCGCAGTGGTTTTGCGGATTTCGTTATTTTACGTGGCTATGCTTGACGGTTGGCCACGTTTTTGTTAGGCTAGTATTGACCATTGGTCAGTAAAAGAGGTGTATTATGCAGGATAGTCGTGATTTTGCCCGCTTGCCCATCAAAGAGCTCGTGGTGCGCTGTGCGCTGCCCGCCACCATCAGCATGGGGGCGATGGCGCTGTATTCGGTGATTGACGGCGTATTCGTCGGCTATTTCCTCGGCGAGACGGCGCTGGCGGCCATCAATCTCGTGTTCCCGCTCTTTATGCTATTTACGGCGGTTATCGATATGCTGGCGGCGGGCTCGGCCGTGCAGGTTGCGACGCGGCTGGGCGAGGGGAAACGGCGGGAGGCTTCGCGTATCTTTTCCTTTTCCCTCGTGGCGATTGCCGCCGTCTCGGCACTGGTGGCTTTGCTGGCCTTTATCGGCACGAAACCGCTGCTCACCCTCATGGGCGCGGAGCCCGCGGTCGTGGAGCAGGCGACGACATATCTCTATATTCTCGCGGCAAGTGCGCCGCTGTGCCTGACCTTTTTTGCCACGGACAACTACCTGCGCATCTGCGGCTGGCAGAACTACAGCATGGCGCTGGGCGTCGGCGTGGCGGTGCTGAACATCGCACTCGACTATCTGGCCATCGTCGTGCTGGGCTGGGGCATCGCCGGTGCAGCGGGTGCGACGGCCTGCAGCATCGGGGCTGGTGCCATCGCGGCTTTCCTGCCCTTTCTGCTGCGGCGGACGGAGCTGCGCCTCGTGCGCGGTACGATACCCCTGCGGCAGTTCTGGCGGCTCGCCTTCAATGGTTCCTCGGAGTTTTTTGACAACACGGCCTCGTCCTTTATGGACCTCATCGTGAACACGGTGCTGCTGCAGCTGGGCGGCACGCTGGCCGTCGCGGCATTCTCCGTGGTCATGTATCTCGACAGCGTCGTGAGCATGCTGGTATTCGGTCTCACGTCGTCATTGCAGCCGGCACTCTCCTACTGTCACGGGGCAGGATTAAGGACGCGTACGCGCCGCTTGCAAAAGGCCATCATGCTGGCGGCAGGGGCACTCTCTATCGCTGCGTTGGTACTGTTACAGACGGCGGGGCCGTGGGCGCTGACGTTCTTTGTCGAGCCGGGCGACACGGCGCTTATGACCATGTCGGAGGAGGCGCTCGCTATTTTTGCCCTTTCCTACCTCGTGAAATGGGTGGATATCTGTGTTTCCGGTTATTTCACGGCACTCGAGCGTCCCGCTGTTTCCCTCGGCTTATCGCTGCTCGGCACGCTCATTGCGCCGCTGGCAGCACTGGCTATTCTCGTGCCAGCGCTGGGACTGACGGGCGTCTGGTACATGCCACTCTGCGCCGGCACATTGTCTGCGTTGCTTTCTATTATAGCCCTGCGGATGGCCCTTTAATCCGTATTGCTCTGCTGGCGAGTTTGCCGGGTGAAGCGTAGCTCGTCATCTGCGATGAGGAAAAGACCGACCAGCTCTGCGCCATTCTTCCTGAGGGCACCCTTTGCCAGCCGCGTGGCGCAGTCGCGGATTTGAAACTGTTCTGCGTGGAAGTGCCAAAGTCCTGAAAGATGCTGGCCCTTGGCTTGCTTTGCCCCCGTGCAGCATGTTAAAATTGTGCTATCAATGAATATATTTTCTGGCTCGTGGGGCCATTACAGGTCATTTATTTCAGGAGGAAATATCATGAGTAAAGCAAAAGTCTGGTTTACGGATTTCCGCTGCCCGGTTGGCACGAGCATCATCGATAAATTGCGCCGTCTCTGCCTTGCGGCAGGCATCAGGAACATCGATATGGAAAATAAGTTCGTGGCGATTAAGATGCATTTCGGCGAGCTAGGCAACCTCGCGTATCTGCGTCCGCAGTATGCGAAGTGTGTCGCCGATATCTGCAAGGAGCAGGGAGGCCGTCCCTTTCTCACGGATTGCAACACGTTGTATCCGGGTAGCCGCAAGCACGCGCTGGAGCATTTGGATTGCGCGAATCTCAACGGCTTCAATCCCATATCGACGGGCTGTCAGGTGATTATTGCCGATGGCCTCAAGGGTACGGATGACGTAGAGGTACCCGTGCGCGGCGGAGAGTATGTCGGGATGGCGAAAATCGGCCGGGCCATCATGGATGCCGATGTCCTTATCAGCCTGGCACATTTCAAGGGCCATGAAGCGACGGGCTTTGGCGGTGCCATCAAGAACATCGGTATGGGCTGTGGCAGCCGTGCCGGCAAAATGGAGCAGCATTCGTCCGGCAAGTGCGTGGTGAATGAAGAACTTTGCCGCGGTTGCCGCAAATGCGCGAAGGAATGTGGCTCGAATGCCATCACCTATGAAAACAACAAGGCACACATCCACGAGGACCTTTGCAAGGGCTGCGGCCGCTGCATCGGTGCCTGCGGCTTTGACGCCATCAGCAACGAGACCTGGGACGCCAACGATTTGCTCGACCGCAAGATGGCTGAGTACGCATGGGCCGTTGTCGATGGCCGGCCATGTTTCCACATCAATATCGCGCGGGATATCTCGCCAAACTGCGATTGTCACGGTGAGAATGATGCGGCGATCCTGCCGGATATTGGTATGTTTGCCTCCTTTGACCCCGTCGCCGTCGATCAGGCCGCGGCTGATGCCTGCCTCAAGGCAGCACCCTTGCCGAACAGCCAGCTTGCCGACAACCTCCAAAAGCCGGACTGGCACCATCATCACGACAACTTCCTCGACTCCAACCCGAATATCAACTGGCAGGAAACGCTGGCGCATGCGGAAAAGCTCGGCATGGGTTCGCGGGAGTACGAGCTCGTCAGGTTGAAATAACGCTGGCGTTGAAAAAATATCAAACGCAAACAGAGAACCGTCGCAGTCCGTCATTGGTCCTGCGGCGGTTTTTATCACCCGGAAGCTGGCAAGGCTGGAAGAGCCCCGTACATACAGGGGTAGACGAAAAAAACTGTAGGGAGTATAATGTAGAACTGTATGAATAGAAATCAGAGGTGTTAGTTTTGTTGAAAATCGATATGGACGTGCTGGTTAAGCGCTTCAAGGATTACATCAGCTATAATACGCAATCGGATGAGGAGAACGACCAGGTCTGGCCGTCGACACCGGAGCAGATGGTGCTGGCGAAGCACATCGCCGGAGAACTGCGTGAAATGGGCATGCAGGAGGTAACGCTTGATGAGCATGCCTATATCATGGCGACGCTGCCCGCAAATGGCTGCGAGGAGGCACCGGTCGTGGGCTTTATCGCACATCTCGACACTTCGCCGGATGCAGCCGGCGCCGGGATCAAGCCGCAGATTATCCAAAACTACGACGGCAAGGATATCGTGCTGAACCAGGAACAGGGCATCGTCTTCTCGACGAAGACGTTCCCGGAAATCAAGCGCTATGCCGGTCAGGACATCATGATGACCGATGGTACGACGCTGCTGGGGGCGGACGACAAAGCCGGCGTCACGAGCATCATCAGTGCCGTGGAGTATCTGCTGAAGCATCCGGAGATCAAGCACGGCAAGATTCGCATCGGCTTTACGCCGGATGAGGAGACGGGCCGCAGTGCCGCGAAGTTCGACGTGGAGAAATTCGGTGCGGACTTCGCCTATACGGTGGATGGCGGCGAGATCGGCGGGCTGGAGTACGAGAACTTCAACGCCGCGAATCCGGTCATCACTTTCCATGGCGTCAGCGTGCATACGGGTGACGCGAAGGGCAAGATGGTCAATGCCCTGACGCTCGCGAGCGAGTGGCAGCAGATGCTGCCGGCCGGCGAGAAACCGGAGTATACGGAGGGATACGAGGGCTTCTTCCACGTCTACAAGCTGGAAGGTGGCTGCGAGGAAGCCGTCATGCATATGCTCGTGCGCGATCACGATAAGGCGAAGTTCGAGGCCCGCAAGGCGTTGCTGGACAAGATGGCCGCTTTCTTCAACGAGCGCTATGGCGAAGGTACGGTGGAGATTGCGCCGCATGATGTCTACTATAATATGCTGGAGAAAATCGAGGACGGCAATATGTACGTCGTCGAGCTCGCCAAGCAGGCCATGCGCACGCAGGGCATCGAGCCGGATATTCAGCCGATTCGCGGTGGCACGGATGGTGCGCAGCTCTCGTTCCGCGGCCTGCCCTGCCCGAACCTGTTTACGGGCGGCGCGAACTTCCACGGCCGTTTCGAGTATCTGCCTTTGCCATCCCTGCAGGCCGCCGCAGACACGACGTTGCAGATCATGGTGGATGCTGGTCAACTGAAGAAGTAAGGAGAAGTTATGTCATTACTGGATATCCGCAGGGCGGGCGACCCGGTCCTCAAAGAGGTCAGCCAGCCCGTGCAGAAGATTGACAAGCAGCTGAAAAAGTTGCTGGACGATATGGCGGACACCATGTATAAGAACGATGGCGTCGGCCTCGCTGCGCCACAGGTGGGCAAGCTGATCCGCGCGGTGGTCATCGATTGTCAGGATGAGGTTGGCCTCATCGAGCTCATCAATCCGAAGATTACCTATCGTGAGGGCAAGGCGGTGGATACCGAGGGCTGTCTATCTGTGCCGGATATTTTCGGCGAGGTGGAGCGCGCGGCCAAGGTCAAGGTAGAATTCCTCAACCGCCGCGGCAAGCTGCAGCACCTTACGGCTAAGGGCCTGCTGGCCCGTTGCATTCAGCATGAGTGCGACCATCTGGAGGGACAGCTCTTCATCGATATCGCGCAGAGCATCCACAGGGGGCAGGATAAGTGAAGAAGTTCCGTGTCATTTTCATGGGCACGCCGGAATTTGCCGTGCCCTGTCTTGCGGCGCTTGCTGAGCACTGCGAGGTGCTCGGTGTCGTGACCCAGCCGGATAAGCCGCGCGGCCGCGGCAAGAAACTGCAGCCGACGCCGGTCAAGGCCTGGGCGACGGAGCACGAACTGCCCGTATGGCAGCCTGTGAAGGTCAAGACGCCGGAGTTTACGCAGTTCCTTGCGGAGCAGAAACCGGACCTCATCGTGGTCGTGGCCTTCGGCCAGATTCTCTCGCAGGCCATCCTCGACATCCCGCCCTATGGCTGCATCAACGTGCACGCCTCGCTGCTGCCGCGCTATCGCGGTGCGGCGCCCATGCAGTGGTGTATCATTAACGGCGAAAAGGAGACGGGCGTCACGACGATGTTCATGGACGCTGGTCTCGACACGGGCGATATGCTGCTGAAAAAGACCTTCCCCATCGGCGAGAATACGACGTTGGAGGAAGTGCATGACGGCCTCATGGGCATCGGTGCCGACCTGCTCATCGAGACACTGGAGCAGCTCTCAGCTGGCACGCTGCAGCGCACGCCGCAGACGGGCGAGTCGAACTACGCCCCCATGCTCACCAGGGAGACGGGGCATATCGACTGGCGCAAGCCAGCACAGCAGGTGCACGACCTCGTGCGCGGACTGAATTCCTGGCCGGGTGCCTATACGTTCCTCAAGGGCGAAAAATATAAAATCTGGCGGACGAAGGTGACGGGCGCACAGACAGAGGCGCAGCCCGGTGCTATCCTGACGGCAGACCTGCAGCAGGGCCTGCAGGTCGCAGCGGGGGACGGCCAGGTGCTGGCTATTACCGAGCTGCAGGCGCCGGGCAAGAAGAAGATGCCGGTGACGGCCTATCTCAATGGCCATGGCATCGCCCTGCCCGCCGCCTTTGAGGTGCCCGCAGAGTAAATATCCTGATGTATGGCGGAGGTAACAACCAAAACTATGCGTGACAAGAAGAAAATCGTGGTGCCGGGGCGGCCGAAGAAGCGGCTGTTCCTCGGCCTGTTGCTGAGTGCGACGGCTCTTTGGGCCGTCGTGCTCTATGCTTTATGGTATATTATGCAGCCGGGGCTGGGTAAGCTGCAGCCATGGTTGCCCGTAGCTGTAGGCAGCGTGTTTGCAGCACTCGTGGGGCTCGTGCTGCTGGGGATCCTGAACATCGTGCTCGCCATCAACAACCTGCCATTTGTGCGGGTGTTCCAGAAGCAGAGCTACGCGCTCATCAATGCGCTTTTCCCGTGGAGCGTACGGCTGGGCAAGCTGTTTGGTATCACGCGGCGACAGCTGGAGGGCTCGTTCATCGCGGTGAGCAACCTGCTCTTCAGCCGCCAGCAGATAAGGGTGCCGGCGGATAGGCTGCTCGTGGTGACGCCACACTGTCTGCAGCTCGCGACCTGCCCACGCAAGATTACGCGGGATCCGCACAATTGCAGACAATGCGGCGGTTGCGATATCGGTGCCCTCGTAGCGCTGGCCGATGAGATGGGGTTCCATTTCTTCGTGGCGACGGGTGGCACGCTGGCGCGGCAGATCGTCTACACGACGAAACCACAGGCCGTGCTGGCCATCGCCTGCGAACGTGATCTCATGAGCGGCATTCAGGATGTTTATCCGCTGCCGGCCGTGGGCGTGCTGAATATCCGTCCCAACGGCCCCTGCTTCAATACGCATGTGGATGTGGAGGCCGTGCGGCGCGAACTGGAGAAAATCATCATTCCGGGAACGGCGCATCGGGTGACGAAGAAAGAGGCCATTCTTGGCCCTATGGAGAGAAAAGAGGACCAATGAGTGATTTCGTCCGCCAGACGGCGGTAAATATTCTGCTGGAAGTGGAGGAAAAGGGCGCTTACGCTAATGTGGCACTCGCGCGGGCATTGCGCCAGCAGGACTTTGCGGCGCAGGACCGGCGCTTCCTTACGGAGCTCGTCTACGGCGCGGTGAAGGCAGGCGGCACGCTGGACTGGATGCTGCGCCGCTATGTGAATCGGCCGCTGAAGAAAATCGAGCCGCGCATCCGCGCCATCCTGCGTCTCGGTCTTTACCAGCTCTTTTACCTCGACAAGGTACCGGCATCGGCGGCTTGCAACACGGCGGTGGAGCTCGCGAAAAAGGGCGGCCATCGCGGCAGTTCAGGTTTTGTCAATGCGGTGCTGCGCACGGCCGTGCGTGAGCCGGAGAAAGCGGCCTTCCCCACGGGCAAAGGCCATGCGACGGAGCATCTCGCGCTCGCGAGCTGTCATCCTCAGTGGCTGGTGAAGCATTGGGTCAGGGCACTGGGCTTTGACGCGGCGGAAAAGCTCTGCCATTTCGACAACACGGAAGCGCCGCTTTGCCTGCGCACCAACACGCTGAAAAATACCCCGGAGGAACTGGCAATTGCCCTGCGGGAAGCGGGCGTAAAATGCGTTCCGTCTGCGTGGACACCGGAGGGCTTCGTCGTGCAGGAGCATGGTGCCCTCGATGCTCTGGCACCGCTGCAGGATGGGCGTTGCCAGGTGCAGGACGAGAGTTCGATGCTCGTCGCTCATGTGGTGGCACCGCAGCCGGGAGAATTCATCATCGACTGCTGCGCGGCGCCGGGCGGCAAAACAACGCATCTCGCACAGCTCATGCAAAATCGCGGTCGCATCGTGGCGGGCGATATCTACGAGCACAAGCTGGCGCGCATTCAGGAGAATGCGGACAGGCTGGGTATCGGCATGATCGAGCCGGTGCTCGTGGATGCGCGGGAAATCGGCCAGAAATATGCAGGGCAGGCAGATCGCGTGCTCGTCGATGCTCCCTGTTCGGGCCTCGGCGTTCTGCGGCGCAAGCCGGACGCCCGCTGGCATAAGTCTTTGGAGAAAATCAAGGCCCTGCCGCCGCTGCAGCTGGCCATCCTTGAGAGTGCGGCGCAGGCCGTAAGACCAGGCGGCGTGCTCGTCTACAGTACCTGCACTATCGAGCAGGCGGAGAATCAGGACGTCGTGCGCGCCTTTTTGGCTGATCACGCAGAGTTCCGGCTGGAGCAGACAGGTAGTTTTTTGCCGCCGCTGCCGCAGGCCGCACGGCATGCGCAGGATGACATGGTGCAGCTCTACCCACAGGTGGATGGTACGGACGGTTTCTTTATCGCGCGGCTGTCCAAACGCCGCTGAGGCTGCGCGGAGAAAGGAAAATCATGGCAAAAGATATCTTTGGCTGCAATCTTAGGGAACTGCAGGAGCTTTTTGCACCCTATAAGCTGCCGCGTTTCCGTGCCCGTCAGGTGGCGGAGTGGATGTATCAGAAGGGGGTGCATCATTTCGAGGAGATGACGAACCTCCCGAAGGCATTGCGCCCGCAGCTCGATGCGGCCTTTACGATTCAGCAACCGGTCTGCCGCGATCGGCTGGATTCGATTGATGGCAGGACCAGCAAATTCCTGTTGGCCTTTGCTGATGGCACGGCGGTGGAGACGGTACTCATGCGCCAGCCCTATGGCAACAGCGTCTGCGTCTCCACGCAGGCGGGCTGCAACATGGGATGTGCCTTCTGCGCCTCGACGGTGCATGGCATGGCGCGCAATCTGACGACGGGCGAGATGCTCGCACAGGTCATCTACATCAACGATGCGCTGCGCGAGGCGGGGGAGGGAAAGGTCGATACGCTCGTCATCATGGGTTCGGGTGAGCCGCTGATGAATTACGAGGCGGTCGTGGCGTTCCTGCGCCTGCTTCACGAGCCCTATGTGCTCGGCATGGGCTATCGCAACATCACGCTTTCGACCTCGGGCATCGTGCCCTCTATGCTGCTGCTAGCGGAGGAGGGCATGCCTATTTCCCTTTCGGTCTCCCTGCATGCACCGAACCAGGAACTGCGCAGCCAGATCATGCCCATCAACCGTAAATATCCGCTGGCCGATGTCATTGCGGCGGCGAAGAACTATGCGGAAAAGACGGGGCGCCGCGTGACCTATGAGTACATCCTCATCGACCGACTGAACGACGGCGAGGCGCAGGCGCGCGAACTCGTAAAACTCCTGCGCGGTCAGCTCTGCAGCGTGAACCTCATTCCCATCAACCCCGTGAAGGAACGCAACCTCCTGCGGCCGGGCAGGATGCGCATTGACTGGTTCGAGGGCTATTTGCGCCAGCATGGCCTGACTGTGACCGTACGCCGCGAGATGGGCAAGGATATCCAGGCGGCTTGCGGCCAGCTCAGGAATAAACATCTGCAGGAGCAATGAACGGCAACGTATGGTATAATGTGGGCAGAGTGTTTTTCTTTTTCGTAGCGTATAAGGAGTGATTATATGGGGCTTGGGAAAATGGAGTCCTTCCTCGCTAATCACATCGAAGGTTTTTTCAATCGTAAGTTCAGCAGCGACTTGGAGCCCGTGGAGCTCATGCAGGGACTGGAGAAAAAGCTGCAGCAGGGCAAGCCGGGACAGGTGCTGCCGAATGTCTTCCTGTTCAGCCTGAGCAATGAGGACTATCGGCGCCTCTGCGCGCAGCGCGTCATTGACGAGCTCATCACCTGCGCGGAGAAGCAGGTAATCCTGCAGGACGGCTATATGGATGGCGAGCTTTCGCTGCGCATTGGGCGTAAGGAGTCGCTGACGCGCGGTGTTTACGAACTCCGACTTTCCACGGAGCAGGGGCCGTCTGAGGACACAGAGCCGCACACGCTGGTGCTGGAGCGCTCCCATCTGGATCCCATCCGTCCGCTTAATCTGCCTGCCGAGCATAAATTGGCGGCGCTGACGGTGGAAGAAGGGCCGGATCAGGACTCCTATCTGGAGTTTGGCGAGAAGCAGATCTACATTGGGCGGCGGGATAAGAATGAGTTCATCCTCACGGATCAGAACGCTTCGCGCCTCCATGCCTGGATTGAGTACCAGCGCCATCGCCATGTGCTGCATGATGCCCAAAGTACGAATGGCACTTTCGTCAATGGCCGGAGAGTCCAGTCTGTCTGCCTGCAGGCGGGGGATGAAATTCGCATCGGCGAGTCGGTGTTAGTTTATGAGGTGATATGAGTGCCAGTTACAGCCTATATCCTGAAGGGCGTGCGCGTGGTTCTGGAATACGGTATGCTACTCTGGCTGCTGTGGTTTGTCACGCGGCTGGCTCGGGCCATGTTCCGCGAGGTACGGCAGCAGCATGAAGTGGTAAAAGAACCAGAGGTCCAGCGCACCGAGGCGGTCGTGACCGTCCTCGAGGCGCAGGAGCCGGAGCTGCAGGGGCAGCGCTTTGCTTTTGCCGAGGAGATTACGTTCGGCCGCGGTGCGGGTAACGATGTCGTGATTCCCGAGAATTTTGTCTCACACAAGCATGCGACAATCTATCAGCAGGGCAATCAATATGTCATCGAGGATCTGGGCAGCCGGAACAGCACCTATGTGAACGGCGAGCCCCTGCAGGGGGCAGCCTATCTGCAGGCGGGAGATGAAATCCGCATCGGCATGGTGGTGTTCCAGTTCGAGAGGTGAAGAAATTGCTACAGGTATATCAAGCCACGGACATCGGCTGTGTACGCGCGACAAATGAGGACAGTCTCGCGGTCTTTGAACCGCAGGTTTATGTCGTTGCGGACGGCATGGGCGGTGAGGCGGCCGGCGAGGTCGCGAGCCGTATCCTGACGGAGACGCTGCAGCAGGTGCTTGGTCAGCGGGAGACCGTGGACAGTCAGGAGCTGGCACAGGCCATTCAGCAGGGCAATGCGGCTATTTTACAATGCGTGCAGGAGCATCCGGAATATCAGGGCATGGGCACGACGGCGACAGCTTTGCATGCAGAGGCGGGGACGGCGCATTGGGCCCATGTTGGCGACAGCCGTCTCTATCTGTGGCGGCAGGGCGGGCTGCGTCAGATTACGCGCGATCATTCCTATGTGGAGGATCTCGTGGAGAATGGTACGCTGACGCCGGAGGAGGCGCGCGTGCATCCGCGCAAGAACATGCTGACACGGGCCGTCGGCGTCGCTGCAGACCTGCAGGTCGATACGGGGACGTTCGCGCTGCAGCCGGGCGACCAGTTGCTTCTGGCGACGGACGGTCTGATGAAGCATGTCACCGACGAGGAGATCGCCGCGGCACTGCAGCAGCGGGCAGCTGACCCGGCGCGCCAGCTCGTGGACATGGCTCTCAATGCGGGCGGCTCGGATAATGTTACGGCGATTGTGGTGGTGCTGCCGTCATGAAATACGGGAAATTGATGTGGGCACCGCTCGGCATCGTGCTGGCCGGCATTTTGGTCCTGATTTGCAAAAAGCACGTTATGGGCGTGCAGAGAGCGGCGGAGCTCCTGCAGGGGGTGGATTGGTCATTCCTGCCCTGGCTGGCAGCCGTGGCGCTCCTGTCCGTCTTTTTGCAATATTTGCTGGTGCGGCGTCAGGCTGACCCGCTGTTGCTGCCCATTGCGCTGACGCTCGCCAGCATAGGCTCGGTGGAAATCGGTCGGCTGAAAGCGTCGCTCTTCATGCCGCAGCTGCGTTGGCTTTGCGTCGCTCTTGTGGTCATGATTTTCGTGTTGCGTTTCTGGCGTTCCCTGCAGCAGCTTCTGGATTACCCCTATCTGCTGGGAATGGCCTGCGTCATCATACTCGGCCTGCCGATGCTTTTCGGTACGGAGATCGGTGGCAGCAAGAACTGGCTGGTGCTGGGACCGATGTCGGTGCAGCCGTCGGAGTTCGGCAAGATTATCATTTTGTTCTTTCTCGCGGCCTACCTCTCGGATCATCAGCAGGTGCTGACGGCCGCGAAGAGTCGGCTGCTGGTATTGCGGCTGGCGCCGTTGCGCTTCATCGCGCCGCTCATCTGCATCTGGGGTCTCGCCGTGCTGATGTTCGTCGTGGAAAAGGACCTGGGTTCCGCCTTGCTGTTCTTCGGCATCGCGGTGCTCATGACCTATATGGCTACGGGCAATAAGAGCTATGTATTCCTGGCGCTGTCGTTCTTCGGCATCGCAGCCATCATCAGCTATATGCTCTTCGGCCATGTGCGCGTGCGCGTGGCCATCTGGCTGAACCCATGGTCTGACCCGAATGGCATGGCCTATCAGGTTGTGCAGTCGCTCTTCGCCTTTGGCACGGGCGGCGTCTGGGGCACAGGATTTGGCTTTGGACACCCAGGCTTCATCCCCGAGGTCCATACGGACTTCATCTATGCGGCTATCGCCGAGGAGTGGGGGCTTATAGGCGCACTTATGGTGCTGCTCTGCTATGTGTTGTTCTTCTGGCGCGGCGTGCGCATCGCACTGAAATGCCGGGACAGCCGCGCAGCACTTTTGGCGGCTGGCTGCGCTTCGCTGATGCTGTTGCAGGCATTCATCATTGTGGCGGGCGTGACGAAGTTCCTGCCGCTCACGGGTATTACGCTGCCCTTTGTGAGTTATGGCGGCAGTTCCCTCGTTTCGTGCTTTATCCTGCTGGGAATCCTGGCAGCGTTGTCGGAGAGGAGGCGTTCGCGTGCCTGACTGGCAGCTCAAGAAGCATATCCTGCAGGCCGCGATGTGCCTGCTCGTCGTCGTGGCTGTTCTCGGTGCCTACGTCATCTGGCTCATGACCTGGGAGTCTGACACGCTGGCGCAGAATCCTCTGAATATGCGGCGCAGTGCGGCACAGGCCGATATCTTGCGCGGCTCCATCTTTGATGCGCAGGGACGGGCACTGGCACAGAACCGGCCGGATGGCAGCCGCAGCTATCCCATGGGCGCAGCTTTCGCACCCGTGACGGGCTATATCGGCGAAGAAATCGGCAGCGCGGGTATCGAGGCTCACGCGAATCGCGATCTCCTCGGGCTGACGGATGATGTCAGCCACCTCGGTCCGGCCGCGCAGCTCTTCCAATCGGCGCGTGGTGACGACGTCTATCTGACCATCGAAGGCGATGCGCAGCAGGCGGCCTACGATGGTCTCAGCGGCCATCGCGGCGCGGTGGTCGTGCTCGATGCCGATACCGGTGCCGTGCTGGCGATGGCCAGTACGCCGGCCTATGATCCGAATAATATCGAGAAACAGTGGCCGAAGCTGTCCAAGGAAGGCGACGGGCCGCTGCTGAATCGGGCCGTGCAGGGACTTTACCCGCCGGGCTCGACGATCAAGCCGCTTATCGCCGATGCGGCCCTGCGCGAAGGCGCCACGGATACGAGTGAAGTCTTCGATTGCACGGGCGTACTCGATGTCGGCGGTGGGCAGACCATCCGCGAGAGCCACGGCGAGGTGCACGGCAAGGTCAACCTGCAGAAGGCACTCAGCGAGTCCTGCAATGTGACCTTCGGTACGCTGGGCATGCGACTCGGCGGCAAGAAGCTGCAGAGCGCTTTCGAGCGCTTCGGTTTCGATAAGGATATCGGCGGCGAAATCGTGATGACGAAATCGCATCTGCCGGACTTCGCCAATCTTGGCCAGGGCGACCTCGCGCAGAGCGCCATCGGTCAGAGCAGTCTGCTCGTGACGCCGATGCACATGGCCCTGCTGGCGGCGGCCTTTGCCAATGAGGGCACGATCATGAAGCCGTATCTCGTGCAGCGTGTGGTCACGCCGGGGGGCATCACTGTGCGTGAGACGATGCCGGAAAAATGGCTGAAGGATGTCACATCCACGAGCCAGGCGCGCTTGCTCGACACTTATATGGAGGATGTCGTCAAGAGCGGCACGGGCAAGGCGGCGGCCGTGAGCGGCGTGCGCGTGACGGGCAAGACCGGCACGGCGGAGAACGCTCAGGGCAAGGATCATGCCTGGTTCATCGGCTCGGCGCAGCTGCCCGGCCGCAAGATCGCCTTTGCCATCATCGTCGAGAACAGCGGTGGCGGCGGCAGCGTGGCCGCGCCAATTGCGCGCAAGATTATCCTGAGCCTGGCCGGCTAGGCGGGCTTTGTATCATAGATAAGGAGGAAATGACATGACCCAGCGGGTATTAGACCAGCGGTATGAGCTGCAGGAAAAAATCGGCGGCGGCGGCATGGCTGACGTCTATAAGGCCATGGATCTGGTCCTCGGCCGCACCGTGGCGGTGAAGGTTCTGCATGAGCAATTCAAGAGCGACCAGGAATTCATTACGAAATTCCAGCGGGAAGCCCAGGCAGCCGCACAGCTTTCCCATCCCAATATCGTCAACATCTACGATGTCGGTGCCTCAGAAGGCGATCATTATATCGTCATGGAGTATGTGCCCGGCAGTACGCTGAAGAACCTCATCAAGCAGCAGGGGCATCTGCCCGTAGAGGATGCGCTGCGCATTGCCGGGGAGATCGCCAGCGCCCTCGCCCACGCGCATATGCATGGTCTCGTGCACTGTGATATCAAGCCGCACAACATCCTCATGACGCCGGATGGCACGGCGAAGGTGGCCGATTTCGGCATCGCGCGCGCGGTGACGGAGTCCACGATGACTTACAGCGGCAACGTGGTCGGTTCCGTGCATTATTTCTCGCCGGAGCAGGCCCGCGGCACGCTGATTACGCCGAAATCGGATGTCTACTCGCTGGGCGTCGTGCTCTATGAGATGCTGACGGGGCAGCTGCCCTTCACGGGAGCGACGCCGGTCAGCATCGCGATGAAGCATCTGCAGGAAGAGCCGGTGCCGGTGCGCCAGCTCGATCCCTCGATTCCTCCTGTGGCCGAGGCCATCGTGAGCAGGGCCATGAGCAAAGACCCTGCCGAGCGGCCGGACAGCGAGGAAATGGTGCAGGATATCCAACAGGCGGAGCAGATGATGCAGGGGCGGCAGAACTTTGCCGCCGCCGACGACCCCTACGCCACGCGCGTCATGCCGGCCGTGCAGCCGGATGAGCCTATGCCGTCGCGGCGTCAGCGCGATGCCTATACGCCCGAGGCGGATGAGCCGCAGAAGTCTGTTTTCAAGTCGAAGAAATTCGTCATTGGCCTGATTCTCATCCTCTGCATGGGGTTCTTCGTCGGTGCTTTCATGAGCTACGGTGAATTCTGGAGTACGGCGGAAATAGAAGTGCCGAACGTGACGGGCCAGCAGCTCACGGTGGCGAAACAGATGCTCGAAAGCAAGAAACTTCGCGTGAGCGTGCAGGAGGTCAACGATGCCGACACACCGGCGGGAGAGGTCATTTCACAGGATCCTGAGGCCGGTGCCAAGGTCAAGGAGAAACGCGTGGTCACGCTGAAGGTCAGCAAGGGCGGCCAGCAGATCGAGATGCCGGATGTGCGCGGCCTGAGCAAGGCAGACGCCATCGCGCGCCTCGAGAAGCTGGGTCTCAAGGTCAATGTCTACGAGAAGTCTTCCGATGAGGAAGCCGGCACGGTGCTCGACAGCGACCCACGTCCGGGCAAAAAAGTGGCCAAGGGCAGTTCCGTCGAGATTTACGTGAGCAAGGGCAAGAAGGCCCGTATGTCCGAGGTGCCGGATGTGGTCGGTATGGATGTGAACAATGCCAAGACGGTACTGCAGGCGCGTGGCTTCCGGGTCAGTGTAACGCAAAAGGCCGTGAGCGGTGCCCAGGCGGGGACCGTCGTCAGCCAGTCCGTCAGCGGTACCGCTGAGGAAGGGACGACCGTGACGCTTACGGTGGCGGATAGCAGCAGCCAGCGCGAGGACAAGAAGGATAAGAACAAGCAGGAGAACAAGCAGAACAGCAATCACACGCAGGTGCCGGTGCCGGGGGTAGAGAATGGCAAAGGCAAATGAGCTGCAACCGGGCCGCGTATTGAAGGCCTATAACAGTTTTTTCTACGTGCAGACCGTAGACGAACTCGTGACTTGCAAGCTGCGGGGCAAGTTCAGGCATACGCGCCGCACCATGGGCGTCGTGCCGGGCGATGAGGTTGCAATCTCGCGCCTTGATGATGGTTCGGGCGTCGTGGAGCAGCTGCTGCCGCGTCAGACGCTTTTGAAGCGCCCCGCCGTGGCCAATATCACGCAGGTTGTGCTGACCTTTGCCGCCGCGCAGCCGGATTTGCATCCATTACTGCTCAACCGTTTTTTGGTATTGGCGGAATGGTCGGGCATCCCGAAAATCTGCATCTGCCTGAATAAGATGGATGTACGGCCGGAGACGGCCGAAGCGTTGCAGCCCTACGCGGCCATCGGTTATCCGGTGCTGCCCGTATCGGCCCATACGGGAACGGGGATTGACGCTTTGCGCGAGCGCCTCGCAGGGGAGACCACAGTTTTTGCCGGCCCCTCGGGCGTGGGCAAGTCCTCGCTGCTCAATGCCCTGTCTCCAGAACTGGCCTTGCAGACGGGGCATGTCAGCGCGAAGATCAAGCGCGGCCGTCATACGACGCGCGTGGCGAAGCTCATCCCCTGGCAGGGTGGATACCTCGTCGATACGCCGGGCTTCTCGGCGATGGAGCTCACGAGCATGGAACCGCAGGAACTGCCGGGATATTTCCCGGAGTTCCGTCAGTACCTTGACCAGTGCCGCTTCCAGCCCTGCAGTCACAGTCACGAGCCGGACTGCGCGATCAAGCAGGCGGTGGCAGACGGTGCCATCGCCCGGGAACGTTATGACGCATATCTCAATATGCTTGAAGAAATCGAGACAGCAAGAAAGAAGGCCTTTAAATGATTAAAATTGCTCCATCTATCCTTTCCGCCGACTTCTCCCATCTGGCCGATGAGGTGAAGAAGATTACGGATGCAGGTGCGGAGTATGTGCATATCGACGTCATGGACGGCACGTTCGTGCCGAATATCACCATCGGTTCGCCCGTGGTGAAGAGCCTGCGCAAGGTGACGGACGCCGTCTTTGACGTGCATCTCATGGTCGAGCACCCGGAGACCCAGATTGAGGCGTTCGCCGAGGCTGGCGCCGATATCATCACGTTCCACGTGGAGGCCGCGAAGCACAGCCATCGCATCATCCAGCAGATTCACGCCGCTGGCTGCAAGGCGGGCATCGCGCTGAATCCGGGCACGTCCCTCGCGATGATCGAGGAGCTCGTCGGCGATGTCGATATGGTGCTCTGCATGACGGTCAATCCGGGCTACGGCGGCCAGAAATTCATCGAGTCGCAGCTCGATAAAATTCACATGCTCTACCACAACCTGCACGACCTCGAGCTGGATTGCGATATCGAGGTCGACGGCGGTATCAATGCAGAGACGAGTAAGCTCGTTCGACAGGCGGGAGCAAACGTGCTCGTGGCCGGCAGTGCGGTCTACGGTGCGCCGGACATCGCGCAGGCCATCAGGGATATCCGCGGCTTTGACATCGAGCATGAGGACTAAGAAAAGCGTTTATTCTGGAGGAATTTGGAAAAAATGGAAAAAGCAGTGGTTTTATTATCCGGCGGTCTCGATAGCTGCACCTGCATGGCCGTCGCCAAGAGCAAGGGCTATGAGGTCTACCCCATCAGCTTCAACTATCACCAGCGCCACATCATCGAGCTCGAGGGCGCCAGGAAGATCGCGGCTTACTTCAAGGTGCCGCGTCACCTGATTATCGAGACGAACATGGACGCCATCGGTGGTTCGGCCCTCACGGACAGCCACATCGACGTGCCGGAAGGCGATGTCAACCGCAAGGATGTGCCGCCGACCTACGTGCCCGCGCGCAATATGATTTTTCTTTCCTATGCCATGGCTTACGCGGAGACGCTGGGGGCAAGCCACGTCTACATCGGCGTGAATTCCGTCGACTATTCCGGCTACCCGGATTGCCGCCCCGAGTTCATCCAGCGGTTCCAGGCGCTCGCGGACTTCGCGACGACGGCTACGGCTGTGCAGGGAAAGAAAATCACCATTGAGACGCCGCTGCAGTATCTCTCCAAGGGCGAGATCGTCAAGCTGGGCGTCAAGCTCGGTGCGCCATATCAGTTCACGCACAGCTGCTACAAGGGCGGCGAGAAGGCTTGCGGCGTCTGCGACAGTTGCAAGCTGCGCCTGCAGGGCTTTGCCGAGGCCGGTGTGAAGGATCCGATTGCCTATGAGACGGGGAACGACTGATGCAGGACGTACAGAGCAGCGCGGATGAGCGTGGCATCGCGATTCAGCGCGTCGGCATCACGGAGGCGCATTTGCCGTTCCTCATCAAGACGAAGGATGGCGACTTCCAGCAGGTGCTGGCGCGCATCCGCTTTACCGTGTCCCTGCCGCAGGAGTACAAGGGCACGCACATGTCGCGCTTCCTCGAAATCCTCATGCCGTGGAGCCAGAAACCGCTGGCGGAGCCGGAGATGGAGCAGATGCTCAAGGAGGCGCTCGATCACCTGCAGGCGCAGTCGGCTGAGGTGGCGCTGAGCTTCAAGTATTTCGTCGACCGCGAGGCACCGGTGAGCAAAAAGCATTCGCTTTTAGATGTGGACTGTTGCTTCATGGGGCGCAAAGAGCGTGGCAAGGCCATGACGTTCACGCTGGGGGTTGATGTGCCCTTTACTTCGCTCTGCCCCTGCAGTAAGGCGATATCGCGTTACGGTGCGCATAACCAGCGCTCTATCTGCAAGGCAAAGGTGCGTTTCGCGGCGGGGCATGAGTGCATCTTCATCGAAGATCTCGTGACGCTGCTGGAGCGGCAGGGGTCGTCGCCCATCTACCCGCTGCTCAAGCGCGAGGACGAAAAGTATGTGACCGAGGCTGCCTATGAGCATCCGAAGTTCGTGGAGGATATCCTGCGCGACTGCGTGCTGGCCCTGCGCCAGCTGCCGGGGCTCGCGTGGTTCTCCCTCGCCTGCGAGAATCAGGAGTCGATTCACAATCACAATGCCTTCGCCAGTCACGAGGAGACGCTGCTGCCGCAAGCATAAGGAAACACGGGTTATTATGACAATCCGTATCAGCTCAATGAATCAGCGTTTTCCTAAGAAAAATTTTGTAGAAAGGACGGTGCCGGCATGAATAAATTCTATAAGCGTTTTATCTTCCTCATCGTGCTGGTACTCGTCATCTCGGGCACGGTCATCTACTCGACCGTGGATATCAACACGCTGCGCAGCCTGGATCGCTTCAAGCCGTGGTCGCTGGCGCTGGCTGTGCTGGCCGTGTCGCTGGGGCTATTCTTCGACGGCAGCCGTCTCATGCATCTCGTGAAGATATCCCATGAGAAAATCACGCTCTACGAGGCCGTGCAGGTCATCTTCGGCAACTACTTCCTCGCATTGCTGACACCGGGGGCGACGGGCGGTGCCGTGGCCCAGCTCATGTTCCTGCGCCATGCGGGCGTGCCAACGGGTAAGGCGGCGGTGCTGGTCATCGTGCGCACGCTGCTTTCGATTTTCTTCCTGATTCTCTGCATGCCCTTTATCTTCATGCATGATTCAGGTATTTTGCCCGGCATTTCGAACACGACGCTCATGGGGATTACGATTACGGCGTTGGCCGTCATCGTGCTCATCGTCGTGGGGGCGCGTCACGGCTGGCTTGACTACATCATCATCCACGCGACGAAGCGCATGCAGAACGAGCGTCGGCGCAAGGTTTTCGCCTTTTACCGCGATACGAAGAGCGCCATCGAGCTGCTTTCGCATTCGCCGCGCTATATGCTGCTGGTCTTTGCGGAATCGGGGCTCAACCTGCTCTGCATCTACGCGATCGTGCCCTGCCTGCTGTTGGGGCTCGGCGTATACGATGCGGACTGGTACCTTGTGATGGGGCGCATGATTTTCCTCAACATGCTGCTCTATTTCACGCCGACGCCCGGCGGTTCCGGCGTCGCCGAGGGCGGTTTCGTACTGCTTTTCAGTGATACGGTGCCGGCCGGTACTGTGGGCATCGTGGCCGTTTGCTGGCGCCTCATTGCAGAGTACCTGCCCTTTATGGTAGGATTCTATTATACCCTGCGCGTGTTCGGCCGCGATTTTCTGAACAAGCAGCTGAACAAATGACGCAGGGAGCCGCCGGCGCAGGAGAAGAGAATAGGAGAAATAGCGAAGCGGCTGAACGCCAGGTGCCTGCAGGGCAGCTGGTGCAGGGCCGCTTTGCGCTATCTGCCGGGATGTATGCGAAGAGCAGAAAGGGATAAAAATATGCGACACTATCTGGGTATTCCCGATGAAGATTTTATCTGCAATCCTCGCGTGACGATGATTCGCAAGGAGGTGCGCGTGCTCACGCTGGTCAAGGCAAACATTCCCGAGGCAGGTATCGTCTGGGATATCGGCGCCGGCACGGGCAGTCTGGCCATCGAGGCGGCATCGCTCTGTCCGCGGGGCAAGGTTTGTGCCATCGAACGCGATATGGAGGCCATTTCGCTGCTGCGGCTGAACATTGCGAACCTCGCTGTACCGAATATCGGCATTACGATGAAGGCGGCGCCCGAAGGACTGGCTGAATTGCCCAATCCCGACTGCGTACTGATTATCGGTGTGGGCGAAAAGCTGAAGGAGATTCTGGACACGGTCACGGAGCGGCTTCATGCGGGCGGCCATCTGGTCATGGACTGCGCGACGGTGCAGACGATGTACAACGCGCTGAACTGGTTTCATGAGCACGAGGACGTCTACGAGTACGAGGCTGTGCAGGTGCAGGTTACGCAGTTGCATCAGACGGGCGGGCACGACCGCCTGCAGGCGGAGAGTCCCATCTGCATCATCTCGGCTGTGCGCAAGGCGGATCCGGAGCAGGCAGCATAATAGGGGGTGGCTGCGGTGAGATGCAGCTGTTCAGATTTGGTATGAGGCAGGAGGCGGACAGATGGCAGGCAAAATCGTCTTTGTGACGGGCGGGGCACGCAGCGGCAAGTCATGCTTCGCCGAGCAGTATGCGCTGCACTGCGGCGGCAAAGTGGCCTATATTGCGACGGCGCGTATCTGGGATGAGGAGATGCGCCAGCGCATTGCGCGCCATCAGGCCCGGCGACCATCAGAATGGACGACCTACGAAGCTCCGGAAAAGGCAGAGCGAGTTATCGTGCAGGCGGGCAGGGCGCATGAAGTGATTCTTTTCGATTGCCTGACGCTCTATCTTTCGCAGCTGCTCTGTGCTTTGCCGGGGGAGACGGAGGCGGGAAATCAGGAAGCGGCTATGCCAGGTCTCAACGATGCTGAGGGCGTGCGTCGTTACGTGCTGGCGATCGGCACGAAACTCTTGCAAGCCGCGCGGGAGAGCGGCCGCAGCGTCATTTTTGTCTCGAATGAGGTCGGTGCGGGTATTGTACCGATGAACCAGCTCGCGCGTGTCTATCGCGATGCGCAGGGACTCCTTAACCAGCAGTTTGCCGCAGCGGCGCAGGAGGCGTATTTTACGGTATCCGGCATGGCACTGGATCTGAAGAAGCTCGCGGTGTCCATTGGCGTGAAGGAGGCGGAGGCATGATTACGGCAATCTGGGCGTTCCTCATGGATGCCTGCATTGGCGACCCGCAGAGCCGCTGGCATCCCGTGGCGCTCATGGGGCGGCTCATCGCGTGGCTGGAAAAAGTGTTCTACCGCCGGGAGGACAGCCCGGGACGGCAGTTCCTCAGCGGCAGCATTCTGGTCATTCTGGTATTGCTCATCAGCTACGAGCTGGCGGCGGGGCTGATTTATCTCTCCTATCGCCTGCCGGTGAGCTGGGGCAGCGAGGTACTCAGTGCCCTCATGCTGGCCTTTATGATTTCGCCGCGGAGTCTGGCACAGGCGGGACGACGCATCTACGATTGCCTGGTCCATGGCGATTTAGCGGGCGCCCGCAGGGCTACGGGCTGCATCGTGGGAAGGGATACGGAGCAGCTCGATGACGCCGAGCTGGCGCGGGCGGCGGTGGAGAGCGTGGCGGAGAACACGAGCGACGGCACCATCGCGCCGCTCTTCTGGTTCGCCATCGGCGGCGTACCCCTGGCCGTGCTCTATCGGGCGGCCAATACCATGGATTCCATGCTGGGCTACAAGAACGAGCGCTATCTCTACTTTGGCCGTCCTGCGGCGCGGCTCGACGATGTGCTGAACTATATCCCCGCGCGGCTCACGGGTATGCTCTTCGTCATGAGTGCTTTCCTGCTCGGCTATGACGGTCACAATGCCCTGCGTGTGATGCGCCGCGATGCGGCGAAGCATCCCAGCCCGAATGGCGGTTATGCCGAGGCGGCCATGGCTGGCGCGTTGCAGATCCGCCTGGGCGGCGAGAATTCCTATTTCGGGCAGAAGACCTTCCGCGCCTATATGGGCGACGTGCTCACGGCCATCGTGCCGCAGCATATTCTCGCGGCAAACCGCATGATGTATACGGCGGTGATGCTCTTTCTGACGCTGGCTTTTCTGCTCTTTCAATGGTGTGGTTTCAGCAGTTTCAGCCTGGATTGGTTGTTCGTTTAAAGGGGAGACAGGATGCGCTATTTTTGGGCTGCCTTGCAATTTGAGACCCGTCTGCATTTTAAAGACCAGCCGGATTTGACGGCGGAGGATTTGGGCCACGGCACGCGCTACTTTCCGCTCGTGGGATTGGTCGTGGGCGGCATCAGCCTGCTGGCGGGGAAAATCCTGCTTCATACGCTGGGCTGGACGCCTTTTACGACGGCGGTGCTGGCCCTGCTGCCGCTGGCGGTGACGGGCGGCCTGCACGCAGACGGTTTCATGGATACGATGGATGGCGTGCTCTCCTGCCGCGACAGAGAGCGGATGCTGGCCATCATGAAGGACAGCCGCGTGGGTTCCTATGGCGTGCTGGCCTTCGTGGGCTGGCTGTTGCTTTACTGGAGCATGCTGCTTTCCATGCCACCCGGACTGGCTTTGACCGCCGCCTGTATCGCGCCGGTCATCGGCAGGCTGGGTATGGTGCGGGCGCTTGCCAGCTATCCCTATGCCCGCAAAACGGGGATGGGGCAGGTCTTTGCGCAGATGGCTGACTGGCGCACGGTGCGCTATGCCACCATTACTACGGTGCTCATCAGCATCTTCTGGGGGTGGGCCGGTCTGTTGGCTTTGCTCGGCGGTCTGCTGATGGCATCTGAAATGGCGCGTCATCTGGCGGAGAAACTGGACGGCCTGACCGGTGATACTTATGGTTGTATCGAATTGATGAGCGAGGCGGCTGTCCTGCTGGTAATCATGCTTTATGCCAGCTGGAGCGGCCAGACCGCGCAGGGGATTTTGTTATAATTGCGACGAGATGAAAGAATGGAGGAAACAGGATGCAGTTACCGGGGAATTACGCGCATGGCGGCGATGTCTATGCGCCATCGCCAACGGGCAGCTGGCTGGATTTTTCCGCGAATATCAATCCGCTGGGGCTGGCACCAGCGGTAAAGCAGGCGGTGCTGGAACATTTGGATGGAGTCGTGCATTATCCGGACCCGCATATGCGTGATCTGAAAAAGGCACTGGCACAGCACTATGAGGTGCCGGAGGATAACCTGATTGCCGGCAACGGCGTATCGGAGCTCTTGTACTTATTCTTTCAGGTGGTGCGGCCGCATCGCGTGCTGATTCCCGTGCCGTCGTTCAGCGATTACGAGCGGGCAGCGCGGGCGGCACACTGCGTCGTGCAGCATTTCGGCCTGCGGCCGGAACAGGGCTTCAAGCCGGACTGCCGGCAGCTGCAGCAGGTGGCGGGGATTACCGATTGCCTGATTCTTGGCAATCCCAACAATCCCACGGGCACGCTGCTCACGCAGAATGAGCTGCTTCCCGTGCTGGAGACGCTGCAGGCGGGGCGGTCATGGCTGCTCGTCGATGAATCCTTCCTTGATTTTTGTGAGCAGAGGGCGGACGCGACGCTGCGCCAGCTGGTGCAGGCCTATCCCTATCTCGTCGTGCTGCAGTCCCTGACGAAGTTCTATGCAATTCCCGGCTTGCGCCTCGGTTTTGCGGTGGCGAGCCGCGAGCTCGTGCAGCGGCTGGAGGGCGCCAAGGATGACTGGAACGTCAATTCTTTGGCTCAGGCTGCAGGTGTGGCTGCTGTGGCGCAAAAGGCATACGCAGAGGCCAGCCGCAGGCTGGTGCACGAAGAAGCGGTCTGGCTGACGGAGCGGCTGTCCGGCTTGCGGGGCATGCAGGTCTTGCCGGGCGTGGCAAATTTTCTCCTGCTCGATCTCCGTGCGGCGGCGCTTACGAGCACGGAGCTGACGGCCCGCCTGCGGGCACGCGGCGTGCTGGTGCGTGACTGTGCGAACTATCCGGGACTGGACAATCACTACGTACGCATCGCGGTGCGCACGCACGCAGAAAATGAGCAACTGATCAAGCATTTGGAGGCAATATGGGCATAACGAAAATTATCCTCGTCCGGCATGGCCAGACGGCATGGAATCTCAACGGTAAATATCAGGGACAGTCAGATGTGCCCCTCACCGAACGTGGCAAAAAGCAAGCTGAGCTCCTGCGCGACCATTTCCCTGTGGAGCAGGTGGATGCCATTTACAGCAGTGACCTTTGCCGCGCGCGGGTGACGGCGGAGACCATCGCGGAGCATTTCGACTTGCCCGTGCAGCAGGAACCAGCTTTCCGCGAGCTCGCCTTTGGCGACTGGGAGAGTCTGACCTATCAGCAGATTGTCGAGGGCTGGCCCGAGGGGATGGCCAATTTCCTCGAGCACCCCGATATCATGCGCATCCCCCATGGTGAGACTTTTGCCGAAGTACAGCAGCGCGGCATGAAGCGTCTGCGCGAGCTCAGCGCCAAGCACGCGGGCGGCACCTTCGTCGTCGTCTGCCACGGTGCCATCCTGCGTACTATCCTCTGTGCCGTTCTCGGCATGCCCCTTGCCAACGTCTGGCGCATCCGCCAATTCAACACCGCCGTCGACATCCTCACATTGGACAAGGATAACTTCCCCCAGCTGGAACTCCTCAACAGCACCGAGCACTTACCGGCGGATATGAAATAAGCGGGTGTGAATGGACAGTTGCCAGATAACTTACATGGTATAACAAAGGGAATCTGTTTAGCAAAGTAGATACGTATAAGGCAGTCTTTGTTGGTAAGCTTACGCAAAAAGGAGATGTTTTTTTATGGCAGCAACAGCCAGTATGACGATACATTTGGATCCAGAAGTAAAAGCCAGGTCTCAGGAATTATTTAAGACGCTGGGGATGGATATGACTACCGCTATTAACATTTTTCTGCGTCAAGCACTTATGCAGCATGGCTTGCCTTTTGAGGTTAAGACAGTCAATCAAAACAAGCTGCAGATAGTCGCAGACGATGACTTGGATGCCGTATCGGCCAAGTTCATGCAACGCAATCGTCATGTGTATGAGGAACTGGCGAAATGAAATGGCTGATGAAACAACAAGTTTTGCGCATGCACGCCAAAATCATGGCAGAGACAGGTGGCTCAAATGTTTTGCGCGATGACAGTATGCTGGAATCAGCGTTACAGGCACCGTTGCAAACTTTTGGTGGCAAAGAACTATACCCAACCATTGTCGAAAAAGTTGTGCGCTTGGGATACGGCTTGATCAGTAAACATCCTTTCATTGATGGCAATAAACGGATTGGTACGCATGTTATGCTGGTGTTGCTTTCACTTAATGGTATTGAACTGACATATGATGATGACGATCTTATTCAGATAATCCTGCAGGTAGCATCTGGAAATGTCAGTGAGGGGCGGTTGCTGATATGGGTAAAGCAACACATGGCTTGATAAAGGAGAATCCTATGCAGCAATTTACGTTTAAAGTATATCCAAATGGTAGGGGAAGGGATGTATACCGCATTATCCGCATTTCCGGAAGCGATACATTGGATCAACTTTGTTCAGCTATTTTGACATCGTTTGATTTCACCCATGACCATTTATATGAGTTCTGCATGGACAATAAACCATACAGCGAGCATAGCTATCAATGTGAGCCGGATGGCAGTGGAAAACCGTTGACGACGGAGAAAATTGAACGTCTAGGGCTAAAGAATAAACAAAAATTTTTATTCCACTATGATTTTGGCGATGAGTGGATGTTCACGATCAGCGTGCAGAAAATTGAGTTTACCGTAGAATATGCAAAGCCGCAATGTTTGAAGGAAAAGGGGACGATAGGGCAATATCCGGACCCGGAAGCTGATTTTGAAGAAGAATATGACGATGAAGACTGTGATGGGGAGGAAGATGAGGAAGACGATCTGTAATCAGTGAAAAATGCTATCGCGGCTTGTGTGATACTATCAAGGAGAATATGGCAATTTGGCAGGAAATGTGCAGACAATATAATGACGCAGATTTCGATGATTGGTTTTGATTCGGTGAAGGAAGCGGACAAATATGGCATATAATGAGCGATTGGAAAATCCCCGGTATGAACTTGTTGATGGCCGAGAAATGCTGCTGGCGCGGCCAGCGTTGAACCATGATATTGTGCAGAGTAACCTCAGTGGTATTATATGGCAATATCTCAAGGGGAAGCGGTGTAAACTGTTCGGGGAAGTGGACGTGTATTTTGATAAGGATAATCACTATATCCCTGATTTGCTCATAGTTTGCGATCTCGACAAGATAAAGCCTGCGCATATCGAGGGAGCGCCGGATTTGATTGTGGAAATCTTGTCTCCGCGCACGAGCAAGAATGACCTGGGGATCAAGAAAGACACCTACGAAAAATACGGTGTCAAGGAATACTGGATTGTCAATCCGCAGGACAAATCCATTACTGTTTATCATTTAAAGGATGGAAGGTATAAGCTGGATAATGTCTACACAATAATGCCCGACTACGAACTGGAGGATATGAGTGAGAAGGAAAAGGCTGAGCACAGTTTGGCCCTGAAGGTCTCTCTTTATGATGATTTGGAAATCAACGTTGCGGAAGTTTTCGAGGGCATGCTGCCATGGCAACAGTGAAAAGATGTCCCTATGTGCCGGTGGATGATGCGCTTTATGTGGCTTACCATGACCGGGAGTGACGCTTTACGAGCCACTGACGACGACGCGAAATGCGCTTTCCGATGCGGTCACCAGGGACTTGAAAAAACGTGGTGTCAAATTCGCCGGCACGACGAGTATCTATTCCTTTTTGCAGGCTATCGGCATCATTTATTCGCATGATCCGTCGTGTTTCTGTTTTACCCGGGATGGTTGGGATAAAAGGCAGGAGAAAATAGTGTAGGCTCTTTCTTCCCGCTTACGGGGAAGAGTCTGGCGGTAAGGCTTTGCATATATGTCGTTGGAGGCAGTCAATCAGATGAAGGTAAAAACAGGAAAAATCATCGGCGGCGCCGTGTTGGCAGCGGCGCTGCTTTTTGCGGGCGTTACGTATTTTTCCCATGGACAAACGGAAAACAAGGCGGCGGAGGTGCCGGCAGAGGATGAGGTGGAGCAGGCAGCGCCGGCGCTGCCTGCGCATGTGCTGGCTGCGGATGATTTCTCGAATCTTGCGCCGTCGATGCCGGATATCCCCGTCTTTGACCGGTATACGCTCGCCGAGCGGCGGGAGAAGGGCCTGCCAACTACGTTGCCTGATATTGTGCCTTATCGTGAGGGCAAGGTCGCCTATCTGACATTTGACGATGGCCCCGATGCGCAGAATACACCTGCCGTGCTCGATATTCTCAAGGAAGCGGGCGTCCATGCGACCTTCTATGTGACAGGCCGTCAGGCCGAGGCACATCCGGAGGTGCTGCAGCGCATCTACGCCGAAGGGCATGCCATCGGCAACCACAGCTATGACCATCGCTATGAGAAGCTCTATCCTGATGTCAACGGTTTTCTCGCCGAGATGGAAAAGACCGATGCCGTCATCCAGGGCATCATCGGCGTGCGTCCGCTCATCCTGCGTGCACCGGGCGGCGTTATCGGGCATTTTACGAAGGCCTACGATGCGGCTCTGCGTGCCAACGGCTATGTGGAGCACGATTGGAACGTGAGCTCGGCCGACGCCGCTCCGAATCATCCCGTGGCACAGGATTTTATCGACAACATCGCGAGCGAGACCGATGGCGAGGCCACGGCACATACGGCGATCATCCTCATGCATTCCTCTGAGGGCCACGAGGAGACGGTCAAGGCTCTTTCAGGGATTATCCGCATCCTGAAGGATAAGGGCTACACCTTCGGCGTCATCACGCCCATGACCCCGCAGCCGTGGTGAAAGTGGTTGCCAATGTTTGACAAAGCCAGTTTTCAGCAACTGTCGATACTGGAAGAACAATCCTTGTCGATATCGTGCGTTAATCAGGGGATAATTGTCAGCCACATGAGTTATCCACAAGAAATTGTGATTTGGAGCGAAAAAATGCTTGACTTGCCCCTTCGTTTTGAGTAGAATATTTCTATGTGATGTTACGGGCGCGAGTTTCCATTAGCCCCGGAGGCCTGCCGGGAACGTCATATGGAAGATAATTTTCTACTATTTATCAAAGGGGGAAATCGCATGAAGACAACGTTTATGGCAAACGCCAGCAATGTTGAGCGTAAATGGTATGTTGTAGACGCTGAAGGCCAGACTGTCGGTCGCCTCGCGGCTGAAGTTGCAAAAGTTCTTCGCGGTAAAAATAAACCGACCTTTACTCCGCACGTTGACACGGGCGACTATGTCATTGTCGTCAATGCAGACAAAGTAAAGTTCACGGGTAAGAAGCTCGTCAAGAAGACCTATTTCCGTCATTCCGGTTATCAGGGCGGTACGACGTTCACGCCGGCCGGCCGTATGCTGGCCCGCTTCCCGGAGCGCGTCGTGGAGCATGCTGTCAAGGGTATGCTGCCGCATAACCGCCTCGGTGCGCAGATGTTCCGTAAGCTCAGCGTTTACGCTGGCCCGGAGCATCCGCATGCTGCTCAGAAGCCCGAGAAGCTCGAGCTGAACATCCGCTAAACTGGAAAAGGAGGAACATAGATTATGGCAAATGTAAGCTACTACGGCACTGGCCGCAGAAAGACCTCTGTTGCCCGTGTTCGTCTGGTTCCAGGCGAGGGCAAAGTCACGATCAACGGTCGCGACATGGAGTCCTACTTCGGCGAGAAGACGCTGGAGCTCATCGTGCGTCAGCCGCTGAACCTCACGGAGACGACGGACAAGTATGACGTTGTTGCCAACGTTGCTGGCGGCGGTGTCGCTGGTCAGGCTGGCGCCATCCGTCATGGTATCACCCGTGCCCTCATGGCCATGGATGCTGATCTGCGTCCGGCCCTGAAGAAGGCTGGTTTCGTCACGCGCGATCCGCGTGAGAAAGAGCGCCGTAAGTACGGTCTCAAAAAGGCTCGCAAGGCCAGCCAGTTCTCGAAACGCTGATATACGTCTTGTACGACTATACAAACCGCAGTGCAGACTGCGGTTTTTTATTCCTCTGTTTGCGGCAGCAGACACAAAAACGCCCGGCAGGATTTCCCGCCGGGCATTTCGTATTGCCGTACAGCTTACTTTTTCAGAGCTTCTTTCAGAACCTCCGTCATCGCCTGCTGCATTACGCGCATCACGTCGTTCAGCAGCGCGTTGTACAAATCGCCGCCATCGGTGACACCACGGCCATTTTCCGTGATGAAGAACTTCTTGGGATGTTCATTGGCCTTGTAAGCTTCCACGAGCTTATCCTGCACCAGCTTCTCAATTTCCTGATCCGTCATCCAAAACACCTCTTTTCGTATTTAACCTGTTATCTATTATACGACAGATGTGAGGAAAAATCCTGCTTTTGTGACAAAAAACTCCGGTTAAATCCTCTTACGTAATCCTCAGCGAAAGAATACCCAGTTATAATAGCTGACTAAATACCGTCTAAAGTCACAAAACTATACTAATATTAGTAAAAAAGTAAAGAATATTTTTTATGGAAGAACACTTGTGTATACTCAATCTGGAAAGGATCAGGATAGTATGCAAAGGAAGAATCATAAGATGCTGGCTGGCCTGCTGGCTGGTGCAGTGCTGCTGGCAGGTGGCGTGGGGCTCTATCATGTGCAGGCAACGCCTGCGGCGGCACAGACGCAGACGTTGCAGGGACGCGAGCAGCGGCCGCAGCCGGATATGGATAAAGTGGCCGCCTATATGGCCAAAACCTTTGGCGTCGATGAGGATGAGATACGACAGGCTCTCAGGGATCATAGCGATTTCCGCGATGTGGGCTATGCAGCGATGCTGGCCAGGATCAGTGGCAAGCCTTTCCAGGATGTGCTGGCCATGAAAACGGAAAGCAACCATTGGCGTGATGTGCGGGAGCAGCTTGGTGTTACGCCGAAGCAGGAGCATGAGATGCATGATGCGATGATGGCTGAGCATATCAGCAGCAATGTTGGCATCGATCAGGGTACAGCGCAGGCATTGCTGGCCAATGGCTATCATCCGCATGATATCGAGGCGGCGGCGCTGCTGGCCAGGGAGTCCGGTAAGTCGGTACAGAATGTCCTGGATCGCAAGAAAATCAACAATCGCTGGGCAGATGTCGCTAAGGAATTGGGGGTAGATGTTCAGACGCTGCGTCAGCTGCGCCATGGCATTGCCGGGCCGGATGGCAATTTCTGCAACGATTCGCCTTGCGGAGCGTCAGATGATTCGTATTGTCGCGGCCCGCGTCCCGGCGGCCCCTGTGGCGGTCCGGACGATTGCGGCGGCCCGCGCAGCTAAGCTGGTATCAAAGAACATATGTGCGGATAAATCATCGTGAGTTGTTAACTTGCGATGATTTTTTATAATTTAAAACAAAAAATGTAAAATATCTCTTGACATGATGGACTGTAATGTGTAAAATACATACCAACAAGTGAATCCAAAGCTAAATCGAGGAACAAGGAATAGTATGATTTCCAACCACTGTTCAGCGAGCCTGTGACCGGGATGCCCCGGAGGTGTGAGGACGGGCCAGCGGTGAGATCAGAATGGACTTGTGAGAGCCCACCGAAAGGCGTATGCTTATATGTTGAGTAGGCTGGGACGGCTGCCACCGTTAACAGGCTGGGATATCGGAGCTATGCTCCCGTATCCGACGAGTGCAGCAGCATGAGCTGCTGAATACGGGTGGTACCGCGAGATTTTCGCCCCGGCAGGAATTTATTTCCGCCGGGGCGTTTTTATTTATGGAGATGGGATTATGAAAGTAAAACTTTGTGGCATGAAGAGCGTGGAGGCTGCACAGGCAGCTGTAGAGGCCGGTGCCGATTTTATCGGCTTTATCTTCTATCCGCCCAGCTCGCGCAACGTTTCGCCGGGACAGGCGGCGGCCATCTGCGACCGCATCGGCTACAAGGCTCGCAAGGTGGGTGTCTTCGTGGATGAGGAGATCCACCGCGTCAAGGCGATTGCGGAGCTGTGCAACCTGGATTTCATCCAGCTGCATGGCCATGAGGATGCCGCATATATCCGCCAGATCCGGCAGCCGGTCATCAAGGCCGTGCGTTATCACGAGGGTCTGTCACACCGAATGATCGATAAACTGCCGGCAGATCTCATTCTCATCGATGCGGGCAATGACCTGCAGCCGGGCGGCACGGGCAAACCTTTTAACTGGCAGCAGGCGGCAAAGGATATCCGTCGCATCCAGCATTCCGTGCTCATCGCGGGCGGGATCCAGACCTCGAATCTGCAGCAGGTCTGGGATACGTTTCATCCCTACGGTGTCGATGCTTCCAGCGGGCTGGAGACGAATGGCGTCAAGGACGTGGCGAAGATTCGGGAGTTCATGCAGGAAGTCAAATGCATTAACGCTACGGAGGCGGCAACGAAGGAGATGGTGATATGAGGGATATTCTGGCAGAGATTGTGGCGCAGAAAAAACAGATCGTGGCAGGGGCGAAGGAAAAAGCACCGCTGACGCAGCTGCGGCAAGGTCTGCAGCCAGCAGCGCACCGCATGCGTGAGGTGTTCCGCAAAGGTGCGTGGGGGCTCATTGCCGAGTGCAAGTTGCAGTCGCCCGCCAAGGGGCGGCTCACGCGCAGCCATTCCGTGTTGGAGCTCGCGCACATTTATGAGGATAACGGGGCGGCGTTGCTTTCCGTGCATACGGATCCGCATTTCCTCGGCAGTAATGAAGACTTCAAAGCCGTGCGGGCGGCGGTGCAGCTGCCGCTGCTGCGCAAGGATTTCGTCATCGATGAGTATCAGATTTACGAGGCGCGGGCGCTGGGCGCGGATGCCCTGCTGCTCATCGCGCGTATTCTTAGTCCCGCGCAGCTTCAGGAGTACCTGGAGCTCACGGAGAGCCTGGGCATGGATGCGCTGGTGGAGGTACACGATGACCGCGACCTCGAGGCAACGCAGGCGACCAGGGCGCGCTTCCTCGGCATCAACAACCGCAACCTCACGGATTTCACGACGGATATCCAGAATACGCTGGACCTCCTGCCACGTTGCGACAAGTCGCGCGTGCTCATCAGCGAGAGTGGCGTGATGTGCGATGCCGATGTGAAAAAGCTGCAGGCGGCTGGGCTCGACGGCATTCTCGTCGGGGAAGGGCTCGTGAGAGCCAGTGATGTGGCCGCACAAGTCAGAGCCTTTGCCAGGTCATGAATACAAGATGAGATATACAGGAAAAGAAAGCTAAAGGAGTTTTTATCATGCAAAAGCCGGGTAGATTTGGCCAGTTTGGCGGCCAGTACGTACCAGAGATTGTTATGCCGGCCCTGAATGAGCTCGAGGCAGCCTACAATAAATATAAGGATGATCCGGATTTCCGGAAGGAGTTCCGCTATTACCTGCGCGAGTACGCAGGGCGGCCGACGGGCCTTTACTACGCGGATAAGCTCACGCAGCACTACGGCAAGGCGCGCATCTTCCTCAAGCGCGAGGATCTGCTGCATACGGGCGCACACAAGATCAACAACGCGCTGGGACAGGCCCTGCTTGCGAAGCGTATGGGCAAGAAGAAGATTATCGCCGAGACGGGCGCGGGCCAGCACGGCGTGGCGACGGCGACGGTGGCGGCGCTTTTCGGCATGGAGTGTCACGTATTCATGGGCGAGGTCGACGTGGAGCGGCAGAAGCTGAACGTCTTCCGCATGCAGCTTTTGGGCGCGAAGGTCATCCCTGTATCCAGCGGTACGGGCACGCTGAAGGATGCGACGAGTGAGGCCATCCGCTACTGGGCGACGCATATCGAGGATACGCACTACATCATCGGTTCCGCTGTGGGTCCGCATCCCTATCCTACCATGGTACGCGATTTCCAGAAGGTCATCGGCGAGGAGATCCGCGCACAGGCTGAGGAGAAAATCGGCAAGCTGCCGGACTACGTTATCGCCTGTGTCGGCGGTGGCAGCAACGCCATCGGCACGTTCTACGATTTCCGCAATGATGCCTCTGTGAAGAAAATCGGCGTGGAGGCCGGCGGCCGCGGCGATGCGACGGGGGACAATGCCAAGACCCTTTCGGGTACGGGCGAGCCGGGCATCCTGCACGGTGCTTACAGTTATCTGCTGCAGACGCCGGACGGGCAGGTCGTGGAGGCCTACAGCATCTCGGCCGGCCTCGATTACCCCGGCGTCGGGCCGGAGCATTCCTTCTTCAAGGATACGGGTATCGCGGAATATGTATCCGTTACAGATCAGGAGGCACTAGATGCCTTCCAGCGGCTCTCGCGCATCGAGGGCATCATTCCTGCGATGGAGAGTTCGCATGCCCTGGCTTATCTGGAAAAGCTCATGCCACAGACGACACCGGAACAGAATGTCGTTGTCACGCTCTCGGGACGCGGCGATAAGGATGTACAGATGGTGGCAAAAGCACTGGGAAAGGAGCTCGACTGATGGAGACGCGTTTGACGAAGAAAATGGCAGCACTGCAAGCTGCCGGACGCAAGGGGTTGTTTGTCTATATTACCGTCGGTGTGCCGGATTATGAGCGGAGCCTTGCTGCGGTAAAGATCGCCGTGGAAAACGGTGCGGATGTCATCGAGGTGGGTCTGCCGTTCTCCGATCCTATGGCCGACGGTCCCGTGATCCAGGCGGCCTCGGTGCAGGCGCTGAAACAGGGCGTCAATATGCAGCAGGAACTCGACTTCGTGCGGGCCGTGCGCCGTTTTTCTGATGTGCCGCTCGTGGCCATGGGCTATATGAATAACATTTACCATTACGGGCTGGAGAAGTTTGTGACGGACTTTCAGGCGGCTGGCCTCGACGGTGCGATTATTCCCGACCTGCCGCACGAGGAAAGTGGCGAGCTGCGGGATATCTGTGCGGCGCACAACTTCCACCTGGCGGAGTTCATCACGCCGGGCACGACGCCAGCGCGCATGGAGCAGACCTGCAAAGGGGCTACGGGCTTCATTTACTGTGTTTCCCACAATGGCGTCACGGGCGTGGGTAAGGTCGATTATAAGCAGATTGGCGAAGTCTGCGAGCAGGCGCGCAACTACACGCAGACGCCGCTGGCCGTGGGCTTCGGCATCGGTTCACCGGAGGCGGCCGTGGCCGCGGCGGAGCACGCCGATGCCGTCATCGTGGGCAGCGCGGTGGTGGGCCGCCTGCTGAAGGATGAGCTGCCAGAGGCGGGGACGTTCATTGCCTCGCTCCGGCAGGCTCTTGACCAGGCTTATTGCCGGTGAGATATCATCCGGTCTCATGCTGACATCGGCTCTCGCCGCGCGGCTTTTTCCCTTCGCTGTGCAGCCAGAGAAAAAAAGGATTTATCCGCCCGTTCGGCGAATATAAGCATATATGTCAGTAAGGAGGCGTTCAGGATGGTAGTTAATGATAATGAAGCAGCGCGCGAGCTGGTGAAGCGTCATGTGGGGAACCGGCCGGAGAAGCCGCGTCACGCACAGGAGATACGCGCTCGCTACGAACAGGATATCAGGCAGTACCAGGAGCTGAGCAGGGCTAAGGTGGAGAACCGTGAGCAGCGGCTCATGCTCTATGCCGAGATCAAGGTTCTCGGCTGGTGCCTGGGGCGCATCGAACAAAATGTGCTCCGGGATATCCAGACACCGGTGAAATAAAAAGGAAGCGCTGGCGATTTCATCAGCGTTTCCTCAAATCCCGGGAACGGAGGTTCCCGGCATGAAGGGAGGGGAGACCTCCCTTTTTCTTTGTCATAATTGGTCTGAGAAAGGACGTTAACATGATGCTCAACCCATCAAAGGAGCGGTTCTGTGAGCTCGCGAAGCAGTCCAACCTGATTGCTGTCTCCGCAGAGCTCAATATGGATCTCGATACTCCCGTTTCGATCTATTATAAACTCGTCGGTGAGCAGGAGGGCTTTATCCTCGAGTCGGTGGATACGACACAGCAGCATTTCGGCCGCTATTCCTTCATCGGTGCCGAACCCTTCGTGCGGCTGCAGGCATTCCGGGATAAGCTCATGGTGCGTGAGAACGAGCTCATGCAATGCGTGGATGGCGATCCGGTCGAAAGCATCAAGACGTACATGCAGCGCTACCGTCCGGCTGTGGAGGAGCCGGAGCTGCCGCTGGTGAATGGTGGCCTCGTTGGCTACTTCAACTACGAAGTCGTGAGCACTTTCGACCGCGTGCGCGGGTTGGAGACGGGACCACAGGAGCTTTTGGGACAGTTCATGATCTGCCGCTATCTCGTGGTCATCGATGCGCTGAAAAACAGTGCGCGGCTCATTTACCTGGCGACGCCGCAGGGTAAGGATCCGGCCGCGCATTATGAGGAAATTGCACAGAAGCTGTCCGCCATGCAGGAACGTCTGCTCGCGCCCGTGCCTGCCCATCCTTCGGCAGAGGGGAAGCAGCGCACGCAGCCGCTGAACTTTCTGCAGCAGTTCGGCAAGGCACCGGAGTACTTCCTGCAAGCCATCCGCGAGGCCAAAGAACACATCTTCGCGGGGGATATCTTTCAGGTCGTGCCATCACATCAGTTCCGTGCACAGATCGAAAAGCCCTGCTTCCATTTCTATCGCCGTCTGCGGCAGGTCAATCCGTCGCCCTATATGTTCTATCTGAATTTCGGCCGCGTGAAGCTCGTCGGGGCATCGCCGGAGACGTTGGTCAAGGTACAGGGCGGGCAGGTCTGCACCTACCCGATTGCCGGCACGCGCCGCCGTGGCAAGAATGATGCTGAGGACGCCGCACTGGCCAAAGACCTGCAGGGCGACGCCAAGGAAGTGGCGGAGCACTCCATGCTCGTGGATCTCGCGCGCAACGATATCGGCCGCATCGCGGAGCCGGGCACGGTCGAGGTGGTGAAGCTGAAGGTCATCGAGCGGTTCAGCCACGTCATGCACATGGTTTCGGAGGTGCAGGGCAGGCTGAAAGCGGGCATGAGCCCCATGGACGTGCTCAAGGCCACGTTCCCCGCGGGGACGGTCAGCGGGGCGCCGAAGCTGCGGGCCATGGAGATTATTCACGACCTGGAGCGGGTGCCGCGTAACACCTATTCGGGCACGGTGGGCTACATGGATTTCTGCGGCAACATGGATATGTGCATCACGCTCCGTACCATGCGCATCGAGGACGATCACACGGCAGTCATTCAGTCGGGGGCCGGAATTGTCGCGGACTCCGTGCCGGAACATGAGTATCAGGAAATCCTGCAGAAGAGCAAGGCTCTCTTTCAGGTCGTCGAGGAGGTGGAGAACGATGTTGTTGCTTTTAGATAATTACGATTCCTTTACCTACAACGTGTACCAGCTGCTCTGCCAGCTGGGTGCAGCGGTCGAGGTCGTGCGCAACGACCAGACGACGGTGGCGGATATCCGTAAAAAGCAATATCAGGGCATCGTGATTTCCCCGGGACCGGGCGTGCCCGCCGACGCAGGTATCAGCAAACAGGTCATTCAGGAAATGGCGGGGGAAGTGCCCATCCTCGGCATCTGCCTCGGCCATCAGGCCATCGGCGAGGTCTACGGGGCGAAGGTCGTGCGCGCCCAGGAAATCGTGCACGGCAAATCCTCGCCCATCCAGCACTGCGGCGAGGGTCTCTACGCGGGCCTGCCGCAGGATATGGTGGTCGGGCGCTATCATTCGCTGATTATCGACCGCGCGAGCCTGCCAGACTGCCTGGAGGTCACGAGCAGCCTGGCGGACGGCACGATCATGGGGGTGCGGCACAGGGAACTCCCCGTCGAGGGCATCCAGTTCCACCCCGAGTCCATCCTCACGCCGGACGGTCCGAAACTCATGCAGAACTTTTTACAGCAGCTGGCTTAAAGATATCATCTGGAAATTTATATGGTTTACGGGAGGCAATCATTATGATAAAGGAAGCTATTGAGAAAGTCGTCAGCAAGCAGGATTTAACCTACGATGAAGCCTATGCGGTCATGAACGAAATCATGAACGGCGAGACTTCGCAGGTGCAGAATGCGGCATACCTGGCGGCGCTGTCCACCAAGAGCGCGAAAGCTGAGACCATCGATGAGATTTCGGGCTCGGCGGCGGCCATGCGCGATCACGCGCTGAAGGTGGAGCATGACATGGATGTGCTCGACATCGTGGGGACGGGCGGCGACCATGCCCACTCCATCAACATTTCCACCACAGCGGCACTTATCATCGCGGCGGCGGGCGTGAAGGTGGCGAAGCACGGCAACCGCGCGGCATCCTCGAAGTGCGGCGCGGCAGACTGCCTGGAGGCACTGGGCGTGAACCTCGACCAGCCGCCCGCGAAGGCCGTGGAGGAGCTGGAGAAAATCGGCATCTGCTTCCAGTTCGCGCAGAAATATCACGCCTCCATGAAGTACGTCGGCGGCATCCGCAAGGAGCTCGGCATCCGTACGGTGTTCAACATCCTCGGCCCGCTCACGAACCCGGCCCATCCGACGCGCATGCTGCTCGGCGTCTACGATGAGTACCTGCTGGAGCCCATCGCGCAGGTGCTGCTCTCCCTCGGCGTTCAGCGCGGCATGGTCATCTACGGCCAGGATTGCCTCGATGAGCTCTCCATGAGCGCGCCCACCTCCGTCTGCGAGTTCAAGGACGGCTGGTTCAAGCGCTACGAAATCAAGCCGGAGGACTTCGGTTTCACGCGCTGCCAGAAAGCCGATATCGTGGGTGGCACGCCGGAGGAAAACGCCAAGGTGACGCTGGACATCCTCAAGGGCGCCCAAGGGCCGAAGACGGATATCGTGCTGCTCAACGCCGGTGCTGGCATCTACCTCGGCGGCCAGGCGGACACCATCGCCGCAGGCATCGAAAAAGCCCGCGCCTGCATCGCCAGCGGCGCGGCCATGAAGAAGCTGGAGGAGTTCCGCCAGCTCTCCAACGCCTAAATTTATCCACATAATAAAATGCTGAATGAGGAAGCAGTATCGCTGCGACCTTGTTCAGCATTTTTTGATGGGGTATAATGTAGATACCTGACGTTACAAGAAGGATGGACATCCTTTGCCATAAAGGACGATTCTGGAATGAGGTGGTTGTCATGGCTGGAGCGGTGGGACGCGAAGCGGAGAAGGAACGGTTTGAGTTGATTGATGGCAAAGTGGTGCTGATGTCGCCGCGGCCGCGCATTAACCATGCGCGCATCAGTGGGGCCATTTATTTCGCCTTTGCCAGATACCTGCAGGGCAAGCGGTGCGAGCCTTTCTGCGATGGCGTTGATGTCTATCTGGATGAAAAAAACCATTTTATTCCCGATGTGATGATTGTCTGCAATCCGGATCAGGTGAAAGAAACGCACATCGAGGGGGCGCCTGCGCTGGTCGTCGAGGTCTTGTCCGTCAGCACGCAGTTCCGTGATCGTGGTGTCAAGATGCATGCCTATGCGGCAGCGGGCGTACAGGAATATTGGCTGGTCAACCCTAACGATAAAAGTATTGAGGTTTATCTGAACCACGAAGGCACCTTTGTGCTGGATAATATCTACAATTGGTTTACCGAGGAGCAGCGGCAGGAGAATGACGCTGCGCCAGTTGAACAAAAACTGGCTGCAGAACTGCTGCCACGGGAGATACCGGTGTCGCTCTATGATGATTTTCGTATTCCGTTGGCCGATATCTTTGCCCGTATATGACCAAATATCTGACTTGGTGGATAAGGAGATTCGCCTGTGCTGTTTAATTCCTTTGCGTTTATCTTTTTCTTCCTGCCACTGGCGGTGGTGGGATTCTTTTTATGCGGGCGGCTGAGCCATCGGCTGGGGACGTGGTGGCTCGTGGCGGCTTCACTGTTTTTCTACGGCTGGTGGGACTACCATTACGTACCGCTGCTGCTGGCCTCGATGGGCTGGAATTATGCGGTGGGCAGCCAGCTGGAGCGGTTGGCGGCGGCACATCCCATCGACAAAGGCGGGCAGGTCGATATGCGCTGGCCGGGTGCACGCGCGCGCAAGGCGTGGCTGGCCGCAGGTATCATCGTCAACGTGGCGCTGCTCGGCTATTTCAAATATACGGATTTCTTCCTCAGCACCGTGAATACGGTGGCCGGCGCCGGTTTTGACCTGCCGCATATCGTGCTGCCGCTGGGTATTTCCTTCTTTACCTTTACGCAGACGGCCTATCTCGTGGATGCCTACCGCGGGCAGGCGCGCAACGAGTCGCTGGCGACCTGGTGCGAGTTCGTGACGATTTTTCCCCACCTGATTGCAGGACCTATCATCAACCACCGGCAGATGCTGCCGCAGTTCCTGGCGGAGGCGACGTTTCACGTCAACTGGCAGAATATGGCGGCAGGGCTCACGCTTTTTGTCATGGGCCTGTTCAAAAAGGTGGTGCTGGCCGATACGCTCTCGCCCTGGGTCAATGAGCTTTTCGCCCGAGCGGACCTGCTTACCTGTACGGAGGCGTGGCTGGGCGTGCTGGGCTATACCCTGCAGCTCTATTTTGATTTCTCGGGCTAT
>DEDT01000037.1:3058-3634 GCA_002350105.1 Selenomonadaceae bacterium UBA2897 | reverse complement strand
TTCTGGCGGCGCTGGCACATGACGCTGGGGCTCTGGGTCAAGGATTATCTCTATATCCCGTTGGGTGGCAACCGGCACGGGCAGCTGCGCAAGATGCGCAACCTTTTCGTGAGCATGCTCATCATCGGCCTCTGGCACGGCGCGGGCTGGACCTATGTGCTCTGGGGCGCCTGGCACGGCCTCATGCTCATGCTGAACCACTGGTGGCGCGGCCTCAATGTCAGGCTGCCAGAGGCGGTTTGCTGGCTGCTCACGCTGAGCGGCGTCGTGCTGGGCTGGGTGTTCTTCCGCGCGGCGGACTTCGGTGCGGCCTTGTCCGTGATGCGCGCCATGAGCGATGTCACAGCGCTGGCGCTGCCCGCAGACATGACGCAGCTCCTGTGGCTGGTCGTACTGGGCGCAGCCGTGCTCTGGGCGCCGAATCCCGTGCGCATCATGCCGCGTTTCCGCTGCAGCTGGCCCTGGCTTATCGTGACGCTGGCCCTCGGCCTCGCGGCGCTGAGCCGTTTCTCGCAGGTCACGGACTTTCTATATTTTCAGTTCTGAAAGAAGTGTTGAGAGTTGAGAGTTGGGAGT
>DEDT01000037.1:0-2960 GCA_002350105.1 Selenomonadaceae bacterium UBA2897 | reverse complement strand
GAATCGCTTAGTCAAGTCGCCGTAGGCGAGCTTGACATCCATTTTAAAAGAGTTGGGAGTGGAGAGATTTGTCGCCAAAAAAATATGCACTGGTTTTGGTGGTTGTGTTCGTGGCCTTTTTTGCGGGGAATCTCGCCCTGTGGCATGGCTGGGTGTACCCGACCTTTCTCGCGGAGATCGAGACGGGGCGCGGGGACCTGCTGCGGGTGGGCGGCATCCAGCGCGTGGATGCCCTGACGGAGCCGCGCATTTACGCGAGCCATCACACGGAGTTTGCGGACTGGGTGAAGGCCTTGCAGGCGGGGGAGCGACCCACCTTTGATGTCATTACTATCGGCGACTCGTTCTGCAACGGGGGTGGCGGTGCTTACTGGCAGGATATGCTGGGAAGGGACACGGACCTGCGTATCCTCAACGTCCCCGCGCCGACGGGACAGCTGAATGCGGTGGAGACGTTCTATCTGCTCGATGCGCTCGGCTATCTCGACCTTGCGCAGCCGAAAATGATTCTGCTGGAATCCGTGGAGCGCTACGTCGACGATCGCTACGGTAAGGAATTGCTCAAAACGCCGGTGCGCACGGATGCAGAGCTGCGCCAGCTCATTGCGCCGGATACGCTGGCGGGGCCCTCGCCCTTGCCACAGGCGGCGGACGCCAAAGCGGAACTGCCCGCGCAGGGGGGGGCGGCCACGGCGCAGGGGGAGCAGACGGGCACGGAGAATCAGGGAGAGAAGCGGCTGGACTGGCTTTTCCCGCCCGTGATGCTGAACGCGAACGCGCAGTTTGTGGCGAACAAGCTCTACACCCTGCGCCATCCCGACCAGCTCAGCGAGAATACCTATTACCTCACGCTGACGCAGCCATTCTTCACGAATCCCGGCCGTGAGAACAAGCTGCTTTTCTATGCTGAGGAAATGGTGTATCTTCAGCATCCCATCGACGTGGCACAGGTCAATGCGAACCTGAATACAGCGGCTGCGCGGGCGAAGAAGCATGGGGCGAAGCTCTTTTTCATGGTGGCCACGGATAAAATGGATCTCTATTATCCCTATCTGACGCCGGAGGAGAAGGCAAAATGGCCAGCCAACTTCTTCTTTGAGGATATGGCCGCAGTGGAGAAGGCATATACGTTTATCGATACGCGTGCGCTGCTGCGCCCGTCTTTGGCATCAGGCGAGCAGGACATCTGGTGGCAGGATGATACGCATTGGTCGTGGAAGGCTGAGGAAATCCTCAGCGCTTATTTGCAAAATTTGTTTGTCGACTAGTGGTGGGAATCACTGTGGCCTAAGCAAAGCAAAAGAAGCTATCGTGGATGCAGAATCGGGCGTTCGCGATAGCTTCTTTTGCTTATTTATTTGCCGGTGTGCTTGCGGCGCTGCCAGAGAACGGTGCCGAGCAGGAGCAGCAGGGTGCCGGTGACGAGGAAAATGGGGCGGATGCCGAGGGCGGTGCTGAGCAGGCCGCCGATGATGGGGCCGAGCATGGCGCCCGTCTGGTTGGCTGAGGAGGTCAGGCCGAAGACGCGGCCGTGGAAATCCGCGGGCGTGACTTCGACCATGACGGCGTTGATGGCGGGCATGGTGCCGGCCATCATAAGGCCGAAGGCGAACTGCAGTACGGCGAAGCCGTAGAGCTCCGTGGGGAAATACTGCAGGAAGAGGCAGGCACCGGCGCCGAGGAAAGCGAGGCCCATGGCGCGATAGTAGCCGTTGGTCTGGCCGAAGCGTCCCCAGAAACGCGTGGAGAGGGCACCAGCGATGCCGCCGAGACTGAAGACGATGCCAGAGTTCAGCGCGACGTTTTCCATTGTGCCCTGCAGCTCTGCGACGTAGAGGGAAATGACCGGCTGCAGCACCATGTTCGCCATATTGACGACGGCGCAGAGGAGGAGCATGGCGAGCAGGGCTTTATTCTGCCAGGCGTAGTGGAAATCGGCCAGTAAGCTGCCAGAGGCAGCGCTGGTCTTCTCGCTCTGCGTGGGGGTGGGGGGCGTATCGAGGAAGACGATGACGAGCAGCGTGGCGAGGGCGAGGAAGCCCGCAGCCAGGAAAAACGACGTGCGCATGCCCACGAGATGCGCGAGCACGCCGCCGATGAGCGGCCCCATGACCGATCCTGTGATCTGGCCCGTCTGTATTGTGCCGATGGCTACGCCGAGCTGCTGGCGCGGTGCGATGGCGGCCGTGATGGCGAGCACTGCCGCGATGAAGCCGTTGGCGAAGCCCTGCAGAATGCGCATGCCGAAGAGCCCTTCCGGGCTCGTGACGAGGCCGCCCACCGCGTAGGAGAGTGTGAGGCCGATGCAGGCGCGCACGGCCATTTTCTTGCGGCCGTAGCGGTCGGCAATGCGCCCCCAGATCGGTGCCATGATGGCCGCGATGCAGAACGTGATGGAGAAGACGGCGCTCGACCAGAAGGGCACATCTGCTTCCGGCGTACCGAGATCCAGAAGATAGAGTGGCAGGAACGGAATCAGCATGGTGTAGCTTGCCGACGTGCAAAGCACGCAGAACGCCATGAGCCAGGTATTGCGCTGCCAGTTTTTTTGCATAAATATCACCAATCAGTATTATACTACAAAAAATAAAGTCAAAAAGTCTAAAAAGTATTTGACTTTTTGACTTTAAGCGGTATAATAGAACCGTAAGAAGCAAACAAGCAAACGAATAATCCCTGGTGATTACGGAGGAAAACATTATGGGACAGGAAAAATATACCGCTAAGACCCTCGCGGCCCTGCAGGCCGCGCAGCAGCTCGCCGCGATGAAGTACCATCAGGAAATCACCTCGGCCCACACGCTGCTCGCCCTCGCCAAAGAGCCGGAAGGCCTGCTCGCCACGATCTTCAGTGACTGTCAGACCGATCTGCCGATGCTCAAGGCCCGCCTCGAGCAGGTGCTGAACAAGATCCCGTCCGTCAAGGGCACGGACCGTCTCGGCATGGGCATGGACATGGT
>DEDT01000004.1 GCA_002350105.1 Selenomonadaceae bacterium UBA2897 | reverse complement strand
CGGCGGGCGTGAGCTGTTTTTTCATGCCTGCTCCTCCTCCGTCTCTTTGAGCTCGTCTGCGACTTCCTGCAGAAGCTGGATGGCGGTCTGCAGGTCGCCGATGGCACTTTGCGTGCTCTCATAGGGGTCGGGCAGTGCGTCGTAGCTCGGCAGGGAATCGTCGCGGATGAGGCCGAGGTCGAGGGTGTCGCCCTTGGCCGCGATTTCCTCGCGCGTGAAGACGTGCCAGCGCTCGTCCTCCACTTTTGTGCGGTCATCTGCCGTGTAGGCGGCCTCGAAGCCGCGGAAGTCCTCGCGGCGCAGGGGATGGGTCTTGCCGAAGGAGGGCATGTTCGTGCGCAGGTCGTAGTACCAGACCGCCCGCGTGTTGCCCTGGTCCTGTACGCCGCGCGTGAAGAACAGCACGTTCGTCTTGACGCCCTGCGCGTAGAAGATGCCCGTGGGCAGGCGCAGGATGGTGTGCAGGTCGCACTTCTCCATGAGGTCGCGGCGGATGGCCGTGCCATCGCCCTCCGCGAAGAGCACGTTGTCGGGCAGGACGACGGCCGCGCGGGCATGGCCGTCTGCCTTCAGGCTGCGGTAGATGTGCTGGAGGAAGTTCAGCTGCTTGTTGCTGGTCTGGTAGGTGAGGTCGTCGCGCGTCGCCCGCTCGCCGCCCTTCTTCGTGCCAAAGGGCGGATTCGTGAGCACGACGTCGTAGCCGCGGAGCTGCTTGCCGAAGTTCGAGAGCGTATCGCCGAGATAGATGGAGCCGTCGATGCCATGCAGCATCGCATTCATCAGCGCGAGGCGGTGCGTGTCGTGCACGAGCTCGCAGCCCGAGAACGCCTCCTCCGCCTGAAAGGCCGCCGCCTCCATGGCGAGCGTGTCGTAGTCCTGCGTCTGGCTGCGCACGTAGGCATCCGCCGCGATCATGAAGCCGAAGGTACCGCAGGCCGGGTCGTTGCAGCGCTCGCCGGGCTGCGGCGCCACGAGGCGCGTCATCACGTCGATGAGCACGCGCGGCGTGAAGTACTGCCCTGCACCCGATTTCTTCTCGTTCGCGTTTTTCTCCAGCAGGCCCTCGTAGAGGTTGCCCAGCCCCTCCTCGCGCGCGCTGAACCAGTCCAGCGCATCGATGGAGGTGATGATTTTCTTCAGGTTCTTCGGCTCGTCGATATTCGTCGCTGCGCCCGCGTAGATTTCGTGTACGCGCCCCGTCGTCTCCGTGCCCAGCTTATCCAGCAGCTCCTTGTAGAACTGCTTCAGCTCCGGGCCGTCGCGCCGCACGAGCTCATCCCAGCGATACGTCTCCGGGATGGCCTCCTCCGTGCCCGTCTCCTTCGCCATCTTGAGGAAGAGGATGTAGGTGAGCTCCGTCACGTACTGGTGATAGGTGATGCCATCGTCGCGCAATACGTTGCACAGATTCCAGAGCTTATCGATGATTTCCTGCGTGGTCATGCTATTTTGCCTCCATCGGGGTTGTCTGCAGTATGGTCTTCATAGAGATAGGTATTCAGGCGGGCCAGTACGGGCTCCAGCTGCCCGTTGAAGATGTGCTCGCAGCGGGCGCGGCCGCCCTCTTTCTTGAAGCGCACATCCGTGTCCAGCATCTGCGGCGAGATCACATAGTTCTCATCCTGCGCGAAGCGCTCGCCGAGCTTGCGCAGCACGTTCTCCTGCTGCTTCGTGAAGTCCGGCCGCTGGCGCAACTCCGCGATGAGCCGCGCGACAGCCCGCCGGATGCGCTCCTGATGGCTCACCAGCGGCGTGCCCAGCGTCGCGCGGCGCACGAGGCTGATGATGTCCGCCGTCACATCCGCCGCCGTCTCCCGGCCCGCCACCTCTGGCGCGGGCTGCGTACTCTGCCAGGCCGATGTGAGCTGACGCTCCGTGAAATGCAGCTGGCTGAGCTCCTTGCGCAACTGTTTCAGCTCACTGTAGGTGAGCGCCTGCGGCCGCGTGCAGATGAGCGTGAGCGCCGAGACGCGGTCGCGGTTCTCTTGCACCCAGCTCTGGAACGCGGCCAGATAGTCCTCGGGGCGCTCCTGTCCCTCGCCGTAGCCGCGCGTCGTCGCCACGACATGATCCGCATGCTGGTCGATGACGATGGCCTTGCGCGGGCCATGTACCTGCTCCAGCGGCTCCAGCAGGGCGCGGGCCGCCAGCAGCGTCTCCGCCGCCTGCACCGTATCTACAGCGCGCAACTGTTGCAACCAGGCGGGGAAATCCTTCGCGGGCTTTGCCTCCGCCTGCACGGCAGGCAGGCTCTCCGCGAGGTCGCGGCTCTCTGTACGCGTCAGGAGTTTCGCCTTGCGCTGCAGGCGCGCGATGGCGCGCTCCACGGCCACCCGCTGGCTGAGTCCCTGCTCGTCTTTTGCCGCCGCCACACCGTCCAGCAGCGCCTGCACCGTCTCCTGCGGCTTCGCCGCCACGGGCTTCATGCTGCTGACTTTCTCCAGAATGTCATAGGTGCCGACCGGATCGTAGATATCGAACGCCTCTTTATGAATCTCCGGGCAGAGGCGCGTCGCGCGACCCAGCATCTGCTCGAAGAGGATGCGCGACTTCACGCGGCGCAGGAAGACCAGCGTCGTGATGGCGGGCACGTCCACGCCCGTCGTCAGTAGGTCCACGGTCACCACGATGCTCGGATACTGCTCATTCTTGAAGCGCAATACCGCCTCGCGGATTTTCTTGCCGTTGCCATTCTCGATGGTGCCCGTGATCTTGCGGATGGCCTCGGCGGGCACGCTGCCCGCATAGCACTCGCGCAGCAGGCGCACGATGAGGTCTGCGTGCTGGTCGGTCGCCGCGAAAATCAGCATCTTGCCCTGCGCGCGGTCCGTGGGGTCGAAATGCCTGGCTATCTCCTGCAGCACCACGCGGTTGAAGTTCTCCGTAATCACCTGCCGGTTGAAGGCCGCGATATCGAAATCCAGCTCATCCTCGAGCACGGCGCCGTTGAGCAGCTCGCCCGTCTCCGGGTCGAGCTGGGCCACGGTATCGCCCTTGTCATAGTGAATACCCAGGCGCGAGAGCTCCGTCTCGATACGGATGGGCGCATTGTGATCCACGAGATAGCCGTCGATCACGGCCTCGCGGTAGCTATAGGTATAGACCGGCTGGCCGAAGATCTCCGTCGTATGCAGGGCCGGCGTCGCCGTGAGCGCGATGCGCACGGCATCGAAATACTCCAGCACCGCGCGGTACTTGCTCATGTAGTCGCGCTGATCGCGGTAGAGCTCTTCCTCATCGCTCATATCCTTGTCCAGCAGGTAGCCACGATGCGCCTCATCGACGATCACGAGGTCGAAGTCCGTCACCGCCGGCACGCTGTCGCCCTCCTGATAGACGATGCGCCGCACAAGGCTTTGCACCGTGGCCACCTGCACGCGCGTCTCCGGCGCCAGCGCCGCCGCATCCGCCAGCCCCTGCACATTGTAGAGGCTGGTCAGGGGCTGCAGCTCCGCCAGGCGCACCTCACCAAAGGTATCCTCCGCCTGCTGGCCGAGCACCGTGCGGTCGACGAGAAAGAGGATGCGGCGGAAGCGCCCCGTGCGCAGGAAACGGTAGATGAGCGCAAGCACCGTGCGCGTCTTGCCCGTGCCCGTGGCCATCGCGAGCAGGATGGCGCGCCTGCCCGCCAGCACGGCCTTTTCCGCCGCCTCCACGGCTGCGACCTGATAGGGGCGCAGGTTCAGCCCCGTGGCATCCGTCAGCTCATCGCGGGAAGCCGCTGCGAGCTGCTCGTCCGCCTTAGCCGCGTCATGGGCCAGCAGCTCCAGCATGCCCTGCGGCGAAATCCAGCCGTGCAGCGCCTGGGGCAGATTCAGCGGATCGCGCAAATCCTGAAACCAGATGCCGGATTTTTCCTTGTACTGCGCCAGATAGGGACGGCCATTCGTGGCGAAGATAAAGGGCACGGCATACTGCTGCTCCTGCCAGTGCCCCAGCGTATAGAGCGCGTCCTCCTCACAGACCTCACGCGCGTAGTCATGCGCCTGGCCATCGAGTACCGCGGGCACATCCTTATGCCCCGCCTTGGCCTCGATGACGCCGACCATGCGCTCGCCGCAGAACAGCATATAGTCCACGGGGCCGCGCTGCGTCGGCCACTCGGCAATCGCCATGTCGCAGCCCTTCTGCGGACGCGCGCCGCGGGCATAGCGGATGGCCGTGCTGTCCGCCAGCCAGCCGACGCGGCGCAGCTGCTCGTCGATGCTCAGGCGCGTCTCGGCCTCCGTGCGATGGCGATGACCGGCCGCCACATAGGCCTGCTTGCGCCGCTCCTCGCGCGTGGCGGACACGGGATGCGCCGTGTCTGCCGCCCGCGCCGCCACCTCGGCATCATGCTGCTGCTCGGCCTTTTTCTCCGCCGCCGTCTGCCGCTGGCGCAGGGTCGCTGCCCGCTCTGCCACCGAATCCGCCAGGGGCTCGGGCAGCACGAAGTCGCGGTGCTCGTAGCGATAGTCGCCATACGTCTCGTAGAACCACTCCGCCAGCGTATAGGCCATGGGCAGCAGGGCACGCGCGTCCTCTGCCGAATCGTAGTTCTCATGCACGGCGAGATTGCGCTTCTTGCGCAGGATATGCAGGATGTTCTCGATATCTGCGTCGATATACTCTTCATGCCGCAGGCGGCGGATACGATGCACCGCATCATCCGGCACGGGCCGCGCAATGTCATCCGTATCATAGATGAGATTGACGATAGCTTCGCCCAGCATGCCCAGCTTCATCAGGCAGGAATTCGCATCCACCTGCCAATACTGCTCCGCCTGCCGGCCGAACTTCGCCAGCACGGGGAATCTTTCCGCCAGAAATGCAAAATTCGCCGTATGGGCCACAGAGCACCGCCTCCTTTCGCTCTCCTTATTGTATACTAATGTCTAAATTCGACACAAGCAGGATATTCCCTGCCCAACGCCAGCAACAAAAGCGCCCGGCAAAACTGCCGGGCGCCTGATGCACCACTATGATCTTGTCAGCTGTTTATGGCAGCAGGGCTCCCTGACTTTGCTCAGGCATCTGCGTTGCCGCTGCCCTTCTGCGACAAGAGCACGCTGGCTTTGCCGGACAGATGGCAGAGGCCGAGGCCTGCGGGCAGGTAGGCCGACTCGCCCTTGACGAGGCGGAGTTCCTGGCCTGCGGCCTGCAGACGCAGCTCGCCCGCGAGCACGGTCAGTGCCTGGAACGAGGCGGGCGAAACCATCAGGTCGAGCCTGCCCTCATCCTGCCCCACGAAGTCGTGCAGGTCGAGGCGATAGACCGTAAAGTATGGCGACTGCTTCAGCAGGCTCAGCTCAACGCCCGCCAGAACACCTGCGATCTCCGCCTCCGGTGCTGTATGCAGGGCCAGCGGCTGGAGCTTCGTGACGTCCAGTGCCTTCGCCACATGCAACTGGCGCGGCTTGCCATCCTTGCCGAGACGTCCGTAGTCATAGACGCGGTAGGTCGTGTTCGAGCTCTGCTGAATCTCGCAGATCAGGCACCCCTTGCCGATGGCATGCAGCGTCCCCGAAGGGATGTAGAACACATCACCCTTTTTCACCGGCACCTGCCGCACCTTGTCCAACAGCGTGTTGTCTTTGATACTCTGCGCGAATTCCTCACGCGTGATTTCCTGCTTAAAGCCATAGATGAGCTGCGCGTCCGGCGTGGCCTCGACGATGTACCACATCTCCGTCTTGCCCGGCTCACCCTCGACGCGCTGCGCATACTCGTTATCCGGATGCACCTGCACCGAGAGGTTGTCGTGGGCATCGATGAGCTTGATGAGGATGGGCGGCAGCTCCTGCCCCACTGCCGTAAGGTAATCCGCCAGCGTCTTGCCCGCCGCCGGGCCATTCATGATGACGCTCGGGCCGTCGGGATGCACGGACATCTCCCAGCTCTCCGCGACCTTATCGAGATCGCTGGCCTTTCCGTATTCATCCCGCAGGCGCGTGCCGCCCCAGATATAGTCCTTCAGTGCCGCCTTCAATTTCAAAGGGTATAGTTCCATGATAATTTGATTTTCCTTCCTATTTTGTCAAGCCC
>DEDT01000042.1:47330-47785 GCA_002350105.1 Selenomonadaceae bacterium UBA2897 | reverse complement strand
CTGCCGGATCACCCGTATCACGGGCTCTGTCAGATGGAACTGGGCGGCCGCGGCGGCGGCATTCTTACGTTCCGTACCGGCAGCCGTCAGAGAGCCTTCGACGCGATGAAGAGGCTGAAATACGCAGTCATCGCGTCCAATATCGGTGACGTGCGGACGCTGGTGCTGCATCCCGCGTCGACGCTTTACCGCAACCGGACGGAGGAGGAACGGTCCCTCTCCGGCGTCGAGGACGACACGGTCCGGGTCAGCGTCGGCATCGAGGAGAGCGAGGATCTGATCGCGGATTTCACACAGGCACTGACATCATAAATAAAGGCGGCGCACCCTTTCCGGCATAGAGGGACGGGGCTGCGGACACGAGAGGAGGATCATATGAAAATCACAGTCGCAGGAGAGAGCAAAGAGGTGAAGGACGGCATCACAATTCAGGAGCTGATTGAGCAGGAGAACGT
>DEDT01000042.1:15219-47229 GCA_002350105.1 Selenomonadaceae bacterium UBA2897 | reverse complement strand
TTCCTGTACTTTATGGGAGGAGGCCGCTGAGATGCCGTTTACGAACGAACAGCTGGAGCGGTACTCCAGACACATCATTCTGAAGGAGATCGGCGTAAAGGGACAGAAGAAGCTGATGAAGGGCAGCGTCCTCATCATCGGGGCCGGCGGTCTCGGCGCGCCGGCGGCTATGTATCTCGCCGCGGCCGGCGTCGGACGGATCGGCATTGCGGACGCGGATACGGTCGATCTGTCGAATCTGCAGCGTCAGGTGATCCATACGACGGCGGACCTCGGAAAACCCAAGGTTGAGTCGGCGGCGGAGACGATGAGGGCGATCAATCCGGACGTGGAGGTGAAGACATACCGGGAATTTATCTCCGCGTCAAATATTCTCGACATCATTGACGGCTATGACTTCGTGCTGGACGGGACCGACAATTTCCCGGCGAAGTTCCTGATCAATGACGCCTGCGTGATGAAGAAGATTCCCTTCTGCCACGCCGGCATCATCCGCTTCCGCGGCCAGCTGATGACTGTGGTGCCCGGCGAATCGCCCTGCTACCGCTGCGTGTTCAAAAATCCGCCGCCAAAGGACGCGGTGCCGACCTGCAAACAGGCCGGTGTGATCGGCGCGATGGCCGGCGTGATCGGCTGCCTTCAGGCGCTGGAGGCCGTCAAATACCTGACCGGCGCGGGGCAGCTTCTCACGGGACGGCTGATGACCTTTGACGGGCTGAAGATGGAGTGGCATACCGTGAAGCTGCCTCCCCGCGGCGAGGGTTGCGCCGTCTGCTCGGATCATCCGACGATCACGAAGCTGATTGACTATGAGCAGGCGGTCTGCGCGTGGGATCCGAAGAATCCGGAGAAATGACAGCGGACCGGAAAGGGACGGACAGATATGAAAGTGACACTCAGAAAAGCGGATCTTGAGAAGATGATTGCTCACGCGGAGGCAAATCTGCCCGAGGAGGCCTGCGGGCTGATCGCCGGAGTCGACCGGGAAGACGGCGTGCGGGAAATCCGGAAGGTTTATCTCTGCGAAAACACGGATCATACGGATGAGCATTTTTCGATCTCGCCGGAGACCCAGCTCAAGGCGGTCCGGGATATGCGGGCCGGTGGAATGAGTCCTCTGGGCAACTGGCATTCCCATCCGGCCAGCCCGAGCCGGAGCTCGCAGGAGGACATCCGGCTCGCCTCCTACAACCCGAAGGCGAGCTATCTGATTCTCAGCCTGATGGACCGGTCGAACCCGGTGATTCATTCCTTCCATGTCGAGGACGGAACTTCGACGGCGGAGGATCTGGAGATTGTGGAATAAGGAGGCGGCGGAAAGCGTTTCCGCCCGCACAGCCCCGGCCGGGTACGGGCGCCGCGGCACTAAGAGCGAACAAGGAGGAAGGCATATGGCAACGGATTATGCGGCACTGAAGAAGGGCGGATGGATGAGACAGAAGCAGAAGAACCGCTTCGCGCTCCGGGTCCATGTCGTCGGGGGCCATCTCACGGATGAGCAGATGAAGGTGATCTCGGAGGTCGCGAAGAAGTACGGCGAGGGCTATGTGCACCTCACAGCCCGTCAGTCACTCGAGATCCCGTGGATCCGGCTGGAGGACATCGAGGAAGTGAAGGAGGCGCTGGCGAAGGGCGGCGTGACCCCTTCGGTCTGCGGCCCCCGTGTCCGTACGACCACGGCCTGTCAGGGAAACCGGACCTGTCCTTCCGCCTGCATTGACACCTACGCGCTGGCGCAGGAAATCGATGCGCGGTATTTTGCCCGCGAGCTTCCGGGAAAATTCAAGTTCGGCGTCACCGGCTGCCGCAACAACTGCCTGAAGACGGAGGAAAACGACTTCGGAATCAAGGGCGCGGAGAAGGTGACATGGAAGCAGGAGACCTGCATCGGCTGCGGCGTCTGCGTCAAGGCATGCCGGGAAGGCGCGATCACGCTGAAGGACGGAAAGATCTCGATCGATTCCGGAAAATGCACGTACTGCGGACGCTGTGAGAAGGCATGTCCGACCGGGTCCTTCGATGCGGAGGAAGGGTATCTTCTCTCCTTCGGCGGTCTCTTCGGAAATCATATCCACCGGGGCGCGGAGATCGTACCCTTCGTCAGCAGCCGCGAGACGCTGTTCCGGATCGCGGACTATGTGGTTCAGTTCTTCGACGACAACGCCGAGCCCGGCGACCGGCTGCAGTTCACCATCGACCGCATCGGCCGGGAGCGATTCAATCAGGTGGTCTGGGACGCCTTTGAGGGACGTCCGTACAACGGGGATTTCACGCATAAGGACAAGCCGTGACGGCTCCGTAAGGGAGCGGTCCGGCCGGAAAAGGAGCATAAAATGGCGGAGAGCTATACAGTCGATGAAACCGTAGACATCACCGATGTCGTCTGCCCGGTGACCTTCGTTAAGGCGAAGGTGGCGCTGGAGGAACTGGACGAGGGTCAGGTCCTCTCGGTTCACATGCATGACGGCGAACCGGTGCAGAATGTACCCCGTTCGATCAAGGAAGAGGGGCACCAGATCCTGAAGCTGATCGACAACGGGGACGGAACCTACGATCTGATCGTGAGAAAAGTGGGAGACTGAACGGATCGGGATGAAAACCCGGCCGGCCCGTACGGATCTGCCGCAGGACGGCAGAACGGCGCGGGCCGGCCGGGTTTTTTCTGTCAGAGGGCAGAAAGAGCAGAATAAGGAAGAAGGAACAGCATATGGCGGGGAGAACAGAATAAAAAAGACGCCCGCTGGCAGACGGACGTCTCTTTCAAAAAGGGAAGGAGTCGCCGGTTCTCTGTCTGGCAGAACAGATCACCGACAGTATGAAAAAGAAAAAGCTTGTAGCAATGCGCTCTGTATAAGATATATTAAATATCTTATGGTTGGTACTATACAGGCCGAATATGTATCATGTGTGAACGATTTCACATCAATTTGTGAAGAATCGGGAAAAGAATTATAAATTAGGTTTGATGAGATCGTTCCGGTGCCTCCGGGAGCTGCCTTCACCACGTCTTCAGAATATCGAGGATCTGCTGCTCGTAGTCCCCCTCGAACTCCTCCTGCCGGCCTACCGAACGGACGTTGCTCTCACAGCCCGGTTCCTCCGGCGGGTATTCCCAGATGTGATATGACAGCCCTTTATGCCAGAAATCGATGCTGCCGCAGCCGTTTTCCTCCCCATAGGCGTAATCCCAGCCCTTCTGTTTCAGATACTTCTGAATCCGTTCCAGCCGCATGATAAAGCCCCCTTCCGGATGATGCGGTGCGCCGTCTGACGGCGCAGAAGATGAAATACGGTCTGACGCGCCGCAGCGGCCCGGCCGCGGCGTGATTTATTCTGCGCGGCGTCCGTCCGGCGCGTGCTGCCCGAAATAGTTCCGGGTCAGCCGGACGACGGTCGGCGAGAGGAAGAGCACCGCGATCAGGTTCGGAATCGCCATCAGTGCGTTGGCGCTGTCCGCGATCTGCCATGCCAGATCCAGTTCCACTGTGGCGCCGACCACGACGAAGACGACGTAGATCGCCTGATAGACTGCCATCCCGCGGGCACCGAAGAGAAATTCCATGCAGCGTCCGCCGTAGAGACTCCATGACAGCAGCGTCGAGTACGCGAACATCGTGATGCAGAGTGCGACGATGACGGAGGCGAGCCGGGGGCCGAAGGTGGCGCCGAAGGCTTCGATCGTAAGCTCCGAGCCGGCGGCCCGGCCGTAGTGGCCGGCGGCCGCCCCGGAGACCAGAATCGAAAGTGCGGTCAGCGTGCAGATCACGATCGTGTCGGCGAAGACCTCGAAGACGCCGTACATCGCCTGATGCACAGGATGCGTGACGTCCGCCGCCGCGTGGGCGATCGGAGCGGTGCCGAGACCGGCCTCGTTTGAGAAAATCCCCCGGCCGAATCCCGCCTTCATGGCCTGCTGCATCGCGACACCGGCGAGCCCTCCGCTGATGGCGGAGGGCCGGAAGGCGCCTTTGAAAATCTGCGCGAAAGCCGGGCCGACGGAGGAGAGGTGCGTGAAGACGACGGCCAGCGCGGCCAGAATGTAGATCAGCGCCATCACCGGGACGAGCCGCTCCGTGACGGATCCGATCCGCTTAAGTCCGCCGAACAGGACGAGGATCGTGAGGATGGCGGCGGCCACACCGACGAAGGCGTAGATAAAGGTCAGCGTGCCGTCATCGAGGCCGGGCCGGAAGGACTGAAAGACGGATCCGATGGACGCGGCGATTGTGTTGATCTGCGTCATGCATCCTGTGCCAAGCGCGGCGATCATCCCGAAGACACTGAACAGCACAGCCAGCCAGTGCCAGCGGGCGCCCAGTCCGTTTTCGATATAGTACATCGGACCGCCGACGAAGTCGCCCCGGACGTTTTTCTTCCGGAAATGAACCGCCAGCAGAATCTCCGCGTATTTTGTGCACATCCCGAACAGAGCCGCGACCCACATCCAGAAGATGGCGCCCGGACCGCCGACCTTCACGGCCGTGGCGACGCCGACGATGTTGCCCGTGCCGACCGTAGCCGCCAGCGCCACGCAGAGCGCCTTGAAGCTGGACACATCCCCGTGGCCATCGTTCTTAGCGCTGAAGATCAGACGCAGCGCCATCGGCAGGCGGAAGACCTGCAGCAGGTGCAGGCGCACCGTCAGGTAGATACCCGTACCGACCAGCAGCGTGATCAGCGGTGGCCCCCACATGAACGTATCGATGGCGTTGAGTACAGGTATGAGAGATTCCATGGACACTACCTCCAAAATCTGTCTAAAGGGAACAATAAGTCCTGTAAAATATTACAGCTATTATCATAGCACAACGATAGGCACTTGTCTTCATGACAATGATGTATATTTATGTATACATAAATATACATCACCGCACGCTGTCCCCCTATAAAAAAGTCGCTGCACATCAACATGCAGCGATCTGATTTTACGCTATATGGCAAATAAAAAGCTCAGCCCATCCGAATGAGCACGTGTTTCTTGCAGAATGCAATGCCGTAGTACCAGATGTGTGGGCAGCCGGCGGATTCCAATTCAGTGACGTATGCCTTCGTCTCGATCTGCTGACAAGCTTCCTGCGCGGCCTGTTCGAGCTCTTCTTCAGCCTTTACCGCCCTGAACTCCATGATGACGCCAGGCAGACTGACGTGCTTCGGCAGCATGGCGAGGTCGAACCGTCCGTAGCCGCTTTCCCGATTCGAGCGCACGCGATAGTCCTTCTCGTAGAACAGCGCACAGCCGAGCATCAGACCGTGATAGAAGCTCTCCGGCTTTGCCGCATCATGGGCACTCACCGCGCGCCGCAGAATACCTTGCAGGATACGCTGGAAGGTCTCTGCATTCCCTTGCTGGAGTGCGAGGCCCATTTTATAGAACGAGACCATGCCATAGCTTCGGTCGACGCCGCGCATGATCTCCGACTGGAACAAGCTGCGGATCTCGCGGTTCGGGATAGCGAGTTCATAGATACGCGTATCGTCAATTTTCATGCTGCCGATGGCCTTCAGGTAGCCGGTCTGCAGCAGCAGCGTATAAAGGTCACTGCTGTTCTCCCCGATCGTATTGTAGATCACACCCTCCTGGAGAACGGCCTGCACCGTGCCGCCTGTCAGCAGAGCTCGCAGTTCTTCCCATCGTTCCTCGTCCGCCTGTGCCAGCAGCGTATGGATGATATCATTGCCCGACGTGTTGACCCAGTAGGCTTCCGCTTCTCCATGCTGCTTGAAATAATTATTGACCGACCACGGATTATAGATTTCTGTACCTTGGAAATTATAACCGTCATACCATTGCGTAAGCTCAGGGATTTTATTCTCCATCCCCAGATCCTGAGCAATTTTTTGGACTTCTTCCTTTGTATAACCACAAACGTCGGCAAAACCACCGCGAAAGACGGTTGATACCTCAAGATTGTTCAGCCCGCTGAATATGCTCTCCTTCGCGATGCGCAGCACGCCTGTGAGAATGGAAAAGTCGAGCGCAGGATTCGACTTCAACGCCGAAGAGAACAGGGTACGGTACCAGCCGATAGCCTCTTCATAATAGCCATGCGACCAGGCACACTGAAGCGGCGCATCATATTCATCGATTAGGAGCACGACCTTGCGCCCATAATGTGCTGCGAGCAAGTGGCTGAGCAGGGAAAAGGCCTGGCCGAGGGCAGACATAGGAGCATCACCTTGGAGAATGGTCTCAAAGGTACGCCGCTCCGTAGGCTCCATAGAATCCTCCTGCAAAAAAGAAAAATGCCCATACAACATGCCAAAATGCCACGCGACCGTCGTCTGCATATCGGCCCAGGTACCGGCCTCCCAATCCCGCAAGGTGACAAAGACGACGGGCCTCGTCCCCTGTTCCGCCATAGCGATGGGATCATCCATGACCTGCAACCCCTCAAAGAGCTGCCGATGCTCCTCTGCCCCCTCAATATCGAGGAACTGCTGCGTCATCGACAACAGGAGCGTCTTGCCAAACCGCCGCGGCCGCGTAATGAGCGTCACATCCGCATGCCCGCGGAAAAATTCACTCAGGAATGTCGTCTTATCCACAAAGTAATAATGGTTTTCCCGAAGCTTGGCAAAGAACTCCGTCCCGATCGGCATCACACGCTGCATGATCGTCACCTCCAAAAGAAAAACTCGCACTACACATAGTATAGCACGAGTTGCTTCTTCACGACTTGAAAAAATCACACCGGCAGTTCGCTGCCTGAAATCTGACTTATTTTACCATTGGAGAGAAATCATCATACTCAATCCAGTGCCTTGAAGGCCTGGTCGAGGTCGGCGAGGATATCGTCGATGTGCTCCGTGCCGATGGAGAGGCGAATCGTGGACGGCGTAATGCCGGAGGCCAGCAGCTCTTCCTCGCTCATCTGGGAGTGCGTCGTGGAGGCCGGATGGATGACCAGCGACTTCACGTCGGCGACGTTGGCGAGCAGGCTGAAGATCTTCAGCTGGTCGATGAACTTCGTCGCCGCCTCGGCGCCGCCCTTGATCTCAAAGGTGAAGATGGAGAGGCCGCCATGCGGGAAGTACTTCTGATAGAGCGCATGATCCGGATGGCTCGGCAGGGACGGATGGTTGACCTTCGCGACATGCGGATTCTTCGCGAGGTAATCCACGACCTTCAGCGCATTTTCGCCGTGGCGCTCCACGCGCAGGGAGAGGGTCTCGAGGCCCTGCAGCAGCAGAAAGGCATTGAACGGTGCCAGCGTCGCGCCCGTATCACGCAGCAGCAACGCGCGCAGATAGGTGATGTAGCCCGCCGCGCCGATGTCCTTGGCGAAGCTCACGCCATGGTAGCTCGCGTTCGGCTCGACGAGCCAGGGGAACTTGCCGCTCTTCACCCAGTCGAACTTACCGCCATCGACGACGACGCCGCCGAGCGTCGTACCGTGACCGCCGATGAACTTCGTGGCAGAATGCACGACGATATCCGCCCCGTGCTCGATGGGGCGCAGCAGATATGGCGTGGCGAAGGTGTTGTCGACGACCAGCGGGATGTTGTGCTTATGCGCGATTGCGGCCACGGCGTCGATGTCGATAAGGTCGGCGTTCGGGTTGCCGACGGACTCGATGTAGAGAATCTGCGTGTTATCCTGAATGGCATCCTCGAAAACCTGCGGGCCCTTCGTGGAATCGACGAAGGTCGTGGAGATGCCCCAATCCGGTGCCGTATGCTCAAAGAGATTGTAGGTGCCGCCGTAAATATTCGTCGATGCGACGATGTGCTGGCCGTTGTGCACGAGGCCCTGCACCGCCGTCGTGATCGCTGCAGCGCCCGAGGCAAAAGCCAGCGCACCGACGCCGCCCTCCAGCGCCGCGATGCGCTTCTCGAAGACATCCTCGGTCGGGTTCGTCAGGCGGCCATAGATGTTGCCCGCATCGCGCAAGCCGAAGCGATCCGCCGCATGCTTGCTGTTGCGGAACACATAGGACGTCGTCTGATAGATAGGCACGGCACGTGCATCCGTCGCCGGATCGGCCTCCTCCTGACCGACATGCAGCTGCAAAGTTTCAAAATGATACTTCTGGTTCTCGCTCATATAAATACCTCTTTCCTGAATACTGTAGTTTTCCCGTAAAGCATATATATTTTATATGCTTAATATTATAGGTGTAAACCTATCATCTGTCAAGCTGATTTTAGCACTTTTTTGTAAAAAATGCATCATTGTATATAGAAAAGTTTCCCTCCTGAAATACAAAGATGCAGAGAATCATCATCCCTAAGGGTGATCGTTCCCTGCATCTTTGTATTAATGGATAGCTTTTTTCTTGAAGCGCCCGCCGACGATGTCGTGGACGGCGTTGATGGCCACGAAGGCGCGATGATCCTTTTCCAGTACGATTTCCTTGAGCTTGTCGACCTCGAGACGCGTGACGACGCAGTAGAGGACCTCCTTGCGGTCGCCCGTGTAGCCGCCCGCGCCGTGCAGCACCGTGACGCCACGGCCCAGGCGGTCATTGAGCGCCGATTTCACAGCTTCGTGTTCGTCGGTTACAATCATGACGGCGTAGGATTCGTCGAGGCCCTTGATGACGACGTCGATCATCTTCGCGATGACAAAGTAGGCCACGAGCGAGTACATCGCCTTGTCCCAGCCGTAGAGCAGCCCCGCGCTGGAGAGTATGAAGAGGTTGATGAACATCACGACTTCGCCCACGGAGAACACGGAACGTTTGTCGAGGATAATCGCGACGATCTCCGTGCCATCGAGCGAGCCGCCCGCGCGGATGATGAGACCGACGCCGAGGCCGTCGATGATGCCACCGAAGATGGCCGCGAGGAACGGGTCCTGCGTGACTGGCGGCAGTGGTTCGAAGACCGCCGACCAGGCCGAGAGGAAGCAGACGGCTATCGTCGTCGCAATCGCGAAGTTCTTGCCAATCTGCTTGTAGCCGCCCCAGTAGAGGAAGGGCAGGTTCAGTGCGATGAGGAACACGCCAAAGGACATGCCCGTAATCGTGCTCAGCATGATGGAGACACCGACGACGCCGCCATCGATGACGTTATTGGGGATGAGGAACAGCTCCAATCCCAAAGAGGCGATGATAGCTCCCACGAAGATCATCAGGTACTTCTTGACGTAAAATGATTTCTTGCGGTGCTGCTGGATGATCTTTTTCTCTGCGCTCATAGGGCCTCCTTTATGGTCGTATACAATCCTTATTATAAGGCATAACCGGGAGAAAACGAAAGCATAAATTACCAGCATAGCCCGGGCGCAAGGCAAAAGATAACACCTTTACTGGTATCAGGTGACGGAATCTGCGCGTTTTTGCTTTTTTTCAGAATTTCCTGCCGCTATTTTATCTATTTTGATTGACTTTGGCGGACTTTAGCGGTATGATAGAGATAAATCAGAAAGAAGTGATAGGCATGCTGACTGAAGAGCGCTATGCAACCATTCTCCGGATTCTGGAGGAAAAGAAGGCGGTTACGGTGCTCGAACTGACGCAGGCGCTCGGCGCCTCAGAATCCACGGTGCGCCGCGACCTCACGGCCCTGCATCAAAGCGGGCGCCTCTACAAGGTCTACGGCGGTGCCACGGCCATCGACAACAGCTACACGGCTGCCGAAGATGACATGAGCACGAAGCGCGAGCTCTACGCGGAGGAAAAAACGGCCATTGCCCGCAAGGCCGCGAGCCTCGTGAAACCGCACGATTTCGTCTACCTCGACGCCGGTTCCACGACGCTGCGCCTCATCGACTTTCTCAATGAAAAGGCTGCGACCTACGTGACGAACGGCATTTCCCATGCCGCCCACCTCGCGGCGCGCGGCTGCAAGGTCTTCATCCTTGGCGGCCAGCTCAAGGCCCTTACCGAGGCCATCACCGGCACAGAAGCGCTGGCGAACCTCGACAACTACAATTTCACCAAGGGCTTCTTCGGCACGAACGGCATCAGCCCGAAATCGGGCTTCTCGACGCCGGACTCCGCCGAAGGCATCATCAAGGGCGCGGCGCTCATCCGCTGCAAGCACGCCTACGTGCTCGCCGACCATTCCAAGTTCGACTGTATCACACCCATTTCCTTCGCCCGTCTCTCGGCCGCGACCATCATCACCGGCCGCCTGCGCGAGCAGGATCGTAAATATCGCGAATATACTACTATTATAGAGGGGGAGTAAGCAACATGATTTACACCGTCACCTTCAATCCGTCGCTCGACTATATCGTGCGTCTGGACAAGTTCACGGCAGGCGAAATCAACCGCGTCAACTACGAGCAGGTACTCGCGGGCGGCAAGGGCATCAACGTCTCCATCGTCCTTGGCAACCTTGGCCATGAGAGCACGGCTCTCGGCTTCGTCGCCGGCTTCACGGGCGAGGAGATCAAGCGCCAGCTCAAGGATCGCGGCGTCAAGACGGATTTCGTCCAGCTGGAGAGCGGCTTCTCGCGCATCAACGTCAAGGCGAAAGCGCAGCAGGAGACCGAGATCAACGGCCAGGGCCCGGACATCAGCGAGGCCAGGCAGGCCGAGCTCTTCTCCCAGCTCGATAAGCTGGGCAAGGGCGACACGCTCGTGCTCGCGGGCTCCATCCCAAAGACGCTGCCCGACAACATCTACGAGCGCATCATGGCCCATCTGCAGAGCCGCGATATCCGCATCGTCGTCGACGCGGAGAAGCGCCTGCTGCTCAACGTGCTGAAGTATCATCCGTTCCTCATCAAGCCGAACAACCACGAGCTCGGCGACATGTTCGGCGTCACGCTGAAGACGGACGAGGAAATCATCACCTACGCAAAAAAGCTGCAGGAGCAGGGCGCGACCAACGTGCTCATCTCCATGGCGGGCGACGGCGCGATCCTGCTCACGGCCGAGGGCGACACCTATAAATGCCCGGCCCCGAAAGGCACGCTCGTGAACTCCGTCGGTGCCGGCGACTCCATGGTCGCGGGCTTCCTCACGGGCTATATGGAGAGCAAGGGCGATTTCGAGACGGCTTTCCACATGGGCGTCGCCACGGGCTCGGCCTCCGCGTTCAGCGACCAGCTGGCCACGCGCCCCGAGGTCGAGGCTCTGCTCAAGACCATCCAGTAAAACGAAAGCCCGATAGGGTCCCCCTGTTCCAGCCCTATCTCCGCTATATCACACCACTGAAATATCTCATATATAAAAAGGAGAGAAAAATATGCGCATTACGGAATTGCTCAAGCGCGAGAGTATCGTGCTGGGCGCGCATCCTGAAGACAAGCAGGCGGCAATCAGCCAGCTGGCTGAGCTCATGAATGCCTCTGGCAACCTCAGCGATGCCGATCAGTACAAGAAGGATGTCCTGGCGCGCGAAGCCCAGGGCACGACGGGCCTCGGCGACGGCATCGCCACGCCGCACGCCAAGAGCGCGGGCGTCAAGGCCGCCGGCCTCGCGGCCATGACCGTGCCGCAGGGCATGGACTTCGAGTCCATGGACGGCAACCCGGCCCGCCTGTTCTTCATGATCGCGGCCCCGGACTCGGCCAATGATGAGCATCTGGCTATCCTCTCGAAGCTCGCGACCATGATCATGGATCCAGACTTCAAGGAGGCCCTGATCGCCGCCAGGGATAAGGACGAGTTCCTGAAGCTCATCGACGACAAGGAAGCGGGCAGGTTCCAGGCTCCGGCAGCTGCCACGGAGGAGACGGCTGCACCCACGGCCGACCACATCCAGGTGCTGGCCGTCACGGCCTGCCCGACGGGCATTGCCCATACCTTCATGGCAGCCGAGAGCCTTGAGCAGCACGCGAAGAAACGCGGCATCTCCATCAAGGTCGAGACGAACGGCTCCGGCGGCGCGAAGAACATCCTCACGGACGCTGAGATCGCCGCGGCAGACGGCATCATCGTCGCCGCCGATAAGAACGTGGCCATGAGCCGCTTCAACGGCAAGCACGTCGTCATCACGAAGGTGGCCGACGGCATCAACAAGGCCGACGAGCTCATCGACCGCGCGCTGTCCGGCAAAGCACCGATCTATCACGCCAGCGGTGCGGATGAGGTCGAGGGTGCCGACGATACGGCAGGCGAGAGCATCGGCCGCCAGATCTACAAGCACCTGATGAACGGCGTCAGCCACATGCTGCCGTTCGTCGTCGGCGGTGGTATCCTCATCGCCCTCGCCTTCCTCTTCGATACCTTTGATCCGGCGAACCCGGGCAACTTCGGTTCGAACACGCCGCTCGCAAAATTCTTCAAGGATACGGGTGGCGCAGCCTTCGGCTTCATGCTGCCGGTGCTCGCGGGCTTCATCTCCATGTCCATCGCCGACCGTCCGGGCCTGGCTGTCGGCTTCGTCGGCGGAGCCCTCGCGGGCACGACGGGCTCCGGCTTCCTCGGTGCCCTGCTCGCCGGCTTCCTCGGCGGCTACCTCGTGAACTGGCTGAAGAAATTCTTCAAGTTCCTGCCGCAGTCCCTGGACGGCATCAAGCCGGTCCTGCTCTATCCGTTCTTCGGCATCCTGCTCATGGGCGTCATCATGACGTTCATCATCGCACCGCCGGTCAGCGGCATCATGACCTGGATGACCGACACGCTGAAGAACATGGATCCGAACGCCCGCATCCTGCTGGGCATCGTCATGGGCGGCATGATGGCCGTCGATATGGGCGGCCCGATCAACAAGGCTGCTTACGTCACGGGCACGGGCCTGCTGGCCTCCGGCGAGTATCACGTCATGGCTGCCGTCATGGCCGGCGGCATGGTACCGCCCCTCGCGATTGCCCTCTGCACGACGTTCTTCAAGAACCGCTTCACCGAGAGCGAGCAGAAAGCCGGTATCACGAACTACGTCATGGGCCTCTCCTTCATCACGGAGGGTGCCATCCCCTTCGCGGCCGGTGACCCGCTCCGCGTCATCCCGGCCTGCATCGCAGGCTCGGCTACGGCCGGCGCCCTCTCCATGGCCTTCGACTGCACGCTGCGTGCCCCGCATGGCGGTATCTTCGTCGTACCGACCATCGGCAACCCGCTCATGTATCTCGTCGCCATCTTCATCGGCGCGATCGTCGGCTGTGCCGTCCTCTCCGTCCTGAAGAAACCGCTGAAAAAGTAATCCACATCTCCCATAGCCATATAGCAAAGGAGCCTGCATCCCCGTGATGCAGGCTCCTTTTGCATATCTGTACTTTTTCAGTAAAATTATTCGCCGCCGACGTATGGGCCGTTCTCATTGATATAGATGCCATACGGCAACAGATCCTTGAGCTCCACGTGCTCGATATTGCCGCCCATATCCGCCATCACGACCTCCGGCACCTTGAACTCCGCCAGTACCTGGCAGACCGCGCCGTTCGGGATGAAGGGATGCTGCATGTCCGCGATGACCGCGAGGCCGTCGAAATCGCGCTTGCCGTCCGCGATAGCGCGGTACATGGCCACTTCCTCAGCTGATACCGAGAGCTTGCCGATGGTGTTCTCGATATTGCAGCCCGTATAGAACGTGCCATCGCTGGCCAGCACGCAGGCTCCAACGCCTATCTTGCCATAGGGCACATAGGCATTCTTGATGGCATCCAGTGCATGCTTGATCATGGTATCGATAACTGGTTCGGTAAGATTCATAGTCCTTCCTCCTATCCGTTTCCCTGGTTTCTTTTGTAATATAGTATAATTTGCTCTCGTGGGGAAAAAATCCTCTTTTTCGCCACAAAATTTATTTTTGGATGGGTTGACACCATACGTCCATTATCCACATAAATATCCACAGTTGTGGATAAGTCTGGTGATACACCAGCGATAAAATCACTTTCCTACTATAATATTACGCGGCCTGTGTATAACTCCGTGCAAAATGTGTATACTCTTTTGCCTTATTCACAGTGGATAATGTGGATAAAACAGTTGATAACTCAATATATGGACAGTTAACCCCTATTGTTCACAAGATATGGTGGCTCTGTCCACCCCGATCTCCCCCATCTCTTGTGGATAAATTCACCATTCCTTGTAGGGGTGGCGCTGCAGGCTGGAATTGTAGTAGCGCGGATCATCCGATACCTCCTCGCCCAGCCACGCGGGCCGTGCGAAGGGCGTGTCGGGCGATGGCAGTTCGATTTCCGCCACGATGAGGCCTTCATTCGCCCCCGCGAAGACATCAACCTCCCAGCAGAGCTCCCCCTGCGGCAGCAGATAGCGCGTCTTCTCGATAAGCGGCTGCTCGCAGAGCTGCAGCATGGCCTCCGCGTCCGCCAGCGGCACCTCATACTCGAACTCCGCCCGGCTGATGCCCTCATTCTTCCCCTTGACCGTGAGATAACCTCTGCCGCCGCGCACGCGCACGCGCACCGTACGCTCCGGCACCGCGCAGAGATAGCCCTGGGCGATGCGCACGCCCGCGCCCTGCGGCTGCCAGTCCGCCTGTACGCGGAACTTTCTTTCAATTTCCTTACCCACTTTACCTGCTCCCTTCAGACTTTTATGGTATACTGTCACTATGTCATAAAGTAATTGCATCATTGACAGCTTATCTCTATAATAGTAGATACTTACAATTTTGCAAAGTGCAGATATGGAAAAGAAGGTATAAAATTTGGCAAATTCATCGATGCCACCGCGGCGACAGCGCCGCAAGCGGCGGATCTGGCCCTGGGTCCTGCTGATTCTCTGCTTCCTGGGCGCAGCGGCCGCAGGGGCCATCTTCGCCTCCACCAGCCTGCTCGATAAGCCGGTGGAACAGGCTGTGGACAACGGCCTGCTGAAGGCCCACGACAAGTCCACGATCATGATCATGGGCGTGGATTCCCGCGAGAACGATGTGGGCCGCTCCGATACGCTCATGGTGGCCACGGTCGACCCCAAACAGGACAAGGCCGCGCTGCTGTCCGTACCGCGCGACACGCGCGTGAAGATCAAGGGACACGGCTTCGACAAGATCAACGCCGCCTACGCCTATGGCGGTGAGAAGCTCTCGCAGGACACGGTGGAGAACTTCCTCGGCGTCGACATCGACCACTATATCATCATCAATACCCATGCCTTTACCAAGATCATCGACGCCCTCGGCGGTATCGATGTCAATGTCGAGAAGCGCATGTACTACACGGATCCCTGGGACGATGACGGCGGCCTTGTCATCGACCTGCAGCCGGGCATGCAGCACATGGACGGCAAGACAGCCGTCACCTACGTGCGCTTCCGCGACGAGGAGGGCGATATCGGCCGCATCAAGCGCCAGCAGAAGTTCATGCAGGCCTGCATGGACAAGCTGACGAGCCCGGCCGTCATCCCGCGCCTGCCCCAGGTCATCCGCTCCGTCATGGACTCCGTGAAGACAGATCTCTCGGCGCGCCAGCTGCTGGAGTTCGCGGGCACACTGAAGGAGGCCAGGAAGAACGGCCTCGACACGGAAATGGTCCCCGGCAAGCCACTCTATATCGAGGGCATCAGCTACTGGATCCCCGACATCAAGGAGATGCGCACGATGCTCGCGAGCAAGCTGGGCATCACGATGAGCGCCAAGGCCCGCCGCAGCCTCGAGGATGCCGTCGATGAGTACGAGAAATCCATCCCCTCCACGGCACGCGAGGTCCCGGCCAGCGATACCTCCATCGGCCGCAGTTCGGGCAGCCAGCACACCTCAGGGCTGAAGGACAAGAACCGCAGCCGCGAGGACAGCAGCCGCCACGAGACTCGCAGCAAGAACCGCGACGAGAGCGAGACGCGCAACACGCGCGACAGCAGCAGCGACGAGAAACCCGGTCGCCACGAAGAGACGCCAGCGACGCCGCCCGCAGCACCAGCTGCCCCGACGCCCGGCACGGCTTCCGGCAAATCCAACTGACCAATTATCCACGAAGATTAAAAGTAACGTACCTGTTTATCCGCAGGTACGTTACTTTTGCTATACAACGCAAACGGTTTCGTGATAAAAATTTTACCTATTTATGTAACCTATGACACAGAAGCGAAAGATAATCTGCTATAATATAGGCCTTGAACAGAGGGGCGCTGATGCGCCAACCCCATAATACGAAGGGAGCATATAGCATGAGTGACGTCAAGGAAGCTGCATTGCGTCTGCATAAAGAACATCAGGGAAAAATCGAGGTCGGGAGCAAGGTACCGCTGGAGAAATCCCGCGACCTCACGCTGGCCTATTCGCCGGGCGTGGCCGAGCCCTGCCTCGCCATCAAGGATGACCCGGAGAAAATCTACGACTACACGGCCAAGGGCAACATGGTCGCGGTCGTCACGAACGGCACGGCCGTGCTGGGTCTCGGCAACATCGGCGCAGGTGCGGGCCTGCCCGTCATGGAGGGCAAGGCCATCCTCTTCAAGGGCTTCGCTGGCGTCGATGCGTTCCCCATCTGCCTGAACACACAGGACCCCGATGAAGTCGTGCGCACGGTGGAGCTCATCGCCCCGGGCTTCGGCGGCATCAACCTCGAGGACATCAAGGCACCGCAGTGCTTCGACATCGAGAAGGCACTGAAGGCCAGGCTCGATATCCCGGTCTTCCACGATGACCAGCACGGCACGGCCATCGTCGTCGTCTCGGCCCTCATCAACGCCTTCAAGCTCACGGGCCGCAAGTTCGAGGAGGCGAAGTTCGTCGTCAACGGCGCGGGCGCGGCCGGTCAGGCCATCACCCGCCTCATCGAGAGCATGGGCGGCAAGAACATCATCCTCTGCGATACGCACGGCGCGATCTACACGGGCCGCCCGGAGGGCATGAACCCGTACAAGGACGATATCGCCACGGTCACAAACCCGCAGCATGAGGCCGGTACCCTCGCCGAGGTCCTGCGCTGCGCTGACGTCTTCATCGGCGTCTCCGTCGCCGACTGCGTGACGCCGGATATGGTGAAGTCCATGGCGAAAGATCCCATCATCATGGCCATGGCCAACCCGACGCCGGAGATCATGCCGGATGTCGCCAAAGCCGCCGGTGCCAGCGTCGTGGGCACGGGCCGCTCCGACTTCCCGAACCAGGTCAACAACCTGCTGGCCTTCCCGGGTATCTTCCGCGGCGCCCTCGATGTGCGCGCCACCGACATCAACGACGCGATGGCCGCCGCCGCTGCCCATGCGCTCGCGAATCTCGTGCCCGCATCGGAACTCACGGCAGATAATGTCATCACGAGCCTGTTCAACCCGGATGTCGCGCCGACGGTCGCCGCTGCCGTGGCGAAAGCCGCCATCGAGACCGGCGTTGCCCGTCGCAAGGATGTCACGCCAGAGGCGGTTGCCCGCCATACGCGTGAGCTGCTGAAAAAATAATTCCCTAAAGAATCCCCTCCTGCCTGCCTCATACAGGCAGGATTTTTTGCATAAAAAGCCGAATATTATGGTATATTTAAGCAAATGCCAGAAAGAAAGGGGCCAGCCTATGGTCACCATCAAACAATTAGCAGATTTATGCGGGGTATCCCGGGGGACGGTCGATCGCGTGCTGAACAACCGCGGCAACGTCAATCCCGCCAAGGCGGCGATGATCCGGGAGATGGCCGAGAAGATGCACTACCGCCCGAATCCCGTCGGCAAGGCGCTCACGGCGCGGCGCAAGCATCCCACCGTGGGCATCGTGATGCCTTCCGAGGGCATCGCCTTCTTCGACGACGTGGTGACGGCCATGCAGCATGCAGAGGAAAAATACCAGCTCTTCGGCCTGCGCGTCATCTGGCGGCTTACCCACGGCTACGACGTGGCAGCACAGGCCGCCATCATCGACGAACTCGCAGATGAGGTCAACGCGCTCATCATCAACCCCATCAGTGACCCGTGCATCGTAGAGAAAATCAACGCCTGCATCAAGAAGGATATCTTTGTCGTCGCGCTGAACAACGACATCGAGCAGGCGGACGCGCACGTCTACGTCGGCCCCGACTACCGCAACGGCGGCGAGACGGCGGGGGCGCTGCTGCAGCTCATCGGCCGCGGCCCCTACACCTGCGGCGTCACCGTCGGTTCCCGCCGCCTGCTCGGCCATCAGCAGCGCCTGCAAGGCTTTACCGAAGCCATCACGGCGACGGGAGAAAATCATGTCGCAGCGGTCTGGGAGGACAACGATGACGATGTGCAGGCCTACGAGGCCACGCAGCGCATGCTCAAGGCACATCCCGACATCAACGCGCTCTTCCTCGCGAGCTCAGGCGGCACCTACGGCACCTGCCGCGCCATCCGCGCCCTGCACCGCGAGCAGGACATCACGATCATCGCCTTCGACAACACGCCGCCCACGCGCGAAATGGTCGAACAGCACGTCATCGATGCCGTGCTCTACCAGCACCCGCATCAGCAGGGCCAGAAGGCCATGCAGCTCGTCTACGACAAGCTCATCAACGGCCTGCAGCCGAACCGGCAGCAATACATCATGCAGAACGAAATCCGCCTGCTGCCCAATCTCTAAGTTGCAGACATAGCAAAATTCCCGCTCAGTTCGCACGGCTGAGCGGGAATTTTTATCTGCTTATCTGTTGGAGATCTTACTATTTTTGTTGCAAAAGGGGCAGCGAAGCCTTTTTACTGAATCTCGACGAGCTGGCAGTGGAGCATCGTGGCGAGGTCACGCAGCTGCTGGGGCTTCACCGTGAAGCTCAGCACCGTGTGATGGCCGCCGCCGGCCTGAATCCACTGCGTCGCACCGGCCTTGAGGCCGCATTTCGGCGTCCAGAGCTGCTTCGCCACCGGCAGATGCGGCGTCTCGGCCTCGGCCTTGTGGCAATCCACCGGATAGTAGATCATGCGGAAGCCATCGCGGAAGTCGGCCACGGTGACGTCGATGCCTTCGCCCTCGCTGCCCGAGAACACGAGGCGGGCCGGATCGTCCTTGTCACCGATATCCAGCGGATGTACCTCAACGCGCGGCTTGTCGCTGGCGATGGTCGGATCGACCTCCAGCATATGCGAGCCGAGGATGGCCTCATGCCCCTTGCGCAGATCGAGCGTGTAATCCTCCATGAAGACCGTGCGCTTATTGTGCGCGAGGATCTTCAGCAGGCGGCCGAGTGCTGCCGTCTTCCAATCGCCCTCGGCGCCGAAGCCGTAGCCGTCGCGCATCAGGAGCTGCGCCGCGAGGCCCGGCAGCTGCTCGAGGCCCTTGAGGTCCTCGAAGTTCGTCGTGAAAGCCGTGTAACCGCGGTCATCGAGGAACTTCTTGATGCCGAGATACTCACGCAGCTGATAGCGCGTGTTGTGCTCGAACTTCTGCGCATCGTTATCCTGCGGGTTCAGCTGGTACTCCTGCTGCAGCTTCGCATACTCCGCGTCGATATCCTTCTCATCCACGGCGTCGATGACGGCCACGAGGTCGCCGACCGGCCAGTAGTCCACAGTCCAGCCCAGCTGAATCTGCGCCTGTACCTTGTCGCCCTCGGTGACCGCGACGTTGCGCATCGTATCGCCGAAGCGGCAGACCTTGATGTGGAAGCTCTCGTTGTAGGCGACGGCCACATCCTCCCAGTCTGCGACTTCCTGCAGGACTTCCTCATCCTGCCAATGGCCGTAGACGATCTTGTTCTGCAGGCCGAGACGGGCATTGATATAGCCGTACTCGCGATCGCCATGGGCACTCTGGTTCAGGTTCATATAGTCGAAATCGATGGTGTCGTACGGAATCTTGTCGAGATACTGCGTCGCGAAATGCAGCAGCGGCTTCTGCAGCAGGACTTCGCCGCGGATCCAGTTCTTGGCTGGGGAGAACGTATGCATCCAGGCCATAACGCCCGCGACCTTGTCCTGATAGTTGACTTCCTTCATGAAGTCCGTGATGCTGTCGGCCGTCGTCATGACGCCTTTGAACACGATGGGATACGGCAGCTTGCCGCTCGCGTTGAGCTTGTTCACGATGTCCTCGGCGTCGCGCGCCACATTCTTCAGCTGCTCCTCGCCATAGAGGTGCTGGCTGCCAGCTACGAACCAGAATTCATAATCGTTAGTGTTCTGCATGATCGATTACTCCTTTATATTTGAAATCATAACTTGTCGTTATCTCAATGATGCGTGGCGCCGCTCTGCGACTTCGCATTGTCCTGGCCGTAGTAGGCGTTCGCACCGTGCTTGCGGTAGTAATGCTTGTCGAGCAGGAACTGCGGCACGCGGGTATCGGCACGCGTGAGCTGCAGCGTGTGATAGTTCATCTCCGCCACGACCTCGAGGATCTTCGCGTTCTCCACGGCCTTCATCGGGCTCTTGCCCCAGGTGAAAGGCCCGTGCTGCCGCACGAGCACGCCCGGCACGGCATCGGCGTCCAGCCCCAGCTCCGTGAAGCGGCGCACGATGACCTTGCCCGTGTTCTCCTCATAGGCACCCTCGATTTCCTCCTTGGTCAGCGCATCCGTCACGGGTACGTCACCGTAGAAGGTATCGGCATGCGTCGTGCCCATGGCCTCGACGGGCACGCCCGCCTGGGCAAAGGACACGGCCCAGGGCGAGTGGGCATGCACGATGCCGCCGATATGCGGGAAGGAACGGTAGAGTACGGCATGCGTGAGGGTATCGCTGGAGGGATTCAGCCTGCCCTCCACGACGCGCCCGCTCAGATCGACGACCACCATATCCTCGGGCTGCAGCTGCTCGTAGGGCACGCCCGAAGGCTTGATGACGAAGAGCCCCTGCTCGCGGTCGATGCCTGAGACGTTGCCCCAGGTAAAGGTCACGAGCCCGAGTTTCGGCAGCGCCTCATTGGCCTCCCAGACTTCCTTTTTCAATGCTTCCAGCATGGTCATGCCTCCTCTGTATCGGCCAGCTTCTCCGTGGCCAGCTGCTCGACGGGCAGAGCCGCGCGGTAGCGCGCGATGAACTGCTCGCAGCCCCTGACGCCCGCAGGCTCCGGCATGAGCGTCGTGCCCTCGGCATCCTTGAAGACTTCCTCGTCGAGGAAATCCGCCAGCGTCTGCTGCCGCCCGGCCTGGGTGAGCTTCGTGTACCAGGCGAGCACAGCCATGCCCCAGGGGCCGCCTTCGCTCGCCGTATCCATGACCGTAATCGGCAGGTTCAGGGCGTTCGCGAGCACCTGCTGCGCGATGACCGGCGTGCGGAAGAGCCCGCCCTGCGCCACCATGGCGTCCGTGCGGATCTTTTCCTCCCGCATGAGGATGTCCATGCCGATCTTCAGCGGCGCAAAGGCACCGTAGAGCTGGGCGAGCATGAAGTTCGGCAGGTTAAAATGGCTGTGCGGCGTGCGCACGCAGAGCGGGCGGCCGCTGGCGAGGCGCGTGATATTCTCGCCGGACAGGCAGCTGTAGTTCACGATACCGCCCGCATCCGCATCGCCCTTGGCCGTGTGCACCAGCAGGAGCTTGTAGAGCTCATCCGGTGCCACGGGCGTGCCCAGGTAGTCCGCGAACTCGCGGAACAGCTCCACCCAGGCGTTGAGGTCCGAGGAGCAGTTATTGACGTGCACCATCGCGACGGGCGCGCCGTCCGGCGTCGCCACGACGTCGATGTCCTGATGCCAGGTGGATAGCGGCTTCTCCAATACGTTCATGGAGAACGCCGAGGTGCCGACCGAGATATTGCCGGTGCAGGGCCGCACGGCGTTCGTGCTGACCATGCCCGTGCCCGCATCACCCTCGGGCGGCGCCATGAGCGCGCCCGCCTGCAGGTGGCCCGACGGGTCAAGCTTCTTCGCACCCTCTGCCGTGAGCTGGCCCGCGCTCTCGCCGGCCATGCGGATGGCGGGCAGGAGCTCTTCCAGCTGCCAGCTATGCCCCTTATCGTGCACGAGCACGGAAAATTGCGACAGCTTTTCTTTATCGTAGGCACCGTCTGCCGTGAGCGGGAACATGCCCGAGGCATCGCCAACGCCGAGGATGTGCTCGCCCGAGAGCTGCTCGTGGACGTAGCCAGCGAGGGTCGTCAGCGAGGCGATATCCTTCACATGCGGCTCATCATTCAGCATGGCCTGATAGAGGTGCGCGATGCTCCAGCGCTGCGGGATGTTGAACTGGAAGAGCTTGGATAGCTTCGCCGCCGCTTCCTCCGTGATGGCGTTGCGCCAGGTGCGGAAGGGCACGAGCAACCTGCCATCCTTGTCAAAGGCCAGGTAGCCGTGCATCATCGCACTCACGCCGATGGCGCCGATGCGCTCGATATCGACATGATAGCGGCTCCTGACCTCGGCGGCCAGCTGGCCGTAGCAGGCGGCGATGCCCTGCCAGACTTCCTCCAGCGGATAGGTCCATACGCCATCCTGCAGCTTGTTTTCCCAGGCAAAGCTGCCCGTGGCAATCGTCTCATAGGTTGGCGCCGTGAGCACGGCCTTGATGCGCGTCGAACCCAGCTCGATGCCTAAAGCCGTATTGCCCTCACGGATATATGCCGCGGCTTCTCGTAATTCCATGGTTAAGACCTCGATTTCTCAGTGATTCATGCGGGCTTCCAGGCGCTCATCCTTTGCTGCGCCATGCTCGATGCCCTGCTGCTCAATCTCCTCCAGCGTATGGCCGCGCGTCTCCGGTACGCATTTCGTGATGAAGAGCACGCCGCAGAGGCAGATGATGCCGAAGATGGCGAACACCGCCTCCTGCGAAAGCACGGAAGTCATGATCGGGAAGAGCAGGCCGACGAGGAACGAGCCGATCCAGTTGAAGGAGGAGGCGAGACCGGCAGCGCGGCCGCGAATGGCCAGCGGGAAGATCTCGCCGACGATAACCCACGTGAGCGGCGCCCAGGTGAAGGAATAGAGCGCGACGTATACGCAAAGGAAGAAGACGATCATCATCGGGTTCGTGTTGGGCACGAGCACATTAATGATGGCAGGCAGGATGAACGACAGGCCCATGATCGTGCCACCGACGCGCAGCAGCGTGCGGCGGTTGAACTTATCGGCAATCGCGAGGAAGATCAGGGAGCCGAGCACGAGCAGGATGCCCTGGATAATCGGCCACATGAGGAGCGAGCTCGCGGCATGGCCCGTGGCCTTCTCGACGATCAGCGGAATGTAGTAGAAAATCGCATTCGCGCCCTGGAACTGCTGGAAAGCGGCGACGCCGACGCCAGCGGTCACGAGGTAGCGGTACTTGCTGCTGAAGAGCATGGACATGGAACCCTGACGGTTCGCAGCCTCTTCTTTCTCGAAGGTGTCACGGATCTGTGCCATCTCTGCGTCAATCTCGTGAGCCGGGCGGATGTAACTCAGCACCTTGCGGGCCTCCTCAATCGCACCGTTGCGGATGAGGAAACGCGGCGATTCCGGCAGGCGCAGCACGCCGAGGAACAGGATGACGGCCGGCACGGCGGCGAGGCCGAGCATGAGGCGCCAGGCCATGTCACCGGGGATATCCTTCAGCAGGTAATCCACGACGTAGGAAATCAGCATGCCCGAGACGATCATCGTCTGGTTCAGACCGGAGAGACGGCCGCGCAACCGCGCCGGTGCCATCTCCGACATATAGGCCGGGACGAGCGCCGAAGCCGCGCCGACCGCGAGGCCGAGCAGGATGCGGACGCCGATCAGGTAGTACGACCCATGATCCGGTGCTAACCCAGAGAGCACCGAGCCGACGACAAAGATGAGGGACGAAATGAGGATCATCTTGCGACGTCCCAGACGATCGGACAGCTGGCCAGCCATCGCTCCACCGAAGATTGCACCAAACATGACCGCTGACGTGATCCAGCCGATAATCGCGGCATTGCCCTGCAGCCCCCAATCCGTCTGCAGGAATGGCAGCGCACCGGTCATGACGCCGATATCGTAGCCGAAGAGGATGCCTCCGAAAGAACCGAAGAAATAGATAAACGCACTCGAGATCTTCTTATTGGAGAGCGTCTCTGTGCTTGTTCCCATATTGCTCACCATATCCTTTCTTTTTCCCTGAAAACATTTAGCTGCGCGCATAATTTCTTTTCTGTGCTCGTGCACATCTTACGTTTTTTATTATAGGTTTAGCTCCGTTTTTCGTCAAATTTGGTATTATTTGGTGTATATTCGTTTTTCTCTGTTTTTTGCCTATTTTCGCACAATTTCGCCAGTATCCTCGTTTTTTCGTGAATTATCGTTTTTCTTTTTCTTTTCTGCGAAATTGGCACAAAAAAAACACCTTCCCGCAGGAAAGTGCTTAGCTTAATTCTTAATCGTTTTTCTGATCCATCGTGGCCATAGAGGCGACCTGATCATCGTCCGCGATATCCATGAGCTTGACGCCCTGGGTATTGCGGCTGATGGTGGAGATGTCATCGACGTTCGTGCGGATGACGATGCCGCCCGTCGTGATGAGCATGAGCTCCTGGCCCGGATGTACGACCTTGAAGCCGATGACGACGCCGGTCTTCTCCGTGACCTTGAGATTGATGAGGCCCTTGCCGCCACGCGTCTGTGCGCGGTAGTCCTCGGTCGGCGTGCGCTTGCCGTAGCCGCCGGCCGTCACGGTCAGCACCTCGGCATTGCGGCGCACGATATCCATGCCCACGACCTCGTCGCCGAGCTTGAGGCTGATGCCCTTCACGCCGCGCGCCGTGCGGCCCATGGCGCGCACATCTTCCTCGGAGAAGGCGATGGCCTGGCCATCCTTCGTGCCGAGCATGATATAGCTGTCGCCGTCCGTGAACTTCACGCCGATGAGGTCATCGTCGTCATCGAGGCGGATTGCGATGAGGCCGCCCTTGTGCAGGTTGCGGAACTCCATGATATCCGTCTTCTTGACGATACCTTTCTTCGTCGCCATGAACAGGAAATGATCCGGCTGGAACTCTTTGACCTGGATGATGGCCGTGATCTTTTCACCCGGTTCGAGCTGGAGCAGGTTGATGATCGCCGTACCCTTGGCCGTGCGGCTGGCCTCGTTGATCTCGTAGGCCTTCAGATGGTAGACACGGCCGCGGCTCGTGAAGAAGAGGATCGTGTGGTGCGTCGTCGTGATGAGCATGTTGTCGACGAAATCCGCCGCCTTCGTGCCCATGCCCTTGATGCCCTTGCCGCCGCGGTTCTGACGGCGATAGGTATCGAGCGGCATACGCTTGATGTAGTTGTTATGCGTAAGGGTGATGACGACATCTTCCTCCGCGATGAGATCCTCGACGTTGAGCTCGGAGGTATCGATCGTGATGCGCGTGCGACGTGCATCGCCGTACTTCTCCTTGACCTGCGTGAGCTCATCCTTGATGATGCCGAGGATACGGCTCTCGTCGGCGAGGATGGCCTTGTACTCCTCGATGGCCTTCAACGTCTCCTGATACTCCTCCTCGATCTTCTCGCGCTCGAGGCCGGTCAGGCGCTGCAGGCGCAGGTCGAGGATGGCCTGGGCCTGCTTCTCGGAGAGCTTGAAGCCCTCCATGAGGGCCGTGCGGGCGATGTCGGCCGTGCGGCTCTCGCGAATTGTCGTGATGACCGCGTCGAGATGATCGAGGGCGATGGTCAAGCCTTCGAGGATATGGGCGCGTGCCTCTGCCTTCGCCAGCTCGTACTTCGTGCGGCGGGTAATGACGTCTTCCTGATGCTTGATATAGTAGTGCAGAATCTCCTTGAGGTTCAGCACCTTCGGCTTGCCATCGACGAGCGCCAGCATGATCGTGCCGAAGCTCTCCTGCAGCTGTGTGTGCTTGTAGAGCTGATTCAGCAGGACGTTTGCGTTCGCGTCGCGGCGCAGCTCGATGACGATGCGCATACCGTTGCGGTCGGACTCATCGCGCAGATCCGTGATGCCCTCGATCTCCTTGTTGCGCACGAGGTCGGCGATCTTCTCGATAAGGCGCGCCTTGTTGACCTGATACGGCAACTCCGTCACGATGATGCGCGGCTTGCCATTCGACATCGTCTCGATATGTGCATTGGCGCGCATCTTGATCACGCCGCGCCCCGTCGTATAGGCCTGGCGGATGCCCTCCTTGCCGAGGATCAGGCCGGCCGTCGGGAAGTCCGGGCCCTTGATGACCGTCATGAGCTCATCGACCGTCGCATCCGGATGATCGATGAGCATAAGCGTGCCATCGATAACCTCGCCCATGTTGTGCGGCGGAATATTCGTCGCCATGCCGACGGCGATGCCGCTCGTGCCGTTGACGAGCAGCTGCGGGAACTTCGCCGGCAATACCGACGGCTCCTTCAGCGACTCATCGTAGTTCGGCACGAAATCCACGGTATCCTTGTCGATATCCTGCAGCATGAGCTCCGCGATCTTCGACATACGAACCTCGGTGTAACGCATGGCAGCTGCGGGGTCGCCATCGACGGAACCGAAGTTGCCGTGGCCATCCGCGAGCATATAGCGCATGGAGAAATCCTGCGCCATGCGCACGATGGCATCATAGACCGACGTATCACCATGCGGATGATATTTACCGAGGACTTCACCGACGATACGCGCCGACTTCTTGTAGGGCTTCGTCGAGCCCATACCGGCTTCCTGCATGGCGTAGAGGATGCGGCGATGTACCGGCTTCAGGCCATCGCGGACATCCGGCAGCGCGCGGGACACGATGACGCTCATCGCGTAGTCGATATAGGAGTTCCGCATCTCGTTCGACAGATCGACCGGGACTACCTTACCCTGACCAAAATCCACAATCTCACCTCATATAGAAATAAAATCAACAAAACAAGCCCAGCCAAAATCAGCTGAGCTTGTATCCAGCATAGCTCCGCGCTACAATACGAATGTAGCCGACAGAGTTGGCGCCCCCGCTGAAAGGGGTGAGTAACATGACGATGTACGAGAAACTATCGCTTTTGATAGGCCTTGCTACTCTGATTGTCACGATCCTTAAGTAAAAGGAGGTGTCACGTTTGTGAGTAACGCATCCCTTCACGTAAACCGTATTAACGAGGGTGCCGACACTCCAACCTGTCGGCTCGCCTTGTTATGTCTATTTTAGCATAAACACCGCGAAAAATCTACTATTTTCGCCCAAAACTCATATTGCACACGGACATAGCACATGCTATAATCGACGCGTGGAAGCTGCCATAACGGTAGGCGGTTGGTCAAGCCTCGCGGAAAGGTCGAAAAACCTCGACGGGAGGTGTAGCCCATGAATGATATCATCGTGATTTTATTCCTGATGCTCTGCATTCTGGTTGTTCTAAAACAACAATAACCGCCCCCAGTGACCAAACTTAGGCGGTTATTGCTCCGATGTAATAACTAACTAGCGAGGTTGCCAACCGTCTATCGGTGGCTTCCATGCTTTTATTATATAACGGATTGCGCTCGCTGACAAGCACGCTCGATGCTTTTTCTATCCCTTCAAAATCTCCGTATAGATAAAGCCCTCCCGCACGCCGGAGTCGCTGTAGATGATGTTCTGCGTGTGGAACCGGCGCGCGAGAGCGTCGGCGATGATGAGGCCGGGGAGGATCGTGTGCATACGCTCGGGCACGGCCTTCATGAGCTGAATCGTCATCTGCTCGGAGATGCCCGCATCGCTCTGAAACTCAGGAATCAGCGCACGCAGCTCGCGCATGGCCATGCGCTGGTTCGTCATCGGCTGGTTATAGACCGTATTGTAGAGTGCCTGTGCGCCCTTGCACGTACCGCCGATGCCCACGACATCCGCGACCTCGCCTGCGGGGAAATCTGCGAGCTGCGCGACGGCCTTCTCCGCCCGCTTTTCCATGGCGAGGCACTCCACCCGCGTCGGCAGCACGTCCTGCACGCAGCCCGTGCGCAGGCCCAGAGACCCCAGGGGGATACTCACCTTGGCCGCGATCTGCCGCCCGCGGTAGGCCACGACCTCCGTGCTGCCGCCGCCGATGTCGAAGATGAGGCCGTCATCCGCCACGAGGTCATGCGTCGCGCCGACGAAATCATAGGCCGCTTCTTCCTCGCCTGAAATCACACGGATGTGGAGCCCCGTGAGCCGCTCCAGCTCCGCCACGGCATCCTTGCTGTTCTTCGCGTTGCGCAGGGCAGCCGTCGTGAAGGCCACGACCTGCGTGATGCGGAACGTCTGCAGGAACTTCTGGAAGCCCTGCAGTACCTTGGCCGCCCGCGCAATGCCCTCCGGCTGCATGACACCATCCTTGACGTAGCCCGCGAGCCCCACGAGCTCCTTTTTCTTCATGAGCATCTCTGCGCGCCGTCCCTCGATGAGATAGATGGCGAGGCGCAGCGTATTCGAGCCGATATCGATCATTCCGTACAGCATAAAGGCGCTCCTTTCGTAATCGTGATTCTTGTGTTAACTATTCGCCAAAGAGGCAGGATTTCCTGTTACGTATGGCGAAAGTATAAGCCATCAGATAAATCAGAACGTCACGACAGGCGAATCGATAAGGGAGATGTCATATCATGGCAAATAAAATCTTTGCCCTGACTGGACCACGTGGCTCGGGGAAAGCCGAGCTCATCAAGCGGATCAAGGACCTGGGCATCCACTATGTTCCCATCTATACGACGCGCAGCAACTGGAAGGACGATGACCCCGACCGGGAGCTGGTGCAGGAGATTTCCTCTCAGGACTACACCAAGCGCACCTTCCTGGCCAAGTTCACCTACCACGGCGACTACTACGGCATCCAGAAGGAAGACCTGCTCACGGCGGTGCGCGACCATGCGGTCAGCGTGACCATGCTGGAGGAGAACGGTGCGAAGCAGCTGCGGCGCTTCCTGCGGCAGAACTTCTTCACCATCTTCATCATGGCCGACTACGTATCCATCGTCGAGCACCTGCTGCAGCGCCATTGCACGAACGACGAAATCAAGGATCTGCTGCAATACGACGAGACAAACCATCTGTTCAACGGCTGGAAAAATGCCGACTTCGTGATCAAGAACATCCACGATCCGGCCGTTTCTCTCGCCCAGCTCCTGAGCATCATGGGGCTCAGCCAGCCCCTGCCGCCCGAGAAATTCCGCGCTATCGCAAAATAAACGCCACTGCCCGCCTTTACGACGAGCAGTTTTTTTGCGCTTTTTTCCCATCAGGGAACACAGACGACGCGAATTGACGTATAATAGAAAGCATAGAGCATATGCCAAAGAGAGGAGGGGAGGGGCATGCCCTTAGCCCCATATCGCAAGACCTGGCGACGGCTGAAGACAAGACAGCAAAAAGGAGCCTTCATCGTACTGACCGCGCTCCTGCTGCCCACGCTGGTCTTCCTGACCGGCTCCGTCGTCGATCTGGGCAACATTTACATCCACCATTCCTACCTGCAAAACTCCGCCGACGCCGCCGCACTGGGGGGAGCGAAGGTCGGATGGGACAAAAGCAAGCAGAAATTCACACAAGAAACCGCTGATGCCAAGGCGAACGAACTTATCGATGCGAATCAAAAACGGTTTCCCATCGATGCAGGCAACCGTAAGCTTCAATATCACAAAAGCCATAACAACGAAAATGTGCATTATTACACCGTACAATTGCATGAGGATGTGCCTTTGTATTTTTGGCGTTATTTTGCGCATTTGGCAAACATCAGTGACACGTTTCCCGTAGATGCACAGGCTTATGCGAAGATATCGATAAAAGGTAATTCAGGCGACGATCCCGGAAACGACGATCCTTCTTCTACCTTTACCGATCTATTCACCTACAGCAAAAAGCTGAGCGCCGTCAATACCATCGACAATCCGGACAATTTCAACTTCAAGGATAGGATCCGCACAACGTTTGATGGACATGCCACCTATACGCAGAAGGACGCCGAAACCCAGTACAGCACGCAGACGGATAAATTAGGCTGCTTCCTGACCCAACGGGCGAAAGACGAGCACCTCTCCGTCAACGAGGCAAAGAGCAAACAAAGCGCCACATACAATGATCAGGGCAAGGATACCAGCAGCGGCTACTGGAGCCAGGCAGAGTATCAGTCTCTCGACCTCAACGCCTATTGGAACACGACACTAAATGCCAAGGCGCAGACGATCATCGATGCACGCAACGCCCGCGACGCCAAGGAGCCGGATCAAAACAAACGATCAAGACAAACACAAAATCCTACCGAAAAGGATTTTGCCAAGACGAACACACTCGTCTACGATCTGAATAAAGACGACCGCAACATCAATCTCACGATCAATAACGCTCTGTCTGGTGACAAAAACACACCTGTCTATCTCATCATTAAAGCGGGACAGAACAACGGTCTCAGCGTCCTCAATATCAACCTGAACGCCGACACGGGGCGACCGCTTATCATCGCCGTGGAGCCCACAGCCATGAACCAATGGTCTCAGATCCATATGAACCTGAACGGCCATACGTTCCGCGGGATCATCTACGCGCCCATGATGAGCGATGAGGGCGTACTCATCAATGCCCAAAATGGTACATTCCGCGGCAGTGTCGTCGCCAGGAGCATCAACCTGCAAGGCGGCTCTGGCACCTATATCTACGAGCCGATTGACGGTGGATCAAGTGGTCATGGTGGCGGTGGCAGTTCCACGCATCATGGCGGCGGTTCAGGCTCCGGTTCTGGCAAGACGCCAAAACCAACCGTAAAGTTAACCAACGACGCCAGCGATATCGACTGGAATTCCTAATCCCTACGCTTTTCCCCTACGGCCTGCAGCACCTGACCGGTATGCAGGCCGTATTGCTGTGCCGTGCCTGCGGGCAGTTCGATAACGCCCCATGCCCCCATGCAGCAGGACAGCCCCATCCAGGGACGCAGATGGGAGACGACCTTTTGGATCTGGTAATCGCGATCAATATAGACCGCATCGATCGCGAAGCGCATAAAGCACATATGAATACTGCTGCAAGGGGCAAGGAGCAGGCCGTAGCCTGCTGGCAGCCCACGGCGCAGCATCAGACCGCGAAAGCGGGTAAAGAAAGAATCCGCCACCTCCAGCATGAGGGGCGGATTTTTTTTACCTGCCTGCAAAAAGATTTCTTTCATGATAAACTCCGGCAGTTACATATTTTTCATCAGGAAGAGCAGCGTCGGCACCAGCGTGACGACGAAGATGGCGGGGAAGATGAAGAGCACCAGCGGGAAGACGATCTTGACCGGTGCCTTCATGGCCTCGGCCTTGACGTACTGGCGACGGCGCTCGCGGATGTTATCCGCCTGGCTGCGCAACGTCTTGCCCATGCTCGTGCCGAGGCGTTCCGCCTGGATGAGCGCCGTCATGAACAGCGACACATCCTGCAGCTCACAGCGCGCCGCGAGTGCTTTCATCGCCGAGCGGCGCACCATGCCCATGCGCACATCATCCTGAAAGCGGCGGAACTCGTCGATGAGGTCGCCGTGCATGCGCGCGGTGATCTTCTCCAGCGAGGCGTCGAAGGAGAGGCCCGCCTGCACGCTGACGCAGAGCAGGTCGAGCACCTCCGGCAACTCCTTCATGATGCGCTTTTTCCGCTGCTTGATCATATTCTGCAGCGCCAGCAGCGGCACCTCCATGCCGACAAAGGTGCCCACCAGCTCCACAGCCAGCATCTGCAGAAAAGGCATGCTGTGTTCATCGGCATAGATCCAGACCATGCCGAAGCAGAGCCCGCCGGATATCATCATCGAGGCAAAGACCGAGCCCGGCGTCAGCTGCTGCGTCTTGCCCGCCAGCACGATCTGGCGCTTGAGCCAGGCGCGCAGTTCGACCGGGGTCAGCTGGTTCGCCGTACGCTCCAGCGCATCACGCAGCGGGAACAGCACACGTTCCCTGAAGGGGATATCCTTTTTCTCGCGCATACCCGGCGTACGCGATCCTGAGGGACGCGGACCGCGCGCCTGCAATCCCGGCTGTCGCAATTCCTGCAGGCGACGGGCAATCTGCTGCTGCGAGGCGGAGCGCCGCGTGAGCATGAGGTAGAGCACGATAAAGGCCGACAGGCCGACGGCGATGGCGCATAGGGCACGCAGCATCAGTATCGCTCTCCTTCCTCCTGATTCTCAGCCTCGAAGAAATCATCCGGCAAATCGATGCCGCACAGGGCAAATTTATCGTAAAAGCTGGGCTTCAGCCCCGTCGAGACGAACCTGCCCACGGACTTGCCATTCTCATCCAGCCCGGTCTGCACATAGCGGAAGAGGTCCTGGGTCGTGATGGTATTGCCCTCCATGCGCTGTACCTCTGTGATGTAGGTAATCTTGCGGCTGCCATCGCGGATACGCGACTGCTGGATGATGAGGTCGATGGCCGACGAAATCTGCTCGCGAATCGCGCGCACGGGCAGGTCGAGGCCACTCATGAGCACCAT
>DEDT01000042.1:6495-15152 GCA_002350105.1 Selenomonadaceae bacterium UBA2897 | reverse complement strand
GAGCCATCATGACCCGTATTCATGGCCTGCAGCATGTCGAGTGCCTCACCGCTGCGGACCTCGCCGACGATGATGCGGTCAGGACGCATACGCAGCGCGTTGCGCACGAGGTCGCGGATCGTGATCTGGCCCTTGCCCTCAATGTTGGCCGGGCGGGACTCCAGCGTAACGACATGGCGCTGCTGCAGCCTCAGCTCCGCCGCATCCTCGATGGTCACGATGCGCTCGCCCTCGGGGATAAACGAGGAAATCACGTTCAGCGTCGTCGTCTTGCCGGAGCCCGTGCCGCCCGAGACGAGGATATTCACACGCGCCTGCACACAGGCGCGCAGGAACTGCGCCATCTTGTGATCCATCGTACCGAACGCGATGAGGTTCTCAACCGTGAACGGCTTCTTGGAGAATTTACGGATGGTCAGGCAGGGGCCTTTGAGCGAGAGGGGAGGGATAATGATGTTCACGCGCGAGCCATCCTCGAGACGCGCATCCACGAGGGGCGAGGACTCATCGATGCGCCGCCCGAGGGGCGCGAGGATGCGGTCGACGATATGCATGAGATGATCGCTGTCGCGGAACTTCACCTTCGTGAGCTCCAGCTTGCCCATGCGCTCGACGAAGACCTGCGACGGCCCATTGACCATGATTTCCGTTACCGTCTCATCCTGATGCAGCGACTCGATGGGCCCCAGGCCCAGCATATCGTTGACGATATCGTGCGTCATCTGCGAGCGGAAGCCGCGCGGAATCGCAAAGGGGTCTTCCTCCGCGAACTGCTGGATATAGCCATTGATGATCTGCTCGACCTGATTGCGGTCCTGATGGCCGGAGAGAAGCACCTTCTGCTCATCCGGCGTCATCTCATCGATGATGCGCTGATGCACCCGCTGCTTCGCCAGCAGGTATGACTCCACGCCAGTATCCTCGCTGGCCTGTGAAGCAAAGATGCGCACCTGCTGATTCGACCCCTCCGGCCGGCCCAGACGCGTCAAAAGAGACATCGGCATTCAACTCCTAAAACCTGTAATCATCGGCACTTACGTTTTGCCTTCCCAATACATACGATACTCGACCTGAATCTTGTCTTTCACGACTTTTTGGCTGAGAAAGCCCTTGAATGTTCCTGCCAATCCCTGATTCGGTCCACGATCGCCCTCTAACGATTCCGTGACCGTCACCAAAACATTCGTGCCTCCCTTTTGGGCTTTCTCTTCTATAATCGTAATCGTGGGATTCTGGTATAGCGTCGTATTCTGCCGCTGCTGGCATTCTGTCAGGTATTTCGTCTGTAAAGCCTTTACCTGATCGTTGTTTTTCAACGTAGATGTCTGGATCAGCGATGCCTCCCGCGCGCAGCTGCGTGCGACATCATTCAGCATAAGGTAGTCGGAAAAAAACATACCAAAATAAATAAAGCCCCATAAAAGGAAAAAAAAGAGGGGCAGTACTAGAGCGAATTCCACGATCGACTGACCCTGCTGGAATTTTCTCATAGCACAATCCCTCTTTTTCTACATAAAATCAAGACGCAGTCAGGTTCCAGACTTTTTATCAAAGGAACTCGAAAGTGCCGTAAATACCGAGCTAACCTTGTTTGACAATTCACCACCATTAGCAATAGCGGCTGCAACAACCACAACAAATGCGAGGATCAGGGCATACTCCACAATGCCCTGTGCCTTCTCTGTCATGTAACGTGCTTTTAAGTACTTCAGAATCTCCAACATAATAAATCCTCCCTTTCAAGGAAAAAAATGATATATGTGCATCCCTTTATGGGAATTGCATCAAAATTATCTTACACCTCAATGTTAACAATACGATTAATAACGTAAAATCCGATGATGTCCAGGACGATGGCCCCAGCAATAGCGAAATGACCGAGATCCTCTGTGATGAGGGGCTGCAGGTAGCCCGGATTGACAATCGTGAGGATACCAGCCAAGCCCAAAGGTAAGGCCGCCAGCACCATGCCGGAAGCCCTACCCTGCGCCGTGAGAGATTTAATCTCGCGGCGCATGCGGATACGATCCTCAACGGTCTCGCTGATCGTATCGAGGATCTGGGCGAGATTGCCGCCGACCTGCCGCTGGATGAGCACAGCCGTCACGACGAGCTCGAAATCCTTGCTCTGCACGCGCCTGGCCATGGCCTCCAGCGCTTTCTCCAGCGAAGCGCCGAGGCGCATCTCGCGCATGACCTCGGCGAACTCACCGCCGATGGGATCATCCATCTCCCGGGAAATCATCTCGACCGCCTGCATAAAGGAAAAGCCAGCCCGCAGGGCATTCGAGGTCATGGTCAGCATATCGCCGAGCTGATTCGCGAACGCCTTTTGCCGTCTCGCAATGGCAATATTCATGAGCATGAGCCCGAGCAGCACGCCGCTCGCCGCACCCACGAGTGCCCATACCGGCTGCAAAAGCATGACGCCCAGCAGCACGGCACCGATGACGGCGAGGACGAGCAGGCCCATCTGGAACTCCTTGCCCAGGAGTGGCCAGCCCGCCTGCTGCATCTTGAGGTCGTAGTCGACCTTCTTCAGGTGGATGCCCTGCCAGTTCTGCGCCAGACGGCGCACGAAGGCAAAGGCATGTTCCCGCAGCTGCGCTTTCGCCTGGCTGCGCGTCTGCGGCGTCTGGCGGCGCTGCCGCGCGGGCTGGTGGAGATGGGAGAAATTCTCCAGCTTCTCCACCAGCTGTTTTTCTTTCTGCTGCTGGGCATGGATGATGGCATAACAGATGAGGAAACTGCCCACCATGACCAGCAGGGCAATCAAGGCCCTCATGGCTTATCCCACCGGATATGATGATGGCCGATGACCTTCTCGGCCAGACGGTTCACGCTCTGCGAGAGCTCACTGTCCGGCTCAATATCGACGGCCATGCTGCCGTTGTTCGCGGCCTCGGATACGATCTGGTAGGCATTCGGGATCACGGCCTCCACGGGCTCGCCAAGTGCCTGCTCCAGCCGCCGCTGCGACGCAATATCGCAGGGCGTCACGCGCGTGAAGACGGGCTTGACCCGCTTGTCGTAATCCTGCCAATCCTTGAAGATCTCCAGAGCGCGCTTCGTATGCTGCAGCTCATAGCCGCCGTTGAGCATCGTGACGACATAGGTGACATCCGAAAGCTCTGCCGCAGAAATCGACGTCGGCGTAAAGCCGGGCGGCACATCGATGAGGATATAGCGGAACAAATTGCGCGCCATGCGCACGACATTCTCGAAGCCATCGATGGATACCCGGTCGATGAGGTTCGGTGCCGACGTGCCGCAGAGCACATGCACATGATCCGTGACTTTCTCAAAATAGCTGTTGAGCGTCACGGGCGACATGTAGCGGATCTCATGCACTGCCTCCACGATGGTCGCCTTCGGCTTCAGATTGAAGAACGCCATCATATCGCCGAACTGCAGATCCGCGTCGATGATGCCGACCTGCTCCTGCGTACGCCGCCCGAGGGCGAGGGCGAGGTTCGCGATCAGTGTCGTCTTGCCGCTCTTGCCTTTAGGGCTGAAGAAGGTCATCACATGGGAGGAGACCTCCATGCCGCTCTTGGCAAAGGTCTCGACGGACTCCTTGAGCTCCTCTGCGCTGAATGGCTTAATGATGAAGCCCTTGGCACCAGCCTGCACCATGCTGCTGACGCCCTCAGCCTGCGAGTGCTCGCTCATGCAGATGATGGCGGCCTCGGGATAGACCCGGGTGAACTGCTCCATCAGCGTCGCGCCGTCCTGATTATCGATGTTCAGCAGGATGATGTTCGGCTTGAAGAGTTTTCCCTGACCGAGGGCGTCGCTGGCGCTCTGGTAGCGGGCGACGAGCTGGAATCCCTCCGCGCTCTGTACCGCCTGAGCGAGCTGTTCCAAGAGCAGGCGGTCGTTCTCGATCAGCATCACGCGATATGCCATGCCGCTCACTCCCTTCCGCCAAACAGACGGCTGAGGAAGCCGCCATGCATCTCATGCTCCGCCACAGACTCATCCTCCGGCGCATAATCCTGATTCGTCGAGCGGTAGACCAGCTCGCGCAGCGACTGGCCCAGTTTCGTCTCCTCATGAGAAAGCACCAGCGGCACGCCGCTCTTGATGGACTCATTGGCCACCCGGAAATCATTGGGCAGAATATGATAGAATTCGCCGCCCAGCGTCTTGACCATGAGCCCCATGGGGATATCTGACTGCGAATCGCCGCGGTTCAGCACGATGCGCAGCTTGTTCTGGTCATAGTGCAGGTTCTTCAGCGTCTCGTTGCCGATGCTCATGTTCTTGATGGTGGGGAAGAAGTCGCGGATGCCGAGGAAAATCACCACGGTGCTCAGATCGAGCACCGCGAGGTTCAGCTCGCTGAACATGGAGGTCGTATCGACGACCACGTAGTCAAAGAGCGTCTGCAGCTGCGTCAGCATGGCCTTCATCGGTGCCGTCTTGATGTTGTAGGCCTCCTCCAGCTTCAGCGGTGAGGCCATGACGTAGAAGGTGGCTGCCTCATGCACATAGGGCGTGAGGTAGTCCTCGACGTGACAATCCGCACCGCTCGTGGCGATACCCTGCTGCACGTCGGCTACCGTGCTCTCCGGCAGCAGCTGCAGATAGTTGCAGACATCGCCGAACTGCAGGTCGAAATCCACGAGGCAGACACGATAGCCCTCGCGGGCCAGCTCCGCCGCCGAGTTGATGCTCACGAGCGTCTTGCCCACAGCCGAGGCCGTACTGAAATACGTGATAATCGCACCGTTAATCGTCTCCTGCTGCTCCGCCACATCGCATCCCCCCCTTATTTCTGCTGTCCAGCTGCCTTATTGGCAGGCACCTGCGTTTTCTTCTGGTCAGCGTGCTGACCTTTCTCAGATATATTTTCCTGTGGATGGTTCAAATCCACGCGATACATCGCCTGATCCTCATGCCGTGCATCCATGTAGGCTTGCTCCATCTTCTTCGTCATCTTCGTCGGCGTTGTCTCATTGACGACACGCGGCGTGATGAGAATCAGAATCTCGGTCTTTTGCTTCGTCTTCGTATGGTATTTGAATAAATTCCCCAATGCCGGTATCTTGCTCAAAAGCGGCACACCGCTAACACTATCGGCATCGTCCGAATTCATAAGCCCGCCGATCGCCATCGTCATACCGGATGGGATATTCACCATCGTCGTGGCCGAACGCGTAGATAGTCCCGGCATGTTATAGCCATTTGACGTAACGGCATTGGACCAGTCCAGACGGCTGACACCAGCGAAGAGCTTCGCCGTGACGTTCCCATCACTATCAACAGTGGGTTGCAATAGCTTGAGCTGAATACCGTAGGATTTGAATTCCACAGCTACCTGCCCATTCGAGTCCGGTTTCGGGTACGGGATCTCGCCGCCGACCAGGATACCGGCATTCTTGCCGCTCATCGTCGTAATGTTCGGCTGGGAGATAATCCGGCCTTTCCCGTTCTCGATCAGTGCATGCACCTTGGCATTGACATCGGAGAAATGCGTATAGAGCCAGTTTCTTGAATACCAATGACTCCCTTTCTCCCGGCGCTTCGTCGAGCTGTCACCCGTGGAATACACGCCCGGGCTGGACATTGTCGAATCCTCGCCATATTCGATGCCGATTTTCTTGGCATCGTCGCTGCTGATCTCAATGACTTCCGCCTCGATATTGATTTGATCCGGATTCTCCATTTCGAGGAGATTGAGCACATTCGGATCGCTGTAGTCTCCATCATCATTTGGTAGATCCATTTGGACTTTATCATCATCTGTATTCGTCGTCTTGCCTACTGATGCAGTTGCGCCCTTATTCCCACTGGAGCCTAAATACAACGAGGCAATCTTGACTGCCGTCTCCATCTCGCGGCGGTTCATCACTGTACCGCGCAGGAGAATTTTCGTGCCAACCTTTTCCACCTTGACGTTTGGTAAGCCGATAGCCTTTTGGATGACAGCCGCAAGGTTGGAGTCCGCAGGCGAGACACTGACCGTGAACTCCTGACGCATGCCGTTGGCATTCCATATCGTGAGGCTCGTCGAGCCGCTCGCGAGGGCAACGATATTAATGGCGTGGTTGTTGATGACTTTGACATCCGCGATTTTCGGATTCGTGACGGCCACGCGCTTGATGGCACTCGTCTGTGGCATATAGTAAGACTGGTTGACCTCCAGCCAGATGGGCTGCACGTAGGCATAGGCAGGCGCTGCCGATGCGCTCACGACAGCGGCAGCAGCCAGGGCGGAGGCAAAATATTTCATTTGGAACACCGTTAATTGCCTCCCTCATTGCTGCTGGTTACGCCACGGATGACCTCGATACTATCATCGGACGCATGGACAGACGGCACCGCCACAGGCGCACTGGATGGCGCTGGCTGGGCCGCAGGCGGCGTATAGGAGGGGGCGGCGGGAGCAGGCGACGACGACGGTGCTGGCTGGCTCTGCGTTGCAGGTGCCGGCTCCCCATTCTGGCGGCTGTACTCCGTGTCGACCTGATAGATGTCATCCGGTACGACAGGGCGCAGCACGAGATAGACGGTGCCCGTCTGTGCCTCGACAGCCAGCTTCAGGGCCTCCTCCGAGGTCAGCGCCAGCGTAGCCGTAGCCATGGCGTCCTTGGAGGCATTGGCATCGACGCTCTTTGCCTTATCGTTCTTTTTGTCCTTGTTATCTTTTTTGTCGGTGGACTGCACGTCGCCGCTCTCTGCTGTCTTGTTGATGCCGAGTAGCAGAACATTCTGCAGCAGGATCTCGCCGGAGACGTTATGTTTATCCTTGTCGTTTCGGACGATCATCACGTCAACATAGTCGCCCGGCTTCGCGAATCCCGCGATACCCGTAATATCCGTAATCCCCACGGAAATGGCGCGGCAATCCGGCGGGATGAGCCCGGCGAATCCCGCAAGTCTCGGATCTGTCACGACTTTCTTATCCGTCAGGATATCGCCCTCCTGAATGGGCACGTTCGCCGGCTTATCGATGGCGTCGCTCATATCGACGATGGCACCACTGGGGACCGCATCCTGTGGCATGTCCACAACCTTCAGCATGCTCTCCGTGATGACCGTGCGCTGCGGGATATCCTGCTTGGCCACGACGACCTGCGTCATGGGTACGGCCTTCTGCTGGTTATTCTGCTCACCGCTCGGCAGTAGGAAAAAAGTCACGCAGGCCAGCAGGAAGCAAAACGCTCCCGCCAGCACCAGCAACTGCGTCTGATTCAACTTGCTGCCCCCGAACTGGCTGCCTTTAAACAAGCTCCCCAGTCGTGGCAACTTTGGCATCTTGGGCATAAATCTGATCCTTCTCCAACCGAAATAGAAAAATTCGAGTTTCTTTGAAATGAAATCGTTTAAGTCTTATTTCCTTTTGTTATATGATAGCACGCTTTAGAGAATTATTCTAGTACATTTTTCCCACAAAATGTGCGAATTCTGTATACACCAAGCCTTTTGGCATAGGACCGATTGACCCAGTTCTCCTCATCCGGCGTCAAATGTGTCGCCACGACATGCATGCCACTGAGCAAATAGAGTTGACGAGGGACCTCCACGGGAGCTACCTCGATGACCTGTTTCGCATCCGGCGATGCCATGGCCTCCATAACTGTCTGCTCATTCTGTCGATGCACCACGTTGAGCTGAGCATAGCCATAGCCAGTAGCCGATAGCGTCAGGCAGAGATAGACAGTCGCCACTCCCGTCAGGAATCGCCGCAGGGACAGCTCCTGCCGGTTCCGCCCGCTGCGCCGGATGAGCTCCAGCATCGCCGTCGCCGCGATAATGAGAAAGATGGAGGAGGGGAACAGCGACCGCTGCGGGAAATCCGGAGAGAGCAGCATGATGCCAGCACTCCCGGCAAAAATCAAAAAGAACCCGCGCACGAGTGGCAGCCGACGATCTGCCTCGCCGCTCGTGCCAAAATAGCAGCGCCGTTCCCATGCCTGAAACAAAAAGAACAACAACAGCAGGGAGAAAATGAGCCATACGCCGTAGTTGACCATTGCCCCATACAGGCGGTACCAGCCAGTCGTAAGCCCCATCTGAAGCTCTGCCGCGAGCCGCACCTGATTGCCGGGGGCGAGGATCAGCACCGCATAGCCCATGCACAGGCCAAAGAGCCCCGTGACCTGCCATCTTGATAGACGTCCCTGCTCGTGGCACTGCCACGCATACAGGGCGATGCCCACGATGCACCAGCAGACCGTATTCTCATTCGTCCAGCCAGCGATCACGCCAAAGGGCAGCATCAAGGCCGCCTGCCACCATGCACTGCCGCCCGTCCCGCGCCGGAAGAAATGGCGCACATAGGGCAGCAGGAACAACAACAGGATGTCGAGCGTCCAAAGATAGTTGCATGCCCCCATCACCCAAAACAACACCGTTGGCAGCGCAGGCACGAAAGCCCAGACACAGAGAAAGAGGAACAGCACGCGCGAGGGACGAAGTCTCCGCGTCACGATCCCGCCCAGACTATGCCAGTACATCAGGAGCAGCAGCAGGACAAAAGCGAAACTGTTGAGGACATCAAACAGCCATTTCCCCTGCCAAAGGACGAACTGCGCCAACGTATGCGCCACAGTCCGCCCGCCCCACGTGAGATAATGCGACCACTGCGAGCGCAGGATATCGCCCCAATTCTGCACGAGCTGCGCATGATCCTCCAGCGGATGAAACAT
>DEDT01000042.1:0-6450 GCA_002350105.1 Selenomonadaceae bacterium UBA2897 | reverse complement strand
GAGAGGGGGATGATGTGATTCAGATACCAGATATAGACAAATATCCCCAGCAGTACCGCGTAACCTGCCAGATCTTTACGCCACTTCATGCTTGCCGCTCCTTCCCCGCCACATTGTCAGCGATCTCCGATGCACCATGGTAGGCACTGATGATATAGTCCGGCCGATGCTTCGCCTCGCTGTAGATACGGCCGATGTACTCGCCCATGATGCCGAGCACGATGAGCTGGATCCCGCCGATGAACAGAATGATGCAGACGAGGGAGGGATAGCCAGCGACCGGATCGCCATAGAGCAGCGTGCGCACGAAGATAAAGAGCATGTAGAGGAATGCTGTAGCCGAGCAGATCAGCCCGAACACCGAAGCGAGGCGCAGCGGCAGCTCCGAGAAAGAGGACAGCCCATCCAAAGCCAATCCACAAAGCTTCAGATAGTTCCACTTCGTTTTGCCAACCGCCCGCGGTGGCCTATCGAATACGATTTCTTTTTTACGGAAGCCAATCCAGCTGAACAGCCCCTTCGTGTAGCGCTTGCGCTCGCGCAAACGGCAGAGCGCGTCCACAGCCTGCCGATCGAGCAGGCGAAAGTCGCCCACATTCGCGGGAATATCGATATTTGCCGCACGACGCAGCAGACGGTAGTACAGACCTGCACTATGCCGCTTCAGCCAGGACTCGCCCCGGCGCTCCCGCCTGCGTGCATAGACATCCTGCCAGCCCTGCTCCCAAAGCGCCAACATACGCGGAATGAGATCCGGCGGATCCTGCAAATCCGCATCCATGATGATAACCGCCGCACCATCTGCATAGTCGAGCCCCGCGAGCATCGCGAGCTCCTTACCGAAATTACGAGAAAGGGATAACGTCTCCACCCGCGGATCCCCTGCCCGCAACTCCTCCATGATCTCCCATGTCCTATCGCTACTGCCATCATTGACGAACAAAATATGGAATCGATAGGGGAGGGTGGTAAGTATCTCATTTAATGCATTATAAAAAAACTGCAATCCCTTTGCTTCGTTATAGCATGGTACAACAATACTAACCTCTTTCATAAGGGAATGCACCTCACTCATCTACCGTAATTCTTTTATATAGTCTATGACTCTCTAACGGATGATCCTCTTCAAATAGCAATTCATAATGCTCATCATGCAATAAATATTCATACAAGACTTCAGAATCACTGGTTAAAACATAATTGATGTGGTATTTTTGAAAAACTTCCTCATAGTGCAAAGCCCCAACGGCTACAGCATAATACTCCAGCAAATAATTATCCTGCCAATTATTCGCCGGCAAAAAGACTTCGGCCCGTGTATCTATGCTGGCTTTTATGCCCTTAAATTCTGCATATGAGCCTTCGTTGTATGTATTCCATAAACGGATATTCTCAACAGGTGCCTGTGTCAACAAATAATCCACGGTAGGATGCTCCACGACGAAACTTCGAGCTGGAATATCTGCCGAGTGCTTCCACTGATATATATCATAAAAACCAATTACCGCGATCCCCATCACCAAAGCCAGGCGAAAAACATATTTTTTCTTGCTTAGATGCCCCACCTGCTTTTGAAAGCGGCAACTAGATAAGCAATCTGCTAAAGGAAAAGTTCCTAAAAAAAGAAATAAAAATAAGCTGCGCTCAGCAGAAAAACTCATATACGTCAATCCCAGACACAGAATAATATAACGCTTGGGCATTCCGTGCCTGATATAGATAAACCAACAAAAAGCTATCCATGCTAAATATACTTTCCCCGTTACGGTAGTACTATTCAAAGGGTGCATTTCACCTACTAATTGATTGATAAGTGGAATACCATAAGAATGCAGCACATAGCTCATAGACTCCATCCCATATGGATTGATAAAACCGCAAAAAAAGACAGCAAGAAGCACCGTAAAAAATATCCCAATTGCTTTTTTTTGCTGACGATATGAAAATAGTAACTCTACAAAATAAGCAGCGATGATACAAAGCAACATTCCCCATACTGCCGCATGAAAATTAATTAGCAATATGGACAAGAATGGCAAAATGGCAAGATATACTTTTTCTTTTCTTTTGTGGTATAACTCCAGGCAATATACTGCCATTAACAGAAAAAAAGTAGAAAAAATTTGAGGGCGGCTTACCATAAAGGTCGCACAAGCTAATACGCCGACAATCGCCGACAAAATCGACGAAATATACCAATTTCTGCTGCTCACCAACATGCATAAGCGATAATATACCGTCATCATAAGCACAGCCATGACATACACACAGCTCAATATGCCTACCACACCAAAATGGTGATACAACTGCCAAAAAATAACGCTGGAAAGCCATTGCTGCATCACAAAATGCATATTGGTATGCATCGTGAAAGGTTCTATATGCGGTATCCCATATTGCATAACATACTTTCCATCGTTAAGTAAAAAATAAATATCATTATCCAACACACGTGGGATAATAATCAGGCCGATAAAAATACTGGCAAAAAAGATTTTCGGTAGCCACGCTGCATAGGAAATCCGCTCTTGTTCCCCCATACTATTTTTTCTCCTGATAATTCCGTTCCGTATTGACAGACCATAATGCCTGCTGCGACTTTTCCTGATTTTGGATCAGCTTTACCGCCTGCATAGCCGTCAACATAGAGTGATCCATATTGTTATAACGATGCTGCCCGTTTCGACCGATGCAATAAAGATTGTCAAACTGCATAAGCCAGTTTTGAACGAGAGGAAATTTCTCATAGCTGTCGAAATACGCCGGATACGCTTTTGGAACGCGCAAGCAGACACCATCCAGCACATCCTCACGCTGAATGATGCCCATCTTCACAAGTTCTTCCGTAGCCAAAGATAAAAATTCTGCGTCGGACATATTCCACATCGCATCGCCCTGCTGACAAAAATATTCCAGTCCCAGCCAAACCGTATGATCCGGATCCTTTACCAAGTAAGGCGACCAGTTATTAAAAATCTGAATACGTCCCATTTTTACATCAGGTTCTTGCACGTAAATCCAGCAATCCGGCACGATATTACGCCTGCCATCGCTACGAACAGACAGACGGCGCACAAGCAGCCCCACTGTCATAAAATCCCGATACGGGAGTTTCTCAGCCGTCTCAAGAACAGCCGAAGGACACTCTTCTCCATAAACTGACGGCACAAGCTCGGCTACAGGCATCGATGATAGGACAAAATCTGCATCCAATTGTTGCTCAACACCATTTTCCCGTATCCGCACATTTTTGATATGATGCTCTCCATTGCCTTCCAAGGATATTACTTGAGCATGATGCCTTACGATACCGCCATGACAAACAATTTTTTGCTCCATTGTTTCCCATAACTGACCAGGACCGTGCTTGGGATACCAGAAATGCCGAATAAGAGACGTGTCTTGCGCCTTTGCTGACGGTTTCCATTTTCGTCGGATATAATCGGCCACCGCTCTGCCTAAGGAAAGGCTTTTGATCCGTTGAGCACCCCAATCCGCCGCAATATGTTCTGGCGCACGCCCCCATACCTTCGTCGTATAATCTCGAAAAAACGTTGCATAGAGTGGCTCACCAAAGCGGTTAATCATAAAATCTGCCAAACTCTGCTCTGGCCTTGGCGCCACTCTTGCCTTGATATATCCCTTGCTCATCCGCCACAAGCTAGGCCATCCTAATTTATGCACGGTATCCCATCCAAGAGAAAGAGGGTAAGAAAAGAACTGGTGACGATAGCGGATACGCGAGATACGTTCTCTCTGCAACATCACATGGTCACTTTTATCCGGATCAGGGCCGCCAGTCTCCAAAGGAACCTGCCGCCCAAGCAAACGATCATCTATAGACAGAGCCCCCTGTAATGGCATCAACTCCTGCCACAATGCCTTTACCTGTTCATCCTTCGTAAAAAAGCGATGGCCGCCGATATCCATACGATTGCCCTTGTAACAAAAAGTCCTGGCAATCCCTCCGGTAAATGCTTCCTTTTCCAACACAATAGGACGAATATCAGTATCCTTGGCCAGAAAATAGGCCGCAGTCAAACCAGCTGGACCAGCACCGATAATAATTGCCTTACGAATTTTAATCCCTCCCTAGATAAGATATTTTATTATAATCGATACTCCATAACAAGAAGGATTTTTCCTGTTACATCGTCAAAGCTATAGTTTCCCGCAAAAATGGGAGAAGATACACAGGGAGGAAGATGACGTCGCGATCTTTTTGCAGATTCTTTGTATATACGAGCAGGCGTCTGGATATCCGCGACGAAAATTTTTGTTCAAATGCATCAAGAGAGGCATGCGTCCGATATCCTGAAGATTTAACCTCGATGGGAATGATCTTGCTCCGTTCCGGAATCAGAAAATCCACTTCATAATGCAGCCTGGTATTTTCTTTTGGAAACGTATAGTAATAGAGGCGATACCCTTGAGCGACCAGCATCTGCGCCGTGATGTTTTCGTATAGATAGCCGAGATTCACATGTGCCTTATCACTGAGGAGTTTTTGGTAGATGTCATTTTCCACAAAATTGCTGTCCAGAAACATTAGTGTCACGAAAAGCCCTGTATCAGAAAGGAATAGCTTAAACTGAGCAAGGTCAAGATTCGCGGCCATTCCCATATTCGGATCATCGGCGTGATGCGAGACGAGCACTGTCTTGGAATCCTGCATTTCCGAGACGAGTTCCAAGATATCCTCTGCACGATGGCTCTTCAGGACACTCGACACCTGGTAACGGGCCGTATTCTTCGCCAGCTGTGCAGGAATGGAACGGAAAATCATGGAAGCCTTGCCCGTTCCATCGATTTTCTCAAAATCCGCCGCATACAGTGAAAGAATCGTTCGCTTAACATCATCCACTTTTCGGAAATCATTTGTTTCGAGATAGCTTTCCACCGCCTGTGGCATCCCGCCGACAAGCATGTAGATGCGGAATTGCTGGAGGAGTTTCCGATGAACGGCGTCCGCGAGTGGCTTTCCCGATGCGAGAACCGTCCGGAGGAGTGTTGGCACGGCCTCCTTTCCCGTCGCCAAACAAAATTCCTCGAAGTCCATCGGAACCATTTCCATCCGCGTCTCTTCGCTTGGGATGAGAATATCCTTCACATTCTTACGGATGGAAATCAACGATCCCGTCTCGATGTAATCATACCGGCGATCAGCCACGAGGTGCTTGATGGCCTGACGCGCCCGCGGACAAAACTGTACTTCATCGAAAATGATGACGGACTTCCTCGATTCCAGACTGACATGGCAAAAAAGCTGAAGCTGCAAAAAGAACGTGTCAAGGTCGGAAAGGTCGTCAAACAGGCGAACAATTTCTGGCGATGCTATAGAAAAGTCAATCAACAGCACATGCTCATATTCGTTCTCTGCAAAGGCTTTCGCCACCGTAGATTTTCCGATGCGCCGCGCTCCCTCGATCAACAGCGCTGTCCGCCCATCCTCCTTCTCCTTCCAAGCCTTCATCCGGTCATAAATCTTGCGGTAAAACATCATCGCACCTCGTTTCCTGCAAAATCACAATTTTTATTTTGGTCAATTCCTGCAAAATCCACATTTTCATATTGCCATTTTACCACAAATTCCATATTTTTATCGCAGAATATGAAAATTTGAACTATCCCCCCGCCAAGGCTCCCACTCCTTCCGCAAGGCATTAACCTGTTCATTCCTCTTGAAAAATGACATCCAGCAGGCGTTTGCAGTCGAGCGGAAACATTGTATAATAGAGGCATAGCTATATTGTCGGAGGTGTTTCTTATGATGGCTACCATCCTGAAATTTGCCCTCTCTGTCGTGCTGGCCGTCGCCGGATCGATGGCGGGACAGCGGTGGATCACGTATCTCTACGCCAGTGCGCCGGATATTCTTGACAAGCCGTACCGCGTGGCGGAGAATACGAAAAAGCGCCAGTCGTTCCTCACGATGTCGCTGGGGTTCCTGCTCTGCTTCGCGTCGTTGCAGGGGGACTACAGCACGGTGAGTGCCTGGCTCAGCGCGATGATCGTCATTTATTTCTGCGTGCTGTTCAGCGCGACGGACTGGGAGCAGCATGTGATCTTTGACCGCATGCTCATCCCGTTCGCCGTGCTGGGGCTCCTGTTCACACTCCTTTCTGGCGGCCTGCTGAACCACATCCTCGCGGCAGCGGCGGGCGGCATCGTTTTCCTGCTGCTCTCCATCCTCACGAAAGGCGGCATCGGCGGCGGCGACATCAAGCTCGTCGCCGCGCTCGGCCTCTGGTTTGGCACCGAGGCCCTCACGCATATCGCGATGACCGGCATCGTCCTCGCTGGCCTCGTCGCCCTCGTGCTGCTGCTCACGCGCCAAAAAGGCCGCCTCGACTACATGGCCTACGGCCCCTATTTCGCCCTGGCCGCTATCCTCACGATCATCTTTTAACAGAAAAACCAAAAATACACATGCAAAACATCCACGTCTTA
>DEDT01000053.1:29003-64806 GCA_002350105.1 Selenomonadaceae bacterium UBA2897 | reverse complement strand
TTAGTATACAGGAAGCTTTCTGTTCATACATCAGCGCACGCAGACGGTACGATAGATACTTTCATCTGCCCGATGCCGTGCCACCGAATACTCGAAGGGACGCCCATCATCGAGGAAAGCCACCTGTGACACCTCCAGCACGGGCAGATTATCTTTGATCTGCAGTTCCTGCTTCTCCTGCTCCGTCGGCACATCCGCACGGATGGCGCGATGCGCGGATTGGATTTTCAGTCCCAGATCATCCTCGATATAATGGTAGATGGAATGCTCCAGCACATTCATCTTGATACCCGGGATGAGCTGAATCGGCATTTGCGTGTACTCGATGACGAGAGGCTGACCGTCGCGATAGCGCACGCGCTCGATCTGGTAGACGAAATCATCTACCGCAATCTGCAACTTGTCCGCAATCTGCCCCGTTGGATGGTCGATATCGAAACGCAGCACCTTCGTCGTGATCGTATGCCCCGGAAACGTCGAGGAAAAACCAGAGAACTGGTTCGCCATGCTCACTTCCTGCACGTCGTTGTTCTCCATCAGCTTGACAAAAGTACCCGAACCACGCCGCTTGACCACGAGCCCCTGCTTGACGAGCTCGTCGACCGCCCGCTTGATGGTGATGCGGCTCACGTCGAACGTCGCGCACATCTCTTTCTCCAGCGGCAGCTGCTGCCCCGGCTCATAGGTACCGTTTTGTATATCCTCGCGCAAGCGGCTGGCAATGGCTTCATATTTCAGCATATGCACGTCTCCTCCGTTTATGGTCTGACCGTATAGAACATAGCTATATTATATACCGTACAGGCCGAATATACAAAAAGTTATGTCAATCGATGTAAAAGAATTTTTTCTGTAACGGAAAGGACTTACCAGCCCATGATCTTAGCAATTTTGTCCTTCAGAAAAGCCGCGATCTTGTCGTGGCCCGGCCGCAGCGGATGCGTGCTGTCATGCGCGTAGTCGCTCTCCTGCAGCAAAGGCTGCGGGTCGTTCAGCGCGACGAAGTAGACATCTTTCATGCCCTCGGCCGTGACCTGATCCACGGCGGCCTTCACCCAGGCACGGCCACGCTTGCCGACCCACTGCGGCACCGGCTCCGTGCAGATGATTTTCTTGCCCGGATTTACCTTGCGAATGGTCTTAATCAGCTGGACATAGCCGGCGACAAATTCTTCCTTGGTCGGAGAATGCTTGGCTGGCTTGCTGAAGTCATTCGTGCCCATGGCGATAATCGTCGCGTCGATGGGGAACTGCTTCGCATCCCAGATGGCATGGTCGCCCGCTTTCTTATCGGAGTACATGGTCCAGACATAGCGGTCAGACGTATGCACCTGATTCGATGGCCAGTCATCAGCCCAGTTGTGCACGACACCCTCGCCGGACTTCGCCACGATGCTGTAGTCGGCGTCCAGCAGGCGCGCGACCTTCGGCCCGTAGGCCTGGTCCGTGTCCTCGATATCGTTGTAGTTGTTGTCCTGCAGCTCGCCGTCATTCTTCGCGCCCGCCGTAATGGAGTCGCCAACGAATTCCAGCGTGCGCCCCTTGCGCGCGTCCGGCGTCAAAAGTTTCGCCCCATCATCGAGTTCGAAGCCTTTGAGCTGCGTGACACCCATATAGCCTTCGGTCGAGCGCACGAGCAGCAGCTTGTGCGTGCCCGGCTTCAGGTTTTCGGCCAGCACCGTGCCCTGCCCGCGCGGCTTGAACTTGCGGAATGGACTGCCGTCGACGCTCACGCGCCATTTGTCGTTGGGGTCGCGCATATTCACCTTGATGCTCGTACCCGTGAAGTTTGCCTTGACGTAGACGGCACCCTGCGCGCACTGGTAGTTCGACTTGTCACGCATATCCCAGCGGCCGAAATACTGCAGGTTCGCATCATTTGGCGCTATCGCCACAGAAGCTTCTGCCATCTGCGTGCCTGGCAGGCAGGCCGTGCCCAGTCCCATAAGCAGGGCCGCAATGAGTAATTTTTTCTTCATATTCTATACTCCTCATCCATGTCCAACAGGATTGATTCAGCGGCTATTTATTTCTGTACCTTCTTGTCGTGTGCATGTCGCACCTTCTGCACGTCGATCTCCGTCTGCTCACCCTTGAGGTACTGGCCCTGGCTCACGCTGCCCGTCTGGTGCCAGGAGGCTTTTGCGCGCTCTGGCGTCAAATCCTGCGCCTTGCCGGCACGCGGTACGACCTGCAGCATCGTCTCGGCCCAGGCCTTGCGCATCATGCCGTAGCCCTTCGGGCTCGGATGCACGCCGTCTGGTCCCAGCCAGTCGCGGTGATCCTTGAAGATATTCCAGAAGTCCGGACCCTTGACGACGGCCGGATATTTCTGGTAGAGCTTGTCGATGCGCTCATTGTAGGCCGGTGCGTTGTTCGCAACGCCCGGCTCGGCCGACCAGGGAATCTTGCCGATGACCGGCACTTTGCCTGCCGCGAGAATGTGCTCGATGACCACCGACATATTGGCCTCGAACTTATCCATGCCGTTGTTCTTGCCCCAGGCATCATTCGTGCCCAGCACGACGCCCACGTAGTGGCCGGGGAAAACGCTCAGCCAGCTGTCGATGTACTTCGCGCCGTCCTTCGACTTGATGCTGCCTGTGCCGCCGTACTCGAAGACCGGATAATAGGCGGGATTAGCCGCATTGACGAGCTGGCCAGCCGGACCATAGGGCGAGCCGGAGAAGTTGCCCGAGCCGGCCGTCACGCTGTCACCGTAGACAATCCAGTCATCGGCGAGACCGTCTTTCGCACTGTAGACATCGAGGTTGATGGAGGCATGCGGGCCGCTGGCATTGTCCACGCTCTTCACCGTGACGCGCACCCAGTTGTAGGCGGAGAGATCCAGCACATGCTGACGGGAATGATAGACGTTGTCCTTGACCTCGACGAGCGGCTGCCAGCCCTTGGACGGCAGCTTGCCGCCCGGCGCCGCATTGCCCTCGATGATATAGTGCTGCAGGTTGCCATAGGACTGGCGCTGCTTGATGGTCGGGTCATAGTCATAGCTGCTGCTGAACCAGGCCACGACCGCCTGCTTGAGGTCAGCCTTTGCTACTTTCGACAAGTCGTAGGCCAGCCAGCCCGGCGCAGCGCCGTTCCAGGTCGTCATGTAGTTGGCGTCGTTGGCCAGTTCCGCCTTGTCGCTCGAGGCGTAGGCTGGCACATTGCGGCTCACCATCTTGATGGGTGCCACTGCCTCCGCTGCTTCTGTCGTCATTGTACTGCCTCCCAGGACGCCCAGCATACTCACAGCCATTGCCAGGGCGGCCAGGGTTTTACGCTTATACCACATGAGTCAGGACTCCTTATCTTAGAATTGGAACATCAAACTGGAGAAAATCTTGCTGCGGTCTTTGCCGGGGTTCGTGATGCTCGTACCGCGGAAATATTTTACCTTGCCTTGCAGATTGTGGCAGAAGTTGTAGAGCAGGCCGCCCTCCCAGCCACGCTGACCAATCTGCGCGCCGTCCTCATAGACCGTCTTGACCAGTGCGTCCGGCGCGAGGTAACGGTAGCCGAGGTAATAGCCAAAGGCATGGTTCGGCTCGGCACTCATCGCATCGCCGCCATTGAACTGATACTCGGCCGTCCAGGCATCGTCATAGCCGTCCTGATTGCCGTGCGCATAGGCGCCGTAGAGATTACCCTTCGCACCAATTTTCTGGTTCAGCGTCAGCGCGTAGATACGCAGGATATCCTCGTCATAGGCCGCCGATTTGTAACCGTAGTAACCGACCGTCGCATCAAAGCGCGGGCCAAACTGATGCCCGAACGTCGCGCCCGTCAGTGTGCGGCGACGGTTAAGATTCGTCGATACCGTCTTGCCAGATGTGGAATACGTAGCATCGCTATAATCATAGGTGGGATTATTCCAGTCATAATTCCAGTCACCTGAGCCAGTTGCCGCCTGAATGACTTTATACGTCTTGCTGGTATCCAAAGCAGCATATGATGCGTTGGAGCTTGGTGCGTGATAACGTACGAAATCCGTGCTGGCAGAACCGTTCGCCACAGCGGCCGCCGCAGCCTCTACTGACGATTTCTTAATATTATAGGACTGCACATATTTATCTGCCGTCTGCTCTATTTTCGTAGCCCCACCATCCCAATCTATATCGGACTGACTAAACTGATGATCCGATGAACCAACGGTCACGTTGCTCGAAGTATCGTCATCCTTCATATCCAGCCGCCCCGTGAAGAAGCTGAACCAGTTTTTCTGCCCCTCGTGCTTGAGGTCGAGGCCGCGCATGACTGCGTGGTTGACGAAATCCGCCTGCACGCCGTTGCGGATGGCACCGAAGCGGCCCGTGAGGCCCGTCTTGTCGATGGGACCGCCCACATAGTAGGTCTCGGGACGCAGCACATTGGTGCGCTCACTGCCATTGGGGGTGCCATCGTCCTTGGTGCCAGTAGTGTTCCAGCGCTCGTCGTTTGCTTCCTCCGAATTAAAGCCGTTACCCTGATAATTGTTCATTTCCGTCACAAACGTGCCGTGGAACTCCAGCGGGGATTTCGGCACCGTGGCGTCGACGTTGAGCTTGAACTCCTTCTGCCAGCGGGTGCGGTGCTCGTTGTCGCTGTTGCCCGTCTTGCTGTCTACATAGCCGGGGTGATAGGCCTTTTCGTACTTCTGTGCAAAGGAGCCCGTGAGGCGCACGGTCTTCTGCTTTTTCTCGAGGCGCGTCACGCGCACGCCGAGGGCATCGAGGTCATCGCGGAACTCGTTCGAGAGGTCATCGATGATTTTCTGGTCGGGCGCGCTGGCCTGCGGCATGTGCGTGCGCGCATTCGCGATGATCTGCGCCATCTCGTAGCGCGTAATCGTCTTGTCACCCTGGAAGGAATCGTCGCCGTAGCCCGTGAGAATGCCGTCCTTCGCGAGCTGCGTCACCGCCTGATAGGCCCAGTGATCACTCGGCACATCCTTGAAAAGCTGGTCGCCCGAGGCCGCGAAAGCCGTGGACGTGCTGAAAGCGAAAGCCGCGAGTACGGCCAGAGCAAGTTTCTTGTTATGCATGATGAGAATCCTCCTATTCATTTCCTGTAATCCGTTCCATAATCAACGTTCAAAAGGCCGGCTTAGAAATATGCCATGACGCCCGTATAGAGTTTGTCTCGTTTGTTCTTCGCTGCGTATGTATAGGTCAGGGATTTGCCGAAACCGTATTTGATGGTATATTGGAAATTATGCGTGAGATTGTAATACATACCGAGCTCGACGCCCTTCTGGCCCTTGTCGATGCCGTCGCCGTAGCCGCAGCGTACGTAGGAGTCCGGTGCGAGGTAATGATAGCCAACATAGGCACCGAACATGTGCGGCTTCTCCGCGCCCATCCACGGCGAGCAGTTCCACATGAGGTCGAGCATCCAGCCGCGGCTGTTGCTGTTCTCGCCATGCTGGTTGCCCTGCGAGTAAATCGCACGGAACGTGGTCTTCGGCAGGACTTTGTAGTCAAAGCTCGCCGTGCCCACATAGAGAGGCTCGCGGTTGTAGGCGGCCGAGGTGTAGCGGTAGGCACCCAGATTATAGGAGAATTTTTTGCTGAACATGCGGTCATAGGCAATTGCGTAGATGGTTTTCTTCGTGGACTGGTCGCTGCCGAACATATCCGTGAGATCACCCTTGGCGTTGTCCGAGCCCGTACCGCCGTTGCGCAGCACCTGTGCCTGCTCTTCCTCACTCAGCAGGTTGCCATGCAGGGAGAGACGTGGCTTCCAGTCTGTCGCGGCATTGCTCACGACCTGATAGCTCTTATGCGCACGCACGTTATCATTCCATGGCTGTGCGAGCTCGCTCCCCCAACCACCTGCGGCGTTATCATAGCTTGCCCCCGCGCCAACGGCCAAATCACCGTCGCTGCTGTCGACGAGACCGCCGAACACGTGCCAGACGTACTTCTTCGACCAGTGCTCCAGCATGACACCGCGCAGGTTCGCGCCGTAGGCGTAGCCGTTCTGTACCCACGGCTGCAGGATACCGGCCCGCGCCCAGATTTGCGATTTGTAGCCGATGCTGCCCTCGACATAGGCGAGGTTGGGGCGCAATCTTTCCTTATAGGAGTGACCGCCGTTGTAATTCGTGGTCATGAGCTCTTCCTGGTTGATGCGCTCACTGGAGCCCCATTTCGTCTCCAGCTGCGTCTTGAACTTCCAGTCGCCGATGACGCCCGGCAGCTTTGCCTCTGCATCGAAATAGAGTTCTTTGGCCCACCAGCGGCTCTTTTTCGTATCGCCGCCCGCGTGATTATGCGACTCCAGCGTCTGCTGAAAGTGCCCGTGAATGTCAATCGCATCTTCCGTTTTCTTCTGTTGTTTTTCCAACACATCCACACGCCGGGACAGAGAATGGAGCGAGGCGATCTCATCGTCGAACTCATGCGAGAGCTTGTCCAGCAGTGCCTGGTCCTGTGGCGCTGCGTTGTCCGCGTTGGCCATGGCCCGCGCGACGATCTGTGCCATCTGATAGCGTGTCACCTTCGCGTCGCCGTGAAAGTGCTCACCATCCATGCCCTTGACCAGCCCGTCCGCCTGCAGCTGGGCCACGGCCTGATAGGCCCAATGCCCGCTTGGCACGTCGGCGAACATCGCCTGGCCCGTCGCCGCACTGGCAGTACCGCCAAATGCCCCCGTGAGCGCCAGGGCCGCCGCTGCGCCTAACATCAGCTGTGCCTGTTTCACAAAAAATCCCCCTTTTGTGTGCATCAGCTACCTGATGCTGAAATCCGTCTTTCACTACTTTTATTTGTTTGTGTAACGGATTGTTAATTGATTTGACGTTATCAGTATAGCGCTTTGTATAATCTATGTCAAGTAAAAGATATGACTTATTTAGTCTTTCAATCACATTGCATAAAAATAAATGTTATATCTTTGCTTGACAAAAAACACAGCATAGTATATACTTAAGCTACAAGGTTAAATGATAACAAATTGTTCGGAATGCGAAGGAGAGTTGTTATTATGTTGCATCTGAAAAAGAACATCGTGCTGGCGCTCGGCGCCGCTGCGGTCTTCACCATGGCTCCGACCGCAGGCACGTCCGTGATCCCAGCCCAGAGCGCGATGAGCGCCACCTGCGAGGCGGCTGCGGCTCCCGTCAAGGTTTGGGATTTCAGCAAAGACGCTGGCCAGTGGGCTTTCGTCGGTGGCTGGAACTACAGCGGTGATGCTTCCACGGCCTGGGATGCCAGCAACGGCGGCTGCCTGAAAGTCAATGTAGACTTCTCCGGCGACAAGGACCAGAACTGGAGCGAGATCAAGCTGTCCGACGGTGCCGTCACGAACGCCGCACCAATCAAGGTTGGCCCGGAGGGTGTCTCCCAGGTTTCCTTTGATCTCTACTACGATGCCTCCCAGCTCAAGGGTGACGCCGCCCTCAAGGGCAAGGTATATGCTGGCTCCGTAAAGGGCGATGTCGTCATCGATCAGCCGATCGACGATATGGGCACGGCCAAGGCCAAGAAGGTCGGCAACCTCACGAAGACCCACGTCCGCGTCGTCCTCGAGGATAAAGTCACGCAGGATATCGGCCATCTGGAAGTCAGCATTGTCGGCTATCTAACGGGATACAAAGGCGCCATCTACCTCGATAACATTACCCTCAAATAAATTTTCATTCTCCCTATTCCCTTATTTTTCTTTCTTCCCTTATTTATTCCCCTGAACAGCACCCCCGGCCAGTTGGCCGGGGGTGCTGTTTGTTTTTGCACGCCAAAAAGCTGCCGCTTTATCCTGGCGGCAGCTTCCCTGCGTATTGCGTATGTGATCTCTAATTATTTATAGGCATGAATATCGTCAAAATATAACGTCGAAGCGACAGCCTGCTGCCCTTGCGCGTTGACGTAGAGGGCGAAATGCTGGATGGCATGCGTGTCGAGTTTGCCGCCATTCTTCCCCTTGAAGGCACTGAACGGCACTTTGACAAGCTGCGGCGCTTTACCCGCCGTATAGGCACTCAGATCGGCCTCAAAATCCTCGCCATTGGTATTAATCTGGCAGATGAGCTTCTGCCCCTGTCCGTCCGGCACGAGCCAGAAAGCTACCCCCTGGCACTGGGACCAGTCGGCGCCCTGCAGGCTCTTCACGACACCCGCATAGCCGCCCGGCACGATGCTGTAGTGATAGGCCATGCCTGCCTCACCCTGCTGCTTCTGCTGGCTCAGGGCAAGGCCTATGCTGCAACCCGTGCCGCAGTTGGTCGAGTAGGCGCCCTTGAGCAGGCTGTTATCGCCGTAGTAACTCTCGAAATCATCCACCAGCAGCGGATTCGGCGCAGGAGCTGGCATGTTGTAGAGCACAGGTACGCTGTCGCGCACCTGCCCATCGGCCACCAAAGCGATGCGGCCCACCGCCTTGCCCAGCTTCGCGAGCTCAACAGCCGTGAGCGCCGCGGTTGCCTGATGCTGCGCATTGATGGCCGCCGGCAGCTCTGCCACGCATGTGCCATCCTGCTTCTGCAGCTGGAACGCAGCCTTTTGTACGCTGCTCGTCACCCTGGCCTGCAGGGTACACGGCTGCAGCAGGCGATCCAGCGCACCCGGCGCCGTGATGTAGCCATCCGCCGTCACGGCTGGCTGTACCTGTACCTGCAGCTTACTGTAGTCGCCGATCTGCTGGGCAAAAACAGAATTCTTGTCATTATAGAAGTCCACGAAATTGTTGATCATCTCGTGGCCACGCTTGACCGTGACCATGTAGGGCTGGTCGCAGTTCCCCTCGTCGAAGTTTGCCCAGGTCAGGAAATAGGCCATCTTGTAGGGAGAAATGGTATGCAGCACTTCGCGGAACCAGTCTGGACGCTGGTTGCCCGTGCGCGGCAGTGCACCCTTACCCGCGAGGATGCCCGTCTCCGTGACCGTGGCCAGCTTGTGATGCGCCGCCGCGAAGTCCTGCACGGCCTGCATGTCATGCGCAAAGCCCTGCAGCCAGTGGTCATTTTTCACCGGATCATGGTGATAGGTATCGAAACCAGTGATATCGATGAAGCTGTCGCCCGGGTAACGCGTTGCATAATCGTCCGCATTCTCGATGGGGCCGCCCGGCGAATAGACATAGAGCAGGTTGTGCAAGCCCTTCGTGTCGCGCAGGTACTCGACCGTATAGCGGTAAAGGTTCTTGTACTCACTGGCACTGCAATAGGCCGCGCCCCACCAGAACCAGCTGCCGTTGTTCTCATGGAACGGGCGGAACAGGATGGGTACGTCCGCCGCCTGCAGCCTGCCCGCGAAGTCTGCCACCATATCGAGGTAGGCGCGGTAGACCGGATTGAGATCGCCGCCCGGCATGATACGCTGCACGATGCGGCCCGTGGTCACATTCGGCGAATAGGTGCTGAAATCGTAGTGGCCGTTGACTTTTGGCTTATTGGCCACGAGCTCGAAATTCGGCATGTGACAAGACATGGTGATGATGGCGCCTTTCTGCGCCACGGGGATGACGAGGCCCGCGAGCTTCTCGGAGAGCGTTACGCCCGCCGCCTTTTCCTTGTCCGTCAGGCCCAGCTCATCGCCCGTGAGTGCCAGCCCATCCACGCCGATAACGGCCGCATTGTCCTGCACCAGCGCATAAGTATCGGACGGCACATCCAGTTTCACGACCTTCTTCGTGAGCTCGTTCTGATGACCGTAGAGCACATAGGGCGAAGCCGCGATGCCCTGCAAATAGGCATAGACCTGTGCCGTGCGCTTCGTGGCCTGCGGGTCGACGAGACCGGCCTGCGCCGGTACCTGCAGCGAAGCCGGCTGGACCTTCGCCTGGGACTTCGCCTGCACTTTCTTGTCCACATAGCCATCCGGCAGTTTGGCATATTTCGCCTGTACCTTATTGACATAGAGGGCGCCGTGATAGTCCGTATTCGCGCCCACGAGGCTGAACATCAGGTATTTGATGGGCTTCGCGGCTGGCTGAAACTGCACCTGCACCGTGACGACTTTCATCCCATTCCCCGCATCACGTGCCTTACTGAGGTCAATATCGGGCGCCGCATTGATCACTTCCTTATCGTCCACGTCCTTGGCGTAGACCTTCGTCTTGAAGCCGCCCGCCGTCATGACCTTGGCATCGAAATACAGGTCGTAGCTCAGCACATTGCACCCCGCGAGGCTCACAGGGATCGACGCAGCCGGGCCATACTCCAGCTTGACCTCCGACCAGCTCTTGTCCGCCACGGGACGGAAGTCTACGTCGAGGCGCAGGGAGCCGCCAAAAGCCTTGTCCCACTGTACTTTAGGGATGCCCTTGTACGCCCATTTGCCACCGAATTTCCAGCCGGATAAATCCTTTTGGAAGTTCCAGTTCATGCCCTTTACGGCTGCCTCGGCCGTGCTCTGCTGCGCCGGTGGTACCCATTGCGGCATCACTGCCGGCAGGCTGAATACCATCCCCGAGGCCAGCGTCAACCCCACGAGTTTTCCCCATGTTTGCACGCGTTTCATATGCTTTTCTCCTCCTAATCCTAACAAAAAAGCTGCCCGGCGCTAGCCGTGACAGCCTTTCCCTTCAGCATTGGCTGCAGGATAAATATCTTATGTGCTAATCAAAAACCATTGTTGGTGGCCAGTTCTTTGAACCAGTGGCCGGACTTCTTGATGGTCTTCGTCTGAGTCGTCAACTCGAGACCGATGAGGCCGTAGCGGTTCTTGTAGGCATTCATCCAGGACCAGCAGTCAATCGGCGTCCACAGATGATAGCCGAAACAGTTCGAGCCTTCCTCGATACCTTTATGCAGCCACTCGAGATGCTCCTTGATGAAGTCGATGCGGTAATCATCGTCGATGGCGCCCTCGGCGTTGCGGTATTTCTCCTCGCCCTCAACGCCCATGCCATTCTCCGAAATATACCAGGGAATATTGCCCAGGTTATCGCGTACATTGCAAGCAATATCGTAGATGGCCTTCGGATAGATCTCCCAACCGCGGTACGGATTCATGCGCGCGTCCGGCATGTGATACTGCTCGAAATATTTCTCCGGCAGCCACGTCAGCTTGTTGGGGAGTTCCGATTCCCGCGCCTTGGCGCGGAACGGCTGGTAATAGTTGACGCCGAGGAAATCCACGGTATTCTCCGCGATGATTTTTCCCTCCTCCGGCGTTGCCTGCCAAAGCACGCCGTCTTTTTTCAGCGTCTCGACAAGCTTCTCCGGGAAATGTCCCTTGATGGCCGGATAAAGGAACGAATTATTCTTGAAGTCCTCCGCAAATGCCGCTGCCGCCACATCAGCCGGATCCTCCGAGCGCGGATACGCCGGCGTGAGGTTCAGCACGATACCGATGCGGCCGCCGTGCGCTGCGCAGTCACTCGCGTGGAAGACCTGAATCGCCTTGGCCGAAGCCAGGTTAAGGTTATAGAGCACCTGGCAGGCCTTCTTGCCATCGACGAGCAGCGGATAGTGGAACTGGTAGAGGTACTCGCCTTCGACCACGACCATCGGCTCGTTGAAGGTCGTCCAGTCCTTCACGCGATCGCCGAAAAGCTCAAAGCATTTTTTAGCGAAGATGACGAAAAGCTCGACGACCCTTTTCGAGGCCCAGCCGCCATACTTTTCGTAGAGCTCGACGGGCAGGTCGAAATGATGCAGGTTCATGATGGGGCGGATGCCCTGACGCAGGAACTCGTCGATGACCGCATTGTAGAAGCGCACACCATCCGGATCGACCTCCGCCGTCTCGAAATCCTTGATGAGGCGCGTCCACTGGATGGACGTACGCACAGAGTTCAGGCCGACCTCTTTCATCAACGCGATATCGCGCACGTAGTCATTGTAGAAGTTCGAGGCCACATTCGGCCCCACGCCGTTGAAGAAAGCCTCTGGCTCCGTGTCATACCAATAGTCGAACACGCTGCGGTGTGCCTTATGGAAGCGCCCCTCCGACTGCGGGCCGGAAGTGGCTGCGCCCCACCAAAAGTTATCCGGGAATTTATACTTGATTGCCATATTTTCTCACTGCTCCTTGTGCAGCTTTTCGTACATCTCGACCATGAGCTGTGCCATGTCGCGTACGGCCAGTGCCGTCATGAAATGATCCTGGGCATGGATGAGCAGGATGGATTTCTCCACGGGGTTGCCGTCGCACTCCGCCGTCATCATTGCCGTCTGGATATTATGGGCTTCGCCGATCTCCTTGCCACCCTCAGCGATCTTCGCCTTGGCCGCTGCGACGTCGCCGTCCTCCAGCAGCTGCCGCACGGCCTCGATGACCATTGATCGGCCCGTGCCGGAATGCAGGATCAGCTGCATACTCTGTTCTACTGTTTTTTCGTCCATTGCTGACACCTCTGTCTCTTTCCCCGTTACCCTGCAGGCATCAGGAAATAAATCAATATATATTCACTTATGCATATAATGTCTTGCTAACGGCCGATCCGGATCCTCCCGGACACATTATGCCGTTGTCCAAAGTGGTTATGCTGACTTGCTTTCTTCTTCGTCGTCATCCTCATCCTTGATCTTATTCGACGCGATGACGAAAGGCGCGTAGATGCAGACATCCATGGCCAGCCAGATCAGCTGCAAGACGCCGCCCATAATGGAGCCGGTACCGATGGAACCACCGAAGAACAAAGGCATCGTCCAAGGCACGACATACTTGAAGATCGGCACGATACCCGAGGAGAGCAGCAACCAGCCGACCACCGTGTTGGCGAGCGGTGCGAGGATGTACGGGATGAGCAGGATCGGGTTCAGCACGATGGGCAGGCCGAAGGCCAGCGGCTCCTGAATATTGAAGAGCATGGCCGGTGCACCGAGCTTAGCGACCGCGCGCCAGCTGTCCTTCTTCGAGAAGAGGAAAATCGCAATCACGAGGCCCATGACGTGCATGAGGCCGGCCTCGAAGAAGCCATTCGAGAAGATATAGGAGGCATCGCCAGCCTGGTTCGCGAGCTGTGCCGGCATGTAGACCATATTCTGGATAGCGGCCGTGACGTTATGGCCATGGATGCCGAACCACCAGAAGAACCAGACGATGAACTGATACAGGATGGAGAAGCCAATGCCCTGTGAGAACCCCATAAGCGGCGCCTGAATGAGCGCGTAGATGAGGTCATTCAGCGCTGCCTTGCCGAGGAACTGGCACTGCGAGAGGATGGTCGCAAAAATCGTGAACACACTCAGCGTGACCAGCACCGGTACGAGCACAGCGAAGGACTGTGCCACCGCAGGCGGCACGGTATCCGGCATCTTGATGCGGAATTTCTCATTCTTGGAGAGCTTGACGAACAGCCATGCCGTCACCGTCGCCACGATGATAGCCGTGAGCACGGCCTTATTGCCGAAATAATCGAGGCTGAAAGCGCCCATCCTGTCACCGGCCTTGCCGATGATCTGCTGCGGCGTAACGATGATGAAAGCACCGAATGCCGTGAGGGCCGTGGAGAACGGATCGCCGCCCCAGATCTGGGCCAGACGATAGGCAAAGGCACCGACCAGCAGGAAGGAGAAGCAGCCGAAGCCGACGGTCACGACGTTGTTGCAGAGTCCCTGCAGTGCCTGCAGAGTGGCGACAAAGCCCGAGGCCTTATAGGCATCACCCGTGAGGCCCGTAAGCGTGGCACCGAGGTTCATGCCGTTCTCGCCCATGATCGTGCCCCAGGGATCGAGCACGACCCATTCCATGATGCCGAAGAAAGAGCCGACAATGATGAACGGCAGCAGCATGGAGAAGGAATCACGCATGGCCAGCAGATATTTGTTACTGGAGATGCGACCCGCGAGCGGCATCATGATGCGCTCGAAGGTAGAAATCATACCTGTCATGACGAATTAAGCCTCCCCCATCATCTTTCTTGCCTTGGCCAGTACCTTGTCGCCGCGAATCATGCCGTAGTCGCGCATGTCGATGACATCGACCGGGCATTTGTCGCCGACGACTTTCTTGACATCGCCGAGCATGTGGCGGATCTGGGGGCCGAGCAGGACGCAGTCCGCCGTATCGACGCGCTGATCCAGCACCTCGACGGAGAAAGCCTCGATATGATCATCTAAGCCCTGTTTCTTAGCCGCCTCCTGCATCTTCTTCACGAGGATCGACGTAGACATACCGGCATTGCAGACGAGATAGATGTTTTTCATGATATTTCCCTCCATAAACGTAAAACATTGCCTGATGCGTTAAGCGTTACCGCTTCTTCGCTACTGTTTCCCTATGTTTCTTATTATATGCTTTAGTATTTACTTTGTCAATAAAAAGATATAACTTATTTAGAAAAGATATGTCTATAATCCCCGGTGCCATCGGCAAAGGTGCTGGCTGGCTCATTATAGAAACGCACAAAGTTGTCGACCATCTCATGTCCCTTGGTATCGCTGGTCATATACGGCTCAAAGAAATTATGCGCTTCCTTTTCGAAGTTGGCCCAGGTCAGGAAATACGGCACCTTGTTCTTGAGGCAGAGCTGCATCACATGCGTGAACCAGTCCTTGTCTGCGTTGTGCTGCAAGGCGAGGCCGCCGCCATCGCGCACACCCACTTCCGTGAGCGCCACGACTTTATGGTTCTGCTTTGCCACCTCGTGCATGACATCGAGGGTCTGCTGCAATTTGCTGAAATAAGCATCGTCGCGGTTGTCCTGATAGGAGTCCACACCGAGGATATCGACATAGCGGTCGCCGGGATAGCGATCCAGATAGGACGCCCCGCTGTCGAACGGCCCATTGGGCGAATAGGCATAGATGAAGTTGTGCACGCCCTTCGTATCGCGCAGGTATTTCACCGTGAACTGCCAGAGCGCCGTGAAGTTCTCATCATTCGTATTCTTGCCGCCCCACCAGAACCAGGAGCCGTTGTGCTCGTGCAGCGGACGGAAAATCACGGGGATGTTTTTCGCCTGCAGGCGCAGCGCGTAGTCTGCCACCATGTCGAGATAATCCGTAAAGACTGGAGCAAGGTCGCCGCCCGGCAGGATGCGTTTCACAACATCCCCCGTTGTTGTACCAGCTGTATAGCCCTGGAAATCATAGTGGCCGTTAACTTTGGGCTTTTTCGCCACGACTGCAAAGTTCGGCATGTGCATGGAAAGCGTGAGGATCGCACCCTCATCGACCGCCTTCACCGAGAGGTTCGTGAGCTTGTCCATGAGCGTATCGCCCGGCACCTTCGCCGCTTCGCGCGGATGCAGCTCATCGCCTGTGAGGGAGAGAGCATCTACACCCACGATACCGGAGAGACTGCCCGTCATGTCCTTGGTATCAGATTCTGTACCAGACTGAATGCGGAACATCTTGTGGTGCGCATCATTTTGATGACCGTAGAGCACACGTCCTGTCTCCGGCAGGACGGCGAGATAGCGATAAAGCGACTGTGCCTCGGGAATGGCATGCCGGTCCACCATCTGCGTGGGCAGCGTCACTTTGCTGGCTGCCTGCGCGAGTTCCGCCTGTTTCGGTGCCTCAGACCTGGCCTTGGTGTTATCCGCCTGCACGGTTTTCACTACATAGGCAGGATCATCCGGATTGTCCACCGGGCTGGCCTGGACCCAGCCGGTACCCAAAGCTAATAAAGCGGCCGTACATGCAGCCAGATATGTCTTCTTCATCTTATTCCTCCATTTTCTTACTTCAGCACTGTTTCGCTCTCATTTGATATCTATAATTTATCACCAAAAGTATGACTTGTCAATATTATGTTATATCTTTTATTGGTAAAAATAAATTCTTATTTTTAATCCAGAATATACGAAAAAACCCATGTACCAGCACTTGATACATGGGTTCACCGAAAATCATCTCAAGATTCGTCCAGATTATTTTTGTCGATGATACGTGGCACGCAGAGATAGGTGGGAACGATGCGCACACCGTTATTATAGGTTGTGGTATTGTTGATTTCAGGCTGAGAGCCCTCGAGCACGGCCTTGATCATGCGGATGCATTTCTGGTTGAGCACGAGTGCATCCTTTTTGATCGTAAAGCCCATGCGGCCGTTGCGGACATAATCAAGCGCCTTTTTATCCGCATCCTGTCCGGTAATCAGTGGCCAGCTGCCGCCATAGCCCGCGAGGCCATCGATAACGCCGTAGGCGATGCTGTCGGAGGCCGCCACCACGATATCGAGATTGCGTCCGGCATACTGCGACTGTACGAGATCTGTCATGCGCGCCTGCGCCGCCTTGCCATCCCAGTTCTTGGTAGCTGTCTGCTCATAAGCCTGCTGCCCTGAGGGAACGACAAGCTGTCCTTTGTCGATATAAGGTTTCAACACATCATAGGCGCCCTGATACATGAGCTTAGCATTGATGTCCGCCGCATTGCCTGAGAAGAACTCGATGGTATACGGTCCCTGTCCCTTTTTGAGGCCTTTCGTCTGCTCGATATACTTGCCCATGGCCTCACCCACACCGTAATTATCAAACGTCACGTAGTAAGCAATGGCATCGGTATCCAGCGTCAGGCTATCATAGTCAATGACGGGGATATTTTTAGCCTTGGCCGCATCCAGCCCCGCTTGTATATTCTTGATATCGCCGCCCGCGAGCACGATGCAGTTCGCTCCTGCGTCGACGGCCTCCTGCAGAGCCTGCGCCTGGTCCTCATCCGTGGTGAATATCGAAAGCGTGACCTGTACGCCGTCCTGCTTCAGCTGCTCCTGCATCATCTGCGCGCCCGTAGTCCATCGCTCAGGCTCATGCGAGAAAATCAGTGCTACTTTTTTCTCATTCTGACCACCGCAGCCAGTTGCCAGGATAAGACCACAAACACCGAGCAAAAGCACCAGCAACATTGCTATCTTTTTCATTTTTGCTCACCTCTATCAAATACGGAACTGCGCGGCTGCCGACTGCAGTTCCTGTGAAAGCTCGGACAATCTGCGGCTGGCCTCCGCGACCTCATCCATGGATGCTGACTGCTCTTCCGTGGCGGCCGAGACCGATTCGGTCTCCTCTGCCACGCTCTGGCTCGAGGTATGGATATCCTCCATGACGTTGACGATGGCCTCGGCCTTGCCCGCCGAGTGCCGCGCCCCTGCGAGAATGGCCCATGACTGCGCTGTAAGGTCACCCACGGCCTCGGTGATCGTCTGGAACGAGTCGCCCGCCTGTGCGATGACGGCCTGCCCATCAGCTACTTTCTGCGTGCCGCGCTCCATGCGCGTCACGGCCTCCTGTGTCTCCTGCTGAATGGCATCAATCAACGCGGCGATTTTCTGTGCGGCCCGGCCAGACTCCTCGGCCAGCTTACGCACTTCCTCGGCGACCACGGCAAAGCCACGACCTGCCTCGCCAGCCCGCGCAGCCTCGATAGCCGCATTGAGCGAGAGCAGGTTGGTCTGGTCGGCAATACCCGAAATCGTATCGGAAATCTGCCCAATCTCCGCAGATCGGTCAGCGAGCAGGCGGATGGCCTTAGCCGACTGGCCCACGGAGTCAGCAATCTCCTTCATCTGCTGGACGGCCCCCTGCATGGCATCGCGCCCCTGCTGGGCAATCTTGTCCACCTGCTGAGCCGCCTCATTGGAGGACTCCGCCTTTTGTGCGAAGCCGTCCAAATCCTTGGCCATGGCGATAACCTCCGTACGCGAGGATCCGATGTTTTCCCCCTGCTGAGAGGATGCTGCGGCCACATTGCTGACCGAGTTGGCAATCTGTAACGTCGCCTGCGCTGACTGGTTGGCATTCTCCGTCAGATTGCCGGCGAACTGCGCTACCTGCTCGGCCGTATGCTGAATATGCTCGATAAGTGCGTGCAGATGCTCTACCGTCTCTTTATAGGCGCCCGTGAGCACGCCAAACTCATCCTGCGTACGCTGCTCTACCTCCACGGTGAGATTCCCTGCCGCGACCTCCTTGGAAATATGCATGAGGTAGGCAACCGAGCGGTTAATACTGCGACTCAAATAGAGTGCCATGCCCATCGACAAAAGAATGACCAGCACCACCGCGATAATCAGGGTCAAACGCGCTGCCTCATAGCGGCTCGTGGCCTCATTGACCTCCTGCTGCACGAAATCCTTGCTCGCATCGACGAGCAGGGAGAGCTGCCAGTTGAGCTGCTGATAGTCCGCGTCTGTGCGTGCCAGTTCCTGCAAGGCCGCCTCATGCTGGCCATCCATTGTCAGCTGCTCGAGCCGAGTCCGCCTTTGCTTGTAGGCATCCCACTGCTCACGCATCGCCTCAAAAGACTCCGCCTTGTCCCCCGTCAGCACATCGGTCAATTGCGCGAACGTCACATCCATCTGGCCGGCCAGATTGCGGATTTCCTGCGCCGCATAGATTTGTCCCGAAGTATTGGTCGCCGCTACCATCGCGTACTCCCCCTTGCGATAGACAGCCAGCGTGCGGTTGGCCTGCGACAAGGACAGCACACTATTGAGATGCTCCGTCGCAATGCGCATAGCCCCATGATGGATGGCATATAGCGTATACCCCGAATACAGACTAATACAGGTAAAAATCAGGATCAGTACACTAAATACTGCATACAGCTTTTGCCGAATAGTCAATTGGTTCATAGATATCACTCCTTTTTGTGTTACGATATCCCCAACCTGAATATCGTGCTGCTCCCTCCAGTAATGGGTTTAAAAAATCTGATATATTAATTTGTTATATACAATCTACCAATAAAAAAAATTTTTGTCAATAATATATTATATCTTTTATTGACAAAAATAGTTACTTATTTTATAATATAAGTAACGTAGAAGCTAAAGCTGTATCAGCTTCCCTGCTTCATTACCTATATCTCTTATTCCCTTATACCCTTATATTTTCCCTTACTTCCCCCAACCTTTTTCCCTTCGGGTAAAAATAGCATGTTTCACCCATCCCCGTTTTTATCCGAATATGCAGTCCCCCCAGCAGCTGTCCTGGCCGCTGGGGGGACTGTTTCTTATATCTATGGTCATCCATTGCATGTAATATGGGCATGCCTTCTAAAAAAAGCAGCATAAAAAATCCCTGCCACCAGTGGTGCCTGGCAGCAGGGATTTTTTCTATTGGTTTATAGCCTCGCTCAGCAAAGCTTCGCGCCCGCCGGGATGTGGTTGTCGAGCATGATGAGGTTGAGCTTTTGCTTGCCTTCCTCCTCGTGCACGGCCGAGAGCAGCATGCCGCAGGAGTCAATGCCCATCATGGCGCGCGGCGGCAGGTTCACGATGGCCAGCAGCGTGCGGCCTACGAGCTCTTCCGGCTCGTAGAACGCATGAATGCCGCTGAGAATGACGCGATCAGTGCCCGTACCGTCATCCAGCGTGAACTTCAGCAGCTTCTTCGATTTCTTCACCGCCTCACAGGCCTTGACCTTCACGGCGCGGAAGTCGGACTTGCAGAACGTATCGAAGTCCACCTGATCCTCGAAGAGCGGTTCAATCTTCACTTTGCTGAAGTCAATCTTCTCGTTCGGCGTGAAGAAGCCATCCTGCGCCTCAGCCTGCGCAGCCGGTGCGCTCTCCGTCTTGCCCAGCGGTTTCATAGTCGGGAAGAGCAGCACGTCACGGATGGACGGTGCATCCGTGAGGAACATCACGAGGCGGTCGACGCCGATGCCGAGACCGCCCGTGGGCGGCAGGCCATACTCCAGCGCCTGCACGAAGTCTTCATCCATCACGTGCGCCTCGTCGTCGCCGGCCTCACGCTGCTTCAGCTGATCGAGGAAGCGCCCCTTCTGGTCGATCGGGTCGTTGAGCTCCGTAAAGCCGTTGGCGAGCTCGCGACCGTAGACGAAGAACTCGAAACGGTCGGTCACGCGCGGATCCTCCGGATTGCGCTTCGCCAGCGGCGAAATCTCCGTCGGATGGTTCGTGATGAAGGTCGGCTGCATGAGCGTCTCCTCGACCTTTTCCTCAAAGGCCTGATTGAGGATGCCGCCGATGCCGTGGCGCGGCTCGTAGGGCACGCCGATTTCATCCGCCATCTTGCGCGCCTCTTCCACCGTCTGGCAGGAGAGGAAGTCCTTGCCCGTGGCTTCCTTGACCGCATCGTTCATGCTGATGCGCTTCGCATGGGAGAAATCGATGTCAAAGCCCTGATACGTGACCTGCAGGCTGCCGCAGACGGCCTTGGCCGCACTCTGCACGATGCCCTCGGTCATGTCCATGATGTCGTTGTAGTCGGCGTAGGCCTGATAAATCTCGATGGAGGTGAACTCCGGATTGTGACGCACGTCCATGCCCTCGTTGCGGAACACGCGGCCCATCTCATAGACGCGCTCGAGACCGCCCACGATGAGACGCTTGAGGTTCAGCTCCGTCGCAATGCGCAGGTAGAGGTCGATATCCAGCGCATTATGATGCGTGATGAAGGGGCGTGCCGCTGCACCGCCTGCAATCGTCGAGAGCACCGGCGTCTCCACTTCGAGGAAGCCGCGCTCATCGAGGTAGCTGCGGATAGACTTCAGCGCCCTGGAGCGCTTGCGGAACGTGTCACGCACGTCGAGGTTCATGATGAGATCGAGGTAGCGCTTACGGTAGCGGATATCCACGTCCTTAAGGCCGTGGAACTTCTCTGGCAGCGGACGCAGGGATTTCGAAAGCAGCGTGAAGTCCTCAACGCGCACCGTGATCTCGCCACGGCGCGTCTTGAACACCGTGCCCTTGATGCCGACAATATCACCGATATCAAGCTTCTTGAACTCCTGCTTGTATTTCTCCTCACCCAGTACATCGAGCTTGAAGTAGACCTGCACGTCGCCCGAAGCATCGCGCAGCGTAGCGAAGGACGCCTTGCCGTGTCCGCGGATAGCCATGAGGCGGCCGGCGATGCTGACCTCCTCCGTGCCTTCCTCGTCCTCGGCGAGATGCGCATACTGCTCCTTGATTTCCGTAGCATGATGGTCTACGGCATAGCGATGGCCGAACGGGGCCACCCCCATGTCCGCAAATGCCTGCATCTTCTCGCGGCGGACTTCAAACATCTCGTTTTCGTCCTGTGCGGGCTGCTGGGCCTGATTCTGATCTGACAAAGTTTTCACTCCTATAACAAATGTATAGCCAAAATTACGCGTTGATCTTCACGATCTCGTACTTGATGACACCGGCCGGGGCCTTGACGTCCACCGTCGTGCCGACCTTGTGGCCGAGCAACGCCTGGCCGAGCGGCGACTCGTTGGAAATCTTGAATTCGTCCGGGTCTGCCTCGGTGGAACCCACGATGGTGTAGGTATCTTCCTCATTGAACTCCACGTCCTTGACCGTGACCGTGGAGCCCATCTGCACGACATCGCCGGAACCGCCCTGAATGATTTCGGAATTGCGGATCTTGGCCTCGAGTTCCTGAATTTCACCCTCGAGGAATGCCTGCTGGTTCTTCGCATCATCGTACTCGGAGTTCTCGGAGAGGTCGCCCAGTGCGATAGCGGCCTTCAGACGCTCGGCGATCTGGATACGCTCCACGCTCTTCTTGTATTTCAGTTTCTCAACGAGTTTATCATAACCTGCCTGGGTGACGAGAACTTTCTTGTCTGCCATGGTGCAACGTCCCTTCTATTGATCAAAATTAAATTCTGGTAACGGCCGTAAAGGAACCACCATCGGACAGGATGAACGGTCCGGCAGTGGTTCCTCAAAAGCCTTAGTACATCTATATAATTATAGGTATTCGGCGCAGGCTTGTCAATCAGCCTGCCCCGCAATCAACGCCAGTTTCTGCGCCCGCGTGAGCCGCTTCAGATGCCACTCCCGGCTCATGGCCTCACGCGGCGTCGCAAACGTCTCGTGATAGACCAGCGTAACCGGGCGGCGCGAGCGCGTGTACTTCGCGCCCTTGCCCGCATTGTGCGCTGCCACGCGCTTCTCGAGGTCATCCGTCCAGCCCGTATAGAGCGAGCCGTCGGCACAGCGCACGATATAGGTGTAGGCGGACATTATTTCGCTTCTTTGCCGTCTTTAATCGTCACTTTCTCGATGACCACATCGCTGAGCGGGCGGTCGGAGAAGTCCGTCTCCGTCTTGCCGATCTTCTTCACGACATCCATGCCCTTCGTGACCTTACCGAAGATGGTGTGATGACCGTTCAGCCACGGCGTCGCGGCCAGCGTGATGAAGAACTGGCTGCCGCCCGTGTGAGGCATGCCCGTGTTGGCCATGGCGAGGATGCCCTCACCCGTGAACTTCAGATCTGGCAGGAACTCGTCCTCGATCGTGTATCCCGGGCCGCCCGTGCCCGTCCCCGTCGGATCGCCGCCCTGAATCATGAAGCCGTCGATGACGCGGTGGAAAATCACGCCGTCATAGAAGCCCTTCTTCGACAAGTCGATAAAGTTCTGTGCCGTCACCGGCGTCTTGTCGAGATACAGCTCGATCTCGATGGTACCCATATTGGTCTCCATGATTGCCGTAGGATTGCTCACGTTACTGCCTCCATTACGTCCCGCCGCCAGGCAGCCGCCCGTCATCATGACGCACACCGCCAGCAGCATAAATAAAATTCTCTTCATCGTCATACCTCATAAAAAAACAATAGCCGCCCTGGTCGTCCAAACTGGGCGGTTATTGTTCTCAGAAATAATAACCAACTAGCGAGGTTGCCAACCGTCTATCGGTGACTCCCGTTGTCTATATTATATAACGAATATACTTCTCTGACAAGAGTTGTTTACTCAAACACACGGCTCTCGCCCGGCGTGCGCGGCGACCAGACGGGGATTTCCTTGCCTGGTGCGAAAAAGCCTGCGGGCGGCTGCCATGCGGGGTAGCCCGGCGAATGCATGGTCACGAGCGCGCCGCAATCCGTGGCGGCGCAGAACTCTTTCGCCCCTTTTGCCTGGCTCGCCTCCAGCCGCCCGTCGACGGGGAAAAAGGCGACGTCGGCCTGCATGCCCTCGAGCCTTTTTAGCTGCTTGTGGAACGCATTGGCCGCCAGCTGGCGGTGCTCCGCCGTGTCGCCGAGCCAGTCCCACCAGTTGAAATCGCCCGCATGGAAAATGCTGCGACCTGCCGCCTTGAGCGTCACGCGGAAGGACACGCCACAATCCGTCGAGTCGAATGACTGTACCGCTATTTGCTCATCCTGCCACTCGCTGTAGGTATTGAGATAGACCACCTGCTCCTGCGGAAACCGTTTGCCGCGCACCGTGCGCCGGATATCGTAGCTGAAAATATAGCGCGTAACCGCCGGCGCATAGTCCTGGATATGCTGGTCAAAATGGTCAAAGTGCGCATGCGAGGCGAAGATATAAAGCTGGTCGAAGTCCCCCGCCGCAATGGCCTTGGCAACCACACCTGCCTCATCCAGATAATCATCGAATACCAGCAGTGTGCGCCCGCAGCGCACGAGAAAACCGCTGTTCATCAGATAGGTGACCTGAATCTTTTCCTTAGCCATGGATTCTCCCCCTTACTTTATCCCATGCTCTTTCTTTTCTGCCGTCTCATGCGCCGCGATACGCTGGCGCATCATGTCGCGCAAGTCCTGATTCGGATGCGAAAAGCCCTTGCCCATGACCTCGTTAGCCGAGATGATGATCATGAATGCCTCGGGGTCGATACAGTTCGCGATGAGCTTGATTTTCGTAACCTGTGTGATGTTCACGACCGCCATGATCACGTCGCGCTGCCGGTGCGTGTAGCCACCTGCACCGTGCAGGAAAGTCACGCCGCGCCGCATCTCCTGCATGATGCCTTCCGCAATCTGCTCTGCCTGGTTCGAGACAATGAGTACGGCCTTGCGGTTCTTGAAGCCCGCTATGACCTTGTCCGTCACCGTGCTGTTCATGTACATGCAGATAAGCGTGAACATGGCTGGTGCCACGCCGAACAGGAACGCCGCCACGAGCATGACCATACAGTTGAAACCGAAGATCACGCCGCCCATATTATAGGACAAGTATTTTTTCGCAATGGCACCGATGATATCGAAGCCGCCCGTACTGCCGTTCATACGGAAGACGAAACCGTAGCCGATACCGTTGAAGATACCGCCGAAAATGGCCGCGAGCATATAATCGTTCACGGGTGCATAGGCGTTGAGCGGCCGCGTGAGGTCAAGGCAAAACGAGAAAATCGCCGTACCCACGATCACGTCAAAGGTATAGCCCTTGCCCATGAGCCGCCACGCCGCCAGCAGCAGCGGAATATTGTATAGGAACGTCTGCAGGCCGATGGGCAGGCCGAACAGATAGTAGAAAATCATCGCGATGCCCGTCGCACCGCCCGTGAGCAGATGCGACGGCACGAGAAACAGGTTGATGGAGCAGCTCGCGAGCAGGCAGCCCGCCGTTATCCCCAGGTAGCGCAGCAGGCGATGCTGCATCATCCGCAGTAATATCAAGGCAGGTATCCTCCCAGTTTCACCTCATCGGTCTGCGGCAGGGCTGATGTATCAATCTGCTTATCTCCCATGACCGCGTCACTCATCGCTTCCAGTTCATCATCGCCCTGCCCGGCGCGTGCATCGTACTCCTCCTCCGTCAGCGGCAGGTTCGTGATGCGCATCGCCTTCAGGTGATAGTCTTCCGTATCGAGGCTCAGAAGCAGCCTGTCGTAAGGCCTGGCCTGCATCTTATAAATGTAGTAGACCTCGCCCTCCAGCCACTCGCGCTTTTCCTTGCCGTATACCTGCTGCAGCCAGGCCGAAGTGGCACCGTAGCGCACGCCGTCCCGCAGCTCGAATTCCTTCTGCTTGCTCAGGTCCACGGTGATATCCACGACCTTGCCCGAGCGCCGTGCCAGTGCCACCTCGACACCATTCGGATAGACGAGAGCCTTCACGGCAATCCCCTGCCGCCGGATATCCTTGTCAAAGAGCGGCTCGCCGAGTACCCGCACGACCTCGCTCTCCGTACTTCCCAGGGAAATGCCGCGGTAGCTGAAATCCGACGCCACCAGCCTGCCAGCCGCCGCGTCTGCCGACGGGCTGAAGGGATAAACCAGCAGGCCCAAAAGCAACAGCACGCCTGCCAGGAAATGTAACCAACGCATAGACTCCTCCTTCTATAAACGGCAACATTATACACCACCGTGCCCTCAGCGTAAATCCCTCCTGAAGCGTCTATGCCAGATTTCCCTTTCGCTCCTGTACCTGTTCATCCCAGCGCTACGTCAAGAATCATCATCAGAGTGAAGCCGATGCAAAAGGAGATGACGCCCCAATCCGAATGTTCATCCTCACCCGGGTTGATTTCGGGGATGAGTTCTTCAACGACGACGTAGAGCATAGCACCTGCGGCAAAAGACAGGCCGTAGGGCATGAGCGGCATGATATGACTCGCCAGCAGTACCGTCAGCGCACCGCCTATAGGTTCCACGATTCCGGACAGTGCGCCGCTGGCAAAAGCACGCATCTTGCTTGCACCTTCGGCATGCAGCGGCATGGAGATAATCGCGCCCTCCGGGAAATTCTGCAGGGCAATGCCCGCCGACATCGCCATGGCACCGCCGAGGGTAATATCGGCATCGCCCAGCATATAACCAGCCAACACGACGCCGACCGCCATGCCCTCGGGAATGTTGTGCAGCGTGACGGCCAGCACCAGCATCGTCGAACGCGACAGGTGGTTATGCGGGCCTTCGGCCTTTTGTGCATACATATGCAAATGCGGCACCACATGGTCCAGCAAAAGCAAAAAGCCCATACCCAGCCAAAAACCCACCGCCGCGGGCAGCCAGGCGAGACTGCCCATGGGCTCACTCTCAGCTAAAGCCGGGAGCAACAGGCTCCAGATGGACGCCGCCACCATGACGCCAGCGGCAAACCCGGTGAGCATGCGTGACACCATGCGCGGCATCGCGTCACGCAACAGGAATACGCAGGCCGCTCCCAGCACGGTTCCCATAAAGGGTATCAGCAATCCCTGAAAAACAATCGCATTCATATCCCGTCACCTCCTGCAGATAAAATCGGTTATGCCCTTCCTCGGCAGAATGGATGTAATACCGTCTGCATCACTATCTTCTCATATTTTAGCACGATGTTCTACGACGTTAAACCCGCAGATAAAGTAAACTGCCCTCACAGAGTCCAACTCTGGCTCCATGAGGACAGTTTGCTTTAAAAAGGATTCTCTTTAGAAGAACAAAATCAGCGTCAGCGCGATATTCACGACCGAGGCAGCAGCTACGGGAATGAAGGTACGCTTAGCCAGATCCATCGGCGACAGGTGCGCAGCACCGGCCACCACGATCATGACCGCTGCAATCGGTGACATCGAGCGGGCCAGATTGGAGATAAAGTTCATCGGCAGCACGAGCAGCACCGGCGCAATGCCCGAGAGTGCCGCCACCTTCGGTGCCAGCGGCACGAAGGCGAAGAACGTCGCGTTGCCCGAACCGGTGATGAGTGTTGCACCGATGATGATGGCCACGAAGATAAACATCATGCCGATGCCGCCGAAGCCGGCTTCCTGTGCACTCGTAATCAGCGTGTTGATGGCGCCGAGTGAGAGCAGGCCCTTCGAGAAGGTCTCCGCTGCTACGACCAGTGTGACGACCGCAGCCATCTGCATGCCCATGCCATCCCAGAACGCCGTTACGCCCTTGCAGACCTCCAGGCCATTGCGATGGCGGACGAGCTCAATCACCATGGTGAGGGCCAGCGAAAGGAGCGTCGCCAGGCTGATATCCATCTTCACGCCAAAGTCCACCAAGCCAAAGGCGAGCACGATGAGCAGTGGCAGCGTCGGCAGCAAAGCATAGAAAGCCGGCACATGCGGTGCCTCCTGCGCCCTGGCCTGCTCCGCGGTCACATTGGCCGAGACATCCTGACCGGCCATGGCATCCGGCTCCTTGCGATCGAGATACTGCTGCACCACATAATGCGCTGCCGCCAGCGTCAGCACCGTCGCGATGCCGACCGGCACCTGATACTGGATGAAATACGGTACGATTTCCATACCGATGAGCTCCGCAGCGTAGATGCTGTCGGCGCCGGCCGGCCCCCAGCCCGGCGCGGAGGCCGTAGCGATGACTGCGCAGGCCGCAATCCGGCTCACGCCCAGCCGCACCAGCACCGGATACATCGTCACCATGAGCAACAGGCCAAAGCCTGAAGCCGAGCTGATGAACATGGCCAATACATTCGAGAGCACCGAAGTGAGCGCCAGCATCAGATACGGACGCCCGATCTTCTGCAAGGGCTTGATGGCCACATGCACCAGTGCCGTACTGGCACCGATGCGATCCATATACGTGGAGAAACCACCGATGAGCATGATGATCATGCCCAGATGCGCCGCACGGCTGGAGAATGCGAGGCTGATGGACTGGATGATATCCAGCCACGGTGAGCCCGTGCTGGTCTTGGCCGGCAGGATTTCGCCGAGACCAAAGATCAGCGTCAGGATCATCATCACGACGCCGGCTGTGAACAAGACCGGCTGCGCGGGATACTTTTTCAGCACGAGACGTGCTACCCATACTACTACCACGAAGGCAATAAGCAGGCCTAACATAAAAAAACCTCCTCAGGTCATAAAAGATTACATCTTTATGATTCCCTGCAGGAGGCATAAATCCTGTTTACAAGTTTACAAAAACGAAAATATTTTTATCCTTTTTCTGCATACATTTGTTTTAAAACAAACTCATTTTCACGCTATTATCGCTTCTCGGGTTCCATATCATAGAGCAACGTCACCGGGCCATCGTTGATGGAACTGACCTGCATATCCGCACCGAACTCGCCGTGCTCGACGGGAAAACCATGTGCGGCAATGGCCTGCATGAAATGCTCGTAGAGCGGCCTGGCCAACTCTGGCCGCGCCGCATGGGAAAAACCGGGACGGCGGCTTTTGAGATCGGCGTAGAGCGTGAACTGGGAGACGACGAGCACGCTGCCTCCGACCTGCGCGAGGTCAAGGTTCATCCGGCCCGCTTCGTCCTCGAAGACACGCAGGTGGCAGATCTTGTCCGCCAGCTTATCCGCCACAGCTTCATCGTCCTCCGGCCCGACGCCCAGCAGAATGAGATAACCCTGCCCGATAGCACCGTTGACCCTGCCATCAATGGTGACGGACGCCTCCCTGACCCTTGTCACGACTGCCCGCATAAAATCCCTCTTTCTTCAGCAAAAATATTTCGCGCATCATCTATCCCTGTGCCGTGCATGACACTGTGCCTTGATGCTGCGCTCACCAGCGGGAAAGCCCCCGCCTCACTCCATCTGCGCTGCGGCAAAAACCCAGTTGCCCTCACGGAAGACCGGCACCTCCGTGCCATCAGCCTGCGTGCCCGTAATCGCGAGGTCATGCGTGCCCACCATGAAGTCCTCATGCAGCAGCGAATCGTTGACGCCATGCTGCAAGAGCGTCACGCTGTCCATGTCCGCGCCGCCCTCAAGGCAGGTCGGATAGGCCTTGCCAAGCGCGAGGTGGCAGGCCGCATTCTCGTCGAACAGCGTGTTGTAGAACAGGATGCCTGACTGGGAAATCGGCGAATCGTAGGGCACGAGTGCCACCTCGCCGAGGCGGCAGCTGCCCTCATCCGTCGTCAGCAGTTCCCTGAGGATATCCTGCCCGACTTCCGCGTGATAATCGACGACCTTGCCCGCCTCGAACTTCAGCCAGAACTTGTCGATGACGTTACCGTTGAAAATCAAAGGCTTCGAAGCGTAGACGATGCCGTCCACGCCCTCGCGGTCCGGCAGGCTGTAGACTTCCTCGGTCGGCATGTTTGCCGCGAACATCACGCCCGTGGCCGCCTTCTCCGCCCCTCCCGCGAAAAGGTGCCCTTGGGGCAATTTAATCGTGAGATCCGTGCCGAGGCTGTTCTCATAGTGCAGCTGCGTGAAAGCGTGCGTATTCATGAAATCTGCGGCCTTCTGCAGGAAGGTGATATGTGCCTGCCAGTTTTCCACAGGATCCGAGTCCGGGTCGACGCGCACCGTACGCAGGATGGCCTGCCAGAGCTTTTCCTCCGCCTCGGCCACCGGCACCCCGGGGAAGACCTTCGCCGCCCAGCCCGGCGTCGGCACGGAGACGACACACCAGGTATTTTGGTTGCTCATGAGGCGCTGGCGGTACTCCAGCAGGGCCGCACCCGCCGCCTGATTCGCGAGCGTCAGCTTCTCCGGCGCGATGTCCTTGAAGATCTCGGGATCGCGCGCCGCGATGGAGACAAAGGCCGCGCCCTGCGCCGCATAATCCTCGTAGAACGCGCGCCGCCACGCGGGGAACTCCGTGAAGAGCTGCGGCTTGCCATGGGCATAGCGGATATGCGCACTCTGTTCATCGCCCCAGCTCATCACCACATCGTGCGCCCCCGCTGCGAAGGCCGCCTCGCTGATGGCCCGGGCAAAGTCCGCGCAGGCAATCGGCGTATTGATCACGAGAATCTGGTCCGGCTGCAGGTTCACGCCCACCTTTACCACCAGCTGTGCATATTTTACCAAAAGTTCCTGCTCTGCCACCATGATCTGTTATCTCCTTTGCCAATAGAAAAGGGACGCTGCCGTCCCTTTTGAAAACGTATATTTCATTATAACATCATGGCTGAAGCAGGGCAATTATTTCCCCTGGACCATGCGGTCCACGGCGCTGAACAAAGCCTTGACCGAAGCCGTGATGATATCGGGATCGATACCCGCGCCCCAGACGACATGGCCATCTGCCGCCTTGATGCTGATGCAGGCGAGGGCGCGGCTCGACTGACTCTTGCCCTTGTCCATCGCGTACTCCGTGTAGGTGAGGTCACTGAACGGCACGCCGAGCTGCTGCTGCAGTACATTCGAGACAGCCTCGAGGCGGCCATCGCCCTGCGTCTCGTACTTCTGCGGCTCGCCCTCGACCTTCATTTCCACGGTGCCGCTGAAACGGCCGTCCCTACCGCGCTGCAGGGAGAAGTCCACGAGCTCGTACGGCTTCTGGTTCTGCAGGAACTCCCTGGCAAAGATGTCATAGACCTGCTCCGGCATGAGTTCCTGATGCGTATGGTCTGAGACTTCTTTCACGCAGTAGCCGAAGCTTTCGCGCATCTTCTTCGGCATCTCGATGCCGTATTTCTCCTTGAGGATGAAGCCAACGCCGCCCTTGCCCGACTGGCTGTTGATGCGAATGACGTCGCCATCGTACTGACGACCCACATCCTTCGGATCGATGTAAAGGTACGGCAGCGTCCATTTGTCCGGGTTGTGCTCGTCCTTCCACGCCATGCCCTTGGCGATGGCGTCCTGATGCGAGCCGGAGAAGGCCGCGAAGACGAGCTTGCCGGCATACGGCTGACGCGGCGAAACCTTCATGCGCGTGCATTGCTCGTACATATCCACGAGCTCCGGCATGTGCGAGAAATCCAGCTGCGGGTCGATACCCAGCGCAAACATATTCATGGCCACGGTCACGATATCGACGTTGCCCGTGCGTTCGCCGTTGCCGAACAGCGTGCCCTCGACGCGGTCCGCGCCCGCCAGCAGGCCCATCTCCGTATCCGCCACGCCGCAGCCGCGATCGTTATGCGGATGCAACGAAAGCACGATATTGTCGCGGTACTTCAGATGCTTGTTCATGTAGGCGACCTGCATCGCGTAGACGTGCGGCATGCTCATCTCAACCGTGACCGGCAGGTTAATGATAGCCTTGCGCTCCGAGGTCGGCTTCCAGACGTCGAGTACCGCGTTGCAGACCTCCAGCGCATATTCCGGCTCCGTACCCGTGAAGGACTCTGGCGAATACTCGAAGCGATAGTTTGCACCCGCTTCTTCCGTGAGTTCTTTGAGCAACTTCGCGCCATCCACGGCCAGCTGCCTGATGCCTTCCTTATCCTTTTTGAATACCTGCTCGCGCTGCGCCACGGAGGTGGAGTTGTAGACGTGCACGATGGCATTCCTGACGCCCTTCAGGGCATCAAAGGTCTTGCGGATGATGTGCTCGCGGGCCTGCGTGAGCACCTGTACTGTCACATCGTCGGGGATGAGGTTCTGCTCCACCAGCGTGCGCAGGAATTCATACTCCGTTTCGGAGGCCGCGGGGAACCCGATTTCGATCTCCTTGAAGCCAATCGCGATGAGCTTCTTGTAGAACGTCAGCTTTTCCTCCAGGCTCATCGGCACGACGAGCGCCTGATTGCCGTCGCGCAGGTCGACGCTGCACCAGATGGGCGCATGCTCGGGCGCATCTTTTTTCGCCCAGTCCAGATCGATCTCAGGCGGCAGGAAATAACCTTTGCTGTACTTCCGATAATTCATCATGTTGCTGGCCTCCAATAAAATAATACAAAATACACAACTGAGATAAAATAAAAAAGCCTTTCGTCCCCCTTAAGAGACGAAAGGCCTGGCTTACGCGGTACCACTCTTGTTCGCAGTTTCACCTATACGGCGAAACTGCCTCCACGGGGTCTATCAACCCCTCCCGGATGATAACGGCCGGGTGCCGTCCCCACCTACTAAGCCATATAGGCCATTCCGCGGGCTGCTTCAAGGTCAGTTCAACGGAGCATCCTCACTGCTTCACACCCGCCAGCAGCTCTCTGGGGATTCCGCTCTGTCTACTACTCCTCTGCAACGCATTTCCCTGTGTGATGTTGTTGTGTAGTATCATAACACATCATCGCAGGTGGCGCAAGTATTTTGTATATTTTTTGTAAACCTATTTTATTTCTTAGCGGACACCTGTGCTTTCTGTGTGGTAGACGCCTTAGCATAAGCGGCGCGCTTGGCTGCCTTGTGGTCCTCATAGCGCTTGCGGCCGGCGGCAAAGGCTTCCTTCTCCTCCTCCGTGATGACCTCCAGCGGCTGCACGGCATGCGGGCGGCCGTTGCGGTCGAGGGCAACCATCGTGAAGTAAGCCGTCAGGGCACGCTCCGGCTTATCCTCGCGCTCCATGTCCTGTACCTCAACGTTGACGAAAACTTCCATGGATGTATGGCCGACAAAGACGACTTTAGCCGTGCAGGTGACGAGATCGCCGATGAAAATCGGTTTGTGGAACTCCAGCTCATCGACACGCGCCGTAACCACGTTGGAGTGAGCGTAGCGCAGCGAGCAGGCATAGGCAGCCGAGTCCATCATCTTCATGATTTCGCCGCCGAATACATTGCCATTTGGGTTGGCCTGGCTCGGCATCATGACGGAACCGGTTACTGTCGTCGTATCTTCTACCTTCATAGTAAAACCTCCTGAGCTTAAAACGAGAAATGAAAGAATTTATGTATCTGCTTACATTCTTGATTTAATGCTATTGTAGCACGTTTTTCGGCAGAAAACCAGTTCAATTTACTGCGAAACATTCACTACACCTTTAGGATAACATAAAAAGCCCGCTGTGTCTGTAAGCTACGTTACAAAATACACAACGGGCAAAACAGGATAAATTATCTCAAAGATGCATGTAGTACTTTAGTCTTTATGCTGATCTTTCTCTTCCATGGTTTTTATAAGCTTTTCTGCCGCTTCATCCAGCCAATGACCTTCGAAGGTCTCGATCTGGCCGGCATCGCATTCGCTGGCGAGCTGCGGCACCATCGGGATGCGACCCAGCACCGGCAGATGGTACTGATCGGCAATCTCCTGAATATGGCTGTGGCCGAAAATCTCATGCTTCTCGCCGCAGTTCGGGCATTCGAAATAGCTCATGTTCTCCACAAGGCCCAGCACCGGCACTTTCATGAGCTCGGCCATCTTCACGATCTTGGCCACGATCATGGAGACAAGCTCCTGCGGGCTCGTCACAACGACGATGCCATCCACCTGGATGGACTGGAAGACCGTCAGCGGCACGTCGCCCGTTCCCGGCGGCATATCGATAAAGAGGTAATCCTCGTCCTGCCAGATGATGTCCTGCCAGAACTGCTTGACCACGCCGCTGAGAATCGGCCCGCGCCAGACGACCGGATCCGTCTCATGCTCCAGCAGCAGGTTCATGCTCATGACGTCGATACCGCCGGCCGTCGTCACCGGGTAAGCGCCAGCCTTCGAGCCGCGCACCTCGCCCTTGACGCCGAACATCTTCGGGATGGACGGGCCCGTGATATCGGCATCCATGATGCCCGTGCGCTGGCCCTTGCGGCTCATGGCCACGGCCAGGAGGCCCGTGACCAGCGACTTGCCGACGCCGCCCTTGCCGCTGACCACCGCGATGACGTGGCGGATGTCGCTGAGCTCGTTCGGGGCCTCGTGCAGGTCTTTGGGCCGCGTATCGCTGCTGCAGGTCGTGCCGCAGTTCGCACAGTCGTGATTGCAATTTTCTGCCATGGGAATCTCTCCTTCGCAAAAAGAGGAACTGCCACCGACAGTTCCTCTTTATTTGTAATCCTTGGAAATATTAGCGCACAGGCACTCAGGCGCCCGTCGTCTCCGGCTCGGCCTCGACGTTCTCGTCCTCGGCCGGCGTCTCCGGTGCAGGCGACGGATGCGTCTCCGTCACCTGCAGGTTGCGGTAACGGCTCATGCCCGTACCAGCCGGGATGAGCTTGCCGATGATGACATTCTCCTTCAGACCGACCAGCGGATCGACCTTGCCCTTGATGGCAGCATCGGTGAGGACACGCGTGGTCTCCTGGAACGATGCAGCCGAGAGGAAGGAATCCGTGGCCAGGGAAGCCTTCGTAATACCGAGCAGGATCGGCTTTGCCACTGCCGGCTCGCCGCCCTCCTCGATGGCCTTCGTGTTGACGCTCTCGAACTTATTGATATCGATGTACTCGCCCGGCAGGAAGTCCGTGGAACCGGACTCTTCGATCTTGACCTTGTGGAGCATCTGGCGAACCATGACCTCGATATGCTTATCGTTGATTTCAACACCCTGGCTCTTGTACACTTTCTGTACCTCGTAGACGAGGTAGCGCTGTGTAGCCTGCAGGCCGCAGACGCGCAGGATATCGTGCGGGTTGATGGAACCCTCGGTCAGGCGGTCGCCCGGCTTAAGGTGGGCACCCTGCTTGACAGCCATACGGGAGCCATACGGGATAGCGTACTCACGCGCTTCGCCTTCGCTCGGCACGATCGTGACCTTGCGCATGCCCTTGCCCGTATCCTCGACCTCAGCCGTGCCTTCGATCTCGGCGATGATTGCATGATGCTTCGGCTTACGCGCCTCGAACAACTCCTCGACACGCGGAAGACCCTGGGTGATATCGTCACCGGCAACACCGCCGGAATGGAACGTACGCATAGTGAGCTGCGTGCCCGGCTCGCCGATGGACTGGGCAGCGATGATACCGACTGCCTCGCCGATCTCGACCTCGCTCTGGTTCGCGAGGTCGCGGCCGTAGCACTTGATGCAGACGCCAAACTGCGATTTGCAGGTCAGCACGCTGCGGATCGAGACGGTGTCGCGTACCTTCTCGATCTTCTTAGCCAGCTCCTCGTCGACCGTCTGATTGAGCGAAGCGATCTTCTCGCCCGTCTCCGGATCGACGATATCCTCGGCCAGCACACGGCCCACAATACGCTCAGCCAGCGACTCGATGATACCGTCGCCTTCCTTGATGGCCTCGACCTCGATGCCGCGCACGTTGTTGTTGCGCACGCGGATCTCCTTCGCATCGCCAGCCAGGATGGCGTCGATCTTCTCCTCGTCCAGCTTATCGCCGGCCTGCATGACGACCGTGCCATCGGAATTCAGCACATCGCGCGTGACTTCCTTGCCGCTCATCTCATGCACCATGGAATCATGAATCTTCGCCCGGGCCTCATCATCCGGCTCGCCGAGCGCGATGACCTCGGTGATCATCGCGCTGCTGAGAGCAGCCTCGGAGGCCAGCGAAGAACCACGAACCATGATCTCACGGATGCCCTTCTCGCCGATGGTGGCGAGCTTGTCCTCGTCGAGGATCGTATCCTTCTCGAACATGACTTCCTTCGTCTCCGGGTCGACGACCTCGGCGGCGAGCAAGCGGCCCAGCAGGCTGTCGTTGAGAAGCTCCAGTGCATCGAACGTGGACGGAGCCAGACGTGCGCGCTCCTGCACGAGGTTGAGCGTGGATACGTCGCAGTCCTCTTCGCGCACGATGACATCCTGCGCGACATCGACGAGACGGCGGGTCAGATAACCCGAGTCTGCCGTACGCAGAGCCGTATCGGCCAGGCCCTTGCGGGCACCATGCGAAGAAATGAAGTAATCGGATACGGACAGACCCTCGCGGAAATTTGCCGTGATCGGCAGGTCGATGATCTTACCGGACGGGTCAGCCATCAGGCCGCGCATACCGGCCAGCTGACGCATCTGCTGTTTGTTACCACGGGCACCGGAGTCAGCCATCATGAAGATTGGGTTGAAGGCGTCCATGTTATCCATCATCGCGTCGGCGACATCATCCGTCGTCTTGGACCAGAGGGAAACGACCTTGTTGTAGCGCTCCTCCTCGGTCACAAGACCGCGGTCATACTGGCGCTCGACCTTGTTGACGAGCTTCTTCGTGTCATTGATGAGCGTCTTCTTCTCCGGCGGCACGATGACGTCCGAAATCGCGATGGAAATACCGGCGATGCAGGCGTAATGATAGCCGAGGTTCTTGACGTCATCGATGATGCGGGCCGTAGCCGTGGCACCGAAGTGGTTATAGCAGTTCGCGACGAGCTTGCCGATTTCCTTCTTGTTCATGAGGATACCGAGGCACCACTGGTCGCTCTCTTTATCTTTGTAGTAGTAACGCAGCTCCTGCGGCAGGATCTCGTTGAAGATCATGCGGCCAAGGGACGTCTTGACGAGGCCGTATCCCTCGATGCGCACCTGAATCGGTGCCTCGAGAGCGAGATCATGCTGCTGATAGGCGAGCAGAGCTTCGGCAATACCCGTGAAGATCTTGCCCTCGCCCTTCTGGCCCGGATGCAGTTTCGTCAGGTAGTAGGAACCCAGCACCATATCCTGCGTCGGCACGATGATTGGTTTGCCGTCTTTCGGAGCAAGGATGTGGTTCGCGGCCAGCATGAGGATGCGGGCCTCAGCCTGAGCTTCGGCGGACAGCGGCAGATGGATAGCCATCTGGTCACCATCGAA
>DEDT01000053.1:28738-28860 GCA_002350105.1 Selenomonadaceae bacterium UBA2897 | reverse complement strand
GGATGCTCCTTGATGACGTCCTCCAGCACATCCCAGACCTCAGGTTTCGCACGCTCAACCATGCGCTTGGCCGACTTGATGTTATGCGCTGCACCGGAAGCCACGAGCTTCTTCATGACGAA
>DEDT01000053.1:27111-28673 GCA_002350105.1 Selenomonadaceae bacterium UBA2897 | reverse complement strand
CACTGGTGGAGCTTGAGCTCCGGCCCGACGACGATAACGGAACGTCCGGAATAGTCGACGCGCTTGCCGAGCAGGTTCTGGCGGAAGCGGCCCTGCTTGCCTTTCAGCATATCGGACAGGGACTTCAGCGGACGGTTGCCCGGGCCCGTCACCGGACGGCCGCGGCGGCCGTTATCGATGAGGGCATCGACGGCCTCCTGCAGCATGCGCTTCTCGTTGCGCACGATGATATCCGGCGCACCGAGGTCGAGCAGACGCTTCAGGCGGTTGTTACGGTTGATGACACGGCGATACAGGTCGTTCAGGTCGGACGTCGCGAAACGGCCGCCGTCGAGCTGTACCATCGGGCGCAGCTCCGGCGGGATGACCGGAATGACGTCCATGATCATCCAGGACGGCTTGTTGCCCGACTTGCGGAAGGCCTCGACGACTTCGAGACGACGGATGGCGCGGACTTTCTTCTGGCCGGAAGCCGTGCGGACTTCCTTGCGCAGTTCCTCGCTCATCTTCTCGAGATCGAGCTCTTCCAGCAGTTCCTTGATCGCCTCGGCGCCCATGCCGACGCGGAACGTATTGCCGTATTTATCGAGGGCATCGTGATACTCTTTCTCGGAGAGCAGGCTCTTCTTCGTAAGCTCCGTGTTCTCGCCCGGATCGAGCACGATGTAGTAGGCAAAGTACAGGACTTTCTCCAGCGCACGCGGCGAGATATCGAGAATCAGGCCCATGCGGCTCGGGATGCCCTTGAAATACCAGATATGGGAGACCGGCGCGGCCAGCTCGATGTGGCCCATGCGCTCGCGGCGCACCTTGGCGCGCGTGACCTCGACGCCGCAGCGGTCGCAGATGATGCCCTTATAGCGGATGCGCTTGTACTTACCACAGTGACATTCCCAGTCACGCGTCGGGCCAAAGATACGCTCGCAGAACAGACCATCGCGCTCCGGTTTCAGCGTGCGGTAGTTGATCGTCTCCGGTTTTTTGACCTCGCCATAGGACCACTCGCGGATTTTCTCCGGCGAAGCCAGCCCGATGCGCATCGAATCAAAATTATTTACATCCAGCAAAGAGATGACACTCCCTTCTTATTCCACACCATCGTCAGAGTCACCAGCATCGGTCATGCTGCCAATATCCGCGATGATGTCGTCGGTATGATCGTCCTTGGAGTTATCGTCGTCGCTGGCAGCACCAGCATCATAGGCATCTTCTGCCCTAGCTGCCGGCACACCGCCCTCGGCCGTCGGGTCCACGCCCTCGACGTCGATGTCGAGATCGCGGGCTTTCTTGTTGATGTCGATATCGTCATCGTCATCATCCTGCAGGGAGACCTCTTTGGCATCCTCGTTGAGGACCTTGATGTCGAGGCCAATGGACTGCAGCTCTTTGATGAGCACCTTGAAGGACTCCGGCACGCCCGGGGAGGGGATGTTCTCGCCCTTGACGATGGCCTCGTAGGCCTTCACACGGCCCGTCACATCGTCGGACTTGACCGTGATCATCTCCTGCAGCGTATAGGCAGCACCGTAGGCCTCGAGTGCCCAGACCTCCATCTCGCCGAA
>DEDT01000053.1:904-27085 GCA_002350105.1 Selenomonadaceae bacterium UBA2897 | reverse complement strand
GCCTTGCCGCCCAGCGGCTGCTGCGTGACGAGGGAGTACGGGCCCGTGGAGCGGGCATGAATCTTATCCGCAACCAGATGATGCAGTTTCAGGAAGTAGGTGATACCTACCGTGACGCGGTTCTCGAATGGCTCACCCGTGCGACCATCGTAGAGCACGGTCTTGCCATCGGCCGGCAGGCCCGCACATTCCATGGTCGTCTGGATATCATCCCAGCGCGCACCATCGAAGATTGGCGTCGCGATATGGATACCAGCCTTATCCGGCTTCGGCATGCCATATTTATCGAAATCGTAACCCGCCTTGCGCAGACGTGCCTCGACCGTCGGGTCGCCCGCCTTGATCTGATCGCCGAGCTTCTTGACGGCCATGCCCAGATGAACCTCGAGAATCTGGCCGATGTTCATACGGGAAGGCACGCCCAACGGGTTCAGCACGAGGTCGACCGGCGTACCATCCGGCAGGAAAGGCATATCCTCCTGGCGCATGATGCGCGAGACGACACCCTTGTTACCATGACGGCCGGCCATCTTATCGCCGACGGAAATCTTGCGTTTCTGTGCGATGTAGATGCGCACGAGGCGGTTCACGCCTGGCGGCAGTTCATCGTTGTTCTCGCGGCTGAAGAGCTTCACATCGACGATCTTGCCCATCTCGCCGTGCGGCACGCGCAGGGACGTATCACGTACCTCGCGGGCCTTCTCGCCGAAGATGGCGCGCAGCAGGCGCTCCTCGGCCGTCAGCTCCGTCTCGCCTTTTGGCGTGACCTTACCGACGAGGATATCGCCCGGACGCACATCGGCGCCGATGGAGATGATACCATCCTCATCGAGGTCTTTAATCGCGTCCTCGGCGACATTCGGGATGTCGCGCGTGATTTCCTCAGGACCAAGCTTCGTGTCGCGCGCATCGCACTCATACTCCTCGATATGAATGGAGGTGTAGAGATCGCGTTTCACGAGGTTCTCGGACAGGAGCACAGCATCCTCGTAGTTATAGCCCTCCCACGGCATGTAGGCGACAACGATGTTGTAGCCGAGTGCCAGCTCGCCGTGATCCGTAGCCGGGCCGTCGGCGATGGGCTGATGCTCCTCCACCTGATCGCCCTTGTAGACGATAGGCACCTGGTTAATGCAGGTGCTCTGGTTGGAGCGCTGGAATTTCTGCAGTTTATAGTGGTCGAGGCCACCGTCCGCCGTGCGGACATCGATATAGTCAGCCGTGACGGTCTCGACCGTACCGGCATGTTTCGCGAGAATCATGACGCCGGAGTCACAGGCAGCCTTGTACTCCATGCCCGTGCCGACGAGCGGAGCCTGCGTGCGCAGCAGAGGCACGCCCTGGCGCTGCATGTTCGCACCCATGAGGGCACGGTTCGCATCATCGTTTTCGAGGAATGGAATCATGGCCGTCGCAATGGAGAAGACCTGGCGCGGGCTCACGTCCATGTAGTCGACGGTTTCGCGGTTGTGCAGGCCCGTCTCCTCTTTGAAGCGCGCCGTGACGCGCTCATTGACGAACCAGTCATTTTCGTCCAGCGGCTCATTGGCCTGGGCGATGACGAGATCATCCTCTTCATCAGCCGTGAGGTAGCGCACTTCATCCGTAACCTTGTGCGTCTCCTTGTCCACGCGGCGGTACGGCGTCTCCATGAAGCCGAACTGGTTGATGCGCGCGAACGTAGCCAGCGAACCGATCAGGCCGATGTTCGGGCCCTCAGGGGACTCAACCGGGCACATGCGGCCGTAATGGGAGTTATGGACATCGCGAACCTCGAAACCGGCGCGCTCACGGGACAAACCGCCCGGGCCGAGGGCCGACAGACGGCGCTTATGCGTGAGCTCGGACAGCGGATTGTGCTGGTCCATGAACTGGGACAGCTGGGAGGACCCGAAGAACTCCTTGATCGCAGCGACGACCGGACGGATGTTGATGAGCGCCTGCGGCGTGATGACATCGACATCCTGGATGGTCATGCGCTCGCGCACGACACGCTCCATGCGGGAAAGGCCGATGCGGAACTGATTCTGCAGCAGCTCGCCCACCGCGCGTACGCGGCGGTTGCCCAGATGGTCGATATCATCCTTGTGGCCGAAGCCATCCATGAGGTTCAGCAGATAGCTGATGGACGCGACGATATCCTCTTTCGTGATCGTGCGGTCATAGATATCGAGCGTGCGGGAGCAGAGCATCTTCTCGCGCTGTCCGTCCTTGCGCAGGACATAAAGCGTGATGATGCCATCGCCGAAGAGTTTCGTCTCGTCCTCGGGCTTCACGGCATCGAGCATATCCTCGGTGACGACTTCACCCTGTGGGATGACGATCTCGCCCGTCTCCTGATCCACGATCGGGTCTGCGAGTACCTTGCCGAGGATGCGGCGCTTCCAGCCGAGCTTCTTCGTCAGCTTGTAGCGGCCCACCGTAGCGAGGTCGTAGCGTTTGGGGTCGAAGAACAGCGAATCCAGCAGCTGCTGGGCGTTGTCCTCGTTGGCCGGCTCACCCGGACGCAGGCGATGGTAGATCTCGATGACCGCTTCGCGGTGCGTCTTGACCTTGTCGACCGCCGGGTCGAGCGTATTGATGATGCGCTGATCGTTGCCGAACAGCTCGAGAATCTCCTCATCCGTATCGAAGCCGAGCGCGCGGATGAAGTAGGTCACCGGCATCTTGCGCGTGCGGTCGATGCGTACGGAGACGACGTCATTCGTGTCCGTCTCCAGCTCGATCCAGGCACCGCGGTTTGGGATGACCGTAGCATTATAGAGATGTTTACCGGTAGGATCGATATCCTCCCCGTAATAGGCACCGGGGGAACGTACGAGCTGGCTGACGATGACACGCTCAGCACCGTTGATGATGAACGTACCCGTATCCGTCATCAGTGGGAAATCACCCATGAAGACTTCCTGCTCTTTAATCTCGCCCGTCTCGCGGTTGATGAGACGCACGTTGACCCGGATTGGGGCCGCCATCGTCACATCGCGCTGTTTGCACTCGTCCAGATCGTACTTCGGCTCGCCCAGCGAGAAGCTCTCGAAGGAGAGCACGAGATTACCCGAGAAATCCTGGATTGGTGAAATGTCGTTGAAGATTTCCTGCAAGCCCTTATCAAGGAACCACTGGTAGCTGTTCCTCTGGATATCCAGCAAGTGCGGCATTTTCATGACGTCCTTGATTCTGGCGTAGCTATACCTGGTTCTTTTGCCCACCGGCACAGGATTAAACATTAAATCCTTCACCCCTTAGCCTGATAAATCGTATAAACAAATCCGGCCCTGCCGCAGGAAACATAAAAGCACGCAAACAGAGATGATACCACACCTTCTAGCCATTTGCGCGCACTTATCCCCTGTGCAAAGTCCTGTATTTTAAAATGTTAGCACAACGCATCCTGTCTGTCAAGAGAAAAAATATAAAATGATGGCATGCAAAAAGACCACCCCGCAGGGTGGTCTTCGTCAGACAGTATCAGTCAAAAACTGAATTACTTCAGCTCAACCGTAGCGCCAGCCTCTTCGAGCTTAGCCTTCAGAGCCTCAGCCTCGTCCTTAGCAACGTTCTCTTTGACGTTAGCCGGAGCGCCATCAACGAGAGCCTTTGCGTCCTTCAGGCCCAGGCCCGTAGCCTCGCGAACAGCCTTGATGACGTTGATCTTCTTGTCACCGACCTCTTTGAGGACAACCGTGAACTCGGATTTCTCCTCAGCAGCAGCACCAGCAGCAGCGCCAGCAGCAGCAACAGCGACCGGAGCAGCAGCGCTAACGCCGAACTTCTCCTCCATGTCTTTTACGAGCTCGGACAGCTCGAGAACGCTCATGTTCTCAATGGCTTCAAGGATTTCTTCTTTCGTCATTTTGATATTCCTCCAATTTTTATAAATTTATTTCTGTTTCAAGATTATGCGGAAAGAGCCATCAGGCTGCCTTTAGGCAGAAGCCTGCTCTTTCTGCTCGCGTACAGCGTTGAGCGCATATACGGCTTTGCGGATAACGCCCTGGAGCACGTTGGCCGTGTTCGCAATCGGGGCGTTCATGCTGCCCAGCAGTTTGGCCAGCAGTTCCTCGCGGGAAGGCAGGGAAGCGAGTTCCTTGACTTTCTCGAGGGCGATGACTTTGCCATCGAGCATACCAGCTTTGATCTGAAGCACCTCAGCCTCGTCCAGCTTGTTCTTCTTGATGAACTCGCTGATCACCTTAGCCGGAGCAACAGCATCCTCAGTGGAGTATGCCATAGCCGTCGTGCCGTTCAGCTGCTCGTCGAGGCCTTCAATACCAGCCTCCTTGGCAGCGATGCGGAGCATCGTGTTCTTGACGACATGATAGGTGACACCAGCTTTGCGCAGCTCGCTGCGCAGCTCCGTGTCCTGCTCTACAGTCAGGCCTTTGTACGTCGTCAGCACGACAGCTTTGGAGCTCTCGAGCTGCTCTTTGAGCTCAGCCACGACTGCTTTCTTTGCGGATTTATCACTCATTATTTGATTTGCACCTCCATTCGCTTGGGATTTTAAAGCAACGTAATAAAACCTCCGGCTGTCTGCCGGAGGTCATAAATTTCAAATTCATTGACTCCGGCCTCGGCAGGCGACACATACGTCGTTAGATGATGGAATCAAACCTGCTGTCTACAGCCATCGATATACAATTGTAGAGACCGGAGTCTCGCCTGAATCGCTTAGATGTGCTGGATGGGGACACCCGGGCCCATCGTAGCGGAAACCGTCACGGACTTGATGTACTGGCCCTTGGCGGCAGCCGGCTTAACGCGAATCAGTGTATCCATCAGGGTCTGGAAGTTCTGCTGAAGCTTCTCAGCGTCGAAGGATGCCTTGCCGATCGGGCAATGCACATTACCGGCCTTATCGGTACGGTACTCGACTTTACCTGCTTTAATCTCGGAGATGGCCTTCGTGAGATCCATCGTAACCGTACCCAGTTTCGGGTTCGGCATCAGGCCGCGGGGGCCGAGGATCTTACCAAGACGACCGACAGTGCCCATCATGTTCGGCGTAGCGACAGCGACATCGAAGTCGAGCCAGCCACCCTGAATCTTCTGGACAATCTCATCGGAGCCGACGAAATCTGCACCTGCAGCCTCGGCCTCCTGAACCTTCTCGCCTTTGGCGAAAACGAGCACGCGCTTGGATTTGCCCGTGCCATGCGGCAGCACGAGGGCGCCGCGAACCTGCTGGTCAGCGTACTTCGGATCTACGCCGAGACGCACGTGCAGCTCGATGGTCTCATCGAACTTCTTCGTAGCCGTCTTCTTGACGAGTTCCATAGCTTCCGCAGGCGTATACTGCTTGCCAGCCTCGATGAGCTTGCAAGCTTCCTGATATTTCTTACCAGTCTTAGCCATTGTAGTTAGTTCTCCTCTCGTGGTAATAACGGTATTGCCTCCCACCGGAGACGCGAGTCGTCTTAGTCGACGATCTCGATGCCCATGCTACGAGCCGTACCCTCGATCATGCGGGTAGCGGCCTCGACATCAGCAGCGTTCAGGTCTACCATCTTGCTCTCCGCGATTTCCTGTGCTTTCGCGCGCGGCAGCTTGGCGACCTTCGTCTTGTTCGGCTCACCAGAAGCCTTCTCGATGCCTGCAGCCTTCTTCAGCAGAACAGCCGCCGGCGGCGTCTTCGTGATGAACGTGAAAGAACGATCCTCGAAAACGGTGATGACAACAGGGATCATCAGACCAGCCTGCTGCTTCGTTCTCTCGTTGAACTCCTTGCAGAAGCCCATGATGTTGACACCGGCCTGGCCCAGTGCAGGACCTACCGGAGGAGCCGGGTTAGCTTTACCAGCCATAACCTGGAGCTTGACAATCTTGGAAACTTTCTTTGCCATTGTGTATTTCACCTCCCTAAAAGGAATTGCTCAGTCCTCAGAGCTCTTCGATCTCGTCGTAACCGAGCTCAATCGGGGTGCCATCCACATCTACCTTCACGCGCTGATCCTCAGCCTCGATGGCCGTAATCTTGCCCGTGTAGTTTTCAAACACGCCCGACTTGATGCGAACCACATCGCCGAGCTCAAATTTGAGCTCAGGCTGGTACTCCTTCTCGCCCGTGGCATCCAGAATACGCTTTGCTTCAGCATCCGTAAGCGGAATCGGGTGTTTCTCCGAGCCAACAAAGCCCGTCACGCCAGTCGTGTTGCGGACGACGTACCAGGAGTGCTCATCCACGATCATGTCCACCAGCACATAGCCGGGAAAAATCTTGTGAGGCACGACCTTTTTTTTGCCGTCCTTGATCTCGACTTCTTCCTCTACCGGCACAACGATATTGAAGATCATATCCTTCATGCCAGCCGTATGGATAAGGCGCTCGAGATTAGCCTTGACCTTGTTCTCGTAGCCAGAATAGGTATGGATTACATACCAGGCCCGGCCAGGATTGTCCTGGCGCAGATCCATTTCTTCTTTCTCTGCCATGCTGCTCTCTCACCCTGCTTACTTCAAAATGATGTGGAACAATCTCGCGAAGATGGTATCACAGATCCAGATCAGAGCGCAGACAATAGTGACCGCAATACCTACCACGCAGGTGTAGGTCACGAGCTCTTTCTTGGTACACCATGTTACCTTTTTCATCTCGGCGACAACTTCGCCCAGGAACTTCTTCAAAATTACTTCACACCCTCATTGCACGTTCCGGGATTACTTCGTTTCCTTGTGAACCGTGTGTTTCTTGCAGAACTTGCAATACTTATTGAACTCCAGACGATCCGGATTGTTCTTCTTGTTCTTGTTGGTGCGGTAGTTGCGGCTATGGCACTCCGTGCACTCCAACGTGATATTGTTGCGCATTTCTTTTCACACCCCTTACGCTGCAGTCTATGACGCTGACTTCTCAAATGTCACTAGTACAATTTAGCACACTTGCCAATCCCTGTCAACAAGAAAACCTTGACACGCGCGAAAAATCATGCTGTAAATTGACATAAATAAAACCCCTTCTGCAGGGGCTTATTGTTAAAATTGGTGGCGGCACAGAGATTTGAACTCCGGACACTGCGGGTATGAACCGCATGCTCTAGCCAACTGAGCTATGCCGCCGTTATATGGAGCTGATAACCAGGATTGAACTGGTGACCTTATCCTTACCAAGGATACGCTCTACCGACTGAGCTATATCAGCAACTATTCATTGGTTGCGGGGACAGGACTTGAACCTGTGACCTTCGGGTTATGAGCCCGACGAGCTACCGACTGCTCCATCCCGCGATTTTAACGAACCGATTTATTACTCATCGGCTGACAAGAAATTATTATAGTGCAAAGCCGCAGATATGTCAACACCCAAAAAGAAAAAACCTTCTCTTTTTTTGCGAGAAGGTTTTCTGCTCTGTATTATGTAAAGAAAAGACTGCCGCTTACTTCTTGGCCGCCTTGGCTGGTGCCTGATCCGGTGCCTCAAAGAGGTAGGCATAGCGTTTCCTGAATTCATCCTGCGTCATATGGTAGGCATTGGCGAGACCCGGATCGTCAAGGTCCTCTTTCTCCAGGCGCATCATCGAGCCGCGCGCAATCTTATAATGTACGGAATTGATGTTGACCTTGCGCACCTTCGTCTTGCCCGTAGCCGGATCCTTGATATCCTCGAAGCGCAGGGGCACGGCCTTGTTGTCCTGAATCGTGATCAGGGCACCGCTATCGCCGCGCATGAGGAACTGCACCGCCTCATAGCCGAGGGAGCGTGCATAGTCGATGTCGTAGGCGATCGGGCTCGTGCAGCGCAGCTCGTAGCCGATCTCCTTATCGATGATGGAGAGCTTGATGCCAAGTTTCTTCGTCTCAGCCAGCACGGCCTGCTTGAGAATTTCGCCGAAGTCGAGTTCGCTGTAGCGGATATGGCCATGCTCATCCTTGACCACCGTGCCGAGCTTCTCGAAATCCTCCGGCGCGATCTTCTCGATGATGCCCTCGGCAATGACGGCCACGCCGTAGTTCTTACCCGTGAGGTAACGCTTGACGATGGAACCCGTGATGATATCCACGACGTGCTGCAGGGGCACCTGAACCGGCAGCTCCTCCGGGATAATCGTGAGCGCCGCGCCCGCACTGCGGCCCATGCCGAGCGCCAGATGACCAGCCGTGCGACCCATGGCGATGGTGAAGTACCAGCGGTTATTCGTCGTGCGCGCATCCTCCATGAGGTTTTCGATTTCCGTCGTGGCAAAGGCGCGCGCCGTCTCGAAGCCGAAAGTCGGCACGCCATCGGGCAGCGGCAGATCGTTATCGATGGTCTTCGGCACATGCACGACATTGATCGTACGGCCCATCTTGCGCGCATACTCCGCGACAGCAGCCGAGCTGTAGGCCGTGTCATCGCCGCCGATGGTCACGAGGTGCGTGACGCCGAGCTCCGTCAGCGTCTCCACGACCGTGCGCATATCCGACTCCTTCTTCGTCGGATTGTAGCGGGACATCTTGAGGATGCAGCCGCCCGTCATGTGGATGTGGCTGATATTCTTCGGCTCGAGGCGCAGGTAGTTCTTCTCGCCACGGGCGAGGCGGGAGAAGCCATCGTAGATGCCGATGACATCCCAGCCGTGGCGCGAAGCCTCGTTCGTGATGCCCGAGATGACACTGTTGATACCGGGTGCCGGGCCGCCGCCGCAGACAATGGCAATGACGTTGCGAATTCCAATCATGAAGATACCCCCTAATGGTTCTGTTCTCTTCGCCTGTGCTTGTCCCCAAACCACACGCGAAGCGGAAATACAGGACTGTTCTTTATTGACAGGGTATTATTTCGCTTTTTTATTCCTGAATTCCTGCTTGTAAACGAAAAAACAAGTCTTTTTACGTCAAATTTACTAAAATAGCACTGACGCAAAAGACTTGTTTGATGTATTACTCGCTATCGTGACTCAATGACGCCCCAGCTTCGAGCGATGGCCGAGGTTCGTGCGGCTCCTGCCCTTCGCTGATGCCTGGCGGCGGCTGCGTGTATTGCGGCCCTTATGCGCCGCCCCCTTGCGGTTCGCGTACTTCGAGAGCGGTTTCTTCTTTTTCTTGTGCTCCGCCTCTTTCGCACGGATTTCCTGCAGGATCTTCTGCTGCTTCGCCACATGCTTCTGGTGGCGCTCCGCGTGGGCCTTGCGGATGCGGCTCCGGATGCCGGACTCGATGCGGCGCAGCAGATCGTACTGGCGCGCATTCACGAAGGTCACGGCCTTGCCCGTCTGCCCCGCGCGGCCCGTACGGCCGATGCGATGGATGTAGCTCTCCGCATCGTGCGGGATATCGTAGTTCACGACATGCGTGACGCCCTCGATGTCGAGGCCGCGCGCCGCGATATCCGTGGCGCAGAGGATCTGCAGCTGCGCCGTGCGAAAGCGCTTCAGCACGAGCGCGCGCTGTACCTGCGAGAGGTCGCCGTGCAATTCATCGACGAGGTAGCCGCGCGCCGCCAGCGCCATCGTGACCTGATGGGCCCGCTGCTTCGTGTGGCAGAAGACCATCATGAGGTAGGGATTGTCCTGGTTGATGAGCTCGCAGAGGCGGTCGAGCTTATCCTCCTCCGTCGTATCGACGATGACCTGCTCGATGGCATCGAGCGTGATATGCTCACTCTTGACCTCGATATTCGCGGGCGCATGCATGAACTGCTGCGCGAGCGCCTTGATGCGCACGGGCATCGTGGCCGAAAAGAGCAGGAGCTGGCGGTCGGCCGCCACAGCCTTCAGAAGTGTCTCCACATCCTCGATAAAACCGAGGCGCAGCATCTCATCGGCCTCATCGAGTACCACCTTGTTCACCTGTGCGAGGTCGATGGTACCGCGGCGCAGATGGTCGAGCAGGCGGCCCGGCGTGCCGATGATGAGCTGGGGATGGCGGCGCAGCTTCTGCTTCTGCCGCTCGATGTCCTGCCCGCCGTAGATGACCAGCGAGCTCACGCCGACGGCTTCGCCCACGCTCTTCGCAACCTTCGCGATCTGGATGGCCAGCTCGCGCGTCGGCGTGATGACGAGAGCCTGCGCCACATCGGCCTGAGGCTTGATTTTCTCGAAGATTGGCAGCAGGAAGGCCAGCGTCTTGCCCGTGCCCGTCTGCGCCTGCGCGATGCAGTCGCGGCCCGCCCGCACCACGGGGATGGCCTGTTCCTGCACGGGCGTCGGCTCCTTGATGCCCTGATAGCGCAGGACATCGCAGACCTCCGCCGCGATGCCCAGTTCCTTGAATGATGTCATGATGCACCTTCCTCCGCTTTGCTTCTATAAGTAATGCGGCTCAGCTTGACAGCACCTCGCTGCCCGTCTCCGTGATCAGGATCGTCTTCTCCCATTGTGCCGAGAGCTTGTGATCCTTCGTGCGCACGGTCCAGCCGTCGCCCGTCTTGTCCGTGTAGGTCTTCCACGTGCCCTCGTTGATCATCGGCTCCACCGTGAGCGTCATGCCCGGCACCAGCAGCATGCCCGTACCCGCCGTGGCGTCATGGGAAACGAAAGGCTCCAGATGGTAACCCTTGCCCACGCCATGGCCGCCGAGATCCGTGACGACGCCGTAACCGTTCTCATGGGCATGCGCCCCGCAGGCCGCGCCGATATCGCCGACGAAATGCCAGGGCTTCGCCGCCGCGATGCCGGCCTCCATGCACTCCCGCGTCACACGCACGAGTCGCTCCGCTGCCGGCGACACCTCGCCGACCATGTACATGCGGGAGGCATCGGCATAGTAGCCATCGAGCACCGTCGTGACATCGACGTTGACGATGTCGCCTTCCTTGAGCTTCACCTTGGCCGAAGGGATGCCGTGGCAGACGATGTCGTTGATGGACGTGCAGCAACTCTTGGGGAAACCCTGATAGTTCAGGTCGCCCGGCACCGCGCCGTGCTCCACGATGTAGTCGTGTACGGCCTGGTCGATGGCCGCCGTCGTGATGCCCGGCTTTACGAGCGTATCCACGAGGTCGAGGGCGCCGTCATTGATAACGCCAGCCGCGCGGATGCCCGCGATGTCCCGCGCATTGTTGATCAGCTTATGGGGCGGACGCACCTGCCCCTTGAACACGTCGAACTTCAGCTCGCTGATGCGCTCGTCATAGTCGGCATGGCATTTCTTGTATTTCTTGCCGCTGCCGCACCAGCACAATTCATTTCTCTGCATAAAAGATAGTATCTCCTTTAAAAACAACGGTTATCACCTGCTTTCAGGCAACATCTATTATAAAGCCAAAATCGCCGCGCGTCTACGCCTTGACAGGTTTCCTGCATTGGGATAGTATGAAACGGTATATTTGAAGCGTAAAAGAAAGGTTGTGTCATCTTGCACAGCAAACTAAATATCCGCCCATCGCAACCGCAACGGCGCTGGCTCCTCATCCTGAAACGGGCCCTGCTCGTCGTCCTCAGCCTGCTGCTCATCCTCGGTGCCGATGCCCTCGTGCGCATGCACCGCGCGGAGGACGGCGTCCCCGTCCTCAACTACCACCAGATCAACGACGTCGACAACAACGCGCTGACCGTCAAGACGGACCAGTTCGAGGCCCAGATGAAGTATCTGGCCGACCACGGCTATCACGCCATCACGCCCGCCGAGCTCACGGATGCCTGGGATAACGGCACGAAGCTCCCCGATAAGCCCGTCATCATCACCTTCGACGACGGTTACATGGACAACTACAAGAATGCCTATCCCATCCTGCAGAAATACAACCTGAAGGCAACGATCTTCCTCATTTCGGATTTCCTCGACACCTATCCGAACTACCTGACCTGGGATCAGGCAGCCGAGATGCAGCAGAGCGGCCTCATCGACTTCGAGAGCCATACGCTCTCCCACGAGGAGCTCGACAAGCTCAGCCACGAAGAGCGCATGCACCAGCTGGAGGACTCAAAGAAAGCCCTCGAATGGCACCTGCAGAAAAAAATCGAATACATCGCCTACCCCTGCGGCGATTACACGCAGGAGGTACAGGATGATACCCGGGTTGCCGGCTACCGCGCCGCCTTCACCGTGCACCTCGGCTACGCCGAAAAGGATAAGCCGCAGTACATGCTCGATCGCGTCCCCATCTTCGGCGGCATGTCCCACATGCTGGAGCGCTTCAAGCTGCGTCTCGAGTACGCCCCCGCCTTCGTCCCGTACGAAGACCTGCGAGCCAGCCTCCGCGCCCACGGCCTCACCTGGCTCGCCGGCCGCATCAATACGCCCTGACTTTCTATAGAGACAAGCAATCCCGGAACAGCCCACGCCGTTCCGGGATTTTCTTTTGTCTTTATGCTTCCTTGATGCCGAGCAAGTTCGCAATTTTCACCAGGCGCGCGTCGATCTTTCCGATAAACAAAACTCGTGCTACTCCTAGTATAGCACGAGTCCTATGATTTTTCTTTTTACGCTTCAATACTACGGGCGAATTCTTCGCCCAGCTTTACGCAGTTTTTAAGATCATCATCAGTGGGGCCGTTCTCGACGATGAGGCCATCATTGTAAAGCTTAGCACCGTCCATGCGCGTGCGCTCGGCCCAGGTGCGCATCCACTCGCCGCCGCCCCAGCCGTAGGAGCCAAAGAGCGCAACGGGCTTGTCCTTCAGGTGACTCTCTGCCGCAGTGAAGAACGGCTCGAAGCTGCCCTCCTCCAGTACCTCGTCGCCCATAGCCGGGCAGCCGAAGATATAGCCCTGATAATCCTTGAAGTCATCGACGCGGAACTGATCCACCTCGAAAATTTCCACAGCGTTGCCGCTGCGCTCCACTCCGTCCTTGATGGCATGTGCCATGGCCTGCGTGTTGCCAGTACCCGACCAGTAAACGATAGCTACTTTTACCATATCGCTGAGCTCCTCTCTACAATGCCTGTACCAATTCGGGGAATGACTCGCCCCGTGCCAGGCGCTCACAGAATGCCTGGCTGCAATTCGTGTACAGATTAAACAAGGCACGCGCCTGTGCCTCATTCGCATATACCTTCCAATAGCCGTTACAGCTGTAGTCGTGTCCGTGATGCTCCATGAAGCCGCGCACATCCGCCACGGGATAGCCGAGGAAAAGGCCAATCTCATGCGGGAACGTCATGTTCGTACTGATGCGGAATTTCAGTTCGGCCAGCATATCGTGCAACGAGCCTTTCACCGGATAGCCCAGTTCCTGCAGCAGTGCCGCCGACTCCGGCAGCCACAGCATCCGCGCCAAAGCCGCCGAACGGTAGAACAGAATCATCACATACTCTTCGCCCTCCGCCAGACGGCACTGGGCGATGCCCTTACATTGGAAACAGTGCTGGTACTCCGCCAGCATACCTTCAAAATCCGTAAACTTGCTCTGCTGAAACGACAACAGACATGCTGGCCGGAGTCCCATGAGGAAAGGCGCACCATGTATGCCCATAAGCCGTTCAAAACCTTCTTTGCCCAAATCAATCACCTGCCAATAGATAAGTATTCTCAATCATGTCCTTTTATATGATAACAAATATCATTATCATTGTCCAGCTATTTTTCATACAAAATCATCAGAGCACGAAAAAGAGTCCTTTTTTATAAGTAGATCATGAATATCTGCATATCTATCTGCCAACAAAAAATCCCTGAACAGCTTTTGCGCCGTCCAGGGATTTTTTTTGCTAGATTTACTCTTCCTCGGGATACTTCATGCCCCAGGTATTGCGCGCTTTGGTCATGAGCTGCATGACGTCGCGCGTGTAGTCGAGGTGCATGATGGCCGGATCACCGGCGACGGCTTTTTCCATGTCGAGCACCTCGTACTGGAGGGCCTCGGCCGTGCTGCCGGCGAGGATTTCTTCCTGATGGCCGTCGGCCGTCCAGGTGATGACGGCCTTTTCGCCGCGCGGATATTCGTAGAGCTCGATGTAGGCTTTATCAAAGGAGAGCGTGCCGCGCTTCGGCTGCTTCGAGTGCAGGGAAAGCATGACGGTGGCCATCTGCTCCTCTTTATTCCTGAGCAGCAGGCTCGCCTGCTCATCGACGCCTGTCGGCGCATATTTCACCTGCGTCAGCATTTCCGTCGGGCAGGAGGCCATGAACCAGCGCACGAAGGAAAGCGCGTAGACGCCGATGTCGAGCATCGCGCCGCCCGCCAGATTGCGGTTGAAGAAGCGGTTCTTCATGTTGTAATCCTTGTAGCTGCCGAAGTTCATCGTGATGACGTTCAGCGGGCCGAACTCCCCCGCGTCAATCCGCCTGGCCAGCTCGCGATAGATGGGCATGTGGTAGATGGTCTGCGCCTCGGCGAGCACCACCTGATGTGCCTGCGCCAGCGCGACGGCCTCCTCGAGCTCAGCGCTGTTCAGCGTGATGGACTTTTCGCAGAGCACATGCTTGCCGGCCGCCAGTGCCTGGCGGAGATACTGGATATGCGTGTTGTGCGGCGTCGAGAGATAGACGATGTCGACGTCCGGGTCGGTGAACATATCCTCCGGCCGCTCGTAAACCTTGCCGATGCCATACTGCTGCGCAAAGGCCACGGCCTTTTCATGCGTGCGGTTGCCGACGGCATAGAGATTGCCGCCCAGCGCCTGCATCGCCTCTGCCAGCTGGTGCCCAATTACCCCGACGCCCAGCGTTGCCCAACGGAAATTTACCCTGTTTTCCATAACGTAATCCCCTCATTTTTTTGCCTAAAACAAAAAACTCGTACTACATCCAGTATAGCACGAGTTCTGTGATTTGGCTTTTGGTTTTTATGCCTCAGGAAAGAGGACACTTTTTAGAACTTGAAATAGGAGAGCGCTTGCTGCTGGTCCTGGGCCAGCTTGGCCAGGGACTCGCTGGCGGAGGCAATCTCCTCGGCCGAGGCGGATTGCTCCTCCGTCGCGGCGGAGACGGACTGGATGTGCGAGGAAACCTTGTCGCTGTGCGTGCCGATATTGGCTACGCCCTTCGTGATGATCTCCGCGCTGTCGGCGACCTTCTCCACGGCGTCCGAGACATGTTGAATCTGCTCGGAGACGCTGCCCACATGCTCGTTGATGCTCTTGAACATGCTGCGCAGGCCCTCGACGGACTCAGCGCCGACCTTGACGGCCTCGCGGCCTTCCTGCATGGAGGCAACGGCCTGTGCCGTGTCGGACTGGATATTCTTGATCAGGCCCGCAATCTTCTCCGCCGAGCGCTGCGACTCGTTGGCCAGCTTGCCAACTTCCTCAGCGACGACCGTGAAGCCGCGGCCATGTTCGCCGGCACGCGCGGCCTCGATGGAGGCATTGAGTGCCAGCAGGTTCGTCTGCTCCGCGATGGAGGAAATCGTGCCGACGATCTCGCCGATCTCCTCCGAGCGGGCACCGAGGCGGTCGACCACCTCTGCCGAGCTGCGCACAGTCTCCGCCACACTCTCGATCTTCGCCACCGAATCATCGATGGACTTGTTGCCGCTCTGGGCCTGCTTCGCGACGACAGCCGGGTTATCGACGGCCTTGGCCACGACTTCCTGTACCTCGACGACAGCCTCATCGACCTTCTTCACCGACTTATGGCTGCTGACGACGGAGCTCTGCTGCTTCTCCACGGAGTCCACCATATTGCTGGCCGACTCAGCCACCTGAGTCGAAGCCTGGGCCGCCTGATTCGAGCTGGCCGTGAGCTCCTCGGAGGCAGCAGCCATCTGCTCGGACGAGCTGTGCACCTGGCGCATGAGCTTATTCATGCGGCTGCGCATCGAGTAGAGTTTATTCTCCATAGAGCCAAACTCATCACCGCGATCAGACTGCGTCGCCGTAATGCGGAAGTCGCCATCTGCCATGTTGGTGCATACCTGCTCCATCTCCTGCAGGCTGGCCTTGATTCCCCGAATGATGATATATGATAAAAAAGGGTCGATGTCCCCATATGCATTGATGGGAACATCGATCCTGCTTTATGCTTTATCTGCCTCGGCCATGGCATGGCGGTTCATTTCCTGAATCAGCTGCACAGCGCCCTGCCCCAGACCAGTCTCACGCATCGTATCCTCGATGGAGTAGCCTGCCAGCAGCAAGGCCCGTGCCCGGGTAGCGGCCGAAGTCCCGGGCTCCTCCTGCCCGTCTGCCTCCGGCTCTGCTGCCGTTGCTTCCGCCATGGGTAAAGGCTCCGACACGGCTTCTGCGACATCCGTCACCTGCTGCATCGCAGCCTGTGTTGTGGGCGCCGTCTGCTCAGCCGGCGGCGTAGCGGCGTCAGCCATGACCTCGGCTGCAGTTGGCAGCTCCACCTGCGCCTCCTCGCGCTGCATGGAGTCATGCAACACCTGCGCGAAATCCTCCGCATCGACGCGCTCGGCCATCGACACGGCATGACCAAGCATGTCGGGAGCCGGTGCTGCGGTCTGCGACTGCATAGTCGGCTGAGACAGCGGCTGCCGGGCCGCCGACGCCGCAATCCGGGCAGAGGCCACGGTCTGCTGTGCGCGCTGCGAGAGCTCGGCAGACCGCAGCTCCAGCTCTGCCTCCAACCGCCTGCAGGCCGCGATACGCGAGTCAAGCTGTGCCGCCCGCTCGTCCGCATCCTTGATCAGCTTCTCCAGCTGGCTCACATGGGTGCTCATGCGGTTGACGATCGCATCGCCGGATCGCTGCAGTTCCTCCTTGAGCCTGGCCGTAGACACCTGCATTTCCCGCTGTTCCAGCTTAGGACGCTGCGTCCTGTGCATCTGCCACCGCACGAGAAAAACAATACCTGCGCCCACGATAATCAGCAGGCCCAAAATCTCAGTGACCATAACCGCCTAAATACCCCTCTCTGCCTGCCGCAGCTTTATCCATTCACAAACTGATATCCAGATGATGCCCGCGTGTCGGATCGACGGCATAGCTCGTGGCCGTCTCCTCCGTCTCTTCATCCTGTTCCTTGCGGGACTGGCCGCCATCGCCCTGATAGCCCTGCCCCTGCTGGCGCTGCTGTTCGTCACGGATACGGCCATCCTCCGGATTGGCCTTGCTGCGTACCTGCGTTTCCTTCAGCTTCGCATCGGCCTGCTCACGCATGGCCTCAAAATCCTGTTGCAGGGACGCAGCCTGATTCAGGTTGTGCTGTACCTGTCCCACCTCGGTCGCCCGTGGCACGATCATCTGCAGACTGACTGGCGTTACATCCATAACCGCTCACCTCATTACATCACGAGAGTTAATATGGGCCAATACTCACTTTATCGTCCTTGACATCCAGCCGCGAATGCTGGATCTCCGACTGGACATTCAGCATCACGCCATTGATGGTCACACGGCAGCCGGGGAACATCTTATCCGACACGCTGACGCGCCCGTGCTCCATCTTGGCCAGCTCTTCTTCCAGTTCCTTGATGCGCGTCTCCGTGCGCTTGATTTTGCCCGCCAGAGGGAAGCGCGATACCGTCAGTTTGTTGATCTGCTCCAGGCGCAGTGGCGGCAGCTTGCTCGTATCGATCTTGCTCAGCGTATTCAGCATAGCATCGATCTGCTGCAGGCGTGTCTTATCCGCCCGGTACTCCTCACAGGCATTTTTATATTCCTGCTGCACGGCAGGGTTGATACCGACGGACAAGCGCGTGACCACGAAAGCCGGATTGCCGAACATCTTCGCTTCAATAGCTTCACCGGCCGCTACGTTACCACCGACAATCGCCCCCTTTTTCTCCATGGCAACGATACGCTTGCCCGCGCGCAGCGTCGAGTGCAAAGCCACATCCGAGACCACGATATCGCGGCCTGCCTCGACTGTCGCATTCTCGACATAGGCCGCATGCACGTCTTCCTCTGCCTTTACCTTACCGCGGTTCAGCCCGCTGATACCACCGCTGACGAAGACGTTACGACCCGTAACATCGCCCGAGACGAGACCCTTGACCTCGATATCACCGGTGGCCTTGACGACGAAACCGGCCTCCACGTTACCATGTACCTCGACACTGCCCGTGAAATCGATATTGCCAGAGCCCACACCGACACCAGACTTGATGACGAGGTGCGGGTCAACCATGATCTTTGAGCCCTGCTCGACGATCTGGCCATCGATGGCGGCATAGAGCTTGTTCTCTTCCCGCACCTCGGTATTCTTGCCCTTCGGCATCGGGATAGGTCGGCCATTGCGCGCCGCCACGCTGACGCCGAAGACGTCCATGCCCGGCACGCCCTGCGTCTGCGGGATGCGCTCGGCCAGCAGCGTGCCCTTCTTCACGAGCACGAAAAGGTTCATGTTCTTGTAGTCGACGCGGTTGTACTGGTCGACAGCCGGATGCCCCATAACGCCGAGATCATATTTTTTCTCCACACGGGCGTTCTCGCCGTGGATGGGCGGCTGGCCCTCAGCCACGACAAAGGTCTCCAATTTTTTGACACCCTCTGCCACGGCAGACTGCTTGATACCGAAGACAATGCCTCGCTCCGACAAAGCATCGTAGATATCCTGCGGCTGGGGCAGCAACGTGCCTACCTTGGTATCATAGCGGATCACAGCCCTCATCTTGTCGCGGCTGACATCCACGAGGATTCCCGCCGGCTGCGGTTCCTTTTCCTCTTCCTCAGTTCCCTCTGCTCCCGCCTTTTTCGCGCGGGAAGGTGATGATGCTTTACCATCGGGAGCAATAAAGTGCTCGGCCAGCTTGACCGGCACACCATTGGCACTGCGTACAGTCTTGGCAAGCTCGAGGATATTGTAGTCCTCAACGCTGTAATCCATCAGGATCTGCTGCAAGTCTGTCAGCTCGAACAGCGTCTCATCACTGTGCTGCGGATAAACCGTCAGAAAAACGCCATCCTGCCTGAACTCAAACAAATATCCGGCATTCATGTCTCCCACAGTCGGATAATCTGTTTCTGCCATGTTCATCCCTCCCGGCTATCGATAATGCTCCGGATACACGAAAGCGGCCAAAAGGTAAAACTGCTTTCCTGCCGTTCAGTCGCGCGCCATATAGGCCCGCAGGCGGAATACCGCTTTGGTATGCAGCTGCGAGATACGCGCCTCGGACAGATGCATGACCAGGCTGATTTCCTTGAGCGTCATTTCTTCATAATAATATAGCGTAACAACCTGCTTCTCCTTGGGCGGCAATTGCTCGATGCCCTCCGCCAGAAGTTTCTTTTCTTCCTGTTTCTCCAGGCGGGTAGAAGGCCCGGCATCATCGGAAGCCTGGGCATCTGCCCGCAGGTAATCATCGAGCGGTATGACCGTCGCGATGCTGACCTGCCGCTCCAGATCCTGCAGCTCGTCCCTGGAAATGCCAAGCTGCTCCGCCAGCTCCGCATCCGTGGCCGAACGCCCCAGAGAATTTTCCAGCGCGCAGACAGCCTGCTCGTACTTGCGGATTTTCTGCCGCGTCGACACTGGCACCCAGTCCTTGGCGCGCAGGTAGTCGAGCATCGCGCCGCGCACGCGCACACTGGCATAGGTCTCGAATTTATTGCTGCGCTGCAGGTCGTAACGGTCAATGGCATCCAAAAGACCGAAGAAGCCGCTGCTCAGCAAATCATCGCGATCGACTTGCGGCGGCAGGCTGATTGCCAGCCGCCCTGCCGTGATCTTGACCAGCGGCAGATAGTATTCCGCCAGCTGATTACGGAGCTCCACATCCTTATCGACTGCGTAGCGCTGCCAAAGGGAAGCAACATCTACGCTTTGCTGCTTCTCATCCATACTCATAACAGAGGCCCCCCTCATGATGCTTCAGAATCCGATGGTACCTCCATGTGTTGCAGCTGCTGCGCTTGAAGCGGCTGGAAACCGCCCGCAGCGTCCGCTTGTTCCTCTTGCGGCGATGCAGCTTCTCCTGTTTCAGCACCTGCCTGTGCCATCTGAGCGTCGCTCGCATCCGACGGCTCTCCATCCTCAGGTGCCTGCTCATTCTCTGCCATCAGCTCGATGTTGCGATCAAAGCCCATCCAGCCCCTGGCCTCGACGATGAACAGCACCAGCCATACGACCAGCAGCGCGACAAACCAGCCGCCCAGGCCGCGCAGCAGAATCGTGCTGATTCTCGCCCCGCTGATGAGGCCGGCCACCCCGATGGTCAGGGCTGCTATGACCGCCATGAGCAAAGCCAGCGTAAACTTGACCATCCTCTCACCTGCCCATCAAATCTGTTTCTCGCCCTTGGCAATCGTACGCACCGTATAGAGACCTGTATTCAGGTCGATCGATACCGTACGGCCATAGGTGCCACCCACGTCCTGCGCCTTGAGCGGAATATGCTCCTCCTGCAAAAGCTTCGTGATGGCTTCTGCATTGCGGGCGCCCACGCGCATAATATCCGTGGCATTGGCAAAGGCAAACATCTGCGCGCCACCCGCGATCTTCGCCACGAGACGGCTGCGCGATGCACCGAGTTTCAATACGTCTTCCAGCATCAACGGCAGTCCGGTATCCGCGAACTTGGCCGGGTTGTCACTGGAACGGGCCTGCTTGCTGTCTGGCAGCATGATGTGCAGGAGCCCGCCGATTTTCAGCTGCGGATCATAAAGTGATACGCCAATGCAGGAGCCCAGACCATAGCTGATCAGGGTCGCAGGAGCTTTGCCAACTTTATAGTCCGCCATGCCGACGCGAATAAGTTCTGGCATATCACTCAACTCCCACTGCGGATATTATCGTTTCCAGGGAACCAGGATCCGGCACCAGGAAGAACTGGCCGCTGATTCCATCATCTTCAGACAGGAACTCTGTCTCAATAACCAAAGCCTGATCACCCATCTGTCCCAGCTGCACAAGCACGACATTCAGGATAGCGCCGGCCATATCCATGGCCAGAGCCGGAATAGACGGCAGCATCGTGAGTTTCGTAAACGTGAAGAAGGCATTCAGGTACGCACCTGTCAGGATATTGCCAATCTCCATCAGTGCCGACTCATCCATGAAATCCAGTTTCGCCGTCTCGCCGTGCTTGCGGCCCATGAGCTTGTCCACCAGGTAGAATGCGCTCTTCTGCGGCAGCAGGAACAGGATATTGCTGGGTGCCTTGCCATACACGCGCAGGAAGATACCTACGACAATGGCATCCGGGCCGCCCACCAGATCCGGCACCGCCTCCAGGGGAACGAGATCAACGCGCGGCACGTTCATATCGATACGCCGATTGATGATCTGCGACAAAGCCGTGGCCGAGTTGCCGGCACCGACATTGCCAATCTCCTTGAGGGCGTCCAGCTGGGCAGGGCTTAAATTCAGTTCATCATCTGACATAAGCTGTCTCCTCATCTCTTTGTCTATGGTATTCTGTCCTGATACCAAGCAGGGACGTGCCATTCTGACACGTCCAGCTGCCTGCTTTCAGGTCTATATTATTTGTTGTCTTTCGGCAGATCCAGGATTTCCTGCAGATTCAGCATAATGATGAGCCTGCCGTCCACATTGCCGATCCCGCTCAGGTAGCGGGTGATTTCCTTGCCGTTGATTGCCTTTTTCGGGTCCACCGGCTTGCTGTTGATGGTCAGGACCTCCGTCACCGCATCGACGAGCATGCCGACATGCAGGTCGCCAACCGTGACCGTCACGACACGCGTATCCTCCGTGTAAGGTGCGTCCGCCAGGCCCAGGCGTTTCTTCAGGTCGATGACCGGCAGCACGGAGCCACGCAGATTGATGACACCTTTGATATAGTCAGCAGCAAAAGGCACGCGCGTAATATCCGTCAGATTGCGGATCTCCTGTACGTTCAGGATGCTCACGCCATATTCCTCGTTCAGCAGCTTGAAAGCGACTACCTGGATACCCTCTTCTACTTCGTTTTTCGTCTCTTCGTTAGCCATCTTTTTTACCTCCTCTTACTGCATCATCGTCGCAACATCAAGAATCAGGGCGACACGGCCATCGCCGAGTACCGTTGCGCCGGAGAACATCTTGAGGCCGGCGAACAGATTGCCCAAAGTCTTGATGACGATTTCCTGCTGACCGATGAGGTTGTCGACGACGATACCGGCTTTCTGCTCGCCAGCATGGACCACGACGACAAACATATCATCGGCATCCTTGACATGCGGTACCTGCAGCAGAGTCTCCATGCGGATAATCGGAATGATCTCGCCGCGCAGGACGATAACTTCTTTGTTCTGGATGGTCTGGATATCGGTCGGCTGGATGTTGATCGTGCTGTCGATGGAGCCCAGAGGAATCGCGTACATCTCCTGCTGAACCTGCACGAGCATGGCCTGAATGATAGCCAACGTCAGTGGCAGCTTGATCTTGAATACCGAGCCTTCGTCGATCTTCGTCTCGACATCGACGTGACCGGACAGCGCCTCGATCTTGCTGCGCACGACATCCATGCCCACGCCGCGGCCAGAAATATCCGTGATCTTCTTCGCCGTGGAGAAGCCAGGCAGGAAGATCAGGCGAACGGCATCGGCATCATCGAGCTTATCGGCCTCTTCCTGGCTGATCATACCCTTCTCGACAGCCTTTGCGCGGATGACCTCGGCATTGATGCCTGCGCCATCATCGGTAACCATGATGACGACGTTGTTGCCTTCATGGCGGGCAATCAGGCCGATTTCGCCGACACGCGGCTTGCCTTTCGCCTCACGTACATCCGGCATCTCGACGCCGTGGTCGCAGGAGTTGCGCAGCAGATGCATGATCGGATCGCCGATCTCATCGATAACGGTACGATCGAGCTCGGTCTCCTCACCTTCGATGGTCAGGTTGAACTCCTTGTTGAGCTCCTTGGCGATATCACGCACCATGCGCGGGAAGCGGTTGAATACGGAGCTGACCGGCACCATGCGGACTTTCATGACGATGTTCTGCAGGTCGGTCGTCACGCGATCCATCTGCTCCAGAGTCTCGGTGAGCTCGGCGAGGCGGTGCGTCTGGCCGATCTGCTCGAGGCGAACCTTATTGATGACGAGCTCGCCCATGAGGTTCATCAGCGTATCGAGCTTATCGATATCAACACGCACGGACTGGCTCTTATGCGGCTTCTTATGGTCGCCACCTGCCGCCGCCTTCTTCGGTGCAGCCTTGGCGGCCGGCTTTGCCGCAGGCTTGGCCGCCGGCTTGGCTGCAGGAGCAGCAGCCGGAGCCGGAGCTGCCGCCGGAGCTGCCTCTGCCTTGGCATCCGGATCGATGACGTCCACTGTGAACTTCGCAATCTCCGAAATGGAGTTGACAGCCTCCTCGACCGCCTTGGTGTCGGAGCCCGTGACCACGACGACATCGAAGGTGTGGTCGAACTTCTCCTGCTCGAGGTCTTCCGCCGACGGCACGGACTTGATGACATCGCCGAGTTCGTCGAGGGCATTCATGACCATGTAGGAGCGGGCCGATTTCAGCAGGCAGGTATCCGCCAGCGTGATCTGCACGTGAATGGCCTGCATGCCCTTCTCCTTGGCCTGGCGGATGACGTCCTTATCGACGTCCGTCAGCTCGATGGAAGGTGCAGCAGCGGCAACCGGTGCTGCCTCAGCCGCTGGTGCAGCCGGTGCAGCCGGTGCGGCAGCGCCCTGTGCCTCCGGCACATCGCCCTTGGAGATCTTGCTCAGCTGCTTCACGAGATCGGAGACATCGACGAGATCCTCCGGATCACCATTGCCGACGTTATCGATCATCTGCTCCAGGGAGTCAACGCATTTGAACAGGATATCGATGATGTTCTCGTCGAGTTTCAGCTGCTCTTTGCGGATGAGGTCGAGCACATCCTCCATCTCATGGGTCAGCTCGGCGATCTTGTTGTAGCCCATCGTCGCCGACATGCCCTTCAGGGTATGTGCGTTACGGAAGATCTCATTGACGACCGAAATATCCTCTGCATTGTCCTCCAGACTCAGCAGGCCATCGTTCAAAGACTGCAGATGCTCATGCGACTCGTCCAGGAACATGTCCATATACTGATTGGTATCCATTTATATTCCCCCTAGTTATTATTTCTTTACCGCTTCCACAATGGCTCTGGCTATATATTGCACGGGCCGCACCTCATCGGCCAGACCGGCATCAACGACGGCCTTCGGCATGCCGTAGACGACACAGGAGTCTTTATCCTGCGCGATGCTGTAGCCGCCCGCCGCCTTGATTTTCTTCATACCCTCGCAGCCGTCGCAGCCCATGCCCGTCATGATGACGGCTACGAGCTCGCGCCCGACAGGCGCCACCGAGTCGAACATCACATTGACGGCTGGACGGTGATTGCCGACCGGTGGCTCCTGGCTCAGCACGATCTTGCGATGATAGCCCTCGGAGCGCACACGCATGTGATAGTTGCCCGGTGCGATGTAGACCTGACCAGGACGAATGATATCGCCGTCCTCTGCCTCCTTGACCTTGATGGCCGAAATGGAATTCAGCCGGTCTGAGAGGGCCTTGGTAAAGCCCGGCGGCATATGCTGCACCACGACCACGCCGCAGGGCAGGTCGGCCGGCAGCTGCGTGATAACCGTCTGCAGGGCCTGTGGGCCGCCCGTCGAAGTACCGATGGCCACGAGCTTCTGCCCTAGCGGCTTGCCTGCCTTCGCAGCGCTCGCCGCCGCTTTCTCTTGCTGCCGCCTGAACAGCGGATTGCCCGCCGGCTTTTCTGGTGGCGCAGACGGTGCCATCTTCTGACTGTGACGCAAGGGCAGCTGAATGCGGTGCATCGTGGGCGGGGCCGGAGCTTTCTTCGCCGCCGGCGCCGGTGCCGCCTTGCCCGGACGCCATGATTTATGCACGTGGGCCTGCGCCGCATTGCGGCATTTCTTCAGGATATCCTCCGCGATCGTATCGATGCGGCTGATGGAGCCTCCCGCCTTGCTGATGAAGTCCACCGCACCAAGGGAGAGGGCCCGGATGGTCGCCTCCGTCCCCTCCTGCGTGAGGCTGCTGAGCATCACGACCGGTGTCGGGCATTCCTCCATGATGACGGCCAGCGCATTCAGGCCGTCCATCACCGGCATGTTGACGTCCATCGTCAACAAGTCAGGTCGCAGTTTTTTCGTCAGCTCAATGGCTTCTTTGCCATTTTTCGCCGTACCTGCCACGGTAAAGTCTGGCTGGCCCGTAAAGAGGTCGCTCAGAACCTTGCGCATAAAGGCAGAGTCATCGGCAATCAAGACTTTGATCATCCTGTTCACCTCGTCATCCGCACCAAGGCCGTCTATGCTTTAATCCTTGCCAATACCCTTGGCGATAACCTCCCGCTGCACCGTAAAGACGTAGTGGACGATCTTATTGGCAATCGCACGTGAGAGATGCTGAAAAGAAGCGCCGATATGGTAGATGTAGTCGTTCTCGCCCCGCTTCACGGCCGTGCAGCGCACGACCTGGCTCATGATTTCCAGCGCGCCGACATTGGGGATTTCGTTGATCTCCAGCCCCACCTGCGTGCCGACTTTCACCTCTTTGGGCCAGACAAAGCCGATGCCGTTGCCACTGAGGTCGATGACCGGTGCGACCACCGGCTCGGCGATGCAGCCTTCCTCATCGACAAGGCGCACCTTGACGTGCAGCTTCACACGCACGCGCACGAACGCGCGATCCTGGAACTTCTCGCATTCCGTCGGCTTCGTGATGCGCCAGACCGGTACCTGGCCTTCCTTCGACGTGCCGAGGAATTTGGTAAAGAAGCGATAGCGGCTCGCCTTGTCCGCTGCCAGGCCATAGAAACTTTCACCGGTTGCCGGGATGACCGGCACGCGCTGATTGTCAAAGGGCATCGCCACAATCATCACATCCGGCCTGATATCCTCGATCCGGCTGCGGAAATGCTCTTCGCGACCATCCAGGAAAATCTCCAGTCGCTGGCCTACCTTCAACACTTCCTCTGCTTTTAATATTTCGCCTGCCATATGAAAGTTCCTCCATGTTTAACGCGAAAAATTGAAAAATTGCTGGAGAAATCCCCGCCAGCCCCGTTTTACCTTCATTTCCCGGCCATAAAGCAACTTGTCCGCCAGCGCGCGCACACAGGTGGATGCCATGGCCTTCGGTGCGGCGGCCATGAACGGCCGCTGATGCCGCACGGCCTGACGCACCGCATGGTCATCGAACACATAGCCGAGACAGCCAATATCGATGTGCAGGAAGCGCCGCGCCGTCTGCGCCAGCTTAGCGGCCACTTCGCTGCTCTCCTCCGCATCATAGACGCGGTTGATGATGAGCTGCATATTGCCGTCCGGCGCATAGACACTATACGCCTTCATCACGGCGTAGGCATCCGTGAGTGCCGTCGGCTCCGGTGTCGTCACGAGCAGTACCTCGTCGGCCGCCAGGATAAAATCCATGACGCTTCGCCCGAGTCCCGCGCCCGTATCGATGAGAATCACATCGGCCAGCTGACCGCATAAGGCGAGCTTCTGCACGAGCA
>DEDT01000053.1:0-756 GCA_002350105.1 Selenomonadaceae bacterium UBA2897 | reverse complement strand
AGCAGGCTGTACTGTGCCCGGGTGCCGAGCAGCACATCCACATTCGCCATACCGAGGTCGGCGTCGATCACCAGTACCCGCTGACCGAGCTGCTGCAGCGCGATGGCCAGGTTGACGGTGAGGTTCGTCTTGCCTACACCGCCCTTGCCGCTGCTCACAGCGATGACGCGTGCGCCCTTCCCCGGTGGTGCCTGACCGCCACGCTCCCGGGCTGGCCGGGGTACCTTCTGGCCGGCCGCCAGCTGGCGAAGCCTTTCTGCCTGATCTTCCATGCTGCCTCCCTGTTTCCGTTATCTGCATTACACCCTAGATCTGCGCCCGGAGCAGCAGCTCCGCCAATGCGTCCGGCGTCGCCGGCACGATATCATCCGGCACGCTCTGCCCATTCGTGAGGAAGGACAGGGACAAATCCTGTTGGTAAAGCAGATTCAGGATCATGCCCAGGCTGCTGGTCTCATCCGTCTTGGTGAAGATGATGTGATCCGGCTCGCAGGCAGAAAACTTTTGCAAAATCTGTGCAGCGTCCTGCTCCTTCGTCGTCGCGCTGAGCACGAGATGCTTTTCCAGCTGCGGTGCTGCCTGCAGGAAATCCTGCAACTCCTGCATCTGGTAGCTGTTGTGCTGGCTGCGTCCCGCCGTATCCACAAGCACGAGATCTTTATCCGCATACTTGTGCAGCGCGACCTTCAGCTCCTCCGGCGTATAGACGATAGTCAGCGGCACACCGATGATATCGGCATACGTCTTCAGCTGCTC
>DEDT01000009.1:9785-11312 GCA_002350105.1 Selenomonadaceae bacterium UBA2897 | reverse complement strand
GCCCCCTGATGCGAGAACGTATCCACGCCGCGCGCACCGCCGCTGACCACCGTCAGCCCGGCCCGCGCCAGTTCCTCGGCCAGCGAAGCGGCCACGCCCTGTCCATAGGGGCTCAGGCGGCGCGAACCGACCATAGCAATGCGTCTCGCATCGGGAATCAGCGTGCCACGCGTGTAGAGCACGATTGGCGGATCGAAGATTTCCTTCAATATTATAGGATATGCTGCCTGCTGCCAGGTGATAAGATTGACCCCTAGCTGCTGGCAACGCTCGGCGAGCTCGGCCGGTGCGTCTGCCTGCTGTGTATGGCAAGCGGCGAGCCGCTCCGCCAAACGCACGGGCAGGCCGAGCCGCGTAAGCTCCGCCGCCTCCATGTACCATAGTGCCTGCATATCGGGGCAGCGCGCCCAAAGCCGTTGCAGATAGCGGCTGCCCATGCCGGATACCCGGGCCATCACAGCCAGCTCGTACGGTGCCATCTCCTCTTCGACAGCTGCACTCACTTTGTATCGCCATCCTTAGGGAAACCACTGCCTTAAAGCAGTCACTTCCATACATTACAACATACTATACAGAAAATTTTCTGATAATGCAACTATTTTGCTTTTTTCCCGCCGTCATACGCAAAAAATCAGGCCATCCGCCGCTGTCGGCCGATGACCTGATCCAGATATAAACTTATTTCTGATAACGTACAGCCTCAGCCTCGACATAATCGATCGGGCCGGAAATCGGCACAGACGGCTTGCGGATTCTCGCCTTGACCGACTTGAAGTGCGGATACTTAGCCAGCAGCTTGTCGCCGATATTCGCGGAAAGTGCCTCCAACATGTTGTAGCGCTTGTTCTCCACGACATCCTTGACGAGATCATAGATAGCGGCCGTATCGACGCCATCTTTCAGCTCATCGCTTTCGGCCACAGTATCGTCCTTGGTCTCCACTTCCACATCGATGAAGAATTTCTGGCCCTGCTCACGCTCATACTCATAGATGCCGTGGAAGCCGTAGAACATCATGTTAACGATTCTTACCTTTGCCATATCCAACACTCCTTTATCTCTGCTGCCAGCCCCAGAGCTCTCAGCTATCTGCGTTTTCACTTATTATATTCGCGCTGGCTGGCAAAACTCCTGCCAGGGGAATGGATAAAATACAGATATTTCTCACTCCGTGAACAATTCGTCCCAAAAAGCATATGCCACCATCATGGCGATGAGCAGCCAAAGATATAAATCTCCCATTTTATGCCTCCCCGAAGCCACTAAGGTGCCGGCTCCGCATTTTACCTACAAAAAGAGGGAGCTCTGCAGCTCCCAAAATCAAACTCAGCTTTACATAACCCGACGAGCGCCCAGATAGTGTGCCGAGTAATAAGAGCTCGACAGTGACGAAATCGTCACGCCACGGCTGGACGAAGCGTGGATGAAGTTACCATCACCCACGTAAATACCGACGTGCGAAGGACCCGGGCAGTAGGTCTCGAAGAAGACCAGGTCGCCGGGGGCCAGCTCACTCGTCGATACAGC
>DEDT01000009.1:8952-9597 GCA_002350105.1 Selenomonadaceae bacterium UBA2897 | reverse complement strand
GGCATGGACTTGCCCAGCAGCGCGCTATAAGTCGAAGCGCCAACCAGGCCATCGGCCTCCAAACCTTTGGTGGATTGGAACGCCTTGACCGCCTCCGTAGTAGCCGGGCCATAATCGCCATCAGCTGCTACATCATAGCCTAAACTCTGCAGTTGTTTCTGAATCTCTGCCACATCCGTCCCCTGATCGCCTGCGCGGAAAGCAGCCGCTGCTGCCACCACCGTGAACCAGCACATAAGGATTGCGGAAATTGTGATTACTCGAATTGCTTTACTCAAAAAGCCACTCCTCTCTCGATGCGCCTACGAGGTTAGCTGCCGGGTTAGGGTAGAGAAGACCACCCTCGCCAATTTCATCCGCCGTGACTCTTGCCATCTGCACAGATAAGGAAAGCGTTCACCCCAAAACTTTGGTTCCCCCGCTCCTGGGCTGGATTCGGCTGTACTGTATAAGCCCAAACGTATGGTGTATATGCGCAAAGCATCCTCTAGCAAACTGCTTGTTGCGGCTTCCTGCGACCGCTTTCAGCTTGTTTTCAGATTGCTTTGGCTTATGAAAACAGGCTGCGTCGGGGCAGCCTGAATCATAACAAAGTGAGTCGATATAAGCAATCAATAAGCCGAGTTCTGTTCCGCCCGAAGGCGG
>DEDT01000009.1:5664-8882 GCA_002350105.1 Selenomonadaceae bacterium UBA2897 | reverse complement strand
GCGGGCCGCATCATCCCTTCCCTATTTGGTCTTGCTCCGTGTGGGGTTTACCGAGCCAGCCAGTCACCTGACTGCTGGTGCGCTCTTACCGCACCTTTCCACCCTTACCCGGACGAGCCGGGCGGTCTAAATCTCTATGGCACTTTCCCTAAGGTTGCCCTCGCTGGACGTTATCCAGCACACTGCCCTATGGAGCCCGGACTTTCCTCATCTGCCCCAAAGGGCAGCCGCGATTGTCCTGACGACTTATATCAACAAAATTGATTATATCACATTTGGGACAGACATGTCAAATCAGGTACTAAATTTTCCTCTTACTCTGGGACCTTAGATAGGTATCATCTGTTTTTTTACTACTTTCTGCCGCAGATGGGACACCTGCCCTTCCCTGCGCGTTTGCTATCGTTTATAATAGGATTATACCGTTTGAGTTTTTAGATGAATAATTTGAAAGAAGGACTTTACACATGGCAACTCCGCATATTGGGGCAGAAAAAGGCGATATCGCCGAGCGCATTCTCCTGCCGGGCGATCCGCTGCGCGCAAAATTCGTCGCTGAGAACTTCCTGGAGAACCCGAAGCTCTACACGAGCGTACGCAACATCCTTGGCTACACGGGCACGTACAAAGGCGTCCCCGTCTCCGTCCAGGGCACGGGCATGGGCATTCCGTCCATCTCCATCTACGTCCACGAGCTCATCCATGAGTTCGGCTGCAAGAAACTGATCCGCATCGGCACCTGCGGCGGCATGCACAAGAACGTGCATCTGCGCGACGTGCTCATCGCCCAGGGCGCGACGACGGACTCCTCCATCATGCGGAGCATCTTCGGCCCGGTCATCAACTACGCACCGCTGGCCGACTATCATCTGCTGGAGACGGCCGTTGCCAAGGCCCGCGAACTGAATAAGCCCGTGACGGTCGGCAACGTCTTCTCCGCTGACCGCTTCTACGACGACGATGTGGATAACGACCGCCTGCGCCGCTACGGCATCCTCGCCGTCGAGATGGAGACGGCTGCCCTCTACACGCTGGCCGCTGAGGCGAACGTACAGGCACTGGGCATCTTCACGGTCAGCGACCATCTGCTGACGGGTGAGGCCTGCACGGCTGAGGAGCGCCAGACGACGTTCCAGGATATGATGAAAGTCGCCCTCGAGACTGTCATCGCCGACTAAATCCCCCTATGACTCCCTTTCACAGCTGCTTAGGCAGCTGTTTTTTTAGCAAAACACCCGCCCGGCAAATTGCCAGACGGGTGTTTCTATTTCTCCCGGTTATTTCTGCTCGTCAATAACGGTATCCGGGCCGACGATCTTTACCTTATCGTTGTGCTTGCCGCGGTAAAGATTCTCATCGGCCTGCTCCAGCAGGGTGAGTACCTCATCGATGTTCCCCGGCGCACCAAAGCAATAGCCGATGGTCAGGAATACAGGATCCTTGACGCCATGCAGCTTGCCCGCAGCCACCTCACTTCGCAGCTGCTCAAGTTTTGACACGAATTCCTGCCCCCTGAGTTTCGTGAGCACGACGAACTCATCACCGCCGTAACGGTAGCAGGTATCCGGGAAAACCCGTTGCAAAACGTGGCCGCAATGGCGAATGACCTCATCACCACGCTGGTGGCCATAGGTATCGTTAAAGTGCTTGAACTTGTCGATATCCATGATGGCCACGGACATCGGCTTGCCACTGACCTCATGGGCATCGGAGCGCAGGCCGCTGCGGTTCTTGATGGTAGACAGCGCATCGTAGATGCCGATGCCCCGCCAGCGCACGGTATCGGCACGGTTGAGGACAAAGGCCGCCACGAGCAGCAGCATGACACCCATGAAATCGGACGCCTTCAAATAAGTCCAGTACAGATCCATGCCGAGCACACAGACATAGCCAAGCAGCAGCGCGGCCAGCCAATACAGGTTGACGCCCATCGTCCGACGCCGCCTGAAAATACACTGCAAGGACAATACCACATACCATAGGGCAAAACCGATACTCAGCACATACAAGGGTTTGCGCCAGTATGACCCATCCGTCCCCAGATGATAGAACTGATTCCTCAGACCCGGCACGATCAGCACGGTGAGGTAGAGCACAAATGGAATAACAATCAGGACATTCTCCAAGCCGGAAAAATGTTGGTCGCGCTTGCTGTAATAAGCGGCAAAAACGTAAAGCGAAGGGAAAATCAGCGCATGCGTTGCCTCACGGCAGATATGGCAGGTCACAGCCACGTTGTATGGGAAAAGCGAGGGGGCATTGCGCATGACCACCGCCCATAGATCGAAGAAGCAGGCAAAAAACATCACGACGACCAACGCCATGAATGCCTTGTCGCTGTGCCGCCGGTTCATGCTCAGATACACCTGAAAAAAGAGCAGCACGAGCAGCACGGCCATCGCACTGATATCGAAGTTCAGGTTATAGCGCCCCATTGGATAAAACATCATCTTTCACCCCCGCGGCCGTTTGGGTACGATTCCTTTTCCCTCTTACCTACCCTTCTACATTGATAAGGAAAATCCTGCCTGTAACAAAGTATACGGCCATACAAAAAACCACTCCGGCTTCACGCCGGAGTGGTGCGTATTTCAGGGATAGGCTCAGGCCTCCAGCAGGAAAGCCGTATAGCCTTTCTTCGTCTCGTAGACGTCGATCTTGCTCGTGGCTTCCCAGGGCGCATGCATGCTCAGCACGCCCACACCGCTGTCGATGACCTGCATGCCGTAGAGGCTCATGATGTAGGCAATCGTGCCGCCGCCACCGAGGTCTACCTTGCCGAGCTCTGCCAGCTGGAAATGCACATGATGCTTGTCCAGGATGCGGCGAATCTCCGCCAGGTACTCCGCATTGGCATCGTTCGAGCCCGACTTGCCGCGCGCCCCCGTGAACTTGTTGAATACCATGCCGCGGCCGAGATAGGCCACGTTCTTCTTATCGTAGGCACTGGCATAGAGCGCATCATACGCACTGGAGACATCCGAGGAAAGCATCTTGCAGTTCGCAAGCATGCGGCGCAGATCGATGTCGTGATACTCGCCGCAGGCCTGCAGGAGCTCCGCGCAGGTGTTCTCGAAGAAGTGCGACTGCATGCCCGTAGCACCGACACTGCCGATTTCCTCTTTATCGACGAGCAGGCAGCAAGCCGTGCGGCGCATATGGCCCGTCTCCAGCATGGCCACGAGGCTCGTGTAAGCGCAGACGCGGTCATCCTGGCC
>DEDT01000009.1:4612-5609 GCA_002350105.1 Selenomonadaceae bacterium UBA2897 | reverse complement strand
CCCGCCGGCACGAGCACGAGCTCAGCCGAGAGGAAGTCGTCTTCTTCGATACCGTATTGAGCCTTGAGCAGCTGGAGCACGCCCGCCTTGACAGCATTCTTATCCTTGCCCTTGAGCGGATAGTTGCCCACGAGCACGTCGAGGTTCTCACCCTCGACGACTTTGGCACCCGTCTTTTTCATCTGCTCCTGCGAAAGATGAATCAAAAGGTCCGTCACGCAGAATACGGGGTCGCCCGGCTCCTCGCCAATGCAAACCTCCACGACGCTGCCGTCCTTCTTCGCCACGACGCCGTGCATCGCCAGCGGCAACGTAACCCACTGGTACTTCTTGATGCCGCCGTAATAATGCGTATCGAGGTAGGCGAGGCTGCCGTCCTCATAGAGCGGGTTCTGCTTGACATCGAGGCGGCAGGTATCAATATGCGCCCCGAGGATGTTCATGCCCTGGGCGAGTGGCTCGTCGCCGATATTGAAGAGCGCCAGCGCCTTCTTCATATTCACCGCGTAGACTTTATCGCCCGGCTGCAGCTTCTCCCCTGCAGCCACGACGTCTGCGAGGTTGCGGTAGCCCACCGCCTCAGCCTGCTTCACGGCCTCCCGGACGCTCTCGCGCTCCGTCTTGCACGTGCTCAGGAACTTCCTGTAGCCCGTACAGAGCGCCTCGAGCGCCTGTTTTTCCTCTTCGCTGTACTGATTCCAGACCGGAACTTTCTTTTCTTCTTCTGCCATAATGATAGATCCTTTCTTGTATTCATGAACGGCTGCCTGACGGCACCGGTTCTCAACACTTAATGGCTTTCCTCCAACATCTGCTCAAGAATCTCGAGGAATTCCTCCCGCGTCTCCGCACGGTTGAAGCGGTCGCGCAGCAAAGCGCCGTGCGTGATGCCACGCGTGTACCAGGCGGCGTGCTTGCGCATCTCGCGGATGCCCACGTAGTCGCCCTTGTCGGCGAGCAGCAGATCGAGGTGGCGGCGCATGACGGCCGCCCGCTC
>DEDT01000009.1:0-4543 GCA_002350105.1 Selenomonadaceae bacterium UBA2897 | reverse complement strand
GGAAAAGCCAGGGATTACCCTGCGCCGCGCGGCCGATCATCACGCCGTCCGCGCCTGTCTCGCGGAAAATCGCGTCGAGGTCATCATAGGTACGCACGTCGCCGTTGGCAATGACCGGAATCTTCACGGCCTGCTTCACCTCGGCAATTTTCTGCCAGTCCGCATGGCCCATGTAGAATTGCTCGCGCGTACGTCCGTGCACCGTAATGGCCTCGACACCCGCCGCCTCGGCCAGCTTCGCGACTTCCACGACGTTGATATGCGCCGCATCCCATCCGATGCGCATCTTCACCGTAAAGGGCATCTTCACGGCCTTGCGCATGGCGCTGAGAATCGCGAAGGCCTTCTCCGGCTCGCGCATAAGTGCCGACCCCTCACCATTTTTTACGATTTTCGGCGCCGGACAGCCCATATTGAAGTCGAGGATATCTGCCGTACCCAGTTCTTCCACGTACTGCGCGGCCTCAGCCGCCAGGGCCGGGTCGCCCGCGAAGAGCTGCATGACCAGCGGCCTTTCCTCCGGCCGCGACTGCAGCATGGCCAGCGTGTGCTGGTTGTGGAAATGGATACCCGTACAGCTCACCATTTCGGCGTAGCAGAGCGGGCAGCCCATGTCGTGCGCGATGATGCGGTAGGAGACGTCCGTAACGCCGGCCATTGGCGCAAGAAATACAGGGGCATCGAAGTGGAATTTTCCCAGCTGCATGCTCATGCTTTCGGATTCCTTTCGTGATGCTTGTCCTCGTTGCGCTCGTAGACGGCGCGCAGGCCCGTCAGCGTGAGGAAGTGATCCACCTTATCGATGGTCTCGGACTCCCGCGCGATCATGCGCGCGAGGCCACCCGTCGCGATGACCTGCATGGGCTTGCCGTATTCCGCCTTGATGCGGCGTACGATGGCGTCGATCTGCCCCACAAAGCCGAAGATGATCCCCGCCTGCATGCCCTGGATCGTGCCACGGCAGATGACCTGCTTCGGCGGCACGAGCTCAATGCGCGGCAGCTGTGCTGCACTTTGGAACATCGCATCAGCGCTCGTGCCGATGCCCGGCGCGATCACGCCGCCGAGGAAGTCGCCGTCCTCACCCACGACATCGAAGGTCGTGGCCGTACCGATGTCGATGACGATGAGCGAGCCGCCGTATTGCTCGTAGGCACCCACGACGTTCACGATGCGATCGGCACCGATGGCACGGGGATTCTCGTAGTGCAGGCGGATGCCTGTGCGGATACCCGGCCCCACCACAAGCGGATGGATATGGAAGTAGCGCTCGCACATCTTGACCATGGGCACGACGAGCGGCGGCACCACGGAGGAAATGATGATGGCGTGGATGTCCTGCATGCTGATACCCTGATAGGTAAAGAGGTTGTTCATCAGCATGCCGTACTCGTCGCCCGTCTTCTGGCGATCCGTGGAGATGCGCCAATGACGCACGAGCTGCTTGCCCTCATAGGTGCCCAGCACGATATTGCTGTTGCCGATATCTAGTACAAGTAACAAAGGTTTTCCTCCTGCTCAAGCCTTTTTCTGCGGGCGGATGGACACATCACCGGCCAGCACGCGGCGCTGCCCCTGGGGCGTGTCCACGAGCAGCGCGCCGTAGGCATCGATATCGACGGCTCGCCCCTCGAAGGTCGCGTCCACGGCCTCGTTCATGCCGATGACGCGCACGTCCTGCCCCAGCGTGATGCTGTCGCGACGCCAAGCATCGAGAATGGGGGCAAAGCCCTCGCGCTGGGCCTGATGCAGCAATCGCTCCAGAATATTCAGCAGCTCGCCAACGAAACGCGCGCGATCGATCGAATGTCCCGCCGCGAGCTTCATGGAGGTTGCTTTCTTCCTTACCTCCTCAGGGAAATCCGCCGCATCCGTATTCACGTTGACACCGATGCCGATGACGATGTAGTTGATGCACTCCATGGCCGCACTCATTTCCGTGAGGATGCCCGTACTCTTTTTGCCGTCGATAAGCACATCATTCGGCCACTTGATACCCGCCTCGACGCCGCAGGACTTCATGGCCTTGACCACAGCGACAGCAGCCAGCAACGTGAACTTCGGTGCTTCCTGGGGCAACGCGAACTGCGGCCGCAGGATAACGGAGAACAGCGCCCCCTTGCCGTAGGGCGAGAACCAGCCGCGCGCAAGGCGCCCGTGTCCATCGCCCTGAAACTCCGTGACGACAACCGTGCCATCCGCCGCCCCTGCGGCAGCCAGCTTCTTCGCATCCTCGTTCGTCGATTGCGTCGACTCGCTATAGACGATATGCCGCCCCAGAATCTCCGTCTGCAGATGCCGTTCGATCTCAGCGGGCAGCAAACGATCCGGGCTGCCCATCAGCCGATAGCCGTTGCGGCTGCGGCTCTCGATTTCATAGCCTGCTTCACGCAGTTCCTGTATATGTTTCCAGACGGCCGTACGCGAAATGCCAAGCCGACTCGCAATCTCCTCGCCGGACACGTAGCCCTCTCCCATCGAGCGCAACAGCGCCAGGATATCAGCCCGCAAAGCCATGACCTCCCTTATGTATCAATAACAATCATTGTCAACCTTACGAATCAACATTATAACACAATCTGCACGCAACAAAAAGGACTGCCCGCAGGCAGTCCAGAATACATGCAAATTACTTATGGTCATCGAAATGCGTGAGGTTGAACTTCGGTTCCGGCGTATGCTTGCCGTCATCCTCCGGTTCCTCTTCCGCATCTTTATCATCATCAGCATCCTTGCCCGTCGGCGTATCATCATGCGCGGGCTGCGTCGCCGTCTCCGGTGTGGCAGCAGGCTCCTGCAGCGTGAGCGGCGTCACGCCCGGTTTGCCCGTGTCATCGTCGTCCTTATGCTCCTCATCAGGCAGTGACGGCTCGGAGAGATGACCTTTCTCCATGAGCTCTTCCAGCTGCTTCGCATTCAGCGTCTCGTACTCGAGCAGCGCCTGCGCGATGAGCTCCAACTTGTCACGGTTGTCGTTGATGATCTTGCGACAAGCTTCGTACGCCTCATCCATGTAGCGGCGCACTTCCTTGTCGATGTCGCAGGCGACCTCCTCGGAGTAATTGCGCTGGTGGTTGAAGTCCCGGCCGAGGAACACCTGATGATTCGGGCTCTCGCCGTAGGAAATCGGGCCTAAGAGCTCGCTCATGCCGTATTGCATGACCATGCTGCGCGCGATGCGCGAAGCCGACTGGATATCGGCCGAAGCGCCCGTGCTGATTTCCTTCAGCACAATTTCCTCGGCCACGCGGCCACCCATAGCAACCTTCAGGCGATCCATGAGTTCCGTGCGCGTAGCGTAGGAACGATCTTCCTTCGGTAGCATGAGTGTGTAGCCGCCCGCACGGCCGCGCGGAATAATCGTGACCTTGTGCACGGGATCGGCGTGCTTCAGCAGCATGCCGACGAGCGTATGGCCGCCCTCGTGGTAGGCCGTAAGTTTCTTCTCTTCATCACTCATCACGTGCGACTTGCGCTCCGGACCTGCCATGACGCGCTCGATGGCTTCCTCCATCTCCTGCATGCCGATGGTCTTCTTGTCACGGCGCGCCGAGAGCAGCGCCGCCTCGTTGACGAGGTTGCTGAGGTCGGCACCCGTGAAGCCCGGCGTGCGGCGGGCGAGGATATCGAGGTCGACGTCCTTATCCACCGGCTTGCCCTTGCAGTGCACCTTGAGGATGGCCAGGCGGCCACGTACATCCGGCTTATCGACGACAATCTGGCGATCGAAGCGGCCCGGACGCATGAGCGCGGGATCGAGGATATCGGGGCGGTTCGTCGCCGCCATGATAATGATGCCCTCGTTGGCCGCGAAACCATCCATCTCGACGAGCAGCTGGTTCAGCGTCTGCTCGCGCTCGTCGTGGCCGCCGCCGACACCCGCGCCGCGCTGGCGGCCCACGGCGTCGATCTCATCGATGAAGACGATACAGGGTGCATTTTTCTTCGCCTGATTGAAGAGGTCACGCACACGCGAAGCGCCGACACCGACGAACATCTCCACAAAGTCCGAACCGGAAATCGAGAAGAACGGCACGCCGGCCTCGCCGGCCACGGCACGCGCGAGCAACGTCTTGCCCGTGCCCGGAGGGCCGAAGAGCAGCACGCCCTTCGGGATGCGGGCGCCGAGGTCATTGTACTTCTTCGGATGCTTGAGGAACTCGACAACCTCCTCGAGCTCCTGCTTCGCCTCATCGGCACCCGCGACATCCTTGAAGTTAACCTTGATCTTATCCGCACCGCTCATGCGCGCCCGGCTCTTGCCAAACGACATCACGCGGCCGCCACCGCCCTGCGTCTGCTGCATAATGAAATACCATACACCGATGAGCAGTACGATGGGAACGATCGTCGAAAACATCGTCGACCACCAGGGCGGCTCTGGCGGATTCTCCGCCGCGATTTCGACATTCTTATTGGTCAGGCGCTGGTAGAGACCGGGATCGTTATTCGGTGCATCCGGCGTAACCGTCGTGAACTCCGTCCCGTCCTGCAGCGTGCCGCGAATATTGTTCTGGATAATGACGACGCGGCTGACCTGTCC
>DEDT01000032.1 GCA_002350105.1 Selenomonadaceae bacterium UBA2897 | reverse complement strand
AGGAGACGGTCATCCGCGACATCGAGCTCTCGGTGGGGCGCACAGGCCGCATCACGCCGACGGCGGTCTTCAACCCAATCCGTCTCTGCGGTACGAGCGTAGAGCGTGCGACGCTGCACAATCAGGACTTCATCGATGGCCTCGATGTGCGCCTCGGCGACACGGTGCTCGTCTATAAATCGGGCGAAATCATCCCAAAAATCAAAGCTGTCGTCAAGGAGAAACGCCCTGCAGGCACGGTACCGTTCCGCATCGGCGATACCTGCCCCGTCTGTGGTGCACCTGCCGTGCGAGAAGAGGGCACATCAGACATCAAGTGCCAGAATCCGAACTGCCCCGCGCAGCTGGAAAATCATATTTTGAACTTTGTCTCGCGCAATGCCATGGACATCAAGGGCCTTGGTGAGGCGGCCATCAGCACGCTTATCGCGGGCGGTTATATCCAGGGCATCGCTGACATCTACCATCTGCAGGATCGGCGCGATGAACTCATCACGGCCGGTATCATCGGCAAGGAGAAAAATACGGATAAGGTGCTGCAAGCCATCGAGGCCAGCAAGCAGAACGAGCCGCAGCAATTGCTCACGGGCCTTGGCATCGCGGGTATCGGCCGTGCGGCCGCACGGGCTCTCATGCTGCATTTCCATAGCATCGATGCGCTGGCAGCGGCCAGCGAGGAGGATATTCTCGCGGTGCCCGATATGGGCGAGATCAGCGCCAAGGCCATCCACAGCTTTTTTGCTGATCAAAATAATCAGGCACTGCTTGACGACCTGCGCCAAGGCGGCGTGAACTTCACACTCGCCGATACGGGTATCGCGGATACGAAGCTTGAGGGGCATACCTTTGTGATTACGGGCACGCTGCCAAACCTCAGCCGCAAGGACTGTGCGGCGCTCATTGAGGCGCATGGCGGCAAGGTGGCGGGATCCGTCTCGAAAAAGACGAGCTATCTCGTAGCGGGCGAAGCTGCGGGCTCCAAGCTCACGAAAGCACAGACCCTTGGCATCCCTGTTCTCTCCGAAGCCGATTTGCAGGCTATGTTGAAATAAAAAGGAATATCTATGACAGAACAAAAAGCTCCCGCTGGATTCCTCAATATTCTCAAGCCACCCGGCATGTCCTCGCACGATATTGTGGGCGCGGTGCGCCGCGTGCTGCACACGAAAAAGGTGGGCCATGCGGGCACGCTGGATCCCGGGGCGGCGGGCGTATTGCCCGTGGCCGTAGGCCCTGCAACACGCCTCATCGAGTATCTGGAACATGCGGACAAAAGCTACCGTGCCGAAATGCAGCTCGGCTATACGACGGCCAGCGGCGATGACCTCAGCCCCGTGACCGAACGACTGGCAACCTTCACCATGCCCACGGCAGAGCAGGTAAAGGCCGTGCTGCCGCGCTTTATGGGCAGAATCACGCAGACGCCCTCGGCCTACTCGGCCATCAAGATCAACGGTCAGCGCGCCTGCGACCGCATGCGTCAAGGTGAGCAGGTCGAGATGCCGAGCCGCGAGGTCGTAATTCATCGTCTGGAACTCCTGGCCTGCCGTACGGCTGACCATACGCTGCTGCTCGATGTGGATTGCTCACGCGGCACCTATATCCGCAGCCTCTGCACGGATCTCGGACAGGCGCTGGGGATTCCCGCCGTGATGACCTTCCTCGTGCGCACGCGCGTCGGTGATTTTCGTCTGGCGGATGCGTTGACGTTGGAGGAACTGGCGGAAAAAGGAGCGACGGCCCTGCTGTCACCTGCGCAAATGCTAAGTCTGCCACGCTACGACCTGCGCCCCGACCGCGCAAAGGCTTTCTGCAACGGTCTGAGCACGAGCGATTGGCATGTGAAGAGCCTGCCTGCGGCGTTCACTGTCTATGCTGATGGCCAGTTTCTCGGCATCGGCACATGGGATGCGTCGATGCGCGAAGTCAGGGCGGTTAAGGTCTATCGCGTCTGATGCTGCAGGGCAGTTCGCTTATATTTTTTCAACCACTACGGGAAAGTAGTGGTTTTTTTGTACCTGTTAGCAGGAAAAATGTATTTACTATCGAATAAATAAAGGACAAATGTTAACAGGAGGCACTATCATGCAGGATACATGGCACGATTGGTGGCTGCCGCTCATCCGGACGGCTATCGGGAAAGAGGTTTCGGATATTCACCTGACGGCAGGGCAGGTAGCGTGGTTGCGTCAGGACGGTGTGCTGCAGCGGTACGAGGCACGGCAGGTGCAGGAGGCATGGCTTTGGGATGTGCTCATAAAGCTCCTGCGCGATGTGCAGAGGCAGACGCTGCGCGAACAGCGCACTTTGGATTTCTCGTGGAGTTTTGCGGGGCGGCGTTTCCGTGGAAATGCGTATTTTCAGCAGGGCGTGCCGGCGCTGGCACTCAGGCTCCTGCCCGCACGGATTCCCACACTGCAGGAAATCGGTGCGCCGCCAGCACTCGCGGCCCTTACGACGGCCGAGCAGGGCTTTATCCTGGTGACGGGCAGAACGGGCATGGGCAAGACAACCACGCTCGCTGCCTTTCTCGATACGATCAATCACAGTCGTGCTGCCCATATCATCACGCTGGAGGATCCGCTGGAGTATCTCTACGAGCCGGATACCTGCTTCGTCAGCCAGCGCGAGTACGGGCGGGACTTTCTTTCCTTTGCCGATGCCCTGCGCAGCGCCCTGCGCGAGGCACCGGACGTGATTCTCGTCGGGGAGATCCGCGATGCGGCGACCATGCGCACGGCTATGATGGCGGCAGAGACGGGCACGCTGGTGCTGGGGACACTGCATACGGCAGGGGCCTCCGAGGCGGCGCTGCGTATCGCGGGTATGTTCCCCCTGGCTGAGCAGGATACCGTGCGCGCCCAGCTGGCGCAGGTGTTGACGGGGATTTTCTCCCAGCGTCTTATCCCTGCGCAGAAGGGCGGCCGTGTGGCCACAATGGAGGTACTGCTCGCGACGCCTGCCGTGCGCAGTCTCATTCGTCAGGGGAAATATGCCCAGCTCGATTCTGCGATGCTGGGCCGCGGCGGTATGCAGACGGGCGACATGGACCTTGACCGGCTCTATGCGGCGGGGGAAATTTCGCGAGAGACGCGGGAAAAGTATCATTCGTAATAGAAATGATATCATGAGGAGGCAAAGAAAATGCCCAATTTTCGTTATCGGGCCAGCAACCGGCAGGGGACTGTGCAACAGGGCACGCTCATGGCGGAGAATCGGCAGGAAGCAGCACATCAGCTGCGCACGAAAGGACTCTGGGTCACGAGCATCGTGCAGGAGGGGCATAGCCTGCCGCTATCCCAGGCCGATAAGCAGAAAGCAGGGAATTCCCTGCATTTTTTTGAACGCAGCCTGACGCGCCGTGATGCGCTGCTGCTCTGCCGTCAGCTGCAGGTCATGCTCGCAGGTGGCCTGCCTTTGCATGAGGCCATCCGCACGCTGGCCCGGACGGGACAGGGAACGGCGCGCCAGCGCTTTTTGCAGCAGGCCCTGCGTGATCTGCAGGCAGGGCGGACCTTTGCCGCAGCCTGCCAGCGTGAGCCGCAGGCCTTTCCGCCTGAAGTCTGCTCTCTGTTAGCCGCAGGGGAGGCCAGCGGCAGCCTGCAGGAGATTTTGCAGCGGCTCGCCGATTATTTAGACCTGAGCTTTGCCACGCAGGAAAAGCTGAAATCGGCGCTCCTGTATCCGGTACTGCTGGCTGCGACCTCGTTGCTGGCCATCGGTCTGCTGAGTATCTTCGTGTTGCCGGTCTTCGGCGATCTTTTAGCCAGCTTCCATGCGACACTGCCCTGGCCGACGCGGCTGGTGCTGGGGGTTTCGGGCTGGCTGCAGCGGGACTGGTATTTTTTTCTGCTGGGCCTTGCGGCGTGCGCCATCGGGGCGGTGCTGCTCTATCGGCTGCCTGCCATGCGCCTGCTCTGTGGCCGCCTGCGACTGCAGCTGCCGGTATTGGGGCGCCTTGCACGCTATAGCAGCTGGCAGCGCCTTTGCGAGACGCTGGCCGTACTGCTGGAGAGTGGCATCCGCCTCGATGAGGCCATCGCGATGCTCGCCTCAACCACGGCTAACGACTATCTGCAGGCCCGCCTGCGGCAGGCGGCGGGGCAGGTGCGGGCTGGCCACTCCTGGCAGCGCAGCCTGCAGTCGGTCTGTCCTGCCTCCATCCTCGACATGGCCACGGCAGGCGAGGACTCAGGCCATCTGCCACTGATGCTGCGCCATGCCGCGCGTCTTGCGGGCGTCGTGACAACGAATGAACTGCAACGCCTGGAGGCTCTCGCTCAGCCCGTCGCCATCCTTGTGCTGGGCGGCATCATCTTTTTCATCCTGCTCTCTATCGCACTCCCACTGCTTGACGCAATGACTCTCGTGAGCTGATAAGCGGATAAGTTTGATGCAGGAGCATGCGTTCGGCCCCATCGTGGCGCATCGTATGCTCTATCATAATGCATTGGGACAGCCGTATCTATTGTTAATTGGTCAGGAACGAACTTTTGTGTATATTGCTGTGAATTATTGGATGCGCAAGACCTCCTTGCAGACGTGCAGGGAGGTTTTTTATTGCTCCAAGAAACGGCATTTTGTGGGACAGAAAAAGTCGTTGCTATTTTTATTTTTTTCGTAAAAATAATAAGAACCTGCATGAAAGGCTTTTCATCGCGTTTATCGTATGATAAAATACATTTAACAGGTGAACCGTTAAACGAAATATGTTTACGGTTAAATCATACAAAATCAGACTTTCCAAGGGGAGTAGAGGTCGTTATGAAATTCAAGAATCTGACAGAGGATATCGCGGCGCTGCCACAGGCGTATCAGGAGTATTTCCACTGTATCGCCCGGTATATCCCCGATGAGCGCATCATCACGGATCCGGTCAGAACGTTTGCTTATGGCGTGGACGCCAGCCTGTATCGTATCTCACCGAAGATCGTCGTGAAGGCGCGCAATGTCAAGGAAGTATCTTCACTGCTGCAGGATGCTAATTCCCGCAATATTGCCGTGACGTTCCGTGCGGCGGGCACGAGTCTCAGCGGGCAGGCTTTGACGGACTCCGTGCTGGTCGTTATCGACGAGGGCTGGCAGGACTACAAAATCTCGGATAATGGCGAGAAGATTTATTTGCAGCCGGGCATCGTGGGCTCGCTGGCCAATCTCTACCTGCATCCGTACATGCGCAAGATCGGCCCGGATCCGGCGTCCATCAAGCACGCACTCATCGGCGGCATCGCGGCGAATAACGCCAGCGGCATGTGCTGCGGCACGTCGGATAACAGCTACAAGACCGTGCTCGATATGACGGTTGTCTTCGCCGATGGATCCGTGCTGAACACGGCGGACAAGGAGAACTGCGCACAGTGGTCTGAGGCACATCCGGACATCATCCATGAGCTCGAGGCCATTCGCGACGAAGTCGGGAGCGATCAGGAGCTGCACGACCTTATCGTGCATAAGTTCAAGATCAAGAATACGATGGGCTACAGCCTGAACGCCTTTACGGACTACACAGATCCTATCGACATCCTGAAGCACGTGCTCATCGGCTCCGAGGGCACGCTGGGCATGATCGCCGACATCACTTACCGCACGGTGGCCGATGCGAAATACAAGGCTTCGGCGCTGGTTTTCTTCCCCTCCATGTACGTGGCATGCGAGGCCGTGCATGAGCTCTACCGCCCGCTCGTGGCAGCGGCGGAGCTCTTGGATCGCGTTTCCCTGCGCTCAGTCGAGGATTGGCCGGAGATTCCGGACTACTTCAAGACGCTGCCGGAGGGGACGGCGGCCATCCTGCTGGAGTGCCGTGCGGACGAGCACGATGAGCTGAAGCAGAAGGTCGGGAAAGTCCTCGAAATCATGAAGAATTTCGAGACGGTACGGCCAATCTACTTCACGGAAGACCCGAAGGAGTACGGCATGTACTGGCAGGTACGTGCGGGCATTTTCCCCGCTGTGGGTGGTGTGCGCGAAATCGGCACGACGGTCATCATCGAGGATATCGCGTTCCAGCATGATGACCTTGCCGATGCGGTCATGGATCTGCGTAAGTGCATGGATGACCATGGCTATGGCGCGGGCATTATCTACGGCCATGTCCTGGACGGTAACGTGCATTTCGTCATCACGCAGAGCTTCAAGACGGACGAGGACAAAGCCCATTACCAGAAATTTATCGAAGACGTCAGCCACATGGGCGCGGAGAAGTATCACGCTTCGCTGAAGGCCGAGCACGGCACGGGGCGCAACATGGCACCATTTGTCGAGTTGGAGTGGGGCAAGAAGGCCTACTCGCTGATGAAGCGCCTGAAGAAAGCCTGCGACCCGAACCGCATCCTGAACCCGGATGTCATTATCACGGAAAATGGCCTGCTCTTCATGGAACATATCAAGGACATGCATTCCGTGCACGACATCGTCGACCGCTGCATGGAGTGCGGCTACTGCGAGACGCAGTGCCCGTCGAAGGAGCTCACGCTCACGGCGCGCCAGCGCACGGCTGTCAACCGCGAGATGGCCCGCCTGCGCGCCACGGGCGAGAATCCGGCCCTGCTCAAGCGCTTCGAGCAGGAGTACGATTACCTCGGCGACGAGACCTGCGCGGTCGATGGCCTCTGCGCCGTGAATTGCCCGCTCTCCATCAACACGGGTGACTATACGCGTGTCGTGCGTTCGCGCAAGGCAACGCCGGAGTTCAAGCACAAGGTGGACGAGCTCACCGATCATTTCGCCGGCGTCAGCGATACGTTGCGCATGAGCCTCGATGTAGCGGATTTCGCGCATTCGGCTCTCGGTGATCATGTCATGGGCTTCTTCGCGAAGAAGGCGCGCGCAGTTAGCGGCGGCAAGATTCCGCAGTGGACGGAGTGGATGCCGAAAGGTGGCCATACGCCGTCGGAGTCCGAGGTTAAACATAATACGGGCAGGCCGAAGGTCGTCTATTTCCCGAGCTGCACGACGCGCATGATGGGTGTCGCCAAGCACGACCACGATAAGCGCCATATCAGCGCCGTCATGATCGAGCTCCTGGAACGCGCGGGCTATGAGGTCGTATTCCCCAAGGATATGGCGAAGTATTGCTGCGGCATGCCTTTTGAGAGCATGGGCCTCTTCGAGGTTGCCGACAAACTCTGCGGCCGTCTGGAAAAAGCCCTGCTGGAGGCCAGCGAGGAAGGCAAGCTGCCGATTCTCTGCGATATGAGCCCCTGCACCTACCGCATGCAGCATCATATGGATAAGCGCCTGCACATCTACGATACGGTGGCCTTCATCCATGACTTCCTCATGGACAAGCTGACGATTCACAAGATCGACCGTACGGTCATGCTGCACGTGACCTGCAGTGCAGTCAAGATGGGCCTCACGCAGCAGTTCAAGGACATCGCCGAGCAGTGCGCGACGAAAGTGGTTATTCCGCCTAAAGTCAGCTGCTGCGGCTTCTCGGGTGACAAGGGCTTCACGGTGCCAGAGCTGAACCATACGGCGCTGGCGCATCTCAAGGAAGCTATCCCGGAGGACTGCGAGTACGGCTATTCCAACAGTCGCACCTGTGAGATTGGCCTCTCCGCCAGGAGCGGTTTCAGCTACCAGTCCATCGCTTACCTTGTGGACGAGTGCTCCCGCTAAAGTAGCATTTTTCCGGCATCTGTCTCTGTATAGGGACGGATGTCGTTTTTATTGTATCTATTTGTTAAATTTCGCAGAGATGGTGTAAATTTTTCTTGCATCACACAGTTAAATGATGATATACTGTTTGGTAGATTGCATCGACCTATAAAGTCGATAGCAAGAAAAATCTATAGGATGGTTGATGTATGCAGGTCATTTTGGCTGATTACCTGGGATTTTGCTATGGCGTCAAGCGCGCCATCAAGATTGCCAGGGAGAATGCAAGCCCGGATGGCGATGCGAATACGCTGGGACCCATCATCCATAATCCCCAGATGGTCGAGCGCCTGAAGTCGGAAGGTGTCGGCACGGTAGATCATGTGGAGGACATGGAGCAGGGAACCATCATCGTCCGTTCTCATGGCGTAGGGCCGGAGATATATGAGCACGCGGAAAAGCGCGGCCTGCGGCTGGTCGATGCGACCTGCCCGCATGTGCGCAAAGCGCAGCTCTCGGCCAAGGAACTCCATGATGACGGGTATCGCGTCGTCATCGTCGGCGAGAAAGAGCATCCTGAGGTTCAAAGCATCTATGAGTGGTCTGGCCGTGAGGCCTTCACCATAGAGTCCGAAGCAGAGGCGGAGCAAGTCGAGCACTGTGCCAAACTGGGCATCGTGAGTCAGACGACATTCTCCGGTGAGCACTTCGAGCGGATTGTGGGCAGGCTACTGAGCAAGTCTCGCGATATCCGCATCCTGCGCACGATATGTACGGCTACCGATCAACGGCAGGCGGCAGCGCAGGCTTTGGCCCGGCAGGTTGACTTGATGCTCGTGGTGGGCGGCAAGAACAGTGCGAATACCACACGGCTGGCGCAGCTCTGCGCGCAGTATTGCAAGACATACCACATCGAGACGGCAGCGGAGCTGCAGGACGAGTGGTTTGCTAACATTGAAAAAATTGGTATTACAGCCGGTGCGTCAACGCCCGACTGGATTATCAAGGAGGTATATAAAAAGTGTCAACAGAAGAAATGAACCAAGAGATTACCATGGCGGAAGCTATGCAGCAGGAAGCTGAGAAGCTGGACAACATCCAGGTCGGCTCTGTTGTGGATGGTACGGTCGTGAGCGTGGATCACAACGGTGCTATGGTCGATATCGGCTACAAGCAGGATATCCTGGTTCCGAACCGTGAGCTCGCTTATCCGGCTCCGGAGTCCGCAGAGGATGTCGTGAAAGTCAACGACGTCATCAAGGTCTACATTCAGTCCCTCGGCGGCGAGAACGGCGGTGCCCTCTCTAAGGTCAAGGCCGATCGCATGAAGGGCTGGGAAGAGCTGGAGAAGCTCAAGGACGCGGACAGCACGGTACAGGCTACGGTTACGCAGGTCGTCAAAGGCGGCCTCGTGGCTTCTGTCGGCGAGTACAATGTGCGCGGCTTCATTCCGGCTTCGCAGGTTGAGCTGCATTTCGTGAAGGATCTCAGCCAGTTCGTCGGCCAGACGTTCGAGTGCAAGATCATCGAGATCGATGTGCACAAGCAGCGCCTGGTGCTCTCCCGCCGCGAGCTGCTGCAGGCTGAGCGCGCCAAGGCTGAGGAGCAGATCTTCGCTACGCTGGAGCCGGGCACGACAGTCAAAGGTGTTGTCAAGCGCATCGTGGACTACGGTGCCTTCATCGATATCGGTGGCGTAGATGGTCTGGCTCATATCTCCGACCTTGCATGGCACCGCGTGAAGAACCCGGCTGACGTGCTGAAGGTTGGCCAGGAGCTCGATGTCTACGTGAAGAACGTCGACAAAGAGAGCCGCCGCATTTCCCTGTCCGTCAAGGACACGATGCCGGATCCGTGGTACGAGCATGCTTCCCATTACGAGGAAGGCCAGGTTATCAACGGCAAGATCATCAAGTTGACGGACTTCGGTGCCTTCATGGAAATCGAGCAGGGCTTCGATGGCCTGATTCCGATGGGCGAGCTGGCTGATCATCGCATTGAGCGCGCCGATGAGGCTGTGCATACGGGCGATGAGGTTACGGTCAAGATCCTTCGCATCGACACGAAGCGTAAACGCATCTCCCTGTCCATCACCAAGGCCAACAAGTAAGCCGCGGACAGGATAAATAAGGATTTCAGAGGAGTGATGGCAGCATCACTCCTTTGTGCTGTTCTATAAACGAATGATTACGATTCATGAGAGAGGTGAGAAGATATGCAGTACGCCGGCGAAATCCTGCGCGTGCATCCGGATGGACTGGGCGCGGAGCTCGGCCTCGTAGCGGGGGATAAGATTCTCGCGGTCAACGGGCAGAACCTGCGCGATATCATCGATCTGAGCTTTGCCATGGCCGACGAGGAGATTGAACTGCTCGTGGAACATGCGGATGGCGAGCAGGAGGTCATCGCCTTCGACAAGGAGATGGACGAGGAACTCGACGTCGAGTTCAAGAGTGCCGTCTTCGATGGCATTCGCAACTGTGCGAACCATTGCTGCTTCTGTTTCGTCGATATGATTGCGCCCGATATGCGCAGCAGCCTGTCCATCAAGGACGATGACTACCGCCTGAGTTTCCTCTATGGCAACTTTGTCACGATGACGAATATGGGGCCCGCCGACTTCAAGCGTATTGCGCAGTACCATCTCTCGCCGCTCTACGTTTCGGTGCAGTGCATGAACCCGGAACTGCGGGCGAAGATGCTGCGCTGCGAAGGTGCGAAGAAGATCGCGCAGCAGCTCGACCGCCTGGAGGCGGCAGGGGCCGACTACCATACACAGGTCGTGCTCTGTGCGGGCCTCAACGATGGAAAGGAGCTGGAACGCACGATTCGCGAGATCGTGGCGCGGCGGCCGCATGCCTTGTCACTGGCCATCGTGCCCGTGGGCATCACGAAGTGGCGCGACGACCCGTTCCCGCTCAGGCAGTTCGACCACGACGGTGCAGCGGCGGTGATCGACGAGGTCGAGAAGTGGCAGAAGCAGATTCAGGCGGAGGAAGGGCGAACGTTTATCTATCTCAGCGATGAGTTTTATTTCCTCGCGGGCCGCGAGGTGCCGCCCGCCTCGTTCTACGATGGCTTTCCCCAGCTCGACAACGGCATCGGCCTTACGCGTAACTTCATCTGCGAGTGGGAAAAGAATGAGCCTGAGACTGCGCCTTTATCCGAGCCTTTGCATATCGATGTCGTGACGGGCACGGCGGTGGCACCCATGCTGCAAAAGCTTGCACGAGAAGCCATGGCTAAGGAGCCTGAGCTGCACGTGCGCATCGTGCCCGTGTCCAACGACTGGTTCGGGAAGACGGTCAATGTATCAGGACTTCTGACGGGGCATGACATCCTGCAGGCGCTGCAGGGGCTTTCCGGGCCAAGGGATGGCATCATCATCCCCGAGCCGGCGCTGCGGGCGGGAGAGGATGTCTTTCTCGACGATATGCACCTTAAAGACCTGCAGGCAAAGTTCCCTGCGGCGCGCATCGAGCCTGTGCAGACGGGGGCGGACTTCCACCGGGCACTGGCTGACTGGGCGCACTACCATAAGTCGCGTGAGGGTGAGAGCACCTATACCTGGCAGAGCAATGCCGGCTATACGAAGAATTTAACCTATTAAGATATAGACATGAGATATAGACAGAAGGAGGAATAACATGAGCAAACCGATTGTGGCCATCGTTGGCCGTCCGAATGTGGGCAAGTCCACGCTTTTCAACCAGATTGGCAAGAAGCGCGTCTCTATTGTCGATGATATGCCGGGCGTGACGCGTGACCGCATCTATCTCGATGCCGAGTGGCTGAACCATACGTTTACCATGGTGGACACGGGCGGTATCGAGTTCGACGAGAGCAACCATATCCTGCGCTCCATGCGCGATCAGGCGCAGATTGCCATCGAGGAGGCGGACGTCATCCTCTTCCTCGTGGATGGCCGTGCCGGCCTGACCACGGCGGATGAGGAAGTTGCAAAGCTGCTGCGCAAGGCGCACAAGCCGGTCATCCTGGCGGTGAACAAGATCGACAGCCCACAGCGGCAGATGGATATCTATGAGTTCTACCAGCTGGGCCTTGGCGACCCCATCGGCCTCTCGGCCTCGAATGCGATGAACCTCGGCGACCTGCTGGATGCCGTCGTGGCCGCTTTCCCTGAGCATGCGGAGGAGGATAAAGAGGAGGACGAAATCGCCATCGCGGTCATCGGCCGCCCAAATGTGGGCAAGTCCAGTCTCGTGAATAAGCTGCTCGGCGAGGAACGCGTGATCGTCAGCGACGTGGCGGGTACGACGCGCGACGCCATCGATACGCATTTCGTGCGTGATGGGCAGAAATACCTGCTCATCGATACGGCGGGGATGCGCCGCCGCGCGAAGATCGACGAGCCGGTGGAGCGCTACAGCGTCATGCGTTCCCTGCGCGCCATCGATCGCGCCGATATCGTGCTCATGCTCATCGATGCCTCGGAGGGCATTACGGAGCAGGACAAGAAAATCGCGGGCTATGCGCATGAGTCGGGCAAGGGCTCGGTCATCATCGTCAACAAGTGGGATATCTACCCGGACAAGGACGACAAGTCCACGCTGAAGTTCACGGACGATCTGCGCGAGCAACTGGGCTTCCTGCAGTATGCGCCGGTGCTCTATACCTCGGCGCTCACAGGCCAGCGCGTCGGCCGCGTAACCGAGCTGGTGAAATATGTGGCGGAGCAGCAGACCATGCGCATCCGCACGGGTGTGCTCAACGAGCTCATTCGCGACGCGATGTCCGTCAACCCGCCCCCCATGCACCGCGGCCGTCAGCTGAAGCTCTACTTCATGACGCAGGCCGACGTGCATCCGCCGAAGTTCATCATCTTCGTCAACGATCCGGAGCTCATGCATTTCTCCTACCTGCGCTTCATCGAGAACCGCCTGCGCGAGCAGTTCGGCTTTGAGGGCACGCCGCTGAAGCTCATCGTGCGTGCACGCAAAGAGGAGGAGGATTACTGATGACCGGCATTTCGGGTTATCTCTGCGTCTGCCTAGTGGCCTATGTGCTGGGCTCCATCCCCAACGGCCTCGTCTGGGGCAAGCTCCTCTGGCACACGGACCTGCGCGAGCACGGCAGCCACAACATCGGTGCGACGAATGCCTGGCGCACGCTGGGCAAGGGGCCGGGCTTTCTCATCTTCCTGCTCGATTTCCTCAAGGGTGCGCTCAGTGTGCTCTTTGGCAGCTGGCTGCTGGCAGGGGCGCCATTGGCCCTCGTTTTGGGTGCTATCTTTGCCATCGTGGGCCATTCCTGTTCGCTTTTCCTGAAATTCAAGGGAGGCAAGGGCGTGGCCACCGGGCTCGGCGTTTGTGTCGTGATGATGCCGCTCGTGAGCCTCATCGTTTTTCTTGTCTGGCTGGGCATCGTGGCGGTTACGCGCTACGTCTCGCTTGGATCCTGCGTGGCTGCGGCGCTCGTGCCCATCCTGGCCTTTGCCTTTGGCCTGCCCATGGAGTTCGTGGGCTTCGGCGTGCTGGCTGCTGCCTTTATCATTATCCGGCACCGGGCGAATATCCAGCGCCTCATGCATGGCACGGAAAATAAAATCAAGGCCGGGCATCGTTGAAAAAATCAAGTACATAGGCTATAATGTATCTTACTCGTTATGGGACTTTTGCGGTGTATGTTCGTACATCACAAAGGCCCCATATTGCACATTATGGGTGCTATACCGTTAACAAAGTGCAACTTTATGGCAATATTTATGATAAAGTGTGAAATTCAGGGTAGCAATTGTCCACGATTTGTGTTATACTATCTACCGTCATCAGATTACTATCCATTGGAGGCGCAAGTATATGAGTGAAAATGAACAACGCAGAAATGGCTTTTTCCTGGTACGCGAGGAAATCCTGCCGGAGGCCATCAAGAAGACGATCCGTGTCAAGGAGATGCTGAAGCGCGGCGATGCCAAGACGATCAACGAGGCGGTTGAGCGCATGGAGCTCTCGCGCAGTGCCTATTACAAGTACAAGGATTATGTCTTCCCGTTCTATGAGGCCAGCAAGAACAAGATTGTCACGCTGACTTTCCTGCTGGAGCATAAGAAAGGTGTCCTTTCCAGCGTGCTGAACGCCATCTCCTCAGACGGCGGCAGCGTCATGACCATCAACCAGGGCATCCCCCTGCAGGGCGTAGCGAATGCTACGGTCTCCATCGAGACGCTGAACCTCACCATCGATCTCGAGGCGCTGCTGGACAAGCTGCGCATGATCGACGGCGTGAAACGTCTTGAGGTTCTGGGTCAGGCATAAGGAAAGGCAGGTGTGTCCCCATGAAAAAAATGATTCGCATTGGTCTGCTCGGTGCCGGTACCGTGGGTACAGGCACTGCGCGGGTGCTCAATTTGAACCAGCATGAGATTGCTGAGCGTGTGGGCACATCTATTGAGGTCAGCAAAGTCCTGGTGCGCAATCCCGATAAGGAGCGGCCAGGCTTTGAAGGCATTGCCAAGACCAGCCGCTTTGAGAATATCCTCGGGGATCCGGAGATCGACATCATCGTTGAGCTCATGGGTGGCCTGCATCCCGCTAAGGAGTACATGCTGCAGGCGCTGGCAGCCGGCAAGCGCGTTGTGACGGCCAACAAGGACGTCATTGCGCAGTTTGGTCACGAGCTCTTCGCCATGGCGGCAGAGCACGAGACGGAGATCTTCTTCGAGGCCAGTGTCGGCGGCGGCATCCCCATCATTACGCCGCTCAAGGAGTGCCTGACGGCGAACCATATCACGCAGATCATGGGTATCGTCAACGGCACGACGAACTATATGCTCACGAAGATGTCGGAATGCGGCAACGACTACGATACGGTGCTGCGCGAGGCCCAGCAGAAAGGGTACGCGGAGGCGGACCCCACGGCGGATGTCGGCGGTCTCGATGCGGCGCGCAAGGCCGTCATCCTCAGTTCTATCGCGTTCAATTCCCGCGTGCAGCTCGAGGACGTATCCGTTGAGGGCATCACAAATATCACGCCGGATGATATCGCCTATGCGAAGGATCTCGGCTATGTCGTGAAGCTGCTGGCCGTGGGCAAGGACACGGAGGACGGCATCGACGTGCGCGTTCATCCGGTATTCCTGCCCCAGAGCCACCCGCTGGCCGCAGTTAACGGCGTCTATAATGCCATCTTCGTCCATGGCAATGCGATTGGCGATGCGATGTTCTACGGCCAGGGTGCGGGCTCGCTGCCGACGGCCTCGGCGGTTGTGGCGGACATCATGCGTGCGGCGCACGATATCTGCCAGGACCAGTTGTCCTCTGTGGGTTGCACCTGTTACGAGCAGAAGCCCATCTGCCCGCTGGAGAAGACGAGTTCCTGCTACTATGTACGCCTGCTCGTCGACGACGAGCCGGGGGTGCTGGCCGCGATTGCCACGGCCTTCGGTGAGGCGGGCGTCAGCCTGAAATCCGTCATCCAGACGCGGCAGAATGTCGTGGATCATGCAGAGATTGTCGCGATTACCCACAAGGTACTGCACGAGAAGATGCAGCAGGCGATGAAGACCATCCGCGGCCTGAAGGTCGTCGATGAGGTGCGCAACATCATCCGCGTCGAGAACGGGGAGGATGATTGAGATGGCGAAATCCATTCATGTCCGCGTACCGGGCACCAGTGCGAACTGCGGCCCGGGCTTCGACTGCCTGGGACTGGCGTGTTCCATCTACAACGATCTCACACTGACACTGACCCATGAGCCAGGGCTCAGGATTGATATCGCCGGTGACGGTGCGCGCATCATCCCCCGCGATGAGCGCAACATCGTCTGGCGCTCTGTGCGCTACCTGCTGGATCAGGCGGGCAATACGGAGTGGCAGGGCGGCCATCTGGAGATGGTGAACCACATCCCACTGTCACGCGGTCTCGGCAGCAGTGCCGCAGCCATTGTGGCGGGCCTGAAGGCGGCCAATGCCTGGCTGGACAGCCCGTTCAACCGGCATCAGCTGTTGCAGTTTGCCACGGCTATCGAGGGGCATCCCGATAACGTGGCACCGGCGCTTTTCGGCGGCTTCACCGCGAGCATTACGCAGGGGGAGAAGGTAGAATGTTTCACCTTTCTGCCGCGCTACCGCATGCGCTATGTCGTAGCGGTGCCGGACTTCCCGCTCTCCACGCGCAAGGCCCGCGAGGTGCTGCCGGAGGCGGTGACGCGTGCGGATGCCGTGTACAATATCGGGCGGGCCAGCGTGCTCGTCGGCGCGCTCTGCCGCGGCAGCGAACGCTTCCTGCAGTATGCGCTCGATGACAAGTTGCATCAGCCCTATCGGGCCAGCCTGATTCCGGGCATGTACGAGACCTTCGCGGCCGCGAAGGAAGCGGGCGCCTACGGTGCCTCGCTTTCCGGTGCCGGCCCCTGCCTCATCGCCTTCGTGCCGGAGAAAAAGCACTGTGCCCAGGACGTAGCCCGCGCCATGCGTGAGAAGCTGCGGGACTTCGGCATCAAGGCGCGCGTCCTCGGCATGCGTCTCGACACGCGCGGTGCCCACGTCCTCCATCATCAGGACGCGCAGGGCCAGGTCTCAGCCCCAGCTGCACCAAAGGAAAAATAAACAACGAATCATGACTTCCTCGTTAAGGGGAAGTTTTTTATACGTGTATAGGGCATTCGGTTATGTATCTCATCCTCATACTGTGCGTTGTCCCTGACGGATTAGACTCAGCGTTACGTTCGTTATACCAATCCTGTCAGCCTGTACATGGCACTGCGCGTAACCGTCACTGAAAGCTTATGATATCGTCTATCCGGCTGCCGGCAACGCGCACAGTGCCGTGCGCGTGACACCTGATGAACTGTATCAGTTCGCCCATGCTCTGAGATGGGTCGATATCCATAAAGATGCCTTAAAACAGGAGTAACTGGAAGTGCTATCTGCCAGATATGATGCCATATTCAAACAACGAAGAGTGCGATGATGGATGATAGGTATTAAACGTAATGCGGGAATAGGATGAAAGAACGCGATAGATATGATCGTAACGGTTTTTAGCATTTTGCTGTTACTCCCATAATAAGAATTTGGCAAAGACCGTCATGCCAAGTACCAGGCTTAATAAAAACGTACTGCCCCAAAGCCACAGCATGGTTTGCGAGTGCTTTTCCATAGTATGTCGCGTATAGGCAACAGCCAAATAAAACATGCCACACCAAAAAACGACCGTCAGTATAGCACCTATGGTATGATTGTCATCTTCCAGCGCAGCGAGGAATATAAAGTAGCTGTAGATGCGGCGTTGCTACTATACTCGAATGGTGGTACGAATGTTGAGAGAGAAATGAAGGAGTAGCATATCATGAAAATAACAAAACCAATTTGTAGTCTAATTGTGGCAGCGCTTTTCGCCTGCCTGCTGATGGTTCCATCGCTTTGCCTTGCGTCTGTACCAGTGAGCGAAGTGTCTTTAGGAGGCATCGCATTAGGTTCATCGCCAGACTACGTATATCAGATTTACGGTCGGCCGGATCATTCATCGACTACCTATTCGCATCCGCTTTGGACGGGTAAGGTAACAGATTGGAGATATGGCAACTCAGTGAATGTCACTTTCCGTAACGATCAGGTTATTCATGTTGATGTTTCGGCTAATAATGGATTCGCTACACCAGCCGGTATTACGGTGGGTATGAAGAGTTCGGTGCCACAGAATCTTTATGGCAGCCCTGACAAGCATTCTTCTTCCTTTATGTTTTATAGCGCAGGAAACGATTATCAGGGAGTACGCTTTCAACTCCGCAATGGCGTAATCACGGTGATTTCTATCGGGTGGTTCGATTAACGAATCTTGCCTCTTGACGGTAGGTCTTATTCGACTGGATAAGAGAGGAATCGATTCTTGGACATAACGCATAGAAGGAGTTTCCGAATGATAAAGAGATATATTGCTACCATCGTTGCCCTTTTGACACTATGCATCGCATCGGTATGTAATGCCGATGGATCCGTAACGCCTGATGAATGCTATATCTACAATGCTGACTCCAATTTGCACGTTTGACGCAGTGCAGGAAAAGTTCTCTCTTAAATGAATATATGGTGGTGAAATTATATGGAGCTTAAACGTGTTGTAGTGGCGATAGATTCCTTTAAAGGCAGTATCTCGTCGCGGGTAGCGGGCGAGGCGGCTGCAGAAGCGATCAAGTCCGTATGCCCTGCCTGTATTATCACGGTATATCCCTTGGCTGATGGCGGGGAGGGGACGGTAGATGCTCTTTGCGACGGATTGGGTGGAGAGATCATCGAGACGGATGTTACCGGCCCTCTGGGCAGCAAAGTGAAAAGCAGGTATGGTTATCTACCTGCCCAGCATACGGCGATTATTGAGATGGCCGATGCCGCAGGTCTCGCTATGGTGCCGCCCGGCAGACGCAATCCTCTTTATACGACAACCTATGGCTTGGGCGAGCTTATTCTGGCGGCGTGTGAGCATGGTTGTCGCAGGTTCATCATCGGGATTGGCGGCAGTGCAACCAACGATGCCGGGCTGGGCATGCTCACGGCGCTTGGGGCAAAATTCTATCGTGCTGATGGCGCAGCTGTCGGGATATATGGCAAGGATTTGCAAGATGTGGCGCAGGCAGATTTTTCAGATATGGCTCCAGTGCTATCTGCATGCTCATTTTCTATCGCCTGTGATGTTACGAATCCGCTGATCGGATCGGCGGGATGTTCTGCTGTCTTTGGACCGCAGAAAGGGGCAACGCCTGAAATCGTGCAAAACATGGATCATGCTATGGCTCGTTTTGCGCAGGTGACGGATAAGGCGGAGACAGCACGTTTAGCCGGTGCTGGTGCGGCAGGTGGTCTTGGTTTTGCCTTTGCGGCTTTCTTGCACGGTGAGCTGAAGCCCGGTATAGAATTAGTGCTGGATACGCTGCAAATCGACAAGGGACTTAGGCAGGCTGATTTATTGCTTACTGGTGAAGGACGTATGGATGCGCAGTCTGTGATGGGAAAGGCACCCGTAGGCATTGCGGCGCGAGCCAAACGATTACAACCTGATATCATGACCGTAGCCGTATGTGGCAGCGCGGCAGCAGACGCAGCAGCAGTCAATGCGCATGGAATCGATGCCTATTTCCCCATCCTGCAGGAGCCTATCAGTCTTGACAGAGCAATGGCACCGGAAATGGCAAAGCAGAATCTCTATCTGACGGTAAAACAGATGATTCACTTGATTTGTATAAATCGTATGTTCGATACGGCTGTTAAAGGGCAAGAAGGTGTGTAAAGGTATGCTGATTTTAGCTTCGGGCTCACCAAGACGGCGGGAATTGTTGGATCAGATTGGCGTGTCGTATAAGGTCATAGTCAGTGATGTCAAAGAAATCAAAACGGCGCGCACGTCGGCGGAATTGGTTACGGCCAATGCAGCTGCCAAGGCTGAGGCGGTGGCGGCGAAATATCCGCAAGACGTTGTCTTGGGCGCAGATACTGTGGTCACTTGGCAAGGCAAGGTCTTTGGTAAGCTACGCGATGCTGCAGACGCCGAGCGCATGCTAAAGGAACTGCAGGGGCACAGTCATGAGGTTATCACGGGCATGGCACTGATATTGAAGGGGAAACCCTATACGACCGCCGTTTCTACTATCGTAACCTTTGCCCCTATGACGGCCTCGCAGATTCAGGCGTATGTGGCTACTGGAGAACCGCTGGATAAAGCCGGTGCTTATGCCGTGCCCGTGCAGGGGGGTGGGCCGCCGCCTACATTGAGCGCATAAAAGGTTCATATTCAAATGTCGTTGGATTGCCTTTACATGCATTGTGTGTATTGGCAGAACAGGTAGGCGTTAAACTATAACTTGGTGGATTGTTAGGAGGAGTCATCATGGGGGTGCTGGATGAATTGATGGGTAACGCCTCGGAAATCAATTTGGATAATGTCAGAGAAGAGTGCTCGAAGCTAATGGCTCTAGGCGAAACCGTAGAACAGGCATATAGTCTGCTACGCGATAAGCTGTTATTCACGAATAAACGGCTGATTATGGTGAATAAGCAGGGCGTCACCGGCAAGAAGGTGGAGTTTCATTCCATTCCTTATAACAAAATCGCGCATTTCTCTATTGAGACAGCAGGTAACTTTGAAATTGAATCCGAGCTGAAAATCTGGATAGTCGGCATGGGAAAAGACCCAATCCAGATGACGTTCGGCAAAAATCAGGATGTCTACAAGGTGCAAAGCGTTCTTGCATATTATATATCGGAGTAAATAGTCTATGTGTAGCAGGTATAGCGTTAGCGAAAGAGTGAGGCAATATATATCGTCATATGGATGAAATCGTCAATTCCAGTCAGGCGATGTTCATCCGCAAGATATAGCTCCCGTTTTGATTCGACAAGGCAATATGCTTTCGGTGAGTCCAATGGTGTGGGGTATGAAAAATCCGAAATGCGGCCAGCTGGTTATAAATGCCAGGGAGGAGTCTGTGGCAGACAAAGCCATGTTCTCAAGGATTCTAAGGACGCAGCGCTGTATTCTGCCAGCAGAACAATTCTACGAGTGGGATGCGGATAAACATAAAGTTATGTTCCACGCGGTTGATGGAGCGCTGTTGTATCTGTGCGGTATCTATCGCTACGAAGGAGCCATACCGCATTTTGTTATTCTAACCAAGTCTGCTGATTCAATTATGGAGCCGGTACATGATCGAATGCCTGTTATGGTGGGCGCACAGGATGTCCGTGTATGGTTATTTGACGCTAGGCGCACGCAGGAGTTAATAGCGAGTAACGTGCATTTAAACGGGATTGTCAATAGTTTTGTG
>DEDT01000027.1 GCA_002350105.1 Selenomonadaceae bacterium UBA2897 | reverse complement strand
TATTGTAACGCAAAAAGCCGGGGAACACAATTCCCCGTTGCAGGTTCCGGCAGCGGATGGCCTGCACTTCCTTGGCCTTTATTTCGCACGAATCAGCCTCTGCGACAAATATATGTATTTATCAAAAAAGGAGCCCATGCGAGCTCCTGAAAAGGTATCATCCGTTGTCGTCCTGCGCGTCGGTATCGTCGCCAGCCTCACCATCGTGATCGGCCTGCCAGCGGGCGAGGTAGTCGCGATCCTCTGGCGTCAGGTCGATTTTGGACAATAAGTCGGGGCGAAGCCTGGCCGTCATGAGCAGGGACTGCTCGTGGCGCCATTGGCGGATCTTCGCGTGGTCGCCGGAGAGCAGGACCTCAGGCACCTCCGCGCCCTCGAATTCGCGGGGGCGCGTATACTGCGGGAACTCCAGGAGGCCCGCGTAGAAGGAGTCCGTCGGCGCCGACTCCGCATCGCCGAGCACGCCCGGCAGCATGCGCGAGACCGCGTCCGTAATCACCATGGCGGGGAGCTCCCCTCCCGTGAGCACGTAGTCGCCGATGGAGATGGCCTCATCCGCAAGCGGATAGATGCGCGCGTCGAAGCCCTCGTAGTGGCCGCAGATGAAGACGAGCTGCTCATACTGTGCGAGCTCGCGCGCCTTCGCCTGGGTGAAGGTCGGCCCCGAGGGATCCATGATGAGCACGCGTCGCCTATCCGCGTATGCACTGGTCTTTGCCAGCACGTCGCGCACGGCCCGCGTCAGGGGCTCCGGCTTCAGCACCATGCCCGCGCCGCCGCCGAAGGGCGAGTCATCCACATGCTTGTGCTTGTCGAAGGAGTAGTCGCGGAAGTTCGTGTAATGGATATCGAGAATCCCCTGCTCCACGGCCCGCTTCGTGATGCTGTCGCCGAAGGGGCCCGCGAACATCTCGGGGAACAGCGTGATCATGTCAATCCGCATGACTCGTCCCATCCTCCACCATCTCCGGCATGTCGACGACCATGCGGCCGCCCGGCACGTCGATGACCTTCACCACGGCCTTCAGCGCCGGGATCAGCAGCTCGCGGCCATCGGGGCGGTGCGTGACGTAGACGTCGTTCGCGCCCGTGTGGAGGATATTCTCCACCTTGCCGAGGTCTGTGCCCGCCTCATCCGTCACCTGCAGCCCGATGATATCACACTCGTAGTAGCGGCCCTCGGGCAGGGGCATGGCCTCGCTGCGCGCCACCGTGAGGTAGCGGTTCGTGAGCTGCATGGCCTGCTCGCGCACGGGGTACTCGCGGAACTTCAGCATGACATCCTGCTTATGATAGCGACAGCTCTCGATATGCAGCAGCTCATCGCCCACCATGACCTTCTTCATGCCCTGAAAGCGCTCGGGAAAATCCGTCATGGGGATGATGCGCAGCTCACCGTGGATGCCGTGCGCCGCGCCGACCCGGCCGATGATCATGCGGTCCTTGCCGGGCCGCCATTTGGCCTTTTTAGCTGCGGATGGCGATAATCTTGTCATCTTCTACCAGAATCTCCACGTTCATGATCTCGCGCATATCGTCGCCCACATGCACCTCGACCTGATGCTCCAGCGTGCCCTGCTGGATCTCGGCGCCCAGCGCCATCTTCTCCAGCTCCTCTTTGCGCTGCGTAGCCTCCTCGCGGTACTGCATACGCTTGCCGCGCTCCTCCGCGAAATGCTGGCGGATGGCGCCGAGGCGGTTGATGTCCTCCGGCGTCGGCTCCGGGGAGTCGTTCTCCTGCAGCATGCGCTTCTCCTGGATGTTGATCTGCTGGATTTCGAGCTCGGCGCGCTTGATGCCATCCTCGAGGTCGCCCAGGATCTTGTTCTTCAGCTTCTCCGTCAGCTTGGCCTTGATGGTCACGGGTACTTTGAGTGAAATGGAATCCATCTTTCTATCCTCTCTGTTCTGTAAAAAGGGAAAAGGCACCAGCCCGTATGTGGGCTGGCGCCTTTGTGAAGGGAAAAATCCCCTTAGATAATCTCAACGGTAACTTTCTTGTTGGTGCGCACGGCCGCCGCCTTGACGACGGTGCGGATGGCCTTGGCAATGCGGCCATGGCGGCCGATTACCTTGCCCATATCACCCTCGGCGACATGCAGCGAGACAGCGATCTCATCAGCGGTCTCCTGCTCCGTGGTGACCACGGCCTCCGGCTGGTCAACAAGTGCCCTGGCGATTACAGCAACGATATCTTTCATGCTGAGTCCTCCCCAGGATTAGTGCTTCTTGCTCTCCGCAAACTTGGCCATGATGCCCTGCTTGCTCAGGAGGTTCTTTACCGTATCGGTCGGCTGTGCACCTTTCTGCATCCAGCCGAGAACCTTCTCCTCGTCAACGTTGACCACCGCCGGCGTCTGCGACGGATCGTAGTTGCCGAGCACCTCGATGAAACGACCATCGCGCGGTGCGCGGGAATCAGCGACCACAATGCGATAGAACGGATTCTTCTTTGCACCCAGACGGTTCAGACGAATCTTTACTGCCATGAAAATTCACCACCTTTCGCGGTACGTGCATACCTCATTTGATTATATCAGCACACGCAATGTGTGTCAATAGTTAAATGTTAAGAACTCAGTGCATGAAGGGCAGCTTCGGGAAGCCACCGCCAAGTCCCAGCTTGCCGAGATTCGGCAGGCCCTTGCGGCCCTTTTGCATCTTTTTCATCTTCTTCATCATCTTGCGCATCTCGCCGAACTGCTTCAGGAGCTTGTTCACGTCCTGCACGCGCGTGCCGGAGCCCAGGGCAATGCGCTTGCGGCGGCTGCCGTTGATGATGCTGATGTCCGCGCGCTCCCGCGGCGTCATCGACTTGATGATGGCCTCGATCTGGCGCACTTCCTTGCCGTCGAGGTCGATGTCCTGGCCCTCCAGCTGCTTCTTCAGCCCGCCCATGCCCGGGATCATGCCGAGGATGGACTCCAGCGAGCCCAGCTTCTTGACCTGCTGCATCTGGCTGAGGAAGTCGTCGAGCGTGAACTCATCCTTGCGGAGCTTCTGCTCCATCTTTTTGGCTTCCTCCATGTCGAAGGTCGCCTGGGCCTTCTCCACGAGGGAGAGCACATCGCCCATGCCGAGGATGCGCGAGGCCATGCGGTCGGGATGGAAGGGCTCCAGTGCCTCCAGCTTCTCGCCCATGCCGATGAACTTGATCGGCACGCCCGTGACCGCCTTGATGGAGAGCGCCGCGCCACCGCGGGCATCGCCATCGAGCTTCGTCATCACGACGCCGTCGAGGCCGAGGCTGTCGTTGAAGCTCCTAGCGACATTGACCGACTCCTGTCCGGTCATCGCATCGACCACCAGCAGGATCTCGTGCGGATGCACCGCACCCTTGATGTCGCGTAGCTCCTGCATCAGCGCCTCGTCGATCTGCAGGCGGCCCGCCGTATCGATAATCACGACGTCATTCGCATGCGACTGGCTGTAGGGGATGGCCTCCCGCGCGATGGTCACGGCATCCGTGCCCTGCGGCATGGTGAAGACCGGCAGTCCCAGCTGCTCGCCCACGACCTGCAGCTGCTTGATGGCTGCAGGTCGGTAGATATCGGCCGCCACGAGCAGCGGCTTCTTGCCCTGCTTCTTCAGCGCGAGGCCGAGCTTGCCCGCAGACGTCGTCTTGCCGGCGCCCTGCAGGCCCACCATCATGATGATCGTCGGCGGCTGCGAGCTCATGCTGATGCGGCTCTGCGTGCCGCCCATGAGCTGCGTGAGCTCCTCGTCGACGATCTTCACGACCACCTGCGCCGGGGTCAGCGTCTCCAGCACGTCCTGGCCCACGGCCCGCTCTTTCACGGTCTTGACGAAGTTCTTGACGACCTTGAAGTTGACATCGGCCTCGAGGAGCGCCATGCGCACCTCGCGCATGGCCTCGTTGACATCATCCTCCGTCAGCTTGCCGTGACCGCGCAGCTTCTTGAACGTCGCCTGCAGGCGATCGGATAAGCTTTCAAATATCAAAGTCACACCTCCCGGCCCGGCCCCATCAGGGGCACGAGGCGATCGAGTACGTCATCCACGGCCCGGCTGTTCGCCGGCGTGCGCAGGTTCTTCACCGCCCGCGCGATGCCCTGCAGCTCGTCGCGCTCCGCCTGATAGCGCCGCGCGAGGCCGAGGCGGGCCTCATAGCCCTCCATCGCCTTCTCCGAGCGATGGATATTATCGTAGACAGCCTGGCGGGAAATGCCGAGCTCCTCCCCGATCTCGGAGAGGGAGAAATCCTCGAACAGATGCAGCCGCAGGCACTCCTGCTGCTTCTCCGTGAGCAGGGAACCATAGAGGCTGAACAGCGCCGTCAGATAGAGAAACCGCTCCATAAGCCCCGCTGCCTCCCTCCAAGCCGTGACAAGCAGAATTCCTTGACGTACATATTATAGCGAAGCCCTCCCCGGCTGTCAAGGGATTTTCCTTGGCAGCAAAAATGTGCCCGATGTTACGCCACGCGCCGCCGCCTTGCGCTATAATAGGGGCATAGCAAGCAAAGCAAAAGGAGCGATAAAGTATTATGGCAGAAAAGAAAGAAATCAACCTCGGCCTCAGCGTGGCGGCCCTCGTCAAGGAATATCCGGAACTCAAAGACATCCTCGCAAGCCTCGGCTTCGGGGAAATCCTGCAGCCACTGGCCCTGCGCGTCATGGGCAGCATCACCACGCTGCCGCGCGGCGCGAAGATCAAAAATATCCCCCTGGACGAAGTCCTGCGCACGCTGCAGCAGGCAGGCTACACGGTAAAGGGCCAGGAGGACGCCAGGGACGAGGCACAGAAGACGGCTGCGGCCGCCCGCGTGCAGCCCCTCTCCGTCGCAGAGCTCGCCGCCTCCCATCCCCTGCGCCACCTGCAGGACGAGAACACGGGCCTTGCGCGCCTGCTTAGCAGCATCGAGAAGACTGCAGAGGGTGCGGACGGCCAGACCGCCCTCAGCGAGCTGCGCCAGCTCTACGTCCTCTACAGCCACTACGGCAAGAAGGACAACGTGATCATGCCGCTCCTCTATCGCTACGGCGTCACGGGTCCCTCGCAGGTCATGTGGAACGTCGACGACGAGATCAAGGACGAGCTCTCAGCCATCTGTCGCCCGCTGCAGGAAGACAGCGAAAACTTTCCTATTTATAAAGGCCGCATCATGGGCCTGCTGCAGCGCATCCAGGACATGATCTATAAGGAGGAGCAGGTGCTCTTCCCCCTCTGCCTGCGCTTCTTCACCACGGAGGACTGGTATCAGGTCGATGGCGACTTCGACGAATTCGCGCCCGCCTTTGGCGCGGAGCGGCAGGAGTGGCCCGACGCCAGGGCGTGGCTCGACGCCCGCCAGCAGGCCATCAGCACGGAGGAAATCCTGCAAACAAAAATCACGCTGCCCACAGGCGAATGCACGGTCGGTGAGCTGCGCGGCATCTTCGCCCTGCTCCCCATCGACATCACCTTCATCGACGTGGAGAACAACGTACGCTTCTTCCTCAATGAGGGCCACGTCTTCAGCCGCCCGCAGATCTGCCTCGGCCAGGACGTCATGAATTGCCACCCGCCCCGCATCGTCCCCATCGTGCGCAACCTCGTCGACGACTTCCGGCATAAGCGCCGCGACCACATGACCGTCGCCCGCCGCATCAAGGGCCGCCCCGTCATGGTGAAATATCAGGCCGTCTACGACGCTCAGGGTACCTACATCGGCACCGTCGAATTCGTGCAGGACTGCCAGGAGATTCTCGACAGCTTCAAAGGGTGAGAGGACGAGCTTTATATAGCAGAAAAGAGACCCGTAAGGGTCTCTTTTGCTATATGAATCGGCTTGATAGTGTTGAGAGTGATTCTTCACTCTCAACGCTCTTTTACGGCCGGCCGAAGCCGTAGTCCAGGAGCTTCGCGGCGTCGCTGAAGCGCGTATCCTCATCCGTCGCGTGCATGACCACCGCCACCAGCGTGCGCCCGTGCCGCTTCGCCGCCGTCGTCAGGCACCCCGCCGCCGCGCGGGTCCAGCCCGTCTTGCCGCCGATGCAGCCTGGATACGTCCGCAGCAGCTCATTCGTATTCACGCAATACTCCGTGCGTCCCGCCGGGTAGACGTAGGACACGCGCACGACATCGAGGCCGATGATCGCGCGGAACCGCGTATCGCCGATGGCGTAGCTGGCAATCTTCGCCATATCGCGCGCCGTCGAGTAGTGGTTTGCATCCGGCATGCCATTCGCATTCGCGAAATGCGTGCCCGTGCAGCCGAGTGCCGCCGCCTTCGCATTCATCATCTCCGCGAAGGCCGGGATATTCCCCGCCAGTGTCTCGCCCACGGCCGTCGCCGCGCCGTTATCGGAGATCGTCATCATCTGCCGCAACAGCTCGCTCAGACGGATCTGATCGCCTTGATGCAGGCGCGTACACTCGACATCCGCCGCATTCGCACTCACCTGCACGACCGTGTCTGGGTTGCCGTTCTCCAGCGCCAGCAGGCACGTCATCATCTTCGTCATGCTCGCGGGATACATCCGCTGATCCGCATTCTTCTCATAGAGCACCTGGCCCGTCTGCTGATCCACGACAATCGCCGCATCCGCCGTGATCTCCGGCGCCGCCTGCGCCATAGCAGCGCACCACTGCAGTACAAAAGCGCAAACAAAGGCCGTCACCAGTCCCCGCAGGCCGTTTCTCCTCAAAACCATACTTTGCTTAACCTCCTTGCAGGTCTACGCCCTGTCCTTCCTATTCTAGCGCAAACCAGCCCATACGACAAGAGAGGCGTGAAGCCCGAACGCTCCACGCCTCATCACGCTGTCAAAAATCCCATCCAGCAAAGGAAAACTCACGAATCAGCTTGCCGCCATCTTCTGCTCCAGCCGCGTCACGCGCTCATCCATCTTCGCATTCAGCTTGTCCACATACTCAAACGTGGCTTTCTGATGGTCGAAATTGTCCATTTGGGCAATAGAAATCTCCTGATATTCACGCAACGCCTTGACAATACTATACGTCTCATCCAGCCGCCGATCTACACCGTCGAGCCGCTTATCCACCGTGTCAAGGCGCATTTCCACATTGTCAAGCCGCTTCTCCACATTGTCAAGCCGCTTCTCCACATTGTCAAGCCGCTTCTCCACATTGTCAAGTCGCTTCTCCACATTGTCAAGCCGCTTCTCCACATTGTCGAGTCGCTTCTCCACATTGTCAAGTCGCTTCTCCACATTGTCAAGCCGCTTTTCGATGCCGTCCATGCGCCGATCCATAGCATCCAGCCGCTTTTCGATGCCGTCCATGCGCCGATCCATAGCATCCAGCCGCTTCTCGATGCCGTCCAAGCGCTGGTTGATACCGCCAACGGCCTGCACCAGATCGGTTAGGATACCCTTCAATTCCTGATCCATACTCTCATCTCCTTTGCTGGTAATCTTCCATTGACTGCATTCATTATATAGCAATACCCGGAATAATGCAACAGTAATTTACAAAAGTATTTTATCACTGTACTCCGCCGTAAAATTCCGCCTCCACCGCGAGGCAAAGGGCGTGGTAGACGGGCAGGTGCAGCTCCTGAATCTTGAACGTCTCATCCTCGGGCACCGCGATGCACACGTCCGCGAGCGACCGCAACCTGCCACCACTGCGGCCTGTGAGCGCCACGACCTTGATGCCCATGGCCCGCGCCACCTCAGCCGCATAGAGCACATTCGTCGAGTTGCCCGACGTGCTGATGGCAATGAGCACATCGCCCGCCTGTCCCTGCCCGAAGACCTGCTGAGCGAAATTCATATCCGGTGCCACATCGTTCGCGTAGGCCGTAAGCAGGCCCGCCTCGCTCACCAGCGAGACCGCCGGCAGCGCCATCTGCAGGTTCTCCGTGATATATTTGCTGTGCGGGCACGCAGACAGCTTCTCCTGCCACGCTGCCGTCACCTTGCGCGGGCACACGAACGCTTTCATCAGCTCGCCCACGATATGCAGCGCATCCGCCGCACTGCCGCCGTTACCGCACACCAGCACCCGGTGCCCGCCGCGATACGCCGCGATCAGTGCCCCCGCCGCCTCCGCCACCTCAGCGCGCACCCCCGCCAGCTGCGGGTACCGCGCCACCAGCTCCGCGACTCTCTGCTCAGCGATTTCTTTCATTATATTTCCTCCCAAACCTGTCCAGCAAAATATTTTTCTCCTACAAATATCCGAAGTCATGCACCAGCTTCACCCCAAAAGCACCAATAGGCATGATCTTATTCATCCCATCACCTGCTTTTAGCAAAAACTCGTGCTATCTACAGTATAACACGAGTTCTGACGATACGCTTATAAATCTGGCCGTCAGGGCAATCTTAGGACTCCCCATAAGGACGTGCCTACACCGGGCACACCACAAAGGACCGGCACATCCATACGTACCGGCCCTCTCTCTATGTCCTGTTATCTCTTTACCTGCATCCATAAATAGGGCTTTCCGGCATCAACGTAAGCAAAAGGACAGCTGCTCAAAAATCGTGCTGCCGTCCTTTTCTACGTACTGTTATGTAGTGACCTTTGTC
>DEDT01000035.1:6502-24198 GCA_002350105.1 Selenomonadaceae bacterium UBA2897 | reverse complement strand
AAAGACGTGGTGTTCCGCGTGGCCCCCGTGAAACTGGACGAGGCCAGGGTCATGGTGCACAGCATCCGAACGCACAAATTGCTCGAGGGCGCGCGGGGCAGCCAGCCCATCGACGATACTTCGCTCGCGCAGGCCATCGTGGCCGTCTCCGAGTTGCCCTTCCGCTATCCTCAGGTCAAGGAGCTGGATCTCAATCCGGTCTTTGCCGGGAGCGGGGGCGCGGAGGCCGTCGATGCCCGCGTCGTAATTGCGTAATAGGTTTAATATTGGGGCTTAGCCCGTCAGGGGCTGGGAGGAGGAAACAATATGAAGATGGTCAAGGCTATCGTCCGCCCCGAGAAGGCAGCGGACGTCCTGAGCGCGCTCAGCGCAGCCGGTCACAATTCCGTCACGCGCATCAGCATCCTGGGCCGCGGCAAGCAGCGCGGCCTCAAGGTGGGCGACGTGTACTACGATGAGATTCCAAAAGAAATGTTCTGCATCGTCTGTGAGGACAGCGACGTGGAAGATATCGTGAAAGTCATCAGCCAGACGGCCCGCTCCGGCAAGGAGGGTGCCTACGGCGACGGCAAGATTTTCATCAATCCCGTGGAGCAGGCCTATACCATCAGCAGCGGCAAGGCCGAGTTGTAAGCACTGGGAGCGTGAGGCAATATGAAAGAGATCATGGCCATTATCCGGCCAAAGAATTATTTCGCCACGAAAAAAGCACTCATCGACGCATCCTTCAATGCCGCCTCCGTGCGTGAGGTACTGGGGCGCGGCAGGCAGCGCGTCGTCTACGATACGGCGGCGGGCGATGAAGCGCGGGAAATCGTGGGCATCGAATTCGTCGCCAAGGAGCTCATGGATATCTACGCCCGCGATGAAGATGTGCAGGCAATCGTCGATATCATCATGGAGGTCAATCATCAGGGCTGCCCCGGTGACGGCAAGATTTTCGTCCTGCCTGCCGACAATGCCATCCGCCTGCACACGGGCGAGCAGGGCGACGATGTGCTCGTCTGATGCGGCGTGGATAAGCAGAAAGGAGGGAACCTCATGGCAGGAGCTTTGCAGCGGGCCGATAGCCCTTTGGAGGCGCAGGTGGCCAGCACCATCATCACGGCGCGCCATATCATCAAACGCTATGTGACGGACCGCAAGACCACGCTGGCGCTGGATGATTGCAACATCGAGGTTTTGAAAAATGAATTTGTCTGCATCGTGGGCACGTCGGGCTGCGGCAAGAGTACGCTGCTGCGCATGCTCGCGGGTCTGGATTTCCCCACGGAAGGCAGCATCGTGATCAAAGACCGGCCGGTCACCGGACCGGGACCGGACCGGGGCATGGTGTTCCAGTCCTACACGCTGTTCCCCTGGCTCACGGTCAGCAAGAACATCGAGTATGGCCTGAAGCAGCAGGGCAAGCCTAAAGCGGAGCGGCAGGCCATCGTCGAACGCTATCTCGGGCTCATGCATCTCGAAAGCTTCGGCGACAGCTATCCCAACCAGCTTTCGGGCGGCATGAAGCAGCGCGTGGCCATTGCGCGGGCGCTGGCGACGAATCCAGACATGATTCTCATGGACGAGCCCTTCGGCGCCCTCGACCCGCTCACGAAGGCGGAGATGCAGCAGCTCATCCGCAACATCTGGCAGCAGGAAAAGACGACCATCGCCTTTGTCACCCATGATATCGAGGAGGCCGTGTTCCTTGCCACAAAGATTTACGTGATGTCGGCGCGGCCGGGCCGCGTGAAAAAGCTCATCCCCGTGCGTTTGCCCTACAACCGCACCCAGCGGCTGAAGGGCACGCCGGAGTTCGTGAAGCTGCGCATGCAGATCAATCAGATGCTGGATGAAAATTAAGGAAACGTTGTTCATCCGTATTTCTTTACTTGCTTAAGGAATTGAGGTGAGGAAAATGGCTGTCCTCCTGCCTGCGGATTGGGCGTATCCCTTGCCAAAGCTGCGGCGTGTGCGCCAGCAGTTCGAGGCCGTAACGCTCGCGGATCCCGCGGCACGCGTGCGCGAGCAACTAGCGGCACGCGGCGTGCGCGCCTGCGTAAAGCCCGGCGCCCGCGTCGCCGTCGGCGTAGGCAGCCGCGGCATCGCGAACCTGCCCCTCATCGTACGTACCGTGCTGGACGTGCTCAGGGAGTGGGGCGCTGAGCCCTTCATCGTTTCGGCCATGGGCAGCCATGGCAACGGCAATGAGGCCGGTCAGCGGGAAGTGCTGGCCGGCTATGGCATTACGGAGGCGGCGATGGGCGTGCCCGTCGTCACGACGACGGAGTCGGTGCTGCTCGGGCATACGCCCAGTGGCGTGCCCGTCTGGTTTGACAAGGCGGCCCTGGCGGCGGATCTCATCGTGCCCATCAACCGCATCAAGCTGCACACGGACTTTATCGGCCCGCTGCAGAGCGGCCTCTGCAAGATGCTCGTCATCGGCCTCGGCAACCAGCAGGGCTGTACGACCATCCACGATGCGCCGCCGGCGCAGTTCGCGGCGGTGCTGGAGGCGGCGGCGCGGGTGATTCTCGCCCAGGCGCCCGTCGGTTTCGGCGTGGGCATCCTCGAGAACGCCTACGACCGTACGGCCGATATCCAGGTGCTGCCCGCCGCCTCGCTGATCGCGGAGGAAAAGGCGCTGGTGCAGCGGGCCACGGGGCTCATGCCGCGCATTATGTTCCCGGACATCGATGTGCTCATCATGCGGGAAATCGGCAAGGACGTCTCGGGCGCGGGCTTCGACCCCAATATCGTGGGCCGCAGCTCGGCGCGCGACCAGTTCACGGTGCCGATTCCCGCCATCAGGCGCATGGTGCTGCTGGGCGTGACGCCGCAATCCCATGGCAATGGCATCGGCATCGGCCTTTTCGATGTCATGCTCAGGGAGATCTTCCCGACGCTGGATCTCGAGGCCATCTATACGAATGCCGTGGCCTGCCGCTGCATCGCCGATGCGCGCATCCCGCTCATGGCGGACAGCGAGGAGGAGGCCGTGCGCATCGCGCTGAAGTCCTGCCGCGGCCTGGACTATGAGCATTTGAAAATCGTACGTATCAAGAATACGCTGTCTTTAGGAGAGATAGAAGTTTCGCCGGCCTTGTTCCCGGTGATTGAGCAGACGCCGCAGCTGACGCTCCTCGAGGAAGAGGCCGGCTATGGTGCGAAAGGATGATAGAAATGAAACTGACGGCAGAAGAACAGGCGATGGCCGACGGCAAATACGGCCCGGGCACGCAGCTCGCGATGCAGGTGCTCATCGCCATCGGCGAGGCCTATGACGCGCCCTATATGGTGCCGGTCACGCGCACCCATGTGGCGCTGAGCAATCAGGAGGCGGACCTCTGGTTCGCGGAGAAACTGGCCAAGGGCGGTGCGCACTGCCGCGTGCGCCCCACGGTCAATCCGAGCTTCAACCCCGAGCAGCTCAACGCAATCTGCCCCGTTGAGGCGGCAGATATGGAGATTGTGCAACGCACTCATGCGGCCTACAACCAGCTCGGCGCCATCATGACTTATGACTGCACGCCGTATCTGGAGCGCAACGTGCCGCGCTACGGCGAGGTTATTTCTTTCTCGGAGTCGAGCGCCACGCCTTTTGTGAATTCGGTCTACGGCGCGCGCACGAACCGCGAGGCCGCCCAAAGTGCGCTCTGCTCGGCGGTCACGGGCGTTACGCCGTATTACGGCTACCTGCTCGACGAGAACCGCGCGGGCGACATCCTCGTGCACGTCGAGGCGGAGATGAAGAGTGATTTCGACTACCAGATGCTCGGCTATGTGGCCCCGTCCAAGACGGGCTTCGGCGTGCCGGTCTTCGACGGCCTCGAGAACCCGACGAAGGAGTCGCTCATGAACCTCGGCGCCCAGCTCAATACGGGCGGCAACGTGGCGCTCTATCACATCATTGGCTTCACGCCGGAGGCCAAAGTCTGGGGCGACCCGTTCCAGGGCAAAAAGCCGAAGAAGGAGGTCACCATTACGCAGGCCGACCTCGACGGCATGCAAAAAGAGCTCACGGCGCCGGGCGGCAAAATCGACTTCGCGCTCTTCGGCTGCCCGCACTTCACGATTGACCAGGTCGCGACCATCGCGCAGATGGTCAAAGGCCAGCAGTTCGCTGTGCCGTTCTTCGTCATGACCTCCTCGCTCACGCGCCGCTTGGCGCAGAAGATGGGCTATTTTGACATTCTGCGCGCGGCGGGCGGCGAAATCGTCGAGGATACCTGCATGGACCAGCCCTGCTGGAAATTCCTCTACGGCAAGAAGGGCATTACGGATTCGCCGAAATGCACCTACTACACGAAGCGCCGCCAGATGGAATTCGTCATTGCACCGCTCGAGGAATGTGTCGAGGCGGCTTTGAAAGGAGTGTATTGAAATGGCACAGACGTATACCTGCCATAAAATCGCCAAGGGCAAGGCTAAGGGCGAACTGCTCTTTACCAAGGACCCGCTCTGCTTTTATCTCATCGACCCCAAGACGGGCAAGGTCATCGAGAAGGAGCACGAGCTCTACGGCCAAAGTATCACGGGCAAAATCCTCGTGTTCCCTTACGGCAAGGGTAGCTCGGTCGTGCAGGCCGATGGCCTCTACCAGCTGCAGCTCAGCGGCATGTCACCCGCAGGGCTCGTCGTGGAGTCCGCCGATACGACGCTGGCCGCGAGCGCGATTATCTTCGATATGCCGCTCGTGAACCGTTTACCCCAGGAATTTTATGAGACGGCGAAAGACGGTGAGCTGGCTGAACTCGATGCTGACGGCGGCACCCTTGCGGTGCAGCCGGGCAAATAAAGACCGCAGGGCATTTTACCTGGGACGGTCAGCGCCGGGCAGATTCTGCGCGGCGGGGTTTTCTATCGTGACAGAAGGGAGTGTTCAATCATGAAAGGCATGATGAAGAAAATTACGGCGGCAGCCCTGTCGCTCTGTCTCTGCGCGGCGGCCATCGGCTGCGGCGGCAGCAATACGGCGAGCAAGAGCTCAGGCAGCGGCTCGGGCGGCGAGCAGCCGAAAATTATCCTCGGCCAGGCGTCGTGGATCGGCTTTGCGCCGCTTTACATCGCGCAGGATAAGGGCTTCTTCAAGGCGCACGGCGCGGATGTGGAAATCCAGTCCGTGGAGTCGAAATCCGACAGCCGCAGCGCGCTGAAGGCGGGCAAGATTCAGGGCGTCTCCACGACGGCCGATACGCAGGTCGTGACGGCGGCCGCGGGCATCAAGCTGAAACAGATTGTCGCGCTCGATACTTCCTCGGGCGGCGATGGCGTCATCGCGAAGAAGGAGTTCACGAGCATCGAGTCCCTGAAGGGCAAGAAAGTCGCTATGGATACGACGGGCGGCGCGGACTTCTTCTGGTTCCAGTACATGCTGGAGCAGAAGGGCATGTCGCTGAAGGATTTTGACGTGCAGTCCATGGGCGCCGGTGATGCGGGCGCGGCTTTTGTCGCGGGCAATGTCGATGCGGCCGTGACCTGGGAGCCGTGGCTGTCCAAGGCCAACAAGACGGATTTCGGCCATACGCTCGTAGACAGCAAGGCGACGCCGGGCGTCATCGTCGATACGCTGGCGCTGAGCCAGGAGACCATCGACGCACATCCCGAGGCGGCCAAGGCCATCGTGGCCGGCTGGTACGATGCGCTGGCCTTCATGAAGGAGCATCCGGATGAAGCCATGGAAATCATGGCCAAGCACCTCGGTGAGAAGCCGGAAGCGATCAAGGATGAGATGAAGGGCGTCACGTTCTATGATAAAGAGGCCAACAAGAAATATTTCGGCACGAAGGAGAACCCCGGCGAGTTCTACAAGATCGTCAAGACGGCCTCGGATCTCTGGTTGAAGATTAACCTCATCGACAAGGCCGTGGCGCCGGAAGATGTCATCGACGGTTCCTTCATCGATGCGGAGTAAGCAAAGCGGGGTGAGCACTATGGCAGCAGATCTGGCAGCGGTGCCGTTCTGGCGCTATATCCCGCCTGAGGCGCAGATGGTCACGGATTGGTCTGGCGGGCAGACGCGGGAGCTCTATCTCGCGCCGGCGGGCACGAGCTATGCGGGGTGCGACTTCACGCTGCGTCTGAGCTCGGCCACCGTCGAGGTGCCGGAGTCGCATTTTACACATCTGCCGGATTACAATCGCCTGCTCATGCCCCTCGTGGGTACGGTGAAGCTGCAGCACGACGGCGGTCCCGTCAAGACGCTGCCGCCCCTGGCCGTCGATGCCTTTTCCGGCGGTGCGGCCACGGACAGCTGGGGGCAGTGCCGGGACTTCAACGTAATGCTGCGGCGCGGCAGCGGCTACCGGGCTGCGGTCAAAGGCTATCCGACGGGGCGGGAGACGCTGGCAATCGCCCTTTGCGGGCATGATTTCCTCTATGCGGCGCAGGGCAGCTACCGCTGGCAGGCGGCTGGGAAACAGCTCCTGGCCGAGGGCGGCCTGCTGGTCTTGCAGCGCCCAGGCGAGCTGCAGCTGCTGCCGCAGGACGAGACGGGCCTGCTCGTGCACGTGCAGCTGTGGCGGGAACCAGTCTCATGAAGCCAAAGTATGAGGCTGAATAAAAGGATTCGCCAGCGGAGGTGATGTATGGTATAATACAAAAATCGGGCATGACGGACATGAGGGAGGCTGAGCTTATGGAACAGCAGGCAGTATTTCACGATATCGCAGGGCTTATGGCCATGATCACGCGAGCGGGGCGGGAGTCGCCGACCTATCAGCGCATCGCGCTCTATATCGAGAAGAACTATCTGCAGATCATCTTCCTCACGGCCAATGAACTGGCCGTGAAGATGGGGGTTAGCCAGGGCAGTGTCTCTCGTTTCTTCATGACGCTGGGCTACAAAGGCTACAACGGTTTCCTGCGCAACCTACAGGAGGTGGTGAGCCAGAGTCTCACGGGGCCGCAGCGCCTGCAACTCAACAACAATGCGGCGGTCAATCCCCAGCATCGGCGCGGCATCCTGACGCAGGAACTGCGTAATATGGAGTCCCTGTCGGAAATCGCCCAGGGGGAGGCCTACGAGAAGATGGTCGCGGCTATCATCTCACCGCTGCCCCTGTATCTGGTTTCGGCACGTCTCTCGGCGACGCTGCTGCCGCATCTCGGTTATGAGTTGAACAAGATGCGCGCCAACGTACATACGGTGACACCTGAAAGCCCACGATGGGAGACGCTGGAGGTGGGGCGCACGGATGACTGCAATGTCATCGTCGTGTCGTTCCCGCGCTATGCCAACAGCCTGATTCATTTCTGCCAGCGCATGCACCGGCGCCACTTTCCCTTCCTGGCGGTCACGGACTCGCGGCTCTCGCCCATCGTGCCGCTGGCGGCTTCCACAGTACTGACGCCCATCACGACGTCCTCGCTTTTCGATGTCTACAGCACGCCGCTCATGTTCTTTAACATCCTCATGCAGGATGCGGCGAAGCGCATGCCGGATTTGCAGCAGCGCATGGCGGAGATCGAGGCGGTGGAAATCGAAAATAATGTATACTTCAGTCGATGATGCCTGTATGTATTGACAAAATGTGTAAGCTGTAGTATTGTAAGGATTGACAGAGATGTGTCAATAAAAGATAAGGTAACAAGACAATCGCATAGCATAGCATAAACAAAGACGTTTAGGCTCGAGCCTAAGCGTCTTTTCTTTTTTCGCCCTGCTGCGCAGGAAAAGCAATGGTTTTGCGCTTGTCTTTTATCTGATTCTGAATGATATTATCAATATATAACCAAGGGGAATATAGCAATTATCACGGAAGAGGGGATGACAATGGCAAAAACTGAACTTCGGGTGAACGGCGAGCGACTGCTCGCACGTCTGCAGGCGCTGGCTGCCATCGGCGCCAACGCCCAGGGAGGCATCGATCGCCAGCTGGCGAGTGACGCCGACATCGAGGCGCGGGGCTGGCTACGGCGATGCTGGGAGCAGGAACTCGGCCTCACGGTGCGCACGGACCCCGTGCTCAACCTCTGGGGCGAGGGCGCCGCAGGTACGGAGCCGGGGCTGAAACCGCTCATCATCGGCTCGCATCACGATACGGTGCCGAATGGCGGCCGCTTCGACGGCGCGCTGGGCGTGCTCATGGCGACAGAGGCACTGCACAGCCTGCAGGAGCAGGGTGTCAGGCTCAGGCATCCCGTCTGGCTGCTCTCCTTTGCGGGTGAGGAGCCCAACGGTTTCGGCATCTCGACCTTCGGCTCGAGGGTGCTCTGCGGGCGGCTGACTAGCGCGGATATCGCGAGGCTCCATCATCGCGACACGGGCGAGGCCCTGACCGCGGCCATCGACCGCATGGGCGGCGATGCGGCGGCCATCGATCGCGCACGGCTGCAGCCCGGCTGCTTCGCGGGCTTCATGGAATGCCACATCGAGCAGGGGCGGCGCCTCATCGACGCGGGTGAGACGGCGGCTGCCGTCTCCTGCATCACGGGCATTTACCGCGAGGTCATCACAGTGCAGGGCGAGGCCAACCACGCGGGCACGACGCTGTATAAAGACCGGCGCGATGCGCTGGCTGCGGCGGCGGAAGTGGTGCTGGCGGTGGAAAGCCTCATCAAAGACCCCGCGCTCGCCGGCGTGGCTGCGACCATCGGCCATATCGAGGTGAGCCCCAACGCCTCGAACATCGTGCCCGGGACGGTCACCATGTCGCTCGACCTGCGCACGGCTGACCCGGCCCTGCGCCAGCAGGCCCTCGGGCAATTGGGCAAGGCCATCAATGAGATTGCGGCGCGGCGCCAGGTGCAAATCACGCGTACGCTGAACCTCGACCAGTCCGAGATGCCCATGCATCCCGTGGTGCGCGACGCGATTCACGACGCCTGCGTGGCGGCGGGACAGCGCGACCAGGTGCTCGTGAGCATGGCGGGGCACGATGCGGCGAACATGGCGCGTCTGGGGCCTGCAGGCATGCTCTTCATCGCGAGCGTCGATGGCTACAGCCACTGCCCGCAGGAATACAGCCGCGATGCCGATGTCGTCAAAGGCGCCAATATCTATCTGCAGGCGCTTTGCTTAATGGATAGGAGGCTGGACACATGAGTGTAAAAATTATTGCGCCGGCTATCTGCCTGCTGGCAGACGGACCGGCCAGCGGGGCCGGCGTCGCCGTATCCGGCGGCCGGATCCTGGCGACGGGCGCTCTGCCGGAGCTCCTCGCCCAGTACCCGGAGGCGATGGTGGAGCATTGGGAGCACGAAGTGCTCATGCCGGGCACGGTCAATGCCCATAACCACAGTTTCCAGAGCCTGCTCCGGGGCATCGCGGCCGACCGGCCGTTCCTGGAGTGGCGCGACGAGTCCCTCTACAAGTATTCGCCGAAGATGCGCTGCCGCGACATCTACACGGGCGCGCTCTTCGCCTTCGCCGAGATGATGAAATGCGGCGTCACGACGGTCTGTGATTTCTTCTATCTGCACAACGAGGGCACGGCGGGCGATGAGGCGGTCATCCAGGCCGCGCACGATCTGGGCATCCGCCTCGTGCTCGCGCGCACAATGTACGATTGGGAAGGCGCACCCGCGGGCTACGTCGAGAGCATCCAGGACGCCTACGCCAATACGAAACGGCTCATGCAGAAGTATCCGGGTGGCATGACGAAGGTCATTCCCGCACCACACAGCCTGCATGCGGCCACGCCGGAGATGGTGCAGGCAGGCGCCTCGCTGGCGCGGGAGTTCGGTACGCCGTTCCATATTCACGTAGCGGAGGAACGCTTCGAGGTGGAGCAGGTGAAAAAGCAGACCGGCCTCACGCCGCTGCGTTTCCTCGACCGGCTCAGCGTCGTGAACGATGCGATGAAGATCATCCACGGCGTCTGGCTGGACGAGGAGGAGATTGCCATGCTGGGCGCTCAGGGCGGCAGCCTCATCTACTGCCCCTCGAGCAACATGTTCCTCGCCGACGGCATCACGAACATCCCCGCCTATCTCAGGGCGGGCGCGCCCATCGCGCTGGGCAGCGACGGCGCCTGCGGCAACAACCGCATCAGCGTGCTGGAGGAGATGCGCATGGTCTCCATCCTGCAAAAGGCGAAGACCTGCGATGCGCTCTGCGTGAACTATCACGATGCCTACACCATGGGCACGGCCAACGGCGGCCGCGTGCTCGATGAGCCCATCGGCCAGCTGCTGCCCGACTATTACGCCGACTTCATCGGCATCGACCTGCGGGATCTCTCCATGCAGCCGCTCAGCCAGGGCGGCCAGCTCCTGCCGAACATCGTCTACTCGCTGCAGCCTACGGCTATCCGCCACGTGGTGGTCAACGGCCGCACGGTCATGCACGACGGCCAGTTCAGTCTCATCGATACGGCGGAACTGCTCTCGCGCATCAAAGAAACCATGGCCTATCTGGAGGCGTGAAACGCCATAATATAAAGTCAAATTTTGAGAAAGGAAGTTTTATACCATGAGTGAGCAGATTTTTGCCATTGAGCCGATCAAGGAATTGCCGCCGATGCCGGAGTTCGTGCCGGGCATCCGCCGTGCGCCGTCGCGCGGTTTCCATCTGACGCCTGCCCAGACGAAGACGGCGCTGAAAAATGCCCTGCGCTATGTGGACCCGAGCCTGCATGAAAAACTCATCCCCGAGTTCCTGCAGGAGCTCACGACCCGCGGCCGTATCTATGGCTACCGCTTCCGTCCCGCAGGCCGCATCTACGGCAAGCCAATTGACGAGTACAAGGGCAACTGCATCGAGGGCAAGGCCTTTCAGGTCATGATTGACAATAACCTCGATTTCGAGGTTGGCCTCTATCCCTACGAGCTCGTCACCTACGGCGAGACGGGCAGCGTCTGCCAGAACTGGATGCAGTACCGTCTCATCAAAAAGTACCTGGAAATCATGACGGATCACCAGACGCTGGTCGTGGAGTCCGGCAACCCGCTGGGCCTCTTTAAATCCAAGCCGACGGCGCCGCGCGTGATCATCACGAATGCGCTCATGGTCGGCGAGTTCGACAACCAGAAGGACTGGGAAATCGCCGAGGAAATGGGCGTCGCCAATTACGGCCAGATGACGGCGGGCGGCTGGATGTACATCGGCCCGCAGGGCATCGTGCACGGCACGTACAATACGCTCCTGAACGCGGGCCGCAAGCACCTCGGCGTGCCAAAGGACGGCGACCTCGCGGGCCATCTCTTCGTGAGCTCGGGCCTCGGCGGCATGAGCGGTGCCCAGCCGAAGGCGGCCGAGATCGCGGGTGCTGTCGGCATCATCGCCGAGGTCGACCAGTCGCGTATCGAGACGCGACTGGACCAAGGCTGGGTGCATGAGAGCTCCGACGACCTCGACCATATCTTTGAGGTGGCCAATGCCCATCTTCAGGCGAAGACGCCGATTTCCATCGCCTATCACGGCAACGTCGTCGACCTGCTGGAGTATATCGTGAAAAACGATATCCACGTCGACCTCCTGAGTGACCAGACCTCCTGCCATGCAGCCTATGACGGCGGCTACTGCCCGCAGGGGCTGACCTTCGAGCAGCGCACGCAGATGCTCGCCGAGGACCGGCCGCATTTCATTGAGCTCGTGAACAAGAGCCTGTGCCATCACTACGAACTCATTAAGGCCTGCGTGGACAAGGGCACGTTCTTCTTTGACTACGGCAACTCCTTCCTCAAATCCGTCTACGATGCGGGCGTCAAGGAGCTCTCGAAGAACGGTGTCGACGACAAGGATGGCTTCATTCTGCCCTCCTACGTCGAGGACATCATGGGACCGGAACTCTTTGACTATGGCTATGGCCCGTTCCGCTGGGTCTGCCTGAGCGGCAAGCACTCCGACCTGCTGGAGACGGATAAGGCGGCCATGAGCTGCATCGACCCGAACCGCCGCTATCAGGACCGCGACAACTACAACTGGGTGCGCGACGCCGACAAGAACAACCTCGTCGTGGGCACGCAGGCGCGCATCCTCTATCAGGATGCTGAGGGCCGCATCCGCATCGCGCTGGCCTTCAACAAGCTCGTGCGCGAGGGCAAGATCGGCCCGGTGATGATGGGTCGTGACCACCACGATGTCAGCGGCACGGACTCGCCGTTCCGCGAGACGGCCAATATCAAGGATGGCTCGAACGTCATGGCGGACATGGCCGTGCAGTGCTACGCGGGCAACGCGGCGCGCGGCATGAGCCTCTGCGCTCTGCACAACGGCGGCGGCGTCGGCATCGGCAAGGCCGTCAACGGCGGTTTCGGCCTCGTGCTGGACGGTAGCGAGCGCGTGGACAACATCATCAGGAGCGCCCTGCTTTGGGATGTCATGAGCGGCGTGGCGCGCCGCAGCTGGGCCCGCAACGAGCACTCCATGGAGACGGTAAAGCAGTACAACGAGGACTACGCGGCGGAGAGCCATATCACGGAGCCCTGCCTCGCGGACGACGCCCTCGTGGGCAGCGCTGTGGATGCGTATTTTGCCAAATAAGTTTTTCGGTACAGATCGATGACAGGCAGGCTGGTCCCATGGCCGGCCTGTTTGTCGTCACGGTTACTGGCTGCTAACGGAAAGGAGCAGGCAATATGGAGGACAGGATTATCCGTCATCTCAGCCAGGTGGCTACGCCACAGGGAGAAACGGCGCGGCGCGGGAGCGAGATGAATGAGCTGGCCATCTATGAGGATGCGGCCATCTGGATACAGGCCGGGAAAATCAAGGCCGTGGGGCCCGATGCCGAGGTGTGTGCCGCCATGCAGCAGCAGGGCGTACAGGCGCAGAACATCGACGGCCAGGGTCATTGTGCCGTGCCGGGCTTCGTCGATCCGCACACGCATTTTCTCTTCGCCGGGACGCGGGCGAAGGAGTTCGACGACCGTCTCGCGGGCGTGCCCTATCTGGAACTTCTGCAGCGTGGCGGCGGTATCGTGAGCACGATGCAGGCCACGCGCGCGGCCTCGGAGGAGGAGCTCTACCAGCTGGGGCAGCAGACGCTCATGGCGATGCTGCGGCTGGGCGTCACCACCGTGGAAGGCAAGAGCGGCTATGGGCTCGATGCGCCCACGGAGCTGCGCCTGCTGCGCACCATGCGCCGGCTGGACCATGATCTGCCGCTGCACGTCGTCAACACCTATCTCGGCGCACATGCCGTGCCACCCGAGTACAAAGACCATGCCGATGACTACGTGAACTTCATCATCGCGCAAGTCTTGCCGCAGGTTGCGGCGGGGCATTTGGCCGAGTTCGTCGATGTGTTCTGCGAGACGGGCGTGTTCACCAATGCCCAGAGCGAGCGCATCATGCAGGCGGCCCAGCAGCATGGACTCGCCCTGAAACTGCACGCCGATGAAATGAGTTCGACGGGAGGCGCGGGGCTCGCCTGCCGCATGGGCGCCGTCTCGGCCGATCATCTGCTCTCCATCAGTGATGCCGACATCGAGGCTTTGGCCAAGAGTCAGACAGTGGCCGTGCTGCTGCCTGCGACGGCTTTCTGCATGCGCAAGAAATATGCACCGGCTCGCCAGATGATTCAGGCCGGGGCGGCAGTGGCGCTAGCCAGTGACTATAATCCAGGCAGTTGTTATACCTATTCCGTTCCGCTGATTCTCGGCCTCGCGGTCATCGCCATGCAGATGACCACCGCCGAAGCTCTCACGGCCATGACCCTCAACGCGGCAGCCGCCGTGGGCCGCGCCGACCGCATCGGCAGCATCGAAAAAGGTAAGCGCGCCGACATCGTGCTCTTGAATGCCCCAGACTACCGCTTCCTCGTCTATAAGACGGGTCTGAATCTCGTCGATAAAGTATTCTGTTGCGGTAATTTGGTTTACAATAATCTTTGAGATAGTGCTTCGTTCAGGGAAAATGTATATATGTATACATTTAAGATGTACAGGAAAATGTATTGACAGGACGCCGGGAAAGTGATACCTTATTTTTAGCGAAAGACAAAGGGGTCTGAACCGGTAAAAGGTTCGGGCCTCTTTTTTTCAGCATTCTTTGATTGTTTCATCAACTAAAGGATTTGTGAATAGGAGTATTCACGACGGAAAGGAAATTGATGGTATGATTTATCTGGATGGCAAATCATTGACGCTGCCTCAGGTAGTAGAGGTTGCGCGGCACGGAGAAAAGGTCGCTTTGAGCGAGGCGGGCGTAAAGCAAATCCAGCACAGCCGCGCCATTGTCGATAAGATTCTCGAGGAGGAGCGTCCGGTCTATGGCGTCTCCACGGGCTTTGGCGAGTTCTGCAAGGTTTTCATCAAAAAAGAGGACCGTGCAAAACTGCAGCGCAACCTTATCCTCAGCCACGCCACGGGTGTGGGCGAGCCGTTGCCGCGCGAGGTCGTGCGGGCCGCGATGCTGCTCAGGGCCAATTCGCTGGCCAAGGGCTATTCGGGCATCCGGCTGGAGACGGAAGAGATGCTGCTGACGCTCCTTAACGAGGGCATTACGCCGATTATCCCCTGCAAGGGCTCTGTGGGTGCCAGCGGCGATCTCGCCCCGCTTTCGCACATGGTGCTCGTACTGTTGGGCGAGGGCGAGGCTGAGGTCGATGGCAAGCGTGTGAGCGGCGCGGAGGCGCTGGCCATGCGTGGGCTGAAGCCCATCGTGCTCAGCGGCAAGGAGGGACTCGCGCTCATCAACGGCACCCAGATCATGACGGCCGTGGGTTGCATGGTCTGGGATCGCGCGGTGAACCTCATGAAGGCTGCCGACGTCATCGCGTCGCTGAGCCTTGAGGCGCTGAAGGGCACGCGCACGGCTTTTGACCGGCGCATCACGGAGGTACGCCCCTATCCCGGACAGATGGCGACGACGGAGAACATGCTGGCACTCACCGAGGACAGTGAGATCATCGCCTCGCACAAGAACTGCAGCAAGGTGCAGGATGCCTATTCCCTGCGCTGCGTGCCGCAGGTGCATGGCGCCTCGAAGGAGGCGCTGGCGCAGGCCACGCGCACGCTGAACATCGAGATCAACGCCGTGACGGATAACCCCATCATCATGCCGGATACGGGCGAGGCGATTTCGGGCGGCAACTTCCACGGTCAGCCCATCGCGCTGGTCATGGATTACCTGAAACTGGCCATCGCCGAGCTCGGCAATATCTCGGAGCGGCGCACGAACCGCCTGCTCGACATGCACCTCAGCGATCTGCCGGCCTTTCTCACGGCTTTCCCTGGCGTGGATTCCGGCCTCATGATTACGCAGTACGTGGCGGCGGCGTTAGTCTCGGAGAACAAGGTGCTTGTGCATCCCGCGAGCGCCGATTCCATCCCGACCTCAGCCAACCAGGAGGACCATGTGAGCATGGGCACGATTGCGGCGCGTCAGGCGGGCGAGATTCTCGACAACGTGACGAACGTGCTCGCCATCGAGATGATGGCGGCGGCCCAGGGCATCGATTTCCTCGATCCGCTGAAGCCTGGCAAGGGCACGGCGGCTGCACATGCCTGCATCCGCGCCGTCATCCCGCACCTCGACAAGGATCGCTTCCTCTCGCCGGAGATTCATAAGATGTATAGCCTGATCCGTGAGGGGAAGCTCGTCGCCGCTGCCGAGGCAGCAGTTGGTACATTAAAAGTTTAAATTTTTATCCTTTTAGAGCTTTAGCGAAATACAGAAACATGGTATAATAAGCCAGTCGCGTTACGTAGCTGCCCCCTTTGGCGGCCGGTAACTGGAAATAATCTTTTCTGGTATGAAGAGGAGGAACCTACCATGAACATGAAGAAAATCCTGGCGCTCGGCGCCACCCTGGTTTTCGCAGCTGTGGCCTTTACGGGCTGCGGTGGCAATCAGCAGGCTGCGAGCAGCAGCAGTGCCAGCTCGTCGAGCGGCGCGGGCAAGGCCATCGTCGTCGGTCTCGATGATAACTATCCGCCGATGGGCTTCAAGGATGACAGCGGCGAGATTACAGGCTTCGATATCGATGTGGCAAAAGAGGCTGCCAAGCGCCTGGGCCGCGATGTGGAGTTCAAGGCTATCGACTGGGACAGCAAGGAAGCTGAGCTGAAGAGCGGCCGTGTGGATGTGCTCTGGAACGGCCTCGACATCACGGAGAAGCGCAAGGAGAACATGCTCTTCTCTGATCCGTATATGGATAACCGCCAGGTCGTCTTCGTGCGCAAGGGCGATGACAAGGGCATCAAGTCCGAGGCTGACCTCAAGGGCAAGGTCATCGGCACGCAGAGCGGCGGCACGACGGAGGAGTACTTCGACAAGAATACCGACCTCAAGAAGAGCATGAAAGAGCTCAAGAAGTATCAGGACTACATTTCAGCCTTCATGGATCTCGAGAACGGCCGCATCGACGCCGTGGTTTCCGATGAGATCACGGGCCGCTACTACATGAGCAAGCACGGCGACAAGATCGATGGTCTCGACGTCGTCATCGGACCGGTCAGCCAGTTCGGCATTGGTTTCCGCAAGGATGATACGGCGCTGAAGGACGAAATCCAGAAGGTGCTCGATGAGATGGTCAAGGACGGCACGATGGCCAAGATTTCCGAGAAATGGTTTGGCAAGGACATCACGCTGAAGAAATAAGACAGCACAAATAACACAGGATTCCTGGGAGAGGGGTAAGGCACATGGCACATTTGATCGATATGGTACTGCAGATGCTGGAGGGCACGCAGGTTACGCTGGAGATTTTCCTGCTGACCTTTGTGCTGGTGCTGCCCCTGGGCCTGCTGGCGGCACTCGGACGGCTGTCGAGCTGGCGGCTCATCAATGCGGCTCTGGAATTCTACATTTGGATCATGCGCGGCACGCCGCTCATGCTGCAGTTGCTCTTCGTCTATTTCGCCCTGCCGATGATCGGCATCAAGCTGCCCGATATCGCGGCGGCGCTGCTGGCCTTCACGCTGAACTACACGGCCTACTTCGCGGAGATTTTCCGCGCGGGCATTCAGGCTGTGCCGAAAGGGCAGTACGAGGCCGCACACATGCTGGGCATGAGCAGTACGCAGACGATGTGGCGTATCGTGATTCCGCAGATGATCCGCAATGTCCTGCCACCGATGAGCAACGAGACGATCAACCTCGTCAAGGATACGTCGCTTATCTACATTCTGGCCATGAACGACCTGCTGCGCGTGGCCCGCGCCATCGTGCAGCGCGAGTTCGATATGACACCTTTCGTGGTGGCGGCCGTGTTCTATCTCGCCATGACGCTGGTGCTGACCTGGGGCTTCAAGCGCCTTGAGCGGCACTATGGCCGTTATGTGAAGTGAGGAGGGATCCGCGATGTTTTCTTTCATGCGCAAGGCGTCGGCAGAGGCCGCAAGGCCCGCGCCGACGACGATGAATGATGCCCATATGGTCTACATGATGAACATCCGCAAGGCCTACGCTGGCCGGCCGGTGCTCAAGGATATCAACCTCACGCTGGAGAAGGGCGATGTACTGGCCATCATCGGGCCCTCGGGCTCGGGCAAGTCCACACTGCTGCGCTGCCTCTGCCACCTTGAAAGTATCGATGATGGTTATATCGGCGTGGTGGGAAAGACGTTCGCCAGCCAGGATGATGTGGGCGGTGTCTCCTACGTGCATGGACGCGAGGAAAAGGAGATCATGAGCCACATGGGCATGGTCTTCCAGCAGTTCAATCTGTTCCCGCATCTCACGGTGCTGGAGAACCTCATGGAGGCGCCCGTGCACGTGAAAAAGATGCCGCGTCAGGAGGCGGAGCAGCTCGCCATGCAGATGCTGCAGAAAGTCGGCCTCGCCGACCACAAGGATGCCTATCCTTCGCAGCTTTCCGGCG
>DEDT01000035.1:0-6485 GCA_002350105.1 Selenomonadaceae bacterium UBA2897 | reverse complement strand
CAGCGCGTGGCCATCGCTCGCGCTCTCTGCATGAATCCCGATATTATGCTCTTCGATGAGCCGACCTCGGCGCTCGACCCTGAGCTCACGGGCGAAGTGCTGCGCACGATGCGCCAGCTCGCCGAGGAGCACATGACGATGCTCGTGGTCACGCATGAGATGCAGTTCGCGCATGATGTAGCGAACAAGGTCATGTTCATGGCCGATGGTGTGGTGGTGGAGGCTGGCACGCCGGTGGAAGTCTTCGAGCATCCACAGCAGGAACGCACGCGCGCCTTCCTGCACAGCCGCCTTTGATCCGTGTTTCCTTAAGTTTTTATCGCGTATTTCTTTTGCCTCGCAGGGATTTCCTGCGAGGCATTTTTAGGTAAGCACAAGCAATTCTTGTATAAATAAAATTTATTATAGATAAATTTTATATAAAATAAACTTTACTTATGGAATCCGTGTGTGTATAATCTATTCGTGTTCTTCCTCCTCCAGGAAAATAAACAATAAAGAATACATGCTAATCACGTTTATCACGGCGATAAATGGAACGCAAGAAAATAGACAAAAATTTTTTCAAAACAGGGAGGATTTTTGGCAGGGAGGAGGAATTATCACAGTATAGACAAGCGGTATGGATTGTTATGGGGGTCCATTACGTATTACTTGTCATCAGGACTAATTGGGTTGTTTAGGGAAAAAAGTAAAGGAGTGTATTGACATGGAATTCTTACTTGCCCTGATCGTGCTGCTGGCCTGCTTGGTCATCGGCGTCCGTCACGGCGGCATCGGACTGGCTGCAGTCTCCGGCGTCGGCCTGATCATCTTTATTTTCGTGTTTGGCTACAAACCTGGTACGCCGCCAATCGCCGTCATGCTGACGATTCTCGCGGTCGTTACCTGCGCAGGCTTCCTGCAGACGTCTGGCGGTCTTACCGTCATGCTGAAATACGCAGAGAAGTTCCTGCGTTCCAATCCGAAGCGCATCACCATTTATGCGCCGATCACCACCTGGTTCCTGACGGTGCTCTGCGGTACCGGCCACGTCGTTTACACGATGTTCCCGATCATCTATGATATCGCGATCAAAGAGGGCATCCGCCCAGAGCGCCCGATGGCTGTCGCGTCCGTCTCCTCGCAGATGGGTATTTCCGCTTCGCCAGTGTCCGTCGCACTCGTTTCCTTCGTGAGTATCTTCTCTGCGGCAGGCCTTCCGTACACGGTGCTGAACCTGCTCGCCGTTTCTATTCCGTCCACGCTCTGCGGCGTTATCTTCGCTGCTCTGTGGAGCTATCGTCGTGGCAAGGATCTTGAGGATGACCCCGAGTTCCAGAAATTGATCTCGAATCCTGAGGATAAAGCTTACGTTTATGGCAGCAACACAGAGTCGCTGATCGATAAGGAACTGCCGAAGAGCTACTATCGCTCCATGTATATTTTCCTCATCGGCATCGTGGTCATTGCCGTGCTCGGCAACTGCCCGCAGCTGCTGCCGCATTATCCGAATGCCAAGGGCGTCATGAAAGCCATTTCCATGACGGATGTCATCCAGATGATCATGCTGTTCCTCGCTGCGATGATGCTCTTCTTCTGCAAGATGAAGGCGAAGGATGTCGGTAACTCCCAGGTGTTCCGCTCCGGCCTCGTCGCCGTGGTTTCCGTCTATGGTGTTGCCTGGATGTCCAACACGATGTTCATGGCACATATGGATCTGCTGAAACAGTTCCTCGGTGATACGGTGCAGGCTTATCCCTGGACTTACGCCGTGGTCATCTATTTGACTTCGAAACTCGTTAACTCTCAGGCAGCTGCCGTCTCGATCATCGTACCGGTCGCCGTGGCAATCGGCATCGATCCGGTGGTCATCATCTCGTTCATTCCTTCTATCTATGGTTACTTCTTCATCCCGACGTATCCTTCCGATCTGGCTTGCATCAGCTTCGACCGCTCTGGCACGACCCACATCGGCAAGTACGTCCTGAACCACAGCTTCATGATTCCGGGCTTGATCGGTGTCATCACTGGTTCCTGCGTGGGGTATGTCATCGCGCATATCCTGTACTGATTACGGTGCCAGCCTGAAGCTTCATTAAATCCCATACAGTATAAAAGGATGGTATCTGTGCGATACCATCCTTTTTGCTAAGATACGTGTACTTTGTAAGATGTTGATGCAAAATGCGTAGAGGAGGCAGCTTTATGCAGGAATATACTTTCCATTATGGCCGCGGCACGAAATCCTTTAGCCTGGATGAGACAAGGGTAATCAAAGAGGTGGATATGCCTCAGATGACACCACTGACGGATATCCGGCAGGCTGTGTTGGAGGCCATTTATCATCCCATTGGCATGGCTCCCATCAATGAGGTAGTTAAACCGGGCGATACCATTACCTTTATCTGCAATGACCCCACGCGTGTGGCGAACAGCTTTGACTTCATGCCCGTGCTCGTCAACGAGATGAATAAGCTCGGCGTGCCGGACGAGAATATGCAGATCGTGTTCTCGCTGGGTACACACCGCCTGATGACGCAGGAGGAAATGGCCGAGGGCGTCGGCAAGGAAGTGGCTGGTCGTCTGAGGATGTTCAACAGCGACTGCAACGTGCCCTCAGATTTCGAATATTTCGGCACAACGAGTCGCTTTACGCCCGTGCTCATCAACAAACATATCTGTCATAGCGACCATGTATTTCTAACTGGTACTATCGTACACCATTACTTCAGTGGCTACGGCGGCGGCCGCAAGGCCGTGCTGCCAGGCTGCGCGGCCATGGAGACTGTGCGCCACAACCATAGCTTCATGATGGATCCGCACGCAGGCCTCGGCAAGACGACGGGCAATCCGGTTTATGAGGATCAGATGGAGGGCGTGGCCCTCTGGGCGAAGGGGCGCTCGGTCATCCTATTCAATGCGATCCTCGACGCGGAGCACCGCTTCCTGCGCATGTTTGCAGGCGACTACATCAAGGCGCATCATGAGGCATGCAAGTTCGTCGATGAGGTCTACGGCGTGCCCATCCCTGCGCAGGCCGATATCACGATTGCCAGTTGCGGCGGCTACCCCAAGGACATCAACGTCTACCAGATGCAGAAAACCATGGATAACGCAGTGCTTGCGACGAAGCCTGGCGGCGTCGTCATTCTGCTCGCGGAGTGCGAGGAGGGCAGCGGCAGCAAGGTGCTCGAGAATACCTGCCGCGAGCTCAAGACGGCCGATGCCATCGAGGCGAAGCTGCGCGAGCGCTTTGTCATCGGCGCCAACAAGGCCTATGCGATCACGCGCCTCACGAAGAAGGCGCACTTCATTCTTGTGACGGGCCTTGACCGCCAGCTGGCCAAGGACATGCTCTTCGACGGTGCCGTCGATACGGTAGGCGAGGCCCTGCAACTCGCACAGAACTACGTCAGCGCCGACCCCAGCTACATCCTCATGCCCACGGGCAGCCTCACGGTACCGCTCTATCGACCGTAAAATCTTGATTTTTCAAGAGGTTAGCGATATAATATAGACAAAGGAAGCCACCGATAGACGGCTGGCAACCTCGCTAGTTGATTAAACGTTATATTTCAAACGATAACCGCCTAAGCTGGTCACTCGGGGCGGTTATTGTTGTTTTATGACAACCAGAATGCAGAGCATCAGGAATAAAATCACGATGATATCATTCATGGATCTCACCTCCGTAAAGGTATTGCGACCTTTCTGCGAGGCTTGACCAACCGCCTACCGTTATGGTGACTCCTTGCGCTGATTATATCATTTGCTTCTTTTGAAAGCAATAAGGTGAATATACAGAAATAGGCAGCTGTGCGATTTTGCACAGCTGCCTATTGTCGTTACGGAGGATGAAGGCGTCAAACCTTGAATTTGGCGACCTGCTCCTTGAGTTTGTTGGCACCTGCCTGGGATTCGTTGACTTTATTGAGGATGGCGTTGGCCTTGTCTGCGACAAGCGAGACCTTTTCGGCAACCTGGGTGTTGCCGACGGCCTCTTCGTGCGTGGCCTTGGCGATTTCTTCCATGGCCTGGTTCATCGTCGTCATATCCTGGGCGACCTGCTGCGAGGCAACATTGCTCTTGCGTGCGAAGTCGCGCAGGTAGTCGGCATCGGCGAGATATTGGTCAGCCGTCTGGTTGATGGCTTCGTAGTCCTTGGCGATGTTTTTCTCCATGAATTGTAACAGCCCAAAGGCGCCTTGCGAGAGATCCTGCACGGAGCCCGTTACACGCCCCGTGAGGGACTGGATCTTTTCTGCGGTCTGCTGACTTTGCTCGGCGAGCTTGCGTACTTCATCGGCGACGACGGAGAAGCCGCGTCCGGCCTCGCCTGCGCGGGCCGCTTCGATGGCGGCGTTGAGCGCGAGCAGATTCGTCTGCTCGGCAATGGCCGTGATATCGTTCGTAAGCGTATCGATCTGGTCGACGACCTTTGCGGCCTCGATGGCCTGCTCGACGGAGTCCTTCGTCTGGTGATAGACATCCCGGGCGCGTTTGCTGGATTGATCCATGTCCTGCTTGAGCTTGCCAGCGCGCTTGGCGACCTCGTCCGTATAGGTTTCGCTGTCCTTCGCCTCGTCGGCGTTGTGCTGGATGCGGTCGCCAATCTGGTCGGCGAGGTTTTGCAGGTTTGCCGTGGAGGAGGCGGTCTCCTCCATGCCGGCAGACATCTCCTCGGTGGCGGCGGACATGTCCTGAGCACCGTCGTTGAGTTCGCCGACGAGGCTCTGCACGTTCTTGACCATGGCTACGCTGTTTTCCGCCTCTGTGTGTACCTGCTGCAGGAAGGAGCGCAAGGATTGCTGCATTTTTTCGAGGGCGGCAATCATTTCGCCGACTTCATCGTGGCGGTCGGCCAGTTCGGGCGGCAGCGTCTGCGTGAGGTCGCCGTCAGCGACAGCGTGCAGCATGTTGACGGAGTGACCTAACGGCTTTGCGATGCCGCGTGCGATGAGTGTGGCTGCAGCAAGGCCGATGAGCAGGCCGAGAATGATGATGCCGATGAAGATCTTGATCGTGCGGTCGTAGGCGGCGCTCGTCATTTCGAACTGCGTTTTGCCCTGTGCGATGTTATCCGGCGTGAGCTCACCGAGCGTGGCGCTCACGGCCTTGACGCCGCTGAGGCTCTGCATGAGGCGTGCCTTGTCAGCAGGGCTGTTCGTGAGGTTTGCAGCGCTCTTTGTCTCCGTTGTCAGTTGCGTGAGCTGGCTGTTCAGGGTATCGAGTGCTTTCTGTGCACGGTCACTGGAATCGATAGAGCGAATTTTATCCGCATCATCCTGAATGACGGCCGCCTTCTTGGCGATGTCGTCGAGCAGCATTTTCTGGTTTTCCGGCGTGAAATCCTGCTGGAGCAGATAGTCCGTGTTGCTCTCCATGCCTCGCAGCTGCGTGGTGGCATCGTTGAGGTACTGGGCCGTCATGAGGTTATAGTGGTACATGTCATCGATAGCCTGGCGCGAGCGGGCGTTTGTATAGATGCCGACACCGGCTACGATGCACGTGATGATGAGCATGATGGCGGCGAGCAGCAAAATTTTGATTTGTACACTCAGGTTTTTCAAGCTTCACACCTCCGATCAATGGAACTGAGCCACATTATCTTTTGTGATGGCGATAAAGGGAACTTTTTCGTCATCGGTTGCCTGGCCGGACGACAACATTTTCTGGATCAGGGACATGATGGTCTCGGCGGACTTGTCGGCGTCCTGCTTGACCGTCAGGCTCATGTCGCCGCTGGCAACAGCCTTGAGCGCGTTGTCGCCCGCGTCGATGCCGCAGACGAGAATACCACTGTTGAAGCGGCCGGCGGCCTTCATGGCACGGATGCCGCCGAGTGCCATGTCATCGTTGGCTGCGACGATGGCATCGATCTCGGGGAAGAGCTTCAGCCAAAGCGTCATGGATTTGAGGGCTTCGACTTCGCTCCAGCTCGCATCGGTGGAGGCGAGCAACTGGATATCCGGCCGCTTGTCGAGGCAGGCTTCCTTGAATCCTGCCCAGCGTTCCTGGGAGGAGACGAGGCTGCTCTCGCCCATGAAGTAGACGATTTTTGCGCCCTGTTTCAGGTGCTTGGCCATGTATTCGCCCTGCACGCGGCCGGCCTGGCGCTCATCGGAATGTACCTGTGCGACGGTGCCGCCTGCGATATCGCGGTTCGTTACGAGCACGGGGATGCCAGCTTTGTTCGCCTTTTCAATCGATGGTTTGAGGGCGTTGGCATCGACGGGGAGCAGGACGATGGCGGCCGGCTTCTTCTCGATGATTTCATTCATCTGATCGATCTGGGCGTTGGCATCCATCTTAGCACTCGTGAAATCCACCGTATAGCCCTGCGCGGATGCGGCTTGTTCCAGAGACGTGCAGAGCTGTCCCGGGAATCCTGCCTTTTCATCGTGCGAGACAAAGGCGATGGACTTGTCTCCGCCGCCGCTGCTGCCACATCCGGCTGATACGATGATCATGCACAGCGCGATGAGGAGCAGCAGGCATTTTTT
>DEDT01000033.1 GCA_002350105.1 Selenomonadaceae bacterium UBA2897 | reverse complement strand
GGGAGGATAGGGCGTCGCTAGTTAAGTGAACGGTACTTGTAAAGGTGCCGTTTTTTTGTTGCCTCGAACTGCCGAACACATAAGCAGGGAGCCATGTTTGAAGGAGCGAAGCGACGCGCAAACATGTGCGAGTCGCTTATACACAGTAGTAGTTAAGCACATACACGCCGAAAGTACTTGCTTGGAGACGAGCTGGGAGAATAGGGCATTGCCAGTTAAGCAAAGGCACTCGTGAAAGCGGGTGTCTTTTGGTTTACGGCTATACTTCGGAGACGGAGCCGGTAAGCAACACTTCGCTGAGATGATTTGCTAAAAGATTTTTTTGCCATGAATTAATCCTGAAAAAGTATTTAAACGCGCTTCGCTTAAACGAAAATACTTTTTCGAGGAAGCTAGTAGGCAAAAAAATCTTTCTTCACGCAAATCATCAACGCTACGCTTTTGCTTACCGACTCCGTCTCCTTACGCTTGCGGCTAGTACAAAAAATTCTTCTTAACGCCAAATCCCAACGCTACGCTTATGCCTGTCCACTCCTGCTCCTTACTATCGAGTCTGAAATTCCAACGCTCCGTGCAGGCTGTCTGCCCCTGCTCCTTACAATTGTGGCAAGATTTTAACTTCTCTTTCTCAGTGTTTCATGAAGTAGGTGAAGACCCAGCTGGCGATGACGACGGCGCCGACGACCGTGAGGATGATGGGGAGGGCGACGGCGAGGAGGAAGCCGAGGGAGAGGATGAGGGCCGTTACGGCGAGGAGGACGATGCCCTTGGTTTTCCAGGTGGTGTTTTGCCAGAGGTATTTGGCGATGCCCTTGAGGCTGAGATCCTGGGTGGTGAAGAGGCGGAAGGGGCTGGATCCGTTGTTGCTGCCGAAGGGGGCTTGCCCCTGGTATTGCTGCTGCTGGTTGCGCGGGGGTTCTTCGGCACCGGTGTTGGCGTCGATGGTCTGGCCCGTGTAGGCGTCGGTTTCGCTTTCGGACATTTCGCGGACTTTGTTTTCGTTATCGGTCATGGGGTGGCCTCCATTCTGTTCTGCTTATTTCTACGACCATTATAGCATAAGTTGTTTGAGGTTTGGCTGGAAAGTGTGTTGGGAGGCAGGTAGGCGGTCTGGCGGCTGTTCCGGTGGGAAGAGTGGTGGATGTCGTGGGGCAAGAAAACGGCGCAGCCCTTGCGGACTGCGCCTGTTCTTGCTGTGTCTATCGATGTGTCGTTGGATGATTAGTGAGCTTGGTCTCGTTAAAACTTCAGGTTCTGGAAGCGGGCTACGGCGCGCTTCGTGTCTTCGCGGTCGCCGAAGGAGGTGAGACGGAAATAGCCTTCGCCGCAGGGGCCGAAACCTACGCCCGGCGTGCCGACGATGTTGACTTCCTTGAGCAGCTTGTCGAAGAAGTCCCAGGAGGGCATGTTGTTCGGGGTCTTGAGCCAGATGTACGGGGCGTTGATGCCGCCGTAGACTTCGAGGCCGGCAGCCTGGAGGCCTTCGCGGATGATGCGGGCATTCTCGAGGTAGTAGCCGACGAGTTCTTTGACCTGTTTCTGGCCTTCTTCGGTGTAGATGGCTGCGGCACCGCGCTGGACGATGTAGGCCGTGCCGTTGAATTTCGTGGTGTGGCGGCGGTTCCAGAGTTTGTTGTATTCGACGCGGCTGCCGTCGGCGGCTTTGCCCGTGACGTTGTGCGGGATGATGGTGTAGCCGCAGCGCGTGCCGGTGAAGCCGGCCGTCTTGGAGAAGGAGCGGAATTCGATGGCGACGTCTTTGGCGCCCGGGATTTCGTAGATGGTGGTGGGGACATCGTCCTCGGTGATGTAGGCGGCGTAGGCGGCATCGAAGAGGATGACGACGTCGTTTTCCTTCGCCCAGTTGACCCATTTCGTGAGTTCCGTGCGGTTGAGCGTGGTGCCCGTGGGGTTGTTGGGGCAGCAGAGGTAGAGGATGTCTACGCGCTCTTTGGGGAGCGCCGGGGCGAAGTTATTCTCGGCCGAGCAGGGGAGGTAGGTGACGCCTGCGTAGTGGCCGTCTTCCTGCATCGTGCCCGTGCGGCCGGCCATGACGTTGGTGTCGAGGTAGACGGGGTAGACCGGGTCGGTGATGGCGATTTTGTCCGCCGCGCCGAAGATTTCCTGGATGTTGCCGGTGTCGCTCTTGGAGCCGTCGCTGACGAAGATTTCGTCCGTGCCGAAGTGGATGCCTTTCTTTTCGTAGTTGTTCCTGAGGATGGCTTCGGTGAGGAAGCTGTAGCCCTGCTCGGGCCCGTAGCCGCGGAAGGTTTCCTTGTGCGCCATTTCGTCGACGGCTTTGTGCATGGCTTCGATGCAGACGGCCGGGAGCGGCTGGGTGACGTCGCCGATGCCGAGGCGGATGATGTCGGCGTCGGGGTTGGCTTCTTTGTAGGCGGCTACGCGGCGGGCGATCTCGGCGAAGAGATAGCTGCCTTGCAGCTTCAGATAGTTATCGTTAATGGTTGCCATAATGGTTTCCCTCCATAAAAGTATTGAAAGTATAACTTTTTAGCATATTATATCACTAGCTTATGCGCTTTCAAATAGATAGCGGCAAATTTTTTGCATCATGCCGAAGAAAAAGCGCACGGCCTTTGGTGAGCTGTGCGCGGAGGATCATTTTTCTGCTTTTGTTTTGCCTTCTTCGCGTTCCTTGAGGATTTCGCGGCAGAAGTCCATGAAGGATTGGGCTGCCTTGGAGATGTAGCGGTCTTTCTTCCAGGCGAGGCCGACGTCGACGGGTTCGAGGTCGATGACGGGGAGCGCCTTGATGCCTGGCGTGCTGCGCGCGACGATGTCGAGCAGGAAGGTGACGCCGACGCCGTTGGCCGTGAGGCCCTTGAGCGTGACGACCTGATTGGATTCGAGCACGATGTTCGGCGTGATGGCCGCGGCCTTCATGTGGGCGAGGACAGCCTGGCGGATGAAGGAGCCTTCCTTGAGCATGATGACGTTGGTGTCGGCGACGTCCTGGATGGTGATGGCGTCCTTCCTCGCGAGCGGGCTGCTCTCGGGGACGCAGCAGACGATGCGGTTCTTGGACATGGGCAGGGTCTGGAGGTTCTGGGCGTTGGCCGAGAGGATGATGATGCCGAAGTCGAGCTCGTCGCGCTCCAGCTGCTCCCGGATCGACATCGAGCCTTCCTCGTGCAGATAGATGTCGAGGTGGGAGTACTGGCGCTGGAAGCTGGAGAAAATCTTCGGGAAGAGGTAGGCGCCGATCATGGGCGGGATGCCGATCTTGATCGTGCCTTTCTGCAGCTGCTTGTAGTCGTTGACCTCGAGCACGGCGTCCTGGATGTTGCGCAGGGCGAGCTCGATGCGGTTGAGAAATACGGCACCTTCCGGCGTGAGCGCGAGCTGTTTCTGGCTGCGGTCAAAGAGCTGGATGCCGAGTTCATTCTCCAGCTTCTTGATCGCGACGGTGATGTTCGGCTGCGAGACGCGCAGGCGTTCAGCGGCGCGGGTGATATTGCGCAGACGGCTGGCCATCTGGAAATATTCGAGTTGTCGGAGTTCCATGTTTGCTCTACTTCCTTTGTCATGATAATTTATTTTTATCTGTGAATCATTATATCATATTTCCAGTGCATATATGATAAGATAAGAAAAAATTATCGAAAATATTTTTTCGCCGTTTTCTGCTGTTTGTGGGCCTATTTTCACGGGGAGAAAAGGCATGATAGATTGTCCGCGAAAAAAAGAGTTCCGTTAAATTCTTGAAAAAATCCTTTTTTCAGGTAGGATTTTGCGTTTCCCTGTGGAATAAATCAAAGTAAATGGAGTATAATATTAAGCAGCGTATACAGGGGAGACGAGTCCGCGTTTCCCCGAAGGTCAATAGGAGGCGTTTGTTTTGGATAAATCGACCGTCATAGGTTTGATTGGTGGTTTCATTTCCGTGTTCGTCGGCATGGTCCTGAAAGGTGCACCAATCACAGCCCTGAACAACCCGGCCGCATTCCTGATTATCATCGGTGGTACCTTTTCCTGCTTGTTCATCGGCTTCACGCTGGAGGATATGAAGAAGTTCCCCATGCTGATCAAGAAGGCGACGCAGGCACCACCCCTGCATAAGAAGGCGGAGCTGCTGCAGCTGTTCGTCGACCTGTCGCAGGTGGCGCGCCGCGAAGGTATCCTCGCCCTTGAGGGCCGCGTGCAGGATATCGAGGATCCGTTCTTCCGCACGGGCCTGGGCATGGTCATCGATGGTATGGACCCGGATTTCGTCAGCGACGTGCTGGATGCCGAGCTGGCCGTGATGGAGCAGCGCCATGCCCATGCGCGTTCCATGTTCACGCAGGCTGGTACCTATGCACCGACCCTGGGCGTCATGGGCGCCGTGGTCGGCCTGATCGCCGCCCTCGGCAACCTGAACGATATCGATAAGCTGGGCCATTCCATCGCCGCCGCCTTCATCGCGACGATGCTTGGTATCTTCACCGGCTACGTGTTGTGGCTGCCGATCGCGAACAAGCTGAAGGGTCAGAACGATGCCGAGATCAGCGAGAAGCGCATGATCATCGAGGGCATCCTCTCGCTGCAGGCCGGCGATTCGCCGATGGCCATCGAGGCCAAGCTCATGGTCTTCATCCCGCAGTCGGAGCGCGATGCCCTGAAGTCGAACAAGGAGGGATAATTCATGGCAAGGAAAAAGAGAGGCAAGCCAAAAGAGGAGGAAGCCAGCGAGGCCTGGCTGCTGCCTTATTCTGATCTGCTTACCCTGCTCCTGGCCTTGTTTATCTGCCTGTTCGCCATGTCCCAGACCGACCAGAAAAAGGTCACGGAGATGGCGGAGGCCTTCACGGCGGCGTTCAACAGCGGCGGTCCTTCCTTCTTCAATAAGCTGGGTCCGAACGAGGGCCGCCGGGCGCAGATGCCGAACGATGACGATAAGGGCAACTCGGCCTATATCGCCGAGAACCAGAAGCTGGAGCAGGTGCAGCGCCAGATGGAGGAGTACATCCAGCAGAACAACCTGCAGGATCAGCTGAGCACGCAGATGACGGAGGAGGGGCTCATGATCCGCATCGGCGAGCGTGCGCTGTTCCCCTCGGGCTCGGCGACGCTGGGCAACCAGGCGCAGCAGATCATCCCCGTGGTGGCTGGCCTGCTGGCGTCCGTGAACGAGCGCGTGCTCATCTCGGGCCATACGGATAATGTGCCGATCAGCAATGCGCAGTTCCCGACGAACTGGGATCTGTCGTCGGCGCGTGCGCTGAACTTCATGAAGGCCATCCTCGCTCAGCCGGGCGGGCTGAATCCGCAGCGCTTCAGCGCCATCGGCTACGGCGAGTACCGCCCCATCGCGGATAACAAGACCGAGGAGGGCAAGCAGCAGAACCGCCGCGTCGAGGTGCTGATCGCCCGTGACTACCAGTTCAATGGTGGTTCGAGCGGCGGTAACAGCGATGAGACGAACGTCATCCAGACGCCGTCCTCGGCGATGCCGCAGGCAAGACCGCCGGAGGAGCCGGCCATCCCGGAGCGTGATCCGAACAAGGCACCGGCCCCGCTGGCAGGCGGTGTCAACAGCCCGATCAAGACGCCGCCCGAGCCGTTGCAGACTTCTCATTAAGGTTTATCGCAGCAGGGCGGGAGTCCGTCCAGGCTGCTTTCGGGCCGGCCGCAGGGCCGGCTCTTTTTGTAGGTGGAGAGCCCGTCAGTGGGCAATCGTACATGGCCTCTGCCGGATGATTGCGTGCAGGGGAAAAGGAGGAAGGTCTGTGATCATAGGGACAGGCATTGATATCGTCGATGTGCCGCGTATGCAGCGCGCGCTGAGAAATCCGCTCTTCGTGCGGCGCGTCTTTACGGGGGAGGAACAGGTCTACTGCAAGGGCCGCGGGGCGCAGCTCTCGCAGAGCTTCGCGGCGCGCTATGCGGCGAAAGAGGCCGTGATGAAGGCCTTTGGCGTGGGGATATTCCAGGGGCCCTTCACGGATATCGAGGTCGTGCGTCTCGCGTCGGGCCGACCGCAGCTGAGACTGAGTGGCTGGTTCGCGCGGCGCGCGGCGGAGTTGGGCATCACGGCGACGCATATTTCGCTGAGCCATACGCGCGAGTACGCGGCGGCCAGCTGTATCTTGGAGGGAAAAGCATGAAACTGGGTACGGTGGCGGAGATGCGCCAGGTCGACGCGCAGACGGCGGAGGACTACGGCCTGCCCTGCCTGCTGCTCATGGAGAACGCGGGCGCGGCGGTGGCACGCCATACGGCAGAACTCCTGGGCGGTGCGGCGGGCAAGTACATCGTGCTGCTTGCGGGCAGCGGCAACAATGGCGGCGATGCACTATGCGCCGCGCGCCACCTCGCGAACCTGGGGGCACAGGTACATATCTTCCTGGCGGGCGAGGTCACGCATCTCAAGACCGATGCGAAGGTCATGTACGAGGCGGACCAGAGCATGGAGCTGGAGCTCCACGGGCTGGAAAGCGACCGGGACTGGCACCGGCTGCAGCTGACCCTGCGGCGCGCCGACGCCGTGGTGGACGGCATCCTCGGCACGGGCTTTGCGGGAGAACTGCGCAAGCGTACGCTGCGCCTCATCGAGATCGTGAACGAGGCGGGGCGGCCCGTCGTCGCCATCGATGTGCCTAGTGGCGTAGAGGCCGATACGGGGCGCGTCTCCACCGTGGCCATCCAGGCGGCGCTCACGGTCACGCTGGGCCTGCCGAAGGCTTGTCACTATATCTCACCTGCGGCGGAGTGCACGGGTCGTCTGGTGGTGGAGTCCATCGGCATCCCGGACGCGCTGCTCACGGCGGAGGGAATCCATCAGGCGCTCATCGACGACGAGCTGGCGGCCACGCTGCTGCCGGTGCGCGCGCGCAGTGCCCATAAGGGGAGCTGCGGCCGTATCCTCGTGGTGGCGGGCTCGCGCGGCATGACGGGTGCGGCGGCCATGGCCTCGCTGGCCGCGCTGCGCGCCGGGGCCGGCATTGTGACGCTGGCGGTGCCCGAGAGCCAGCAGCCGCTCCTTGCGGCGAAGCTCACGGAGGTCATGACCGTGCCCGTGGCGGAGTGCGCGCCGGGCATCATGGGCGGCGAACAGGCGCTGAAGCAGCTGCTGCAGCTCGCACCCGCCTATGACGCCGTGCTGCTGGGGCCGGGTCTCGGCCGCCATTACGAGACGGGCGAGCTGGTGCGCGGCTTCGTCGCGGAGGCGTCAAAGCCGCTGATCCTCGATGCGGATGCCATCTACGCCTTCACGGGACAGGTGGATGCGCTGCAGGCGCTGAAGCAGCTGCCCGTGCTCACGCCGCACCTCGGGGAGCTCGCGCGCCTGCTGGACTGCAAGGTGTCCGACCTGCGCGAGGACCTCGTGGTGCACGTGCGCGAGGCGGCGCAGCAGCTGCAGGCCGTGCTCGTGGCGAAGAGCGAGTGCACACTCGTGGCCTATCCCGACGGCGATGTCTTCTTCACGACGAAGGGCAATCCCGGCATGGCTACGGCGGGCTGCGGCGACGTGCTGGCGGGGACCATCGCGGGCCTCATGGAGCAGACGGAGGAGGGGCTCGCGCCGCTCCTCGGCGTCTGGCTGCACGGCACGGCCGGCGATCTCGCTTACGAGGAATTGGGCGAGGGGCTGCTGGCGGGGGATATCCTGCAGCGCCTGCCCGCCGCGCGCCAGCGCCTGCGCCGCTCCCAGTTGCGGTGAGTTTCCGTTCTACGAAATATTGTCCGTTTGCGCATCATTGTGCTTAATGGAAAGATGAGAAAGATATAATCTGTCCACATAGTGGGGAAAATATCAGGAAAGTCCTTGACTTTTGTATACCATGGAGCTAGAATGTAGACACTGAATCGTTCAGCAGAAAAGGGGAGTTATTCATGGCAAATGTAAATGTCGATTGGTCCAAGCTCGGTTTCGCTTATCAGCCGATTACCCAGCGCTATGTGGCGAACTATAAGGATGGCAAATGGGGCAAGGGCGGTCTGTCCGATGACCCGAATGTCACGATGAATGAGTGCGCCGGCATCCTGCAGTACTGCCAGGAGGTCTTCGAGGGCCTGAAGGCTTACAAGACCGAGGAGGGCCGCACGGTCACGTTCCGTCCGGATCAGAACGCGAAGCGCATGTATGATTCTGCCCAGCGTCTGGAGATGCCGCCGGTGCCGGAGGAGATGTTCCTCGAGGCCGTCGACGCGGTCGTCAAGGCCAACAAGGACTGGATTCCGCCGTATGAGACGGGCGGTGCGCTGTACCTGCGCCCGTACCTCTTCGCCACGGGCCCGGTCATCGGCGTCAAGCCGTCCGATGAATACCAGTTCCGCCTGTTCGGCACGCCGGTCGGCAACTACTTCAAGAACGGCATCAAGCCAATCACGATTTGCGTGAGCGACTTCGACCGCGCTGCCCCGCGCGGCACGGGCCATATCAAGGCCGGGCTGAACTACGCCATGAGCCTGCATGCCTACATCACGGCGCATAACCGCGGCTACGACGAGAACATGTTCCTCGATCCGGCTACGCGTACCTACGTCGAGGAGACGGGCGGTGCAAACTTCATTTTCGTCACGAAGGACAACACCATCGTGACGCCGAAGTCCAGCTCCATCCTGCCGTCCATCACGCGCCGCTCCCTCATGACCATCGCGGAGAGCCTGGGCTACAAGACGGAGCATCGCCCGGTGAAGTTCGACGAGCTGGATGAGTTCCAGGAGGCCGGCCTCTGCGGTACGGCTGCCGTCATCTGCCCGGTGGGCCGCATCGAGGGCAAGGGCCGCACGATCAACCTGCCGAGCGGCATGAACGAAATGGGCCCGGTGCTCACAAAGCTCTACAAGACGCTGCGCGGCATCCAGCAGTGCAAGATCGAGGCCCCGGAGGCCGGCTGGGTTCACGAGGTCAAGTAAGCTCGTTTCCAGGTTTCACAGTAATTTGTATATCGGACCGTCGGTTTTTGCCGGCGGTCTTTTTATTTGCAGCGGCAGGCAGGATTTTACTCCCGTGGGGGATAATATATATTCATAAGGAATATTCAGCCTGTTTACAGAACATCAGGGCAAAGCTATGCTATAATGGTATAGTTCATATCGCAATCATAACAGGGAGTTTTGTTTATGCCTATTGATCTGACTATGCCGCTGCAATTCCACGGCATCCTGCGCACCATCGGCTGGATGGATGTGCTGGATATCCTCGTGGTGGCGGCGATTCTCTATAAAGTCTACGAAATGCTGGCCGATACGCGCGCCATTACGCTGGTGAAAGGTATCCTCGTACTGCTGGGCGTCACGCTCATCTGCAGCGCGTTGAACCTGCACGCCATCTCGTGGCTCCTGCAGAAGGCCGTGACGCTGCTCTTCGTCGCGCTGCCCATCGTGTTCCAGCCTGAGCTGCGCCGCGGCCTCGAGCATCTGGGACAAGGACGATTCTGGGGCAGCAACAGCGTGCTGAACGATGAGGAGGCGCATTCCGTCGTGCACGAGCTCGCGAAGGCGGTCAAGCAGCTTTCCCACGACAAGACGGGAGCATTGCTCGTCATCGAGCGCGACATGGGCCTCAACGATATCAGTGCCACGGGTATCCGGATCGACGGTCTCATCACGGCGGATTTCCTGCTGAACGTCTTCATCCCGAACACGCCGCTGCACGATGGTGCCGCCGTAATCCGCGGCAAGCGCCTCATTGCGGCGGGCTGCCTGCTGCCGCTGACGGAGAAGCATTTCTCCACGGAGCTCGGCACGCGCCATCGCGCGGCCATCGGCCTGTCGGAGCAGTGTGATGCGCTCATCGTCGTCGTGAGCGAGGAGACGGGCACGATATCCGTGGCCGAGAACGGCCGCATCATGCGCCACCTCGACATCGACACGCTGAAGGCCATCCTGCAGCCGGCTTTCGTGCAGCCACAGACGAATATCAAGGATCTCGTGCGGAACTGGAGGGATAGAAGAAAATGATGCTGCGTTTGCAAAATATCTTCCAGCGCAATCTCGTCGCCAAGATCATCGCGCTGCTGGCGGCCGTCATCCTCTGGAGCTACGTGATGAACGACCAGAATCCCGCGACGGACAGCACCTTCACGGTGCAGTTGACGGCGCTCAACGCGCCCGACGGCTACAAGATCAGCTATGACAACGAAAAGATCAAGCTCAAGGTCAAGGCCCCGCGCTCGCTCTTCATCAACCTGAACGAGAAGGACTTCAAGGCTTACGTCGACCTGAAGGGACTCGATGCGGGCACGCATCAGGTGGATGTCAAAACGTCCCTGCCGCAGGGCATGGAGCTCGTCGAGGCCGACCCGGAGCAGGTGATGGTGACGCTCGACCGCATCGTGTCGCGCAAGATCAAAGCTGAGTTCATCGTCTCGGGTGCGGCGGGCCCCGATGCGACGGTGGCGCACGTCAAGCCGGACGTGGAGTATGTGACCATTGAGGGACCGGAGTCTGCCGTGCAGACGGTCAGCCGCGTCATCGGCTACGTCGGTCTCTCCGGCAATACGAACGACTTCCAGCTGCAGGTACCGCTCACGGCCATCAATAGCGACGGCCGCGAGGTGAGCGGCGTCACGGTGACGCCGGGCAATGCCAGCGTCACGGTACAGATGGCGCGCGGCCTGAACAAGAAGATCGTGCTCATCCAGCCGCAGGTGAAGCAGGATCTCGGCGAGGACTATGAGCTCGTCAAGGTGAGCACGGATCCCGCGAAGATCGAGATCGCCGGCGATGCTAAGGCGCTGGCCGCGATGAACAGCGTGAGCACGGAGGAAATCTCCCTCGCGGACGTGAAGAAGACGACGGATAAGGCTGTGCGCCTCACGCTGCCCGAGGGCGTCACGGTGACGAACCAGACGGTCAACGTGCACATCGAGGTCAGGGCGAAGCCAAACAGCGGCAAGAAGAAGCAGTAAGGCAATACGGATGGCTTCATCCGTGCTGCTATAATAGATGGAGTGAAATACCTTTGATTCGTATCAGCAATCTGGCCGTGCCCCTCAGGGAGGCCTGTGCGCCGACGGACGCGGCGGCCCTGCGGCAGCTGGCGGCGAAGCGCCTCGGCCTCCCCGTACAGATGGTAGAGGAAGTTACGGTCATGCGGCAGGCCGTCGATGCCCGTCGCTACCATGGCGCGCCGTTGCAGTTTATTTACGTGCTCGATGTGGCGCTGCGCGATGCGGGCCGTGTGCCGAAGAAGCGGCAGGCCAAATGGCAAAAGGATAAGCAGCTGAGTATGGTGGCGCCGGAAGAGGTGCCGCCGGTACCGCAGTGCCCGCTGGCCGCAGGTGCTCTGCGCCCCATCGTCGTGGGCTTTGGCCCTGCGGGGATGTTCGCGGCGCTGACGCTGGCTCGGGCGGGGCAGCAGCCCCTCGTGCTGGAGCGCGGACAGGACGTCGATACGCGCCACCGCGATATCGCGCAGTTCTGGCGGACGGGCGTGCTCAAGGCGGACTCGAACGTGCAGTTCGGCGAGGGCGGCGCGGGCACCTTTTCCGATGGCAAGCTCACGACGCGCATCAACGATCCGCATATGAAGGACGTCATCGAGGCCTTCGTGGCCGCGGGTGCGCCGGAGGAGATCCGCTACCTGCACAAGCCGCATATCGGCACGGATATCCTGCGCACCGTGGTGAAGAACCTGCGGCAGGAGGTCATCCGCCTCGGCGGTGAGGTGCGCTTCGGCTGCTGCGTGACGGAGCTGGAGCTGGCGGCGGACGGACGCGTGGCAGCCGTCATCGTGAATGGCGAGGAGCGCATCCCGGCTTCTCAGGTCTTCATGGGCATCGGCCACTCGGCGCGTGACACCTATCGCATGCTCTATGCCGGGGGCGTGGCGATGGAGGCGAAGCCTTTTGCCATGGGCGTGCGCATCGAGCATCCGCAGGAGCTCATCGACCGCAGCCAGTACGGCGCGGACGTGGGCCATCCGCTGCTCCCCATGGCCGACTATGCGCTGACCTGGCGCGACCGCGTGACGAAGCGCGGCTGCTATTCCTTCTGCATGTGCCCAGGCGGCCTCGTCGTGGGCGCGACCTCAGAGGTCCATGGCGTGGTCACGAACGGCATGAGCAACTACCACCGCGACTCCGGCATCGCAAATGCGGCGCTCCTGGTGCAGGTGGGGCCTCAGGATTTCGGTACGGGCGTCTTCGACGGCATGCTGCTGCAGGAGAAGCTGGAGCATCTGGCCTTTCAGGCGGGCGGCGGCGACTACCGTGCGCCCGTGCAGACCGTGGGGGATTTCCTCGCGGGCCGGTCGGGCTCGACGCAGTTCCTCACCACGCCGACCTACCAGCCTGGCGTGAAGGCGGCCGACCTGCACAGCTGCCTGCCGCGCTATATCACGGACGCGCTCGCGGGCGCGCTGCCGGCCTTCGGGCGGCGTATCCCGGGCTTTGACGACCCGGGCGCGGTGATGACGGGCGTGGAGTCGCGTTCCTCGGCGCCATGCCGCATCCGCCGTGACCGCCAGACCTTCGAGGCCGAGCACAATGCGGGCCTCTATCCCCTCGGGGAGGGCGCGGGCTATGCGGGGGGCATCATGAGCGCGGCCGTCGACGGCATGAAGGCGGCGCTCGCCTACCTTGCAACGCAAAAGTAACCATGCAAAAGTAACAACGAAAAGCAAAGGCTCGTTTTTTGACAAAACGGGCCTTTACTGCTAAGATTGAAATGTTTGAAAATTGGAAAGCAAACGGGCGCAAGCCTTAGTTTAGGAGGATGTATCCATGGCAAGATTATTTGGTACCGATGGCGTGCGCGGCGAAGCGAACGTGACGCTGCTGCCGGAGATGGCCTATCGTCTCGGCCGCGCGGCGACGCTGTATTTCGGCAAGGAGTCGGAGGAGAAGCCGCTCATCATCATCGGCCGCGATACGCGCATCTCGGGTGAGATGCTGGAGGCCGCACTGACGGCGGGCATCTGCTCGGCGGGCGGCCGCGCGATGATCGCGGGCATCATCCCGACGCCGGCCATCGCCTATCTCGCGCGCGTGCATCACGCCAAGGCGGGCATCGTCATCTCGGCTTCGCATAATCCGTTCCATGATAACGGCATCAAGTTCTTCGGCGGCGATGGCTACAAGCTGCCGGACGCCGTGGAGGATGAGCTGGAGGCCATCGTGCACCAGCTGGAGAAGGACGACAACCTGCCGCGCCCGCACGACGAGAAGATTGGCAAGATCGAGTATCGCCCGGACCTCCTCAACCAGTACAGCGAGTTCGTGCTCTCCACCTGCCACGAGCGCTTCGAGGGCGTGAAGATCGTGCTCGACTGCGCTAACGGCGCTTCCTATCAGGTCGGCCCGCGCATCCTGCGCGAGCTCGGCGCGACGGTCAAGGTCATCCATGCGCTGCCGAACGGCACGAACATCAACGACCACTGCGGCTCCACGCATCTGGAGTCCCTGCAGAAGGCCGTCGTCGAGAATGAGGCGGACTTCGGCATCGCGTTTGACGGCGACGCGGATCGCTGCCTCTGCGTGGATGAGAAGGGCCGCGTCATCGATGGCGACCATATCCTCGTGATGTGCGGCCTCGATATGATGAAGGCGGACAAGCTGCCGTACAACACCATCGTGACGACGGTCATGGCGAATATCGGCTTCCACAAGGCACTGAAGGCGGCCGGCGCGCGCGCCGAGATCACGAAGGTCGGCGACCGCTACGTGCTGGAGAATATGCTGAAGAACGGCTACAAGCTTGGCGGCGAGCAGTCCGGCCACATCATCTTCACGGACTACAGCACGACGGGTGACGGCCCCATCACGGCCCTGCAGGTGCTCTCCTCGCTGAAGCGTAGCGGCCGCAAGGCTTCGGAGCTCACGGATATGATGACGACCTATCCGCAGCTGCTCATCAATGTGCGCGTGGCCAGCAAAGAGGGATGGGAGGAGAACGAGGCCATCAAGGCGGCCATCAAGGCGGGCGACGACGAGCTCGGCGAAGACGGCCGTATCCTCGTTCGCCCGTCCGGCACGGAGCCCCTCATCCGCGTCATGGCTGAGGGACCGGATCAGGCTCAGCTCGATCGCATTTGCAACGCGATTGCGGATGTCGTGAAAAAGGAGATGGCCTGAGTGTCGCGCGCACTGATTTTTGCCCATTTCGGCACGGCCGACAAAGCGGTCAAAGAGCGTTGCCTCGCGCCCATCGTCGAGGACTTCAGGTTCGAGTTCCCGCAGACGGAAGTGCTGACGGCCTATACGTCTGCCTGTCTGCAAAAGAAGGTGGCGGAGCAGGGTGACCTGGTGCCGTCCCTCGATGAAGCTCTCGCGATGCTCGCGGCGAAGCATGTGGAGCACGTCTACGTCCAGCCAGGCCACATCGCGGCGGGGGAGGACTACCGCCAGAAGCTGCAGCCCATGCTCGACGCCCATGCGCAGGAATTCACGACGCTGGAGCTGGGCGAGCCGCTGCTCAGCCGTCCCGCAGATAACCAGCAGCTGCTCTACGCGCTGCTCATGGACCTGCACGTGCCTGCGGGTACACAGCTCGTGCTCGTGGGCCACGGCTCGCCGGACACGCACAATCCGGCCTACGAGGCGCTGCAGGCCCATATCGACAAAGAGGGCCTGCCCATCCACGTTGGCGTCTTCGCGGAGGGCGAGCAGCCGGATTTCGCGGCTGTGCTGCAGCGCCTTCAGGCCCAGCCGGATAAGAACGTCCTGCTCGCACCGCTGCTGCTGGCCAATGGCTACCACGCCCGGCGCGACATCCTCGGCGACGCGCCGGAGTCCTGGCAGTCCCGGCTCACGGCCGCAGGCTATGCGGTGACCGCGAGCGACCACGGTCTCGGCGAATACCCCGGCGTGCGCCAGCTCTTCGTCAGGAAAGCCCGCCGCCTGCTCGGCGAGTAAACGGGCGGAAAAGTCCCTGCTTCTATAGGAATGCAAATCTCATGGAATCGCTGGCAAATTTTTGCCGACGATTTTTCGCGGCATGTTTGGCTGTGCCCTGTGGGGGATGGCCGGGAACGCTCAGAGCAATCTGGGCGTTTTTTCTTTTTTTTGCATAGTGCGAATGATTATCCTTGACAAATATAAATGATATCTGCTATCATAACTGACGTAAGAAATAATATTCATTATCAATGAAAGCGATTAAAAGCTATTAGGAGGCGGTTCCTTTGACACTCAGGGAAGCAAAGACCGGCACGACAGTCAGGGTGCATGATATCGGTGATTCGGCGCTGAAGCAGCGCCTGATGACCATGGGGCTCATTCCGGGCACGCAGGTGAAGGTTCTGCGCTCGGCCCCGCTGGGCGATCCCATCGCCATCGGCATTCGGTCGTATACGCTGGCACTGCGCCGTGCGGATGCGGCGCGGGTCGAGGTGGAGCAGGTCGGCTGAGGCTGGCCCCACAGCTTTTACGGCGAAAAGTATGAACGGATAAACAGCTAAACAAAACGGCAGGTGACAGCGGGATCGCTGCCGCCAGCATCACAAAGGAGTAATGTGCAGCTATGGCCACGTTAGCAGTAGCCCTGACCGGTAATCCAAATACCGGCAAATCGACAATTTTCAATGAACTCACCGGCGCCCGCCAGAAGATCGGCAACTGGCCGGGCGTCACGGTCGACAAGAAGGTCGGCTATGTCCAGCATGACGGCCGCGCCATCTCGATCGTCGACCTGCCGGGCACGTACAGCATCAACGCGCGCTCGCCGGAGGAGCAGATCGTCATTGACTATCTCACGCAGAATAAGCTCGATCTCGTCATGGACGTCGTCGACAGCGCCAATATCGAGCGCAACCTGTTCCTGACGCTCCAGCTGCTGGAGCAGGGAATCCCCGTGCTCATCGATCTCAACATGCAGGATGAGGCGAAGAAGCGCGGCATGCATATCGATGCGAGGAAGCTCGAGGAAGCCATCGGCATGCCGGTCGTCGAGACCGTCGGCCGCAGCAGCAAGAGTACGAAGAAGCTGCTCGATGTCTTTACCAGCACGGTGATGAGCCAGTACCATGTGAGTGCGCAGGTGCAGGAACACATCGGCAAGGTCCACGCCATCCAGGCCAGCAGCCTCACGGCATCGGAGAAGGACGAGCAGCTCAGCGCTGCCCGCTATGACCTCATCGATAAGATCATGGCGCAGGCCGTGACCATTACGCATGTTGGCCCCAGCTTTTCCGAGAAAATCGATTGCTATCTCGCGAATGGTTTTCTGGCGCTGCCCATTTTCCTCGCCATTCTCTATCTCGTCTTTCAGATTACGTTCTCCTGGGTCGGCGTGCCGCTGCAGGATGCGCTCGATGGACTCATCAACGAGGATTTCATGGACTGGGCGAAGGATGCGCTCGCGGCGGCCGGCGTGGCGGACTGGATGCAGTCGCTCATCACGGATGGCGTCATCGCCGGCGTCGGTGCGGTCATCACCTTCGTGCCGCTGATCTTCATCATGTTCTTTCTGCTGTCGTTCCTCGACGGCACGGGCTATATGGCGCGCATCGCCTTCATCATGGACCCGATCATGCGCCGCTGCGGCCTGACCGGTAAAGGTATCATGCCGCTGATGATGGGCTTCGGCTGCGGCGTGCCGGCCATCATGGGTGCGCGGGCGCTCGACTCGGAGAAAGACCGCAAGATCTCCATCCTTGTGACGCCGTTCCTCACCTGCTCGGCCAAGCTGCCGATCATGGCGCTCTTCGCCGCGATGTTCTTCCCCGATAATGCGGCGAACGTGGTCTTCGCGATGTACGTCGTCGGTGTCATCATGGCCATCATCGTGGCGAAGGTGCTCGGCTCCACGCTGTTCAAGGATAAGGGATCGACGTTCCTGCTGGAGCTGCCGCCGTACCGCATGCCGGATATGAAGACGGTGCTCCTCGAGACCTGGGACAAGGGCAAGGGCTACCTCGTCAAAGCCGGTACGATCATCTTCGCGATGTCCGTGCTCATCTGGTTCCTCTCGAACTTTAACATGGATGGCATGACCGATGAGATGAGCGAGTCCTTCCTCGCGACGCTTGGCAGCTGGATGTCCACGCTCTTCGTCTTCCATGGCTTCGCGACCTGGGAGTCCGGTGCTTCCATCCTCGCCGGCATCATGGCGAAGGAGACGGTGGTCTCGACCATGGGTATCCTCTACGGCGTGGCCGAAGTCTCCACGGAGGCGGAGGACGCCGTCGAGTCGGCGGCCTCGATGATGGGCACGGATATGGGCACGGCCTTCACGACGATGTCGGCCCTCGCCTTCATGGTGTTCTCGCAGCTCTACACGCCATGCGCCACGGCGCTCGGCACGATCAAGAAGGAAGCTGGCGGCTGGAAATGGATGGCCTTCTCCGCTGTTTATCAGTTCGCCGTGGCCTGGGTGGTGTCCCTGATGGTGTACCAGATCGGCCGTCTGCTGGGTTTCGCGTAATTTCCTCTGAGCTTATATGCGATTTTTCTCCATGTTTTTGTTTTCTCTTTATCATTTGCATGATATGATTGAACCACAGGGAGGTGCCTGGTATGATAGCAACGATTATCCTGAGTATAGCCTTGCTGGCGGCGTTGTTCTTCGCCGTGCGGCATATCGTCAACAATTTCCGCGAAGGGCGCGAGGACTGCTGCTCTGGCGGCTGCAGCGGCTGTTGCGGCCATTGCGGCATGGAGAACAGGGCAAAGTAAAGCCTGGCTCGTTGAAGTAAGTGATAGAAATCCCGGTCATGCAGAGAAGCATGGCCGGGATTTTTTTGCAGGCGGTGCCAGGGGAGCGGAAAGGCGATGGGGTGATTTTGGTCAAAAGCAGGGAAATTTGCCGTGGGTGGAGAATATTTATAACGTGTTTGAGGCAAATGGAAGGAGATTGTTCATATGCCAATCAGCTATGCATGCTTTTGTACGGATGTCATTCATGAAGGCCATCCGATAACGAAGCCCATGAGTCGGTGGGCGGCTTCCCAACGGCTGCAAGCAACGTCGATTTCACCCGTCTGGCACAGGCCTGCGGCTATGCGGCAGTTTTCGAAGCGGCGTCCGCCGATGAACTGGCGGCGGCTATCGGGCAGGCTGGCGGTGGGAAAGGGCCGGCGCTGCTCGTGGTGCGCTGTGCCGTTGGCGCACGGGCGGATTTAGGGCGGCCGACCACGACGCCGCAGGAGAACAAGCAGGCATTCATGCAGCGTCTGCAGTTGTAGTGCAAGTTGAATGTCTGTTATTCCTGTTGTAGAAGCGGAACAGGACGGTATAGTGAATTTATTGTTTGAAATAGAGAGAGGCGTGGAGTGGATTGATTATAGTGCCGGAGGCTGTTAAACGGAGGATAGCGGCGATTGTGGAGGAGGTGTTTCATCAGGCACCGGCCTGGGAGACGGTACGGTCGCTGAAACAGGGGATGACGAATGATTCGTTTTACTTTGAGTTGTCACAGGAGGGGCAGGGGTATGTCCTGCGCCTGAATGGGGCGGGGACAGAGCAGCTGATCGACCGGCCCTGCGAGCTGGCAGCCTATCGGGCGGTGGAGCCGCTGGGGCTTTCGGAGCAGCTGGTGGCCGTGGATATTGCCGCAGGCTATAAAATCAGTCAGTACATTGGGGGGGCACATACGTGTGATGCCATGAACCCTCAGGAAGTGGCACGGTGCATGGCATGCCTGCGGCGGTTGCATGTGGCGCGGCTCCCTTTTGCGAAGCGCTTTGATATCGCTGGGCAGATTGATTTTTACGAGCATCTGGCGGACGGCGCGGCGATGCCGGAGAATTACCCGCAGGTCAAGGCGGCCGTCCTGGCGCTGCGTCCCGTGCAGGAGCTGCCACGGGAGGTGAGCTGCCTCTGTCATATCGATGCCGTCCCGGATAATTTCCTGCTGCAGGAGGGTGGACGGATCTACCTGCTGGATTGGGAGTATGCATCGGCGAGCGTGCCGCTCATGGATGTGGCGATGTTTGCGATTTATGCGGGCTATGACCGCGAAGAGACCAACGCCCTGCTGGCAACGTATCTCGGACGGGCGGCGCAGTGCAGGGAGCGTGCCCGGTGCTATGCCTATATGGCGGCGGGCGGCTTGCTTTGGAGCAATTGGTGCGTGTATAAGGAGCAGCTCGGCGAGACGTTCGGCAGCTACGCAGCACGTCAGTACGCTTATGCGCGCCTTTGCCCGGCCTGGGTACGGGAGGAGGAAACGTCATGTTCGCAGTAAAGCGGGCGATCCTCCTGGCGGCCGGGCGGGGAGAAAGATTGCGGCCGTGGACGGATACGACGCCGAAACCACTGCTGCGCGTTCAGGGGCAGCCCCTGCTGCATCGCCTGATTGCGCGGCTACAGGCGGCAGGGATCAGGGAGATCTACGTCGTTACGGGCTACAAGGCGGAGCAGTTTGCGGCTTTGCCGGTGCAGTTCCCGGGGGTACAGCTGCTCTTTAATCCATATTATGCGCAGGCGAATAATATCCTGTCTCTCTATGCGGCGCGCGCCCATTTGCAGGATTGCCTCATCATGGATAGCGACCAGCTACTCGCCGATGCATTCGTCCTGCCGCACGAGCTGCCGAAATCCTGCTATTGCTGCACGTGGCAGGAGCAGGAGACGCGGGAGTGGCTGCTCACGGTGCAGGAGGGGCGTGTCGTGCATTGCCGTCGCGCTGGCGGGAGAAAGGGCTGGCAGCTTTTCAGCCTGTCCTTTTGGTCGGCGGCGGATGGAGCGCGCCTGGCCGGACACCTCGCGCAGGCTTTTCAGGAGCCCGCGCTTTGGCATCTGTATTGGGATGATCTGGCACTGACGCAGCATCCGCAGGATTACGATCTGGGGGTATACCCTGTACAGCCGGGGGATATTCTGGAGTTCGATTCGGCGGCTGAGCTCGCGGCCATCGATGCAGCGTATAAGGTCTGATGGGTATGGATATAGCAGGAATTATGACTGGCCTGGCCAGTGGTTTGCTTTGGGGAATGAACAACGCCGTCTTTGCCGCCGGGTTCCCCGCTTTTGCCACAGATGGCGGTGGTACGGCAGACGGGCTTTTCCCGTTGGCGGGAGCGGCGATCAATGATGTCTGGGCGGCATTGGCGCTGCTGATGTGGTACACGGCACGTGGCCGGTTGCGTGCTTTCTGGCGGCAGTGGCGCTGCCGTCAGAGCAGACTCATCATTGCAGCGGCTTTGCTGGGCGGGCCAATCGGACAGGCTTGTTACGCACTGGGCGTGATTTGGGCAGGGCCCTCCTATGCACTGGTCATCACGGCGACCTATCCGGTGCTCGGCTGCCTGCTGGCGAAAGTCATTCTGCATCAGTCCATGCAAAAGCGCATGTGGATAGGGACGGTGCTGGCCGCTTTCGGTGCGATTCTTGCCGGCTATGTGCCAGCGCAGTCTCCGCATACGTTGGCGGGGCTGCTCGTCTCAGCTGTGGCCGCCTGCTGCTGGGCATCAGAGATCGTACTGGCTTCCTGGGGCATGCAGGCGATGGAGCCTGAGGCGGCGATTACGTTTCGCGAGGTGATTTCGGGCACGGTGCTGACGCTGCTGGCCTTATTTATACTGCCGGGCGAGGGCATTGAGCCCGCCCATTTATTGGCGGGGGCAGCACAGGCTCATATCCTTTGGCTGGCCGGGGCGCTGGCCGGCTTTTCCTACTTGTTTTATTATCGTGCCAACCATCGTCTGGGCTGTGCCCGTGGTATGGCGACGAATGCGACCTATATCATCTGGGGCGTAGCACTGAACGTTTGCTTTAGCGGTGCAGCCCTGCAGCCCTTTGAACTGCTGGGCTGCGGCCTCGTCTTCGCCGGTGTCCTGCTGACGGCCTTTTGTCAGGCGGAGGCGTGAGCATCGTCTCCTGGCTATGATTTTTACGGTTGGATTTCCTGCAGGTACGTCCGCCAGGGAATGTCGGGGCTGAGGACGATGCCTTCGTGGGCCGAGCCGCCGCGCACGGGCTGGTGCCAGTCGTCGTAGTAGCTGGTGAGCACGGTATCGTAGTCCGTCATGATGGTAAGCTGGATGGTTTCGAAGGGAATCGTCGTGGTGTCAGCCAGCAGGGTACGTGAAAAGGCGCCCTTGTGTGAGCACATTTCTTCGACGAGATTGTTAACCCGGGTACTCTTACCCCAGCTGTCAGCAGCGATCTGTTCGAAGAGATGGAAGCGTTCGGCCTTGGGCATGGCGACAATTTCGCGTGCGGTGGCGAGGGGCATGTGCAGTTCATAGCCCTTGGCGCATGCGTCCAGCAGGTTGGCGGGATTGGTGCTCAGGAGCCAGAGTTCCTGTTCCAGATGCCAGGTCATCAGCTGTTGCGGGTCGTCGCTGTCCGGGACGCTGTCAAGCGGGAAGATGTCGATAAACATGCCTTGTGGGATGTCAGGGCGGTCAGGGAACTCGATGGCGGAGGTGGTGTCGTCGAGGAGCTTGGCAAAGTCGGCCGTGAAGGCAGAGTTGTAACTGGTGCGCATTTGGTAGGGTGGGTGGAGGAGGGAACCGGCCTGGGCGCAGAGCTTGTCGTAGTCGGGGCGTGTCATGAAGACGTCGATGTCGTCGTCCCAGGGGATGAAGCCCTGATGGCGGACGGCGCCGAGCAGCGTGCCGTAGGCGGCGTAATACCGGATGTGCAGGGACTGGCAGAGGGCGTCGAGGCAGGCGTGGAGTTCGAGTTCCTTGTCCCATACCTTCTTGCGGTCGGTGGTGACGAGGAAACCGCTGCGGATTTCGTCGTGGGAGAGGTCGCGGATGTAAGACATAGAGAGGATACCTCCTAAGGTAGTACTTGGAAACGGACGGCACGGGGCTAATTAGCATTACTTATGCAGGCCGTGGAAGATGGTGCTGGCGGCCATGAGGAGCTTGTGGGGAATGATGGTGCTGAGGATACGGTGGAGGAAGGAGATGGCGTCGGGGGTGCAGACCGCGATGTTATTCTTGGCGGCGCGGAGGGAGCGGCGGGCGACTTCCTCGCAGGTGGTGGCGAGGGGGAAGCCCCGGAAGAGGTGATGGGCGTCCGTGGCACTGGCGAGGGGGATGAATTCCGTGTCGCGGATCCAGTAGGGGCAGACGGCGGTGACGATGATGCCCTGAGGCGCGAGCTCGGCGCCGAGCGCGCGGCTGTAGCGCAGAAGGAAGACCTTGGTGGCCGCATAGACGTTGAGGCCGGGGATGGGCTGAAAGGCGGAGCAGGAGACAATCTCCATGATGTGGCTGCCCGCGGACATGAAAGGGATGGCGAGCTGCGTGAGGGCGACGGGGGCCTTGACGTTGAGGTCGATCATGGCGAGCTGGTCGGCGAGGGGAATCTCCGTGGTGTAGCCGAGGCGGCCGAAGCCGGCGGCGTTGATGAGCCAGCGCACCTCTGTGTCGGGGCGTTCGCCGAGGCTGGCCTGCAGGACGGCTAGAACGCCGGGCTGCGTGAGGTCGCAGGCGAAGATGCGGCAGGACGTGCGGAGTTCCTGCGCGAGCTCCTGCAGGCGCTCCTCGCGGCGGGCGATGAGCCAGATTTCGTCGAGGTGTTCGGCGTCGAGCAGTCGGGCATAGGCGCGTCCCAGGCCGCTGGAGGCGCCGGTGATGATGGCGATGTTCAAAGGGGGGCTCCTTTCGTGTGTTGTCCGCTGGGGACAGGGTTTCCTATAGTATTTCGCGGCAGACAGCAAAAATCCTGCCCTTGCAGGCAGGACTGAGTATGCGGGGGAACAATCAGGCTTTATCCGGGCGCAGGATTTCTTCAATTTCGTCTTTTGTGAGGTTGAAGTCCTGGCAGAGTTCCTTGCTGCTGATGGCGCCGGAGTGGAAGAGCTGGCGCAGGATTTTCTTGCGCGCGGCGTTCATGCCCTCGCGGTAGCCTTCCTGCCAGACGGGCGGCTTGCTGTTGGCGTCGCCGTAGTTCTGCAGCAGCGTGGCCATCGGCGCGTCGAAGTCGAGGCTGACGTCCTGCCTTTTCTGCAGGTCGGCTTCGGTGTGGAAGTCGCCGTCGTGGCCCATGGTCCAGGTCTCATTGGCGGGGACGGAGCTGCGCAGGACTCGCAGCACGTTCTGGCTGTCGCTGCGCTGGTAGAAGTCCTCAGCCTCTGAGAGGGTCTTGCCACCCTGCATCTTGCGGTTGACGAGGCGCATCTTGAGGTCGTTGGGGTGGGCCTTGATGAATACCGTGTAGTCGGCATACTGGCGCGCGTCCGCCCAGGGCGCATCGCGCAGCAGCAGCCAGTTGCCCTCGATAAGGATGATGGGACGGTGGATGCGCTGTACGTCCTCCACGACGTCGTGCTGCATGCGGTCGTAGACGGGCCAGCGCAGCTCGCGCACCTCGCGCAGCTGGCGCATCTTCGTGCGGAAGTGGCTGACGTCATAGGTCTCAGGCGCGCCCTTGATCTGGTAGAGCGGGATGATCTGCCCGTCGCGCTCGCAGCTGTGCGTGTTCAGGTACTCGTTGTGGTAGTGGAAGCCGTCGAGGCCGAGGGCCTGCAGAGGCGTAAGGCCCGGCGTGGCCAGCGAGAGCTTTTCGAGGAACAGCGTGAGCGTGGACTTGCCGACGGCCGGCGGCGCCGCGAGAAAGACGATGAGGCGACGGCCGGACTGCTGCTGCAGGCGCGTGAGCCGCTGCAGGAAGGGGCGGAAAAGCCCCGTGATCGTGCTTTCCTCGAAGCGGACTTTCCTGCGGATGCCGTTGACCATGAGCAGCACCGTGCGCCAGCGCTTCTCCGGGGGCGGCGCGCTTGCGGCCGATACGCCGCCGGTCGGTTCATAGTATGCCATATCCATCAGCCTCCTTTTAGTTTCCTATATTATATCGTATTTCCTGCTGAAAACTTAATATGGCTTGTGGAAAAACTTAATCTGCGCGCAGACGGGCGCTCAGCGGCCCTTTTTGTGCCGCATACTGGTTGCGTAAAGCTGGAATTCAGCGTATACTATGAATGTTACGTGTCGATAGGACACGACGTTACACTCTTACTTTAAGGAGAGCTATCGTATGGAAGATATTGTAGACGAGATTCTGCGGCTGAAAAGGGAACGCAAGGCCGTCATCCTGGCCCATGTGTATCAGCCGGAGGAAATCCAGGAGATTGCGGACTTCAGCGGGGATTCCTTCGCCCTATCGCGTAAGGCGGCGGCGACGGACGCGGAGGTCATCGTGTTCTGCGGCGTGCGCTTCATGGCGGAGACGGCGAACATCCTCTCGCCGGATAAGATTACGCTGCTGCCCGCGGCCGATGCGGGCTGCCAGATGTTCGACGATACGCTGGAGCCGGCCGTGCGCCAGATGAAGGCTGAGCACCCCGATGCCCTGCTCGTGTCCTACGTGAATACGCCGGCGTCGGTCAAGGCGATGAGCGATGTCTGCTGCACCTCCTCGAATGCGGCGGCGGTGGTGAATTCCCTGCCAAAGGACAAGGAAATCCTCTTCGTGCCGGACGAGAACCTCGGTTCCTTTGCCATGGAGAAGTGCCCGGGGCACAAGGTGATCTGCTGGCATGGCGGCTGCCCGATTCATCAGGCGCTGAAGCGCGAGGAGATCGAGGCGGCGAAGGCGGCTCATCCCGGGGCGCTGGTGCTCATGCACCCCGAGTGCCGCAAGGAGCTTCGCGATCTCGCGGATTACGTCGGCAGCACGACGGGTATTATCAAGTACGCGGTGGAGAGCCCCGCGCAGGAGTTCATCATCGCGACGGAGCAGGGCGTCATGTACGAGCTCACGGAGCGCTGCCCGGAGAAGAAATTCTACATGGCATCGCGGCGCATGCTCTGCGTGAACATGAAGAAGACGAATCTCGAAAAGGTGCGCGATGCACTGAAGACGCTGGAGCCGCGCGTCATCGTACCGCCCGAGATTCGCGAGAAGGCGACGGCAGCGCTTCAGCGCATGCTGCAGATTACGGGGAAGTGATAGGATGCAGCAGGAATATTTGATGAATTTCGACACGCGCGAGCTGCCCAAATACGAGGCGGACGCGCTCGTGATCGGCTCGGGCGTCGCGGGCCTGCAGGCGGCCTGGTATCTCGCCCGCGCGGGCAAGCACGTGCTGCTCGCGGTGCGCGATACGCTGCGCGACAGCAATACGAATAAGGCGCAGGGCGGCATCGCGGCCTCCTTCGGCGCGGACGATAATCCGGATCTGCACCTCGCCGATACGCTGGTGGCAGGCGCAGGCCTTTCGGATCGGGATATCTCGTCCATCGTCACCACGGAGGGGCCGAAGGATGTGCAGAAGCTCTGGGAGAATGGTGCGGAGTTCGATACGAATCCCGATGGCACGCTGATGCTCGGCCGCGAGGGCTGCCATTGCCGCAGCCGCATCGTGCACGCCCATGGCGACGCGACGGGGGCCGAGGTCTCGCGCAGCCTGAACGTGCTCGTGAGCAAGGAAAAGAACGTGGAGCCCTTGGAGCACTGCTACGTCGTGGATCTGCTGGTCAGGGACGGCCGCTGCTACGGCGCGACGGCCATCTATAACGATAAGAAAATCGTACTGCGCGCGCCGGCGGTCGTGCTGGCCACGGGCGGTACGGGACGGCTCTTCAGCAAGACGACGAACCCCGAGGGCGCGACGGGCAGCGGCATGGCCATGGCGTGGCGCGCGGGCGCGGAGCTCATGGATATGGAGTTCGTGCAGTTCCACCCCACGGCGCTCTCGCTCAAGGGCTGCCCGAACTTCCTCATCTCCGAGGCCGTGCGTGGTGCGGGCGGCATCCTGCGCAACCTCAAGGGCGAGCGCTTCATGCCGAAGTATCACGAGATGAAGGAGCTCGCGCCGCGCGACGTCGTAGCGCGCTGCATCTTCAAGGAGATGCAGGAGGCGGGGAGCTCCTATATTTACCTCGACGCCACGGGCATCGAGGACGTGAAGGAGAAGTTCCCGATGATCGCCGAGACGTGTCAGGAGTACGGCGTCGACATCGCGAAGAAACCCATCCCCATCGCGCCGGCCGCCCACTACATGATGGGTGGTGTGCATACGGATGCCTATGGCCGCACGAATATCGCGGGGCTCTACGCCTGCGGCGAGACGGCGGCGACGGGCCTGCAGGGCGCGAACCGCCTCGCGAGCAACTCCCTTCTGGAAGGCCTCGTCTTCGGCCGCCGTGCGGCGGAGCATATCGCCTCCCAGCCACAGCCGGAGGCCTCTGAGGGTCTGTACTGGCAGGAGAACGGCCTGCGCGAGGAGCCACAGAACGATACGCAGGAGCTGACGGTAGAGAGTCAGGGCCTGATGACGAAGTACCTCGGCATCCGCCGCGATGCCGAGGGCATCGGCAAGGCACTGGCGGCGCTCGATCTGCTGCAGCGCCGCCGTGCGGGCAGGGCGGCCATGACCACGGCGGAGCTCGACCTGCGCGCGCGCCTCACCGTGGACGAGCTCATCGCCCGCGCCGCGCTGCGCCGCCAGGAGAGCCGCGGCGGCCATTATCGCACGGATTATCCGGAGAAGCAGGCAGCATGGGCACATCATGTACTGGACAGCAAGGCTCTGGCAGAGCAGGAGGAAGATAAAGATGGACATGATTTTTGGACTGGACGCGCAATTAGCGTCATGGCTTAAAGAGGATATCGGCAGCGGCGACATCACGACGAATGCCATCGTGGGGCCGGAACGCACGACCACGGGCATCATCCACGCCAAGGACACGGGCGTGCTCGCGGGTGTCGAGGTGGCCGAGCACGTGTTCCGCCTGCTGGACGCGGATATCGAGTTCACGGCGAAGCTGCAGGACGGGGCGGCCCTCGACAAGACCTCCGTCATCGCCGAGGTGAAGGGCAGTGCCCGCGCCATCCTCACGGGTGAGCGACTCGCGCTGAACTTGCTGCAGCACATGTCTGGCGTGGCTACGCGCACGCATAAGCTCGCGGCCATTGCGGCACCCTACGGGGCCGTGCTCGTCGATACGCGCAAGACGACGCCGGGCCTGCGCCTGCTCGACAAGTACGCGGTGAAGGTCGGCGGCGGCAAGAACCACCGCCTCGGCCTCTACGACGCCATGCTCATCAAGGATAATCACATCCAGGTGGCGGGCGGCATCCGCCAGGCCCTCGACCTTGCCCACGCCTACGCGGGCCATATGACGAAGATCGAGATCGAGGTCGAAGACCTCGCGGGCGTGAAGGAAGCGCTCGCGGGCGGTGCCGACGTCATCATGCTCGACAACATGGCCCCGGAGAAGATGGCTGAGGCCGTGAAGCTCATCGACCACCGCGCCGTCGTCGAAGCCTCGGGCGGCATCGACGAGACGACCCTCGCGGCCGCCGCACAGAGCGGCGTCGACGTCATCTCCGTCGGCGCGCTCACGCACAGCGTCAAGGCCCTCGATATCAGCATGGATATCGGCCACATCAAATAAAAAGATAACATACATGCCAGCTGCGACGCAGGGAGAGCTTAGTCATCTCCCTGAGCTGCAAGCTGGCATGTCGCTTCAGTCGGGGCTTTCAGCCCAGCACGCGCTGGAGCTCGGCAAGGCTCGTGAGGCCTTGCTGGCACTTGGAGAGGCCGTCTTGCCACAACGTGGGCAGGGCGGCTTTTTGCATGGCTGTGCGCAGGGCATCGGCTGGTGCGCCCTGCAGGATGAGCTGGCGCAGGGCGGGCGTCAGGGGCAGCAGCTCATGCAGCGCGAGGCGGCCTCTGGAGCCTGTACCCTGGCAGGCGTCACAGCCTCTGGCGCGCCAGAGTTTCATACCTGCCTGATAGTCCTTGCCCAGCGCCTGGGCCTCGGCACTGTCGGCAGGTATGGTGTAAGCTTCGCGGCAGGCGGGGCAGAGGCGGCGCACGAGGCGCTGGGAGACGATGCCCGTGAGCACGGCCGCGAGCAGATAGGCGGGCACGCCCATTTCCCGTAGGCGGAAGATGGCATCCACGCAATCGTCCGTGTGCAGGGTCGTGAGCAGCAGATGGCCCGTGAGCGCGATGCGCACGGCGAGGGCCGCGGTCTCCTCATCGCGGATCTCGCCGAGCAGGATTTTCTCCGCGTCCTGCCGCAGCAGGGCGCGCAGGGCCACGGGATAGGTGAGCCCCGTGCGCTCGCGCATCTGCACCTGACAGATGCCGGGCAGCTGGCGCTCGATGGGGTCCTCCAGCGTCACGATGCTCGTCTCGGGCGCGGTGAGCGCGTGGATGGCGGCGTAGAGCGTCGTGGATTTGCCCGAGTTCATTGGCCCGGTGATGATGACGAGACCCGCCTGCCGTCGGATGAATCCGCGGAACCGCGCGAGATTCTCCGACGTGAAGCCGAGAGAATCCAGCTCCAGCAGCTTTTCGTCGCGCCGCTGGAAGCGCAGAACAAGCACTTCGCCATGGCTTGCGGGCAGGGAGGAGACGCGGATATCCGTGGCTGTTCCATCGCCGAGGCATGCGATGTGGCCATCCTGCGGCAGCTGATGTCCCGTGACATCCATGCCTGCCATGAGCTTTACCCGCGCGAGCAGTGCCGCCTGCAAGGCCAGAGGCAGCAGGGGCAGAGGCTCGGCCAGCAGCCCGTCGATGCGGCAGCGCAGATGGATGCCATCCATCTGTGGCTCGATATGCAGGTCGCTCGCCTGACGCGCCGCCGCCGCGCGCAGCAGCGCATCCACGAGCCGGATCATGGCGTTCCCGCCCTCCCGCGTCCCCGCACTCCGGCACTCCTGTTGTGCGAGTTGAATCAGGAAGGGCAAAGGCGAATCAGTCAGTGTCAAAAGAATCAGTCCTTTCAATAAAAACTTTTGTCTCTATACCTTTCGCCGTTATCCGACAAAAATCCTTTTTTATCTATCTTTGTGTATGGGAACATGATAAAATGGGAACAGTTATTTGTTTATGTCTGGGGGGTTGATTTTGTATCATCATGATGCAGCGCCAGCTGCAGGGAAATGCAAACGGGTGGTGTGGCTGGCGCTGAATGCGAAGTATTCGCATACGTCGCTGGCCGTGCGGTACCTGCGAGCGGTGGTGCCAGGGTCGGAGGTGCTGGAGCTCACGATCAACCACCAGCTGCTGGCCATCCTCGACGAAATCTATCTGCGGCGGCCGCAGGTGCTGGCGATTTCCTGCTATATCTGGAATATCGAGCTGGTGAAAAAACTCCTGCCGTTGCTGCCGCGCGTGCTGCCGGAGCTCGTCATCGTCTGCGGCGGGCCCGAGGTGTCGTATGAGACGGCGGAGTTTATGCGGCAGTTCCCCTTGGTGCAGGCTGTGATTCGCGGCGAGGGCGAGGAGGTCGCGGCGCGGCTGGCGGCGCAGGACTGGCAGTTTTCGGATATGCCAGGATTGGCGTGGCGCGATGCGGCGGGGGAGCTGCACGAGGGGCGCGATGTAGTGGTGACGGATTTCGCCGCCGTGCCCTTTGCCTATACGGCGGCGGAGCTCGATGCGCTGAAGGAGCGCATCCTCTATTACGAGACTTCGCGCGGCTGCCCGTTCTCCTGTTCCTACTGTCTTTCCTGCGCGACGGCGGGCGTGCGCTACCTGCCGCTGCCGCGCGTCATGCGCGAGCTCGACACCTTCGTGGCGCATGATGTGCGGCAGGTGAAGTTCGTCGACCGTACCTTCAACGCGAAGAAGGCGCATTTCCTGCCCATCCTGCAGCATATCCTCGCCTATCCATTGGCGGTGCGCACGAACTTCCATTTCGAAGTGGCCATCGACTATCTCGACGAGGACGCCATCGCGGTGCTGAACGCGATGCCCACAAGCCGCGTGCAGCTGGAGATCGGTATCCAGTCGACGAATGAGCAGACGCTGGCGGCCGTTTCGCGTGTGAACCACTGGGAGCAGATAGCGAGCCATATCCGCCGCCTGCTGGCACCGCGCAACATCCACCTGCACGTAGACCTCATCATCGGCTTGCCGGGGGAGGGCATGGCGTCCTTCCATCGCTCCTTCAACGATGTCTATGCACTGCAGACCGATATGCTGCAGCTCGGCTTCCTGAAGTTCCTCAAGGGCGCCGCGATGATGGCGCTGGTGCCGCGCTATCACTATCAGTACATGGATAGTGCGCCCTACGAGGTGCTGAGCTCCGATGCGTTGAGCTACGGCGAGATCCGCTGGTTCCACAGCTTCGAGGCCGTCTTTGAGTACTACTACAATGCGGGGCGCTGCCGCCATACAGCCGCCTGGCTGATTGATAAGGCCGAGGGCGGCGACGCCTTCGCCTTTTGGCAGCATTTCACGGACTGGTGGGAGGCGCAGGGCTACCAGCGCGTGGGCCACAGCACGGCCGCGCTCTACGTCTATCTGTTGCGCTATGCTGAGGCGCAGTACGGCATTGCGGGGGAGAAGCTCGACGCCCTGCTGCGCTACGATGCCCTGCTCGCTGACCGCGGCCGCATCCGCCCGCAGGTGCTGCAGTGGAATATGCAGCAGTACCAGTCACTCACGGCACCCTTCTGGCGCAGCGAGCGGCCGGGAAAGTATGTCGCGGACTACCGGTTCACGAACTGGCGCGACAACCGCACGCGTTACCACATCGAGGTCTTCCCCTATGACGTCACGGACGATGCAATGGCGGCGGGGGAGACGGCGGTGCTCTTTGACTACACGGGCGCGGAGGTAACGGCGCAGCGCGTACAGCTCTGAGATGCTGCGTGACGAGTGGCGGAGTGAGTCTGACGCCACTGCCAAAAGTCTTGTAGACAGCAAAACACCCTGCCGGGCGAACCCGGCAGGGTGTTTCTGTATTGGAAGTTTTTGATGAGTAGGCGGGAAATTATTTGTTGGCGTTGACCAGTTCCATGATCTCCGGTGCCTTGCCGTCGGAACCCAGAACGTCCTTGATCTTGTGCTCGACGAGCTCCTTGATGTAGGAACGGCCGTCAGCAACGTACTGGCGCGGATCGAAGTGCTCCGGATGAGCCATGAAGTGCTCGCGGATACCAGCCGTCATAGCGAGGCGCAGGTCGGAGTCGATGTTGATCTTGC
>DEDT01000055.1:39871-54446 GCA_002350105.1 Selenomonadaceae bacterium UBA2897 | reverse complement strand
CGCCTCTATCCGAAGACCTGCCTGCCGCTGGTGCAGAACTTCGACATCCACGGCATGGCGCACATCACGGGCGGTGGCTTCTACGACAACATCCCGCGCGCACTGCCGGAGGACATGGGCGTAGAGATCGATGCGAACCAGTGGCAGATGCCCGAGATCTTCCGTCTGCTGCAGCAGTGGGGCAATGTGGACTGGCATGAGATGTACCGCACCTTCAACATGGGCATCGGCATGGTCATCATCACGAGCCCCGAGGAAGCGGAGCAGATCAAGGGCCATCTGGCCAGGGAGCACGAGACGGTCTGTGAAATCGGCCGTGTCGTCAAGGGCGACCACAAAGTGACCATCAAAGGCGGCGTGTTCGATGCATAAAGAAAAACAGGTACTCGGCGTGCTATGCTCGGGGCGCGGCACGGATCTGCAGTCCATCATCGACGCCATCGGACGCGGCGAGGTGGATGCGACCATCGGTATTGTGCTCACGGACAAGTCGGACGCCTACGCGCTGGAACGGGCGAAAAAGGCGGGCATCAAGGCCGTCTGCGTGAACCGCAAGGCATATGGTGACCGTGAATCCTTCGAGAAAGTGCTCGTGCAGGAACTGCATGCGGCAGGCGTCACGCTCGTCGTGCTCGCGGGTTTCATGCGCATCCTCACGCCATACTTCGTGCGCTCGTTTCCCGGCCATATCATGAATATCCACCCGGCCCTGTTGCCGAGCTTCCCCGGCGCGCATGCCCATCGCGACGTGCTCGCCTATGGCGTGAAGGTCAGCGGCTGCACCGTGCACTTCGTCGATGAGGGCACGGATAGCGGCCCCATCATCCTGCAGCGGGCCGTCCCCGTGCTCGATGGCGACACGGAGGAGACCCTTGGCGCACGCGTGCTGGAGCAGGAACACATCATCTATCCCCAGGCCGTGCAGCTCTTCTGTGAGGGCAGGCTGCAGGTCGAGGGGCGCCACGTGCATATCCTGCCGGCGCAGGACGCAAAATAAAATATCACTGATAAGCTTTATGTAAAAGGTGCGGCGACTGGAACACCGCAGCGGAAAAGAGAGGAAAAGCATGAAAATCAAGCGCGCTTTGATCAGCGTATCCGATAAGACGGGCGTCGTGGAATTTGCGCGCCAGCTGCATGAGGCTGGCGTGGAGATCGTCTCCACGGGCGGCACGATGAAGGCAATCAGGGAAGCGGGCATTCCCGTGACCTACGTGAGCGATGTCACGGGCTTCCCCGAAATCATGGACGGCCGCGTGAAAACGCTGAACCCGTACATTCACGGCGGCATCCTCGCCGTGCGCGACAATCCGGAGCATGTCAGAGAGATGGAAGAGCACCACATCACGGGCATCGACCTCGTGGCGGTCAACCTCTATCCCTTCAAGCAGACCATCGCGAAGCCGAACGTCGAGCTGGCCGAGGCCATCGAGAACATCGACATCGGCGGCCCGGCGATGATCCGTGCGGCGGCGAAGAACTTCAGGTTCGTTACGGTCATCACGAATCCGGGACGCTATCAGCAGATCGCGGACATGGTGAAAGCCAAAGGTGAGGTCGACGACCGCACGCGCATGGAGCTCGCACAGGAGGCCTTCGCGCACACGGCGGACTACGATACGGCGATCAAAAACTACCTGGCGGAGCAGCTGCGAAAGTAAGTTTGCACGATTTGGTTCGTGGCAGGTGAGTCGCCGGACAGGGGCGGAGGTGGCCACACTTCGCTGAGATAATTTGCTAAACGATTTTTTTGCCGGGAATTAATCCTGTAAAAGTTTCAAAACGCGCTTCGCTTGAACGGTTGGAACTTTTACGAGGGTTTTGGTCGGCAAAAAAATCGTTCTTCACGCAAATTATCAACGCTCCGCTTAGGCCACCTTCGCCCCTGTCCGGCTCTTTCGAGGCATGAACGTGCTGGTCGTAACACTGGTAGCATTTTTCAGTCATAAAGGACAAGCAGAGAAATTGCCTTATAGTTTTGGCTCGCTGCAGCCGCTGGCGGGAGAGTGCCATAAGCGAAGCGTTGGAAATTTGCGTTAAAAGGGAAAAATTTTGCCTACCAGAACCCTCTAAAAATGACTTTCGTTTAAGCGAAGCGCGTTTAAGTCTTTTTTAAGGATTAATTCCTGGCAAAATTTTTCACTTAGCAAATTTTCTTAGCGTAGCGTTGGCACCCTCCCGTCAGCGGCGGTCGGTTATCCTCGCACAAAAATAGGAGAGTACAACATGAACATTATGGTAATAGGTGGCGGCGGACGTGAGCATACGCTGGCGTGGAAGCTCGCGCAGTCACCGAAGTGCACGCAGCTCTATGCGGTGCCCGGCAACCCGGGAATGGCGGAGATTGCGACGTGCATCGAAGGTATTTCGATCACGGATAACGCCGCGCTGGTGAAGACTGCACAGGAGCATGCGATCGACCTCGTGGTCGTGGGGCCGGAGGTGCCGCTGACGAACGGCGTCGTCGATGCGATGACCGCGGCGGGTATCAAGGCCTTTGGCCCGACGAAGGCGGCGGCAGAGCTCGAGGGCTCGAAGTCGTTCTCCAAGGGCATCATGCGCAAGTACGGCATCCCCACGGCACGCTATGAGGTGTTCCGCGATGCGGCGACGGCACGGCGGTACATCGCGGAGCAGGGCGCGCCCATCGTGGTCAAGGCCGATGGCCTGGCGGCAGGCAAGGGCGTGGTCGTGGCCATGACCATCGAGGAGGCTTATCATGCCATCGACGAAATCATGGAGGACAAAGCCTTCGGCCAGGCCGGTGCCCGCGTGGTCATCGAGGAGTTCATGGCGGGCGAGGAGGCCAGCCTGTTGGCCTTCACGGACGGCAAGACCGTGCGCCCGATGATTTCCTCGCAGGATCACAAGCGCGCTTACGACGGTGACGAGGGCCCGAATACGGGCGGCATGGGCACCTATGCGCCAGCACCCGTGATGACGCCGGCGATGGTCGAGCGGGCGACGAAGGAGATTCTCGAGCCCGCCGTGGCCGCGATGGCGAAAGAGGGCCGTCCCTACAAGGGGTGTCTCTACGCCGGCCTCATGATTACGGCTGAGGGGCCGAAGGTCGTGGAGTTCAACGCGCGCTTCGGCGACCCGGAGACGCAGGTCGTGTTGCCGCTGCTGGAGGGCGATCTCGTGGACATCATGCTGGCCTGCGTGGATGGCACGCTGGATCAGGCTGATATTGCCTGGAGCGATGGTGCGGCGGTCTGCGTCGTGCTGGCCTCGGGCGGCTATCCGAAGTCCTATCAGAAGGGCTATCCCATCACGGGCATTGCGGACGCCAGGGCGGCGGGCTGTCAGGTCTTCCACGCCGGTACGGCGATAAAGGACGGCCAGCTCGTCAATAATGGCGGCCGCGTGCTCGACGTCGTGGCCACGGCGCCGACGATCCACGCAGCCGTGGACAAGGCCTACGCGGGCATTGCCAGGGTGCAGTTCCAGGACTCCTTCTATCGCAAGGACATCGCGCATCGCGCTTTGGCACGCGAACAATAAAATAGCAAAAGTTAGCATAGCAAAATCCGGTCTCCCACTAACCAGTGGGAAACCGGATTTTATTATGCCTGATTCAGTTTTTGCTGCTCAGCGCCAATCGACGTCCGTGGCAGCGTTGGCCTTTTTGCGCAGGGATTCGAGGCGGTTCAGCGCGTCCTGCAGCGTGGCGTCCTCCTTGGCGAAGTGGAAGCGCACGAGATTGTGCACGTCCTCGCGGAAGAAGCTGGAGCCCGGCACTGTGGCGACGCCGACCTCGCGTGTCATCCACTCGGCGAACTTGTAGTCGTCGCGCACGCCGAACTCGGAGACGTCCATGAGCACGTAGTAGGCGCCCTGCGGGTCGGTGAAGGTGAAGCCGAGGTCCTTGAGGCCGCCGACGAAGAGCTGCTTCATGTGTGTGTAGTGCGCCTGAAGCTCCTGATAGTAGTCGTCACCGAAGTTCAGGCCCGTGACGGCCGCCTCCATGAGCGGTGCCGCCGCGCCGACCGTGAGGAAGTCGTGGACTTTCTTCACGCGGTCGATGATCTCGGGGGAGGCGAGCACGTAGCCGAGGCGCCAGCCCGTGATGGAGTAGGTCTTGGAGAGGGAGTTGCAGGTGATGGTGCGCTCGCGCATGCCCGGCAGCGCAGCCATGTAGATGTGCTTATGCGGCGCGTAGAGGATGTGCTCGTAGACTTCGTCCGTGATGATGTAGGCGTCGTATTTCTTGATGATGTCGGCGATGGTCGTCATTTCCTGCAGGGTGAAGACCTTGCCGCAGGGGTTCGAGGGATTGCAAAGGATCAAGGCCTTGGCACCCTGGCGGAAAGCGTCCTCCAGCTTCTCGGGATCGAAGGTGAAGTCGGGCGGCACGAGCGGGATGTAGATGGGTTCGGCACCCGTGAGGATCGTGTCGGCCCCGTAGTTCTCATAGAAAGGAGAGAAGATGGCCACTTTGTCGCCGGGGTTCGTGATGGACATCATGGCGGCCATCATGGCCTCGGTGCTGCCACAGGTCACGACGATTTCGCTGTTGGGATCGTAGTCGAGGCCGGAGAAGTGCTTCTGCTTGCGTGCCAGCGCCTCGCGGAAGTTCTGGGCACCCCAGGTGATCGCGTACTGGTGCGGGCCGGTTTTGGCCACCTCAGCCAGCCGGTCCGTGATGGCCTGCGGCGGGTCGAAGTCGGGGAAGCCCTGCGAGAGGTTTACGGCTCCATATTTGTTGGCCACGCGCGTCATACGGCGGATGACGGAGTCGGTGAAATGGGCGGAGCGATCGCTCAATGGTTTCATAGAAATAGCCACCTTTCCAATATTTCCTTGCAAATCATATTTATGTACTATGAATTCTTGTAAACAATCGTACCGCCTCAGACACAGTTTGTCAAATACTTTCTGCATTTTTTATAGAAAATAACCAAAAGTGTAAACTTCATGCTTGACAAAGTACATGATATCGTATATTATGCTAAACATATCATGTTAATTGGTTTTAGTAAGGAGGCCCTTTATGAAGCACACGAAAGCGATATTTACCCTGCTCATTTCCCTGGTGGCGGCGTCGATGCTCATGGCCGGCTGCGGTGGCGGCACGGGCAGCTCAGGGGGAGCCGATGGCAAGACCATCAAGATCGGGGCCTCTGCCGTGCCGCATGCGGAGATTCTGGAGGCGGCGAAGCCGCTGCTGGAGCAAAAGGGCATCAAGCTGGAGATCGTCGAGTTCAACGATTATGTGCAGCCGAACCTCGCGCTCAACTCTAAGGAGCTCGATGCGAACTTCTTCCAGCACAAGCCTTACCTCGATAACTTCATGGAGGAGCATAAGGATGTGAAGCTGAAGTCCGTGGGCGGCATCCATATCGCGCCGATGGGCGTTTATTCAAAGAAGGTCAAGGATCTGAAGGATCTGGCAGATGGCGCGAAGGTCTCGCTGCCGAACGATCCGACAAACGGCGGCCGCGCCTTGCTGTTGCTGGCCAAGGCCGGGCTCATCAAGCTGAATCCGGAGGCGGGGCACAAGGCGACGGTGCAGGATGTCACCGACAATCCGAAACATCTGCAGTTCCAGGAGATGGAGGCAGCGCAGATTCCGCGTTCCCTCGATGATGTCGATGCGGCAGTCATCAATACGGACTATGCGCTGAAGGTCGGCCTCGTGCCGTCGAAGGAGGCGTTGATTCTCGAGGATAGTACCTCGCCTTATGTGAATATCGTCGCCGTGCGCGAGGGGGACGAGGAGCGGCCGGAGATCAAGACGCTCATGGAAGTGCTGCACAGCGACGAACTGAAACAGTTCATCCTCGACAGGTATCAGGGCGCCATCGTGCCGGCCTTTACGGAGGAGTGAGATACTCGCAGTTCACAGCAGAATAAGAGCATGATAAATAGCGGAGCACGCATTCCGGCGTATGCTCCGCTATTTTTGTCTTTTTTATGATATACAAAAAACCGGCAACCCATCGGTTACCGGTTGTGTTTGCAAATGGTCGGGATGACAGGACTTGAACCTGCGGCCTCTTCGTCCCGAACGAAGCGCGCTACCAAACTGTGCCACATCCCGCAATCACAAATAATATTATACTCAGCAGGTATGCCCCTGTCAAGAAAAATTTAAAAAAATTCGAGGCAGGCGGGCGGCAGGGGCGGGGTACACCAACGCTCCGCTGAGTAAATTTGCTAGAGTAAAATTTTTGCCAGGAATTAATCCTGTAAAAGTTCCTAAACGCGCTGCGCTTGAACGGTAGAAACTTTTACGAGGGTTCTGGTAGGCAAAAATTTTCCTCTTTCACGCAAATTTCCAACGCTCCGCTTATGGTGTACCCCGCCCCTGCCGCCGTTCGAGGCGATGATTTGCTGTTTCTTGACATAATAAATGTTGCTGGTGTTGTATCGCGATGGGATACGTGCTAGAATAGGGAACGTAAAAGTGCATAAATCGATTCACTAGGGGAGCTGCGTGGCAGCTGAGAGGCTTTGGCCGACCCTTGGAACCTGTCGGGTTAGGACCTGCGTAGGGAAGTGGCATACTTTGGCGATTGGAGCGTCCGGGGGTTACCACCGGGCGCTTTTTTGTGGCGCTTTTACGGATTTTAGGAGGTTTTGTTTATGGCAACACAGATGCAGGCGGCCCGTGAGGGGAAAATCACGGACGCCATGAAACTGGTGGCAGCAGAGGAGCACATCCCCGCGGAGGTAATCCGCGAGCGGGTCGCGAGAGGCAGCATCGCGATTTGTGCGAATGTGAACCACACGAGCCTGAAGCCCCGCGGCGTGGGCGAGGGGCTCCGGGTCAAGGTGAACGCGAATATCGGCACGTCGAGCACGTTCCCCGATATCGAGCCGGAGCTCCGGAAGCTGGATGAAGCAGTGAAATGCGGCGCGGATGCCGTCATGGATCTCTCGACCGGCAGCAATATCGATGTGTCGCGGCAGCGCATCATCGAGCATTCGCCCATCATGGTGGGCACGGTGCCGCTATATCAGGCCACGGTGCGCGCGATTCGCGAACATGGCGCGGTCGTGGAGATGACGGATGATGATATCCTCGGGACGATCGAGAAGCAGGCGAAAGATGGCGCGGATTTCATGACGCTGCATTGCGGTGTGACGAAAGCGGCCATCGACCGCATGCGCAAGCAGGGGCGCGTGATGGATATCGTCTCGCGCGGCGGCTCGTTCATCGCAGGCTGGATGCTGCATAATGAAATGGAAAATCCGCTCTATGAGCATTATGATGATATTCTCGATATCTGCGAGAAGTACGATGTGACCATCAGCCTCGGCGACGGCATGCGGCCGGGCTGCACGGCGGACGCGACGGATCGTGCCCAGCTCACGGAGCTCATCACGCTCGGCGAGCTCGTAGACCGCGCGTGGCAGCGCGGCGTGCAGGTGATGGTCGAGGGGCCGGGCCATGTGCCCTTTGACCAGATTGCGGCGAACATGAAGCTGGAGAAGCGTCTTTGCCGCAACGCGCCCTTCTACGTGCTCGGCCCGCTGGTGACGGACGTGGCGCCGGGCTACGACCACATTACCTCGGCCATCGGCGGTACGATGGCGGCCGTGAGCGGCGCGGATTTCCTCTGCTATGTGACGCCGGCCGAGCATTTGGCCTTGCCGACCATGGAGGACGTGCATACGGGCGTGATCACGGCGCGCATCGCGGCTCATGCGGCCGACCTCGTGCGCGGTGTGCCGGGTGCGAAGGAGTGGGATCTTGCGATGGCCAAAGCGCGTAAGCAGCTCGACTGGGACAAGCAGCTGGAGCTCGCCATCGACCCGGATCTCGCGAGGGAGAAGCGCGGCGCACGCAACCCGAAGGATGAGGGTGCCTGCTCGATGTGCGGCGACTACTGCGCCGTGGAGATTATCCGCAAATACTTCGATCGGGCGGAGTGTCCCTGCAACGATTGAGTTTCGCCTTTTTGACAAAAAGGCGAAAAATATCGGGTAAAAAAGAGGAAAATTGCCTCGCTTAGCGAAATAAGTAAGTAAAAGCAAGAGAGCTGTGCGGCGGCATGTCCGTGCAGAGAGATGCATAGAGTTAACGCTGAGGAGGTTTTACTATGAGCAAGATCAAGAAGATCCTCGTGCCGGTCGATGGTTCCGTGAATGGCTGCAAGGCCGTGGATGAGGCGATTTTCTTCGCCCAGAAATGCGGCGCGGATCTCGATTTCGTCTACGTGGCCAGCAACATTAACAAGGACATCCCGAGCCATATCGTCTTCGACCGCATCTGGGAGAAAATCCCCGATGAGCTGCGGGCGGCCAAGCACGTCGAGACGGGTAGCATCCCAAAGGCCATCCTGCGCGTGGCTGAGCAGGAGGGCAGCGACATGATCATCATGGGCAGCCGCGGCCTGGGCCTCTTCAAGGGTGCGCTCATCGGAAGTGTCAGCCAGAAGGTCGTCGAAGAATCCCGCGTACCGGTCATGGTCGTTAAATAAGTATTTTCATCGTACATCCGCAGAGGTAAAGACTGTTGCCAAGCGCAGCAGTCTTTTTTGTACCCTTTATCGAATTTTACTGATTTTTGTCTTGACAAACGTGCCATTATACCTCCTGATTTGTAAGCAAAACGCTTCTGTCTTACTGGACGGAGGCGTTTTTGTGCAGCATATCATACGCGCGCCCGACCCTTTTTCCATGCATTTCATGCCTAAAAAATGCATTTCGTGCCACTTTTCGCCCTAAAGAAGTCCTTATATGCTAAGGTATAGCTGTCAAGAGAAAGTTTCCATGAATCGCAAAATAAGGAGGAGATTATCATGGAGAAGAAAAGTATGGTTATTGCTATGTTGCTGGCGTTTTTCCTGGCATGTGGCGGATTCTATGTCGCGGGCCTGAAGAAGGGGGCACTCCTGTTTATCGGGACCAGTCTGCTTGCTTTCGTTCTCGTGCAGATTTCTCCGTCTATTGCAATCCTGGCTAATCTGGTCGGCTGCTTTGTCACGTATAAATGGCTGCAGGAGTACAACAGCGGCGCGGAGGCTGCCTGACGGCGCTACTCGCGGGCAGACAACATACGAAGCATAAAAGGACAGAGGTGTAAGATGATCACCTCTGTCCTTAATTTTTATCGGGGCCTTGTCATTTTCCTTTTCTGGTGGGCGAAGTTTTTTGAGATTGGCTGGGGCGATGAGATTCCACTTTGAGCATAGCAAGGATTCCACATCTGCGAGGGTTATGGTCTTTGCTGTTCATGTTCGCTGGCGAGTTTCTTGTTGAGCCAGCGCGACATGTGGACGTTCTTTCTCAGCTGCTGGCGGTCTCGGTAGATGTCCTCGATGACGAGCTTGCAGATGACGATGAAGGGGACGGCGAGGAACATGCCTGCGGGGCCGAGGACTTCGCCGCCGAGGATGATGCCGAGGATGATGGCCACGGGGTGCAGGTTGAGCGAGCGGCCGATGAGGGTCGGATAGACGATGTTATGGTTGATCTGCGTGAGCACGAGGTAGAAGCAGGCGGTCTGGATGGCGAACCAGATGCCGGTCGTGGCCGTGAGCAGCGTGCCGAAGATCGAGGCGACGGTGGGGCCGAGGACGGGGATGAATTCGGCGATGCCTGAGGCGACTGCGAAGACCGAGCCGTAGGGCAGGCCGCGCAGCGTGAAGTATAGGAAGACGACCGTGCCCGTGATGCAGCAGATCACGAGCTGGCTGCAGATGTAGGTGCGCAGTGCGAGCAGAATGCGGTCGAAGAGCGCGATGACGCGCGTATAGTCCCGGCTGGGAAAGAGGGAGGCAATCCAGGACTTGATGGCCTCGCCGTCCTTGAGCAGATAGAAGGTCACGAAGAAGATGATGACGAGGTCGATGACGCGGCCGAATACGGCGGGCAGGATGGAGAGTGAGGATTTCAGCGCCTCGACGCTGATCTCCTGCAGCTCGCCCCAGAGATTATCCAGCTCGCCCGCCAGCATCGGTGAATCCTGCATGGCCACAGAGGCCTGCAAATCCGCCGAGATACGGGGAAACTCCGCGATGAACTGGGTAAAGGTCGGGATGAAGGAGCTGGAGATCAGGAAGGCGGCGCCGATCAGCAGCAGCACAAAGGAAAGCAGTACCAGTGCCGAGGCCAGGGCACGCGAAAGATGCGGCACGAGGCGCTCGACGAGCGGGGAGAGGAGCAGCTGCAGCAGCATGGAGATAAAGATGATAAAGGCCAGCTGCGGCAGGAACCAGAACGTGGACAACACCAGTGTGAAGGTGATGGCCAGGATAATCGAGGTGCGATAGGGGCGCAGATGCATAAAAAAACTCCCTTGCTAAAGATGTTACCATCATTATATAGCAAGGGAGCGGATTTTCATAGGGGAACGCTGATTAATTGAGCTGGTCCAGATTGTCGTAGATTTTTTGTCTGGGCTAGGAAGTGGCTCGAAGGCATAGCGGTGCTATGTCGAGAGCCGCTGACGACGTAAGCAGACACTTAGGGCTTTAGCCCTTAGTGGTCGCTTATGCGTTAGCTTCAGACGAAAAAGATGCGGCAAGATGGGCTGGCGATTTAATCAGCATTCCCCTAGGGAGTTATTTGATTTTGTTCAGGCGCTCGGCGAGGGTCTCGGCGCTTTCATCGCCGTTTACGCAGGTGATGATGGGCTGTGCACCGAGCATCACCGTATTGCCATTCACGCTGGCCGCTGACTTGTTGTGGCCGTTGCGGTAGGCGGCGGCGAGGTTGCCCTCGACGAAGTAGGCACGCTCTTTGCTGCTCATGCTGCCATAGGGAGCAGGGATGCAGAATTCTTTTTTATTTACCATGACGATACCGTCTTTATCATTCTGCTTCACAGCGACATGGTAGTTGCTGTATTCTTCCAATTTTTTTTCGTAGTTGTCGCGGCGGTCTTTGTTGCTCGGATGATCAGAGGTAGCATTCTGCCAGCCGGAAACATCGCCCATCTTGTCCAGGACGCGCTGCCAGATGGCCGCGGTAGCGCCGGGATTATAGTTCGAGTGGGTGATATATTCAAAGGAGAGATTATCGGCCTCCCATTCCTGAGGGCGCGTGATACCGCGGTTGTTCCAGAGATTTGCCGCGATATTGCCGAGTACGTTGCCCCCCGTGGCTTCCGCGAGCACGGCCGGGCCAATGGATTTTTTTGCACCCTTGGCCGGGTGATCCTTCTGCCCATGGCCCATCTCATGGCCCAGGACGACGGCAATCTCGTCATCGTTGTCGATGTATTTGAACAGACCCTGATTGACGCTCATATTATGCCCAAGTGTGCAGAAGGCGTTGAAGCTGTCATCTTTATTGATAAAATATTGGTAGGGCTTTTCGTAGATGGATTTGTCCACCTGTCCAATCGCCTGGGTCAGGTTCGTCATGATGCCGTCGAGACGATTGTTCAGCGTCCAGTCGTTATTGACACCGTATTGCTTCTTCATCGCGGCAAAATATTCGTTGCGTCCCTTTTCCGTACCGTTAATATAGTTGATCTCTTTGTTTAACTTTACGGAATAGGCTGCCCCGTCGATCGCTGCACCGAGGATATTGCCCAAGAGGTCGCCTGCTTCTGCTGTCGGCGCAGGCGCCATGCCAATAGAAAGCGGGCAGGCCAGCACCACTGCTGCCACACTCATAGCGATTTTTTGCCGGAAACTCCGTTTCATCATGTCAACCTCCTGTTATCCATACGCAAACCTTTTTCTATAGTGTAGCATAATTAAACCGAATTAAACAGGCTTAATTGCAAAATAAAAAGTTGATTTAGTCAATGATGTTATCTGGCAAGGGTTTTTCGTGGAAGATTGTTCAAAAGGGACTTAGGTGGTATAATTTTTACGATGTTATGAAGAAATCCAGCGTGGGACAAGGGAAAAGGTGGAGGATTGACCATGATGCGTGTATCGAAATTACGGAAACTGTCGTTAACCGTCGGCCTGGCAGTATTGATGGCCGCTGCCGTGCCGTCGGCACAGATGACGCCGGCAGAGGCCGCATGGTCCGCGACGGACGCGAAATACCATTTCTACAAAACACCCAGCGATAACCAGCGCTTGTTTATCATGGCGGTGAAGCAGGGCGACTGCGATACGGTCAAGAGCATGCTCGCAGCTGGCGTTGATGTCAATGGCGTCTATGCGGAAAGCGTGTCGCATGCAGGCTATACGGGATTGTGGTGGGCTATTCGTAATGATAAGCGCGAGGTAGCTCAGCTGCTGTTGGAAAATAAAGCCGATGTCAATGGCTATTACGAATATGGCCAAGGGGCAGCAGGCATCGAACAGCATACCTACGGAGCAGAATGGCATGTCCAATGCCCTGACGCCGGCGCAGCTGGCACGCAGGACGCAGCGGCGCAATGCGTATCTCACGTATCAAAACAGCGTGAAGAAATATTGGGGTTCGTGCAAGGAACTGATGAAACAGGGAGATGCGCATCATGATGCCCTGATGGCGGCCGTAAAGAAGGGCGATGAAAGCGCCATCAAAGAGGCATCCGGAAAGCTGGCTGCCGATGCCGATCAAATGGCTAAGCTGCGCAGCAAGATGGAGAAGGTCGATGTATTAAAGGGCATTACCGGTTGCACGGTAGGAGAGAGAGAACAATTCAGCGAGCTGTTTGAAGATATGAAAACAGACGTAGAATATCAGGAAAAATTTTACCGTGCGCTGTCGGTCTATCCCATCACAGATGCTTCATTAAATGATGTCAAAACCTATATGGATAAGTTGGACGCCCTGGAGAAGAAATTACAGGAAAATGGTGCCAGGATTGATAAGGCTTTCCGCTAAAGGGCGTCCCTGACGTCGTGTGAAGGTTCGACGGAAACAGCATTCCGGCAGGAATCTGGTATCCTGGGCGCGAATTATACCTATAGAAATGAGGTGATGGCTATGTTAGCCAAGGATATTATGACGACGCAGGTGCTGACGGTGCGGCCGGAGGCGTCGGTGCGCGAGGTGGCGGAGCTGCTGGTCAGCCACAAGATTTCCGGCGTGCCCGTCGTGGCGGCGGATGGGAGACTGTGCGGCATCGTGAGCGAGGGCGACCTGCTCTACAAGGAAACGGGGCCAGCCGCGCCGGACGGCCTCTGCATTCTCGGCGCGGTGATCTACTATCATGGCCTGCGGGAGTACCGCCAGCAGTTCAACAAGCTGGCCGCCGTGGATGCGCAGCAGATCATGACGTCGGAGGTCGTAACGGCCGCGCCGGATACCGAGGTGCGTGAGATCGCGAAAAAGATGCGCGACCAGCACATCAAGCGCGTGCCCATCGTCGATGCGGGCGGCAAGCTCGTCGGCATCGTGAGCCGTCAGGATATCGTGCGCATGTTGCTGGCAGACGAAGAATAACCGCACCATAGTAAGGATGACGGTGCGGTTTGCAGCAGAAAATCCTATTTTTACCGCTCTGTACGTTTGGTCAGGGCGGTTTTCCTTTTCATGTGTTACTCAGCGCTTCTTGGAGGCGAAGAGGTAGACAAGGATGGTCAGGACGATGCCGAGGGAGCCGTAGAGGATGCCCTTTGTTACGAAGGCATACACCGTGGCGGCCAGGCAGAAGAGGACGGCGATGAGCGTCATCTTCGCATTCTCACGCCGGTAGGCGAAGGTCTGGTAGTTGACGCCGGTGGCCTCCCTGAAGCAGTCCTGGCAGATGACCTCGTATTCCCCGTCCTCCCCCTTATGTTTCAGAGCATTCTTTTCTTCGATGCTGCGTCCGCAGCGGGCACATTTTACCATAATGTTTTCACCTGTTTTTTTTCTTTAATAATAGCACTTTATTCCTATACTTACTCTCTTTCGACACGGTTTGCCCAGTATCCTGCCCGCCGAATGGTATTTTCTTGACACTATGCGGGAAAAACCGTAAAATAGTAGGGTATGGTTATAAACGATATCATTGATATAAGTGTCCTACTTGTCAAACTATCGAAAAAACCGCATAAAAGCAATAAATTGAAAGGGGGGTGAATATTATCGTTACATTGATACTAGCGGTAATAGTAGCTGTTATCGTCGGTGCCGGTGCTGGTTATATGATGCGCAAGCGCGCAGCTGAGGCACAGATCGGTTCCGCCGAGGAACAGGCCAGAAAGATTGTAGCTGACGCCGAAGAAAAAGGCGAAACCAGAAAAAAAGAAGCTTTGCTGGAAGCAAAGGAAGAGATTCACCGTCTGCGCTCCGACCTGGAGAAAGACACCAAGGAGAGGCGCAACGAGCTGTCGCGGCAGGAGCGCACGGTATCCCAGAAAGAGGATAAGCTCGACCGCAAGCTGGAGTCCCTGGAGAAGCGCGAGGAGAACCTCTCGCGCAAGGAGTCGCGCCTCGACAAGAGCCAGAAGGCCGTCGACGCGATGCACGAGCAGCAGAAAGCCGAACTCGAGCGCATCTCCAGCCTTACGGCGGAGGAAGCCCGTACCATGCTCATGGCGGAGGCTGAGGAAGAACTCAGGCACGAAAAGGCCATGAAGATCAAGGAATACGAGCAGCAGACGAAGGACGAGGCCGACAAGAAGGCCCGTGAGATCCTTTCGCTCGCCATCCAGCGCTGCGCTGCCGATCATGTGGCGGAGACGACGGTCTCGGTCGTGGCCCTGCCGAACGACGAAATGAAGGGCCGCATCATCGGCCGCGA
>DEDT01000055.1:39608-39775 GCA_002350105.1 Selenomonadaceae bacterium UBA2897 | reverse complement strand
ATCGAGGAGATGGTCGAGAAGGCTCGGCGCGAGGTGGAGCAGCGCATCAAGGAGGCCGGCGAGCAGGCCACGTTCGAGACGGGCGTGCACGGTATCCATCCGGAGCTCATCAAGCTGCTCGGCCGCCTGCGTTACCGCACGAGCTATGGCCAGAACGTGCTGAACCA
>DEDT01000055.1:26691-39501 GCA_002350105.1 Selenomonadaceae bacterium UBA2897 | reverse complement strand
ATCGGCAAGGCCATCGACCACGAGGTCGAGGGCCCGCATGTGACCATCGGCGCTGATCTCGCGCGCAAGTACCGCGAGTCCAAGGACGTCATCAATGCGATCGAGGCCCATCATGGCGATGTGGAGCCGACGTCGGTGGAGTCCGTGCTCGTGGCTGCGGCGGATGCCGTCTCGGCGGCACGCCCGGGTGCGCGCCGCGAGAGCCTGGAGTCCTATCTGAAGCGCCTCAAGGATCTCGAGGGTATCGCGGAGTCCTTTGAGGGCGTGGAGCGTTGCTATGCCATCCAGGCGGGCCGCGAGATTCGCGTGATGGTCAAGCCGGACAAGATCGACGATGCCGAGGCTGCGGCGCTGGCCCACGATATCACGAAAAAAATCGAAGAGCAGCTGGAGTATCCCGGCCAGATCAAGTGCACGGTTATCCGTGAGACGCGCGTGGTCGATTACGCGAAATAAGCTGTCCATACAGGAATCCTATGGGGTACAGGCGTCAGCCTGTGCCCTTTCGTATTATGATGGCTGGAGAGAAAGAAGGTAGCCATGCCGTTCAAGAAATTACACAAGCTGCTGCAGAAGCTACATCAGGGCAGGCCGCCGCAGCCGCATGAGGTGCAGTGGCTGGGCTCGCTGCTCGTGCGCTATCCCGAGGTGGATACCGTGGAATATGAGCCGCGCAGCAGGATGGTGACGCTGAATTTCGTCCTGAAGTGTCCCCTGAATAAAGTGGCCCTTGACCTTTACGATGGCCAGCTGCGGGAAAGCTATGCCGCCTACCGCCATCTGGAGGGGCGCGTGCCAGCCGAGGAAGCCTTCCAGATCACGGCGGATGTGGTGGAGGAGGTGTCCCGCGTACACGTCGAGCTGCCGCTGCAGAATCTGACGTCCGACGAGGTAGATTTGATCATCGATGTTGCGGTGCAGACCTACGGAGAGGATCTGGCCGTGGATCATCAGATGGATTCGTTGCTGGATGACACCTTTATCCAGCAGCAGGAGGATATGTTCGCCATGCTGCTGGTGGAGATGCAGCAGCATCCGCCGAGCGTGGCACTGGCGGGCTATCGCGACGAGGGCCATGTCATCGTCTATAATCGCTGAAGCAAGCTGAGGGAGGAAAACAGGATGAGAATCATGCTGACCGGAGATGTCGTGGGACATGCCGGGCGCAAGGCCTTTTGCCAGTATACGCCGCAGCTGCGGCGCGAGAAGCACATCGACGTGGTGGTGGTGAACGGCGAGAACTCCGCGGGGGGCAAGGGCTTTACGCGCGGTTCGCTCGATGAGCTCTACCGCGGCGGCGCGGACATCGTGACCTCGGGCAACCATGTCTGGGACAAGAAGGACGTGCTGGAGTTCATCGATGACGAGCCCTTCCTCATCCGCCCCGCGAACTATCCCGAGGGAACGCCGGGCAAGGGCTGCTGCATCTATCCCTTCAAGGCGAAGAACATCGGCGTGATGAACCTCTCGGGGCGCACGTTCATGCCGGCACTGGACTGCCCGTTCCAAAAGGTGGAGGATCTGTTGCGCGAGCTCAGGGATACGTGCGATATCCTGTTGCTCGATTTCCATGCGGAGGCGACGTCGGAGAAGATGGCCATGGGCTGGTATCTCGACGGGCGCGTGAACGCGGTCGTGGGCACGCATACGCATATCCAGACCGCGGACGCGCGCATGCTGCCGCATGGCACGGCCTATATCACGGATCTCGGCATGACGGGCCCGTGGAACTCCGTGCTCGGCGTGGAGGTGGAGAATATCCTCTACAAGTTCACGACGGGCCGCCCCGTGCGCTTCAACGTGGCCGGCGGGCCGAACGTCTATTCGGCCGTGCTCGTCGATATCGACGATGCGACGAACCGCACGACGGGCATCGAGCGCATTTTTATCACGGAATAAAAGACGGGGGCAGGAATCGTGCCCCGCGTGCCGAATATACCCTAGAGCAGGTAATTTTGCCTGCTGTCTAGGAACCACAGATGACAGGAGAGAGCTAAGAGCTATGGCAAGCGATCTGCATATGCACACCACCTATTCCGATGGCCGGCTGACGCCGGAGGAACTGGTGGCGGCAGCCAAGGATGCCGGACTCAGGTATATGGCCATCACCGACCACGATACGGTGGGGGGCATCGGCCATCTTTACGAGACTGGCATGTACCCTTGCAAGAGCATACGCATCATTCCGGGAATTGAGTTCAGCGCGCATCATCCGCTGCGCGAAATCCATATTCTCGGCTACAATATCGATATCTTCTACGGGCCGCTCGTGGACAAGCTCAACGACATCACGGAGGCGCGCTGGACGCGCTTCTCGGAGATGGTGGCGAAGCTGCAGCAGCTCGGCTATGACGTCAGCGAGACGGAGGTACTGACGCTGGCCGGTGCCAGCAAGTCCATCAGCCGCTCGCATATCGGGCGCGTCCTCGTGAAGAAGGGGTATTTCCCCTCCATCCGGGAGGCGTTCGATGCGTTGCTGGCGAAGGGACAGCCCGCCTACGTGCCGCACTACCGGCTGGAGGTGCGCGAGATCGTCGACCTCGTCAAGGCGGCGGGCGGCACGCCGGTGCTGGCGCACCCGAAGCTCGTCGGCGACGATGCGCTGGTGGAGCGGATCTGCCAGAGCGGCATCGAGGGACTGGAGTGCTTCTACCCGCGGCACAATGAGGAGGATACGCAGCGCTACCTGGCGATGGCCGACCGCTATGGCCTGCTCGTCTCGGGCGGCTCCGACTACCACGGCTTCCCGACGCGCTATCCGACGGAGCTCGGGGTCTTCACCATCGAGGATCAATGGGCGGAGAAGTTCTACCGTCCGGTACAGAAGCTCTAAAGCGTATGGCCTGCCCTGACAGGCAGGGAAAAGGAGCAGCAGCAAATGGATGTAATCGCGCTGGTCGGGCCCAGCGGCACGGGCAAGAGCCACCGTGCCCTCATCGTGGCCCATAAGAATCACGCTGACGCCATCATCGACGACGGCATCCTCATCAAGGATGGCAAGATCGTCGCGGGCAAGTCGGCCAAGAAGGAAAAGAGCCGCATCATGGCCGTGCGGCGCGCCATCTTCATCCTGCCGGGCCATGCCGAGGAGGTATCGGCGGCTATCCAGCGCGAGAAGCCGCATCGCATCCTCGTGCTCGGCACCTCGGAGAACATGGTGCAGAAGATCGCCAAGGCGCTGCATCTGCCGCCCATCGCCAAAATCATCCATATCGAGGATATCGCGACGAAGGCGGAGATGAAGAAGGCGCGCTACTACCGCATGAAGAAGGGCCAGCACATCATTCCCGTGCCGACGATCGAGCTGAAGCCGCATTTCTCCGGCTATCTCATCGACCCGCTGCAGACCATCTTCAAGCGCTCGCGCACGCGGCGACGCCGCCTCGGCGAGAAGTCCATCGTGCGTCCGGTCTTCAGCTACTACGGCAAGCTGATCATCGATGACAGCGCCATCAAGGCCATCGTGCGCGAGACCATGGGCAGGCAGAAAGCCCTGGAAAAGGTCAACAGCCTGCAGGTGGAGCACATCATGCAGGGGGAAGAGGACCTGGGCCTCCATATCGCGGCGTCGGTCGTCATCGGCTATGGCAACCATATCCCCACGCTGCTGCACCAACTGCAAAAGCAGGTAACGGATGCCGTCGAGTACATGACGGGCATGATTGTGCACGAGGTCAATATCACGGTGAAAACTTTGTATATAAAGGGATGATTTCATGCAGGAAGTACAACCGCCGAAGAAACCCATGGCGTTTTACTATATTCTCGTCCTGGCGGTGATGCTGTTATTCAATGAAATGGCGCGGCCCTATTTCGACCAGGCGCAGATCGAGCAGGTCGATTACGGTACGTTCATGGATATGACGGAGAACCAGCAGATCAGCCAGGTGGAGATCAAGGACAACCAGATCCTCTTCACGGGCAAGGAGGATAACAAGAAGTACAAGACCGGTCTCGTGAATGACCCGGAGCTTGTCGACCGCTTGCATGCCTCCGGCGCGCAGTTCAACCAGGATATCAAGGAGGAGACCTCGCCCATCGTGAGCTTCTTCCTCGCCTGGATCCTGCCGCTCATCATCTTCTTCGCCATCGGCCAGTATTTCAGCCGCAAGCTCATGGAGCGGGGCGGTGGCAACGGCATGCTCTTCGGCATGGGCAGCAATCAGGCCAAGATCTACGTGCCGTCCTCGGAGGGCATCCACTTCAAGGATGTGGCCGGTGAGGATGAGGCGAAGGAGAACCTCTCCGAAATCGTCGATTACCTGCACAATCCGAAGAAGTATTCCTCCATCGGTGCGCAGATGCCGAAGGGCGTGCTGCTCGTCGGCCCGCCGGGTACCGGCAAGACGATGCTCGCCAAGGCCGTGGCGGGCGAGGCGGACGTGCCGTTCTTCTCCATCGCGGGCTCGGAGTTCGTGGAGATGTTCGTCGGCATGGGCGCCTCGAAGGTGCGCGACCTCTTCAAGCAGGCCAAGGAAAAGGCACCCTGCATCGTCTTCATCGACGAGATCGATGCGATTGGCCAGAAGCGCAATGGCGCGAACATGGGCAACGACGAGCGCGAGCAGACGCTGAACCAGCTGCTCACGGAGATGGACGGCTTCGAGGGGAATAACGGCGTCATCATCCTCGCGGCCACGAACCGCCCCGATTCTCTCGATCCGGCGCTGCTGCGCCCCGGCCGCTTCGACCGCCGCGTGCCCGTGGAACTGCCCGACCTCAAGGGCCGCGAGGCCATCCTCGAGGTGCACGGCAAGAAGGTGCACCTCGCCGATGACGTGGACTTCCACACCATCGCGCGCATGGCGGCTGGCGCCTCGGGCGCGGAGCTCGCGAATATCGTCAACGAGGGCGCGTTGCGCGCCGTGCGGCAGGGTCGCGATCTCGTGACCCAGTCCGACCTCGAGGAAAGCGTCGAGGTGGTCATCGCGGGCTACCAGAAGAAGAACGCAATCCTCTCCGACAAGGAGAAGCACACCGTGGCCTATCACGAGATTGGCCATGCGCTGGTGGCGGCGCTGCAGTCCCACTCCGCGCCCGTGCAGAAGATCACGATCATCCCGCGCACCAGCGGCGCGCTGGGCTACACCATGCAGGTGGAGCAGAAGGACCAGTACATCCTCACGAAAGAGGAACTGGAGAACAAGATCGCGACCTTCACGGGTGGCCGCGCGGCCGAGGAAGTGAAGTTCGGCCAGGTGAGCACGGGCGCAGCCAACGATATCGAGCAGGCCACGAAGCTTGCGCGCTCGATGATCACGCGCTACGGCATGAGCGAGGACTTCGACATGGTCGCCATGGAGACGGTCACGAACCGTTACCTCGGCGGCGACACGAGCCTCGCATGCTCAGCGGCCACGCAGGACGCCATCGACAAGCAGGTCGTGGCCCTCGTGCGTGCACAGCACGAGAAGGCGAAGCAGCTGCTCAGCGACAATCTGGACAAGCTCGACGAGCTCGCGGGCTATCTCTACGAGAAAGAGACCATTACGGGCGGGGAGTTCATGCGCATCCTCAAGGGCGAGGAGACTGTCGCCGAAGCAGAGGCTGAGGACGAAGCGGAGGAAACAGCTGCCGCATCCCATCAGGATGATGAGCCGCATAAGTATAACCTGGCTTGACACCTACCGGTGAATGGGGTAGAATTGGGACAGCTATGAAAAAGAAGAGTAGCGCCGAAGCCAGCGAGTCCGGGATGGTGTGAGCCGGGCGGTGTGCGCGAAAGGCACTTTGGAGCGTAATTCTATACGTTGAGGTGGGCTGCCACTGGCAGTCAATCAGGGTGGAACCGCGGAATTTGTCTTGACAAGTCTCGTCCCTGTAACGATCGTTTTCGTTGCAGGAACGAGACTTTTTGTTTCTGTAACACATCTGGTATCAGCAAAGGAGCTGTCTACATGAACTTTCAGGAAATCGTCCTGACCCTGCAGAAGTTTTGGGCTGAGCAGGGCTGCATCCTGGCAGAGCCCTACGATGTAGAGAAGGGCGCTGGCACGATGAATCCGCATACGTTCCTGCGCGTGCTCGGTCCGGAGCCGTGGCACGTCGCCTACGTCGAGCCGTCGCGCCGCCCGGCCGATGGCCGCTACGGCGATAACCCGAACCGCCTCTATCAGCATCATCAGTTCCAGGTCATCATGAAGCCGTCGCCGAACAACATCCAGGAGCTCTATCTCGCTTCGCTGGAGCGCCTCGGTATCAACCTGCAGGAGCACGACGTGCGCTTCGTCGAGGACAACTGGGAGTCTCCGACGCTGGGTGCCTGGGGCCTCGGCTGGGAGGTCTGGCTCGACGGCATGGAGATCACGCAGTTCACGTATTTCCAGCAGGTCGGCTCGCAGGACATCAAGCCCGTGGCTTCGGAGATCACGTACGGCCTGGAGCGCCTCGCCATGTATATTCAGGGCGTCGAGAACGTCTACGATCTGCAGTGGAATGATTTCTACACCTACGGCGATATCTTCCATCAGAACGAGTTCGAGCAGTCCACGTACTCCTTTGACCTCTCGGACGAGAAGATGCTCTTCGAGCTCTTCGACAAGTACGAGGCCGAGGCCGTGCGCGTCATCGGCGAGGGCTATGTGCATCCGGCCTATGACTACGTGCTGAAATGCTCGCATACCTTCAACCTGCTCGATGCCCGCGGCGCCATCAGCGTCTCGCAGCGCGCCGCCTTTATCGGCCGCGTGCGCAAGCTGGCGCGCCTGTGCGCGGAGTGCTATCTGGCACAGCGTGAGAAACTCGGTTATCCGATGCTGCACAAGGGGGAGAAAGCATGAGCAAGGACTTATTACTGGAAATCGGTACGGAGGAGGTCCCCGCGCATGTGATGCCGGGCATCCTCAAACAGCTGCAGGAGAAAGCGGAGGCGGCCTTCAAGGAGAACCGCCTCGTCTATGAAAATGTGCGCACCATCGGCACGCCGCGCCGCACGGCACTGCTCGTCAAGGGGCTCGCGGAGAAGCAGGACGATGTCGAGAGCGAGAAGCGCGGCCCGTCCATCAAGGTCGCCTTCGATGCCGAAGGCAAGCCGACCAAGGCCTGCCAGGGCTTTGCCCGCGGCCAGGGCGTGAAACCGGAAGAACTCGTGCAGAAGGACGGCTACGTCTACGCCGAGGTGCACGAGGCCGGCCAGCCGACGGCGAAGCTCCTCGAGACGCTGCTGCCGGAGCTCATCTGTGGCCTGAGCTTCCCGAACAACATGCGCTGGGCTGATCTCGACTTCAAGTTCATCCGCCCGCTGCGCTGGCTCGTGGCCCTCTACGATAAAGAGGTCATCCCGTTCGAGGTGGCCGAGGTGAAGTCCGGCCGCACGTCCCGCGGCCATCGCTACCTCTCCCAGGGTGATTTCGAGATTTCCGATGCCGACAGCTACGAGAAAGCCTGCGAGGAGCAGTACGTCATCGCTGACCAGCAGCGCCGCGAGCAGATGATCCGCGAGCAGATCGCGGCCGTGGCCCGCGAGAACGGCGGCGAGGTCGAGGTCAACGAGGATTTGTTGGAAGAGGTCGTCTACCTCGTCGAGTATCCGACGGCGCTCTGCGGCCATTTCGAGGAGAAATATCTCCAGCTGCCGCCGGAGGCGGTCATCACGCCAATGCGCGACCATCAGCGCTACTTCCCGGTCAAGGACAAGGATGGCAAGCTACTGCCGCTCTTCATCACCGTGCGCAACGGCAGCAAGGAGCATCTGGAGACGGTGCAGCACGGCAACGAGCGCGTGCTGCGCGCCCGCCTCGCCGATGCACAGTTCTTCTTCGATGAAGACCGCAAGAAGAGCCTCGCCGAGCACCGCGACAAGCTGAAGACCGTCGTGTTCCAGCAGGGCCTCGGCACGATGTACGAGAAATCCGAGCGCCTCGTCGCGCTGGCCGACTTCATCTGCGACCTCGTAGACGCGGATGAGAAGACGCGCAAGCATGCGAAGCGCGCGGCGTTCCTCTGCAAGGCCGACCTCGTGACGGGCATGGTCACGGAGTTCACCGAGCTGCAGGGCATCATGGGCCGTGAGTATGCGCGCCTCGACGGCGAGTGCGAGAAGGTGGCCGTGGCCATTGACGAGCATTACGAGCCGCGCTTCGCGGGCGATGTGCTGCCACAGAGCCCGGCGGGCCGTGTCGTGAGCCTCGCGGATAAACTGGACACCCTCGTGGGCATGTTCAGCATCGGCAAGATCCCGACGGGCTCCCAGGATCCATTCGGCCTGCGCCGTCAGGCCCTCGGCCTCGTCAACATGCTCATCGAGGCGCAATGCAGCGTCTCCATCCGCAAGATCGTCGACAAGGCGCTGGCGCTCTATGGCATCGCGGATGCGGATAAACAGGCCAAAGTGCAGCAGGCGGTGGCCGACTTCCTCGGCCTGCGCCTGAAGAACGTGCTCAGCGATGCGGGCATCCGCTACGATGTGGCCGATGCCGTGCTCACGCAGGCGGATGACGTCTACGCGGTCATGCTGCGCGCTAAGGCGGTGGCAGCGTTCACCGAGGGCGAGGCCCATCTTGCGGACATCCAGGCCCTCTGCCGCGTCGTGAGCCTCGCGGCCAAGGCGAAGAGCAGCGACATCGACGCCGCCCTCTTCGAGCAGGACGAGGAGAAAAAGCTCCATCAGGCCTACGATCAGGCCCAAGGCCAGCTCGCCAGCCTCACGGCCGCCCACGACTACGCCGGTGCCCTCGAGGCACTGACGCAGCTCTCGGCGCCCATCAACGCCTTCTTCGACGGCGTCATGGTCATGGCCAAGGATGAAAAGGTTAAAAACAATCGACTGGCCCTGCTGAAGTCCGTCAACGACCTCATCCACGAGATCGCCGACTTCACGCAGCTCGTCACGGCGTAAAAATAACAGCATAAGAAAATGATCAGAGTATCCGTTCGGTGACATGTACACCGATGGGTGCTCTTTTTTCTTGCTCTAAGTTGACGGAAACCTAAGGTGCTATCATAACATAAATTTAACTTATCTGTGGACACAGCGCGTGTTTGGTGGCGTTTGCAATCGGCTGGGGGCTGGGCTATAATGGCCTTGACCGTAAATGAGAGCAAATAGGAGGCAGCAGTATGCAGGCACGGGATGAGGAACTGATCACGTATCCGGTCAGGCGATATGTGGCGGGGAAGGGAGCTTTCGAGGACGCGCAGAAGTTCACGTCGAAGGAAGTCTACCTCGATATCACGCTGAACGGCACATTCCTCACTACGGCCTTCTGCTCGCCGGGCGACCATAAGGATCTCGTCGTGGGTATTCTCGCGCAGATGGGCAGGATACGCACGGTGGACGACATCACGCGCCTCGCCATCGACGAGGAGACGCTGAAGGCTGATGTGGAGACGACGGCGGAAGCTCAGGCCTTTGCCGCCGAGGCAGCCAACAATCCGCGCTACTACCATGCACGACAGATCCTCGACTGCGAGCCGGAGAAGATCTTCGAGCGGCCGCGGGATGTGCGCTTCATGGCGCAGGATATCCTCGATACGGCGGACTACCTGCTCGGCACGCTGGCGGCCACGCATGAGAAGACGAACGGCGTGCACAGCGGCGTCGTCTACGACCAGCAGCGCCGCAAAATCCTCGTGTTCCGCGAGGACATCGGCCGCCATAACGTCTTCGACAAGCTTTACGGCTGGTGCCTCAGGCGTCACGTGGACATCACGGACAAGATCATCGTGTTCAGCGGGCGCTGCTCGTCGGAGATGATGCTGAAGCTCGGTCGCATGGGCATTGCCGCCGTAGCTGCGAAGTCCGTGCCCACGACGCTCTCGCTGGCACTGGCCGAGAAGCTTGGCATCACGCTTTGTGCGCGCATGGCGCCCGGCAGTTTCTGCGTCTACACGCATCCCAAGCGCATCGTGCTCGCCCTGCCCGAAAAAAAGTAAAATTTAACGATACTTTTTTTCAATCGGCAGTATAAACGAAACCTATCGTTTGGCTGAGATGCCTATTGCCTCTCTCCATTGAGGGAGGTGCCGAGCGACGCGAGGCGGAGGGAGTCCGGTTGCGCCTGGCTTGTTTACTTTGCATGAATCTGGGGATTGCCCCAGTTCTATATATTGGTATTATTTGAAGGAGGAGACTTTGATGGATTTAAGCAGACGCGCATTCCTGAAGGCCACCGGTATCGCCAGCATCGGCGCCGCACTGGCCAGCCTGGGTGTCGACATGCCCAAAGTCAAAGCAGCAGCCAAAGAGTTCAAACTCAAGGGTGCGAAAGAATTTACCTCGATCTGCCACTTCTGTGCCTGCGGCTGCGGTGTCGTCGGCTCTGTGAAGGACGGCAAGCTCATCAACCTCGAAGGCGACCCGGACAGTCCGATCAACCGCGGCGCCCTCTGCTCCAAGGGCCTCGGCTACGGCCAGGTACCAAACTCCAAAGAGCGTGCGACGAAGCCGCTGTACCGTGCACCGGGCAGCGACCACTGGGAGGAGATCTCCTGGGATGAGGCCATCGACAAGGCAGCTCATGCCTTCAAGAAGGCACGCGATGAGAACTGGCGCGCTACCGAGAACATCGACGGTCGCGAGGTGCGCACGAACCGCACGGACGCCATCGCCTTCATCGGCGGCTCCCAGGTCAACAATGAGGAGTGCTACCAGCTCATCAAGATGACGCGCGGCCTCGGCGCCGTCTATACGGATAACCAGACGCGTGTCTGCCATGCGACGACGCCACCGGCCATGGGCGCAGCCTTCGGCCGTGGTGCCATGACGGGCTCCTGGATGAATCTCCGCGATGCGAAGCTCATATGGGTCGAGGGATCGAACCTCGCCGAGTGCCATCCGATGGGCCTCAAGAATGTCATGAAGGCCAAGGAGAATGGCGCGAAAATCGTCCATGTCGATATGCGTTACACACGTACCTCGAAAATCGCCGATAAATTTATTCAGATTCGTCCTGGCACGGATATCGTCTTCCTCGGAGCAATCATCAATTATATTATCCAGAACAAGAAATTTGACGAGAACTACCTGCGCCGCAATACGAATGCGTTCTGCCTGCTGCGTCCGGACTTCGGGTTCCAGGACGGCCTGTTCTCGGGCTACAACGAGGCGACGCGCTCCTATGATATGACGACCTGGGGCTATGACCTCGGCGCCGATGGCAAGCCACAGAAGGCGACGGACATCTTCGCGCCGCACACGGTGCTGAGCGTGATGAAGGAGCACTACAGCCGCTATACCTTCGAGATGGCCTCGAACATCACGGGCATCCCCGCCGAGGAGATCAAGGCAGCTGCCGAGCTCTTCAGCAGCGTGCGCCCGGCCGTCTTCATGTATGCCCTGGGCATGACGCAGCATACGGTCGGCGTGGAGAACATCCGCTGCTTCACCATCCTGCAGCTCCTCATGGGCAACGTGGGTCGTGCAGGTACGGGCATCGACGCCATGCGCGGGCAGCCGAACGTGCAGGCCTCGACGGATTTCGCCATCGAGTTCAACTGCCTGCCCGGCTATCTCGATTATCCGACGGAGAAGACGGATACGTTCAAGAAATGGGAAGAGAAGAGCGGCACGTTCCGCTCGAAGTTCCTGCGCAATACGCTGCTCGCGTGGTATGGCGAGCATGCGACGGCCGAGAACGACTTCGGCATGAAGTTCCTCCCCATCCGCAACAGCCACCACAACGACTCCATCTACGGCATGTTTGATGAGGCGAACAAGGGCACGGTGAAGTGCATCTATGTGACGGGCCAGAACCCGGCCGTCACGAACGCGAACCTCTCCGTCGTGCAGAACGGCTTGAAGAAGCTCGATTCCCTGATCTGTCAGGATATCTTCATCAACGAGACGGCGGAGTTCTGGAACAAGCCGGGCGAGAAACCGGCGGACATCCCGACGGAGGTCATCTTCCTGCCGGCCTGCTCCTACCTCGAGCGCCGTGGCACGATCACGAACTCCATGCGCCTCGTGCAGTGGCGGCAGGAGGGCCCGGATCCCTTGGGCGATTCCAAGCCGGATTACTGGATTTGCAACCAGCTCTGGCGCCGCATCGTCGAGCTCTATAAGGACTCCACGGATCCGAAGGACGAGCCAATCAAGTTCATGACCTGGAACTATTCCGACGACCACACGGTCGAGGATATCCTCAAAGAGGTCAATGGTTACGACCTCACGACGGGCAAGCTCTTAAACGGCATCCGCGAGATCAAGGCGGACGGCACGACGAATAGCGGCATGTGGATTTACGCCGGTGTCTACGGTGGCGGTGAGTCCCTGCCGCAGCGCCGCGAGCAGGATGATAACGGCGACCGCGGTATCTATCCGCACTATGCATGGTGCTGGCCGGACAACATCCACATGCTCTACAACCGCGCCTCCTGTGACGAAAATGGCCAGCCGATCGACCCCGACAAGAAGCTCGTCTGGTGGGATGCCGAGAAGGGCGAGTGGGATGGCTACGATGTGCCGGATGTCGGCAACCGCAAGGCCGGCCCGGATACGCCGGACGGCCAGAAGCCGTTCCGCATGAACGGAGAGGGCATCGGTCGCCTCTTCGCAGCCAACTATACGGACAAGAATCCGGATGGCACGTCCCGCGACCATTCCAGCACGCCGGTGGACGGCCCGCTGCCCGAGTTCTACGAGCCGGTGGAGAGCCCGACGAAGAACGCGCTGCATCAGAACGACAACGCCCAGTACAACCCGTGCTGCGTCTATCCGCGCGTCGACGACGGCATGCAAAAGATCGGCAAGCCGGACGAGTTCCCGTACGTACTCACGAGCTCCGGTATTGCCGAGCATTGGTGCTCCGGCACGGTCACGCGCAACATCCCGTGGCTGAACGAGCTCGTCAAGGAGCCGTTCGTCGAGATCAG
>DEDT01000055.1:0-26629 GCA_002350105.1 Selenomonadaceae bacterium UBA2897 | reverse complement strand
CAGGTCAAGGCCATGGTCACGAAGCGTGCTCAGCCGCTCACCATCAACGGCAAGGAAACGCACATGGTCTGGATGCCCTACAGCTGGGGCTTCAAGGGTCTCTCGAAAGGCCCGTCCACGAACTACCTGACCATCGACGCGCTCGATCCGAATGTTCAGGAGCAGGAGTTCAAGGCCTGCCTCGTCGATATCAAGAAAGCTTAAGGTGCTGCGGGGTGATTTATCCCGCAGGACGTTTTTGCCAGAAAGAATAGGAGAGTCAGATGAACAAGAATCCTGAAACCACGCTTGCATCGTATCTCGCTGCCCATCCGTTCCTGGAGGAGACAGCCGGCCTCTACCAGACCCTGCAGAGTGTCCTGCAGGAGGCGGTCGTGCCGGTAGAGTTCCCCGAGGTGGCGGCGTGTCAGCAGCTCGTAAAGGACGGCGTTCCCCTGTTGCAGCAGGAAAAACTGCAGCGGGCTGTGGTCAAAGTGGCCGCAGGCATGCTGCCCGACGTGCTGGCGGCATTCAAGGGACAGCAGCTGCCCGCAGCGATGGCCAAGGCTCTTGCCGACTGGTCCGTATGGGCCGGTGAGACGGAGCTGCAGGAGATTCAGCAGTTCTTTACCCTGCTCCTGAAGCAGCAGGATGAGGAGCTGGCTGCGTTCATCACCAAGGTGAAACTGCCAAAGGCTTCCATCAGGCTCGTGGGCTGGGCGCTCATTGACGCGCTCGTGCCCGCCGAGCTGAAGGACGCGCAGGTCTGGCGGGAGGCCGGCTGGCGGGAGAACTACTGCCCCGTTTGCGGCCGCCAGCCCGTCATGGCCCAGCTGAAGAAGGAGACGGAGGCCAATGGCGCCGAGCGTTTCCTCCGCTGCGGCGGTTGCGGCACGCTCTGGCATTTCACGCGCATCGGCTGCGTCTATTGCGGCAACAAGGATACGCAGAAGCTGCCCATCCTCCTGCCGGAGAAAGGGCAGGTGCGTATCGATACCTGCGACGAATGCCACAGCTACATCAAGACCTACGTGGGCCATGGTCGTGAGGATATCTACCTCCAGGACTGGGCCACGCTGCATCTCGATGTGCTCGCCGAGGAAAAAGGACTCGCCAAACACGGCAGTGTATTGATCTGAATTATCGCTAATGGCTAATCACCTGTACGCGAAAGGAGATAAAATCATGGCACAAGAAATGGCTATGCTGCACGATATTTCCCGCTGCAGCGGCTGCCGCGCCTGCATGGTAGCCTGCAAGCAGTGGCACGACCTGCCAGCAGATATGAGCACGCCCTTTGAGGGCCAGTACCAGTCCCATGCGGACCTCACGCCGACGACGTACAATCTCATCAAATTCAACGAGACGACGGATGAGCAGGGCAAGTTCCGCTGGGATATCATCAAGTACCAGTGCATGCACTGCGGCGACCCGGCCTGCCGCAATGGCTGCCCGGAGAACGCCATCTCGAAGCTCGACAGCGGCGCGGTCGTCATCAACGAGGACCAGTGCGTCGGCTGCGGCTACTGCGCAAAGAACTGCCCCTATGGCATCCCGAAGATCGACGGCATCGCGCACAAGTCCCGGAAATGCGATCTCTGCTTTGACCGCATTCAGGAGGGTATGGTGCCTGCCTGCGCCAAGACCTGCACGGCCGATGCCATCAGCTTTGGCCCGAAGGCGGAGATGGAGAAGCTCGCGAAGGAGCGTCTCGAGGTCGTCAAGCAGTCGTTCCCGAATGCCCAGCTCTACGGCGTGGGCGACAACAAGGTCGGCGGCAACCACATGATGTACGTGCTGACGGATAAGCCGGAGAAGTTCGGCCTGCCCGCCGATCCCGCTACGCCGAAGTCTATCGATATGTGGAAAGATGTGGCGCGTCCCATCGGCCAGGTGGCGACCTTCGGTGCCGTAGCCGGCATCGTCGGCATGGCCGCCATCGCCCAGTTCCGCAAGAGCCGCATGGACAAAAAGCATGACGAGAAGAAAGAGGGCTGATGGCTATGGCGAAACTGAAATATTTGCCGCGCCACAAGAAGGGCTTCATCATCTGCCATTGGCTGAATGGTATTTCCTTCCTCATGCTGTTTCTGACCGCACTGCCGCTCTACATCCCGTCTTTCGGGGATTTCTACCGCGCGGTGGGGCCGCATAACCTGCAGCTCCTGCATCGCTTCTTCGCCTGCGTGTTCATCGCGACGCCGTTCGTCGGCCTGTTCATCGCGCGGGAGGGCTACAAGCGGTTGTTCAGCGAGGCGCTGCACTTCACGAAGGATGATATCGAGTTCCAGAAGAAGTTCCCGGCAGAGCTCGTCGGCGGCGAGCCGGATCTGCCACCGCAGGGCTTCTACAATGGCGGCGAGAAGATGAACATCCTGCTGCAGATGGGCCTCTGGTGCGTGCTCGTGGCGTCGGGCCTCGTGCTCTGGCTGGGCACGAGCCTGCCGCAGAGCCTGCAGGCCTGGGCGATTCCCATCCACGCGATTGCGGGCGGGTGCGGCTTTGCCGCGGCGCTCGGCCACATCTACCTCGCGCTCGGCGTGAACCCGGAGTCGTTCCAGGGCATGAAGGACGGCACGGTGCTGACCGACTATGCGGTGCATCACCACGGCAAGTGGGTCGATGAGCTCGTCGCCGAGGGCAAAGTAAGCCGCAAGGATATCGAGTGAGAAAAGTCATCGCATTTTAACGTTAAACGTGATATACTAATACCTAAGAAAAGCGACTCCGAGCAAAGGTGTGCTAAGGCAGTAGGAATTTACCTGCTGCTATGCCATCGCGCCGGGGTGAGGGGGGAAACGCCCTCGCCTTCCGTGTTGAAAAGGGGCCTGGCTGGATAGGGTGAAGACTATCTGGGAGACTGTCCTTTTGCGCGTGTCGCAAGAGGGCAGTCTTTTTTTACAATGGGCGTTGAAGCAAACAAGTGCGTAGCACGCGGTTCGCTTCCTACGCCCATGTAGCCAAAATGCGTCAGCATTTTAGCATCCTTAGCGGGAGGCCGCCGCGGGGCTGTCCCCCGATTCCGCTGAGAAAATTTGCTACAGTAAAAATTTTCCCAGGAATTCAGCCTTTCCCCGGAGGCCCTTTGCCGATATATGATGGGAGATAAACTTTATGAAAGAAATGAAGACAGTCGATGCAGTGGGACAGATTCTTTGTCACGATATCACCCAGATTATTAAGGGGGTGACGAAGGATGCGCGGTTCCGTAAGGGGCATGTGATTACGGAGGAGGATATCCCCGTACTGCTCTCGCTGGGCAAGGACCATATTTATATTTGGGAAAATGATGAGACGAAGATGCATGAGAATGACGCGGCGGCGGTGCTGCGGGATATCTGCATCAATGAGCACATGGAGGCGACGGCGCCGAAGGAGGGCAAGATTGAGCTCAAGGCGACGTGCGATGGCGTGTTCCAGGTGGATGAGGCGCGGTTTGATGCGGTGAATGAGCTGGAGGATGTGACGATTGCGACGCTGCCGCAGAATTTCCCCGTGAAGAAGGGGCAGAAGCTGGCGGGCATGCGCATCATACCGCTGGTCATTGATAAAGAAAAGATGGAGCAGGTGAAAAAGGTGGCGGGGACGGAGCCGTTGCTGCGCCTGCGGCCGTACCGGCAGAACCTGAAGGTCGGCGTGGTGACGACGGGCACCGAGGTGTTCCTCGGGCGTATCGAGGATACGTTTACGCCGGTCATCGAGGGGAAGCTAAATAAATTCGGCCTCTCGATTACGGAGCATCGCGTGACGGATGATGTGAAGGAGCATACGGAGGCGAAGATCAAGGAGCTGCTGGACCTCGGCATGGATATCATCCTCACGACGGGCGGCATGAGCGTAGACCCGGACGACCGCACGCCGGCCGCCATCCGCGATGCGGGGGCGAAGATCGAGACGTATGGCGCGCCGGTGCTGCCGGGCGCGATGTTCCTCGTGGGCTATTTCGAGCGCGAGGGACGTGAGGTGCCGGTTCTCGGCCTGCCGGGGTGCGTGATGTACGCGCCCGCGACGGTGTTCGACCTCGCCTTGCCACGCATCATCGCGGGCGAGCATCTCACGCGCCGCGAAATCCGCCGCTGGGGCATCGGTGGCCTCTGCCAGAATTGCAAGGTCTGCCATTACCCCGTCTGCGGCTTCCAGCACTAAGGAGAATATACATGCAAGATTTAACTCTGGAGAAGGCCGTGGAGGTCATCCTCGCTCACGCGCTGCGCATTACGGAGACGGAGGAGCTGCCACTTCTCGATGCGCTGGGGCGCGTGCTGGCGGAGGACGTGACGGCGGCTTTCGATAATCCGCCCTTTGACCGTTCGCCGCTCGATGGCTATACGTTCGCCGCTGCGGCTACGCAGGGCGCAACGGAGGAAGCGCCTGCGCGGCTCACGATCATCGGTGAGGAGTGTGCGGGGGCTTTCTACGGCAAAGCGGTGCCTGCGGGCTCGGCCATCCGCATCATGACGGGCGGCGCGATTCCGCCGGGCTGCGACTGCGTCGTGCGGCAGGAGTGCGTGCAGGTCGAGGGCGACCAGCTGATGGTGCCGACGGAGATGCACGCGCATGAGAATTATTGCTTTGCGGGCGAGGATGTGCCGAAGGGCACGGTCATCGCGAAAAAGGGCGACCAACTCACGGCGGCGCACCTCGGCGTCATCGCGAGCATGGGCTATGCCAAGGTGAAGGTCTATCGCCCGCTCAGCATCGCGCTGGCGAGTACGGGTGACGAACTGCTGGCACCCGGCGAGCAGCTGCGTCCCGGCAAGATCTACAACAGCAATCTCTACATCCTCGCGGGACGCCTGCGGGAGATGGGGTTCCAGCCGCAGCTCCTCGGCATCCTGCCGGATAACGTGGAGGCGGCGGCCGAGGTCGTGGGCAGCTACCGCGACAAGGTCGACCTTTTCCTCACGACGGGCGGTGTCTCTGTGGGCAAGAAGGATATTATGCATGGTGTGGTGAAGGAGGTCGGTGAGCGGCTGTTCTGGCGCGTCTGCATGAAGCCGGGTGGCCCCGCCATCGCCTATACCATGGGCAGGACGCTCGGGATTGCGCTCTCGGGCAATCCCTTCGCGAGCTATGCGACCTTCGAGCTGCTCGCGCGTCCCGCGATGGCACAGCTGGCCGGGCGCACGGATCTCGCCATGCCGCGGCGCAAGGTGACGCTCGCCAACAACTTCCCCAAGGCGAGTCGCGGCCGCCGCTTCATCCGCGCCCGTGTGACGGCGGACGGGCAGGCCCATATCCCCGCGCAGCACGCGTCGGGCAGCCTCGCCTCGGTCGTCGGCTGCAACGCCTTCCTCGACATCCCCGCGGGCACCGGCCCACTGCCAGTAGGGGCACGGGCCGAGGCAGTGATGTTGTTCTAAGGAGTGATATTATGCTGGACGGGCAGAAACGCAAGATTGAGTACGTGCGCATCTCGCTGACCGACCGCTGCAACCTGCGCTGCCAGTATTGCATGCCGGCGGCGGGCATTGAGAAACTGCGCCATGAGGATATTCTGACCTTTGACGAAGTTGTGCGCGTGGCGCGGGCCCTCGCGAGCCTCGGCGTGCGCAAGATCCGCCTCACGGGTGGCGAGCCCCTCGTGCGGCGCGGCATCGTCGGGCTCGTGCGTGAGCTCAAGGCCATCGACGGCATCGAGCAGGTCGTGCTGACGACCAATGGCGTCCAGCTCGCCGCGCTGGCTCAGCCACTTCGTGAGGCGGGGCTCGATGGCATCAACCTCAGTCTCGACACGCTGGATCCTGCGGTGTTCCATCGTCTCACGCGGATCGGCAGTCTCGACGATGCGCTCGCTGGCCTGCAGGCCGCGCGGGAGGCGGGGATCCGCCGCATCAAGATCAACTGCGTGCCCCTGGCGGGCGTCAACGAGCCGGACATTTGCCGCCTCGCGGACTTTGCGCAGCGCGATCCCATTCAGGTGCGCTATATCGAGCTCATGCCCATCGGCTGTGCGCGTACGGCGGGGCTCAGGGGCATCCCCACGGCAAAGGTGCGGCAGATGCTCGAGGAGCATTTTCGTCTCGGCCCCATGCTGCCCGTGCAGGCACAGGCGGGCGCGGTGAACGGCCCGGCCGTCTGCTACCGTCTGCCGGGCTTTGCCGGGGAGATCGGCTTCATCGACGCACTGGAGCATAAGTTCTGCGCCAGTTGCAACCGCGTGCGCCTCACGGCTGAGGGGTTCCTGAAGCTTTGCCTCAACGCGAAGGATGGCCTCGACCTCAGGGAACTCCTGCGCGGCGGCATCAGCGATGAGAACCTGCGCCTCGCGCTGCGCCAGAGCATCTGGCACAAGCCCGTCGAGCATCATTTCAAGGAAGCCCACGACGCAAGCCGCGACCGGCGCGCCATGTACCAGGTCGGCGGCTGAGCGCGGGGTATGGCGTTCGTTCATCAGAATGTATGAGGTGGCAGTGCTGTTTCTATACATTGGATATAGCCCTGTGGGGCAGGAGGAGATTTATGAATACGAAAGGCACGATTAAGGCGCTGTGCACGAGCGAGAAAAAGGGCACGCTGAAGCAGCCCGTGGAGGAGGCATTCTTCGTCACGGAGTACGGCATCCGCGGCGATGCCCATGCGGGTCACTGGCATCGCCAGATCAGCCTGCTGGGCGAGCAGGAGATCATCGACTTCCGCAAGAAGGGCGTAGACGTGAAATTCGGTTCCTTCGGCGAGAACATCGTGGCGGACGGCTTCCATTTCCGCGAGCTGCCCATCGGCACGCGCCTGCGCGCGGGCGACGTGGTGCTGGAGATCACGCAGATTGGCAAGACCTGCCACAAGAGCTGCGCGATTCGCTCCATGGTCGGTGACTGCATCATGCCGCGCGAGGGCATCTTCGCGCGCGTGCTGCACGGCGGCACGCTGAAACCGGGCATGACGCTGGAGCTCATGGAAGAGCCCATCCCCTTTGACGCGGCCATTATCACGGCCAGCGACAAGGGCAGCCGCGGCGAGCGCGAGGACAAGAGTACGCCGGTGGCGGCAGAGATGCTGGAAAAGGCGGGCTACAAGGTCGTCGATACCTGCATCCTGCCCGACGAAAAGGACGCCATCGCGGCCAAGATGTGCGCATACGCCGACCTCGGCATCGGCCTCATCGTCACGACGGGCGGTACGGGCTTCTCCGTGCGCGATGTGACGCCCGAGGCCACGCGCGAAGTCTGCGAGCGCCTCGCCCCAGGCATCCCGGAGGCCATGCGCGCCCTCTCGATGCAGGTCACGCACCGCGCCATGCTCAGCCGCGCTGTGGCGGGCATCACGCGCCGCACCCTCATCGTCAACCTCCCCGGCAGTCCGAAGGCCGTGCAGGAATGTCTCGGCTTCGTCCTGCCCGAGCTCGCCCATGGCATCAAGATCCTGCGCGGCGACGACGGGGAGTGCGCACGCTCCTGATTTTCCTTTTATGCTGGATTTTGCAGTGGCGCTTTCCGCGGTGCTGTAAAAATAAAGCCTGCATCAGCAGGCAGATGGCCTTTTTCTATTCGAAAGAGAGGTATTTATGTTTACAATCTCCAAGAAACTCACGACGGCTCTGGCACTCATGGTGAGTGCGGCGTTCCTGGTCACCGGCTGCGGCGGCCAATCTGCCAGCACCAGCAGTTCTTCTTCGTCGTCCTCCTCGGGTGGCAGTCAGAAGGTCCTCCACGTCTCGGCGGCGGCCAGCCTTACGAACGTCATGCAGGACATCGCGAAGGAATACGAGCAGCAGCATCCGGATGTCAAGGTCGAGTTCAACTTCGGCAGCTCCGGCGCCCTGCAGCAGGCTATCGAGAATGGCGGCCAGTCCGACCTGTTCGTTTCCGCGGCGCAGAAGCAGATGAATGCTCTCGAGAAAGCCGGCCTGCTCGCGGATGGTACGCGTCAGGATCTCCTCATCAACGATGTGGTGCTCATCGTGCCGAAGGACAGCAAAAAGGATATCAAGAGCTTCGAGGATCTGAACACGGATAAGGTGCAGAAACTCGCGCTCGGCGAGCCGAAGGGCGTGCCGGTCGGCCAGTATTCTGAGCAGATCTTCACCTATATGAAGAACCTCGATGCGATGAAGGCCAAGGCGGTCTACGGCACCGATGTGCGTCAGGTGCTTTCCTGGATTGAGCAGGGTGAGGCAGATGCCGGCCTCGTCTACGCGACGGATGCGGCGATCACCGATGGCGTCAAGGTCGTGGCCAAGGCGCCGGCGGACAGCCACAAGCCCATCATCTATCCAGTCTCCGTCCTCAAGGATTCCAAGCAGCTGGACCTCGCGAAGGATTTCGAGCAGTTCCTGCTGAACGACACGTCGAAAGCCCTGTTCGAGAAGTACGGGTTCACGATGGCGAAATAAGGGGCACTCTTTGGGTTCGTGACGATGCGTCGCTTGGGGCAGGGGTGCCTTTTCCTCCGCTCCACAAACGACCCTCCGCCGATAGCTCAACATCATTGGACTATGGCCCGGCTGAAGCGCGGGCCGATGATTCAGGGTGGTGTTGTCCAACAGATTCTGGAGGGCCGCCGGCTGCGCCGGTTGCAGTGTTCCGCTACGGAAAAGGCACCCCTTCCTCGCGCTTACTTTGGTGGCCGTTTTTCGCGCTGGGTCAGCCTAAGGCCACTACAGTATTGATAGGCCGAGGGCGCGATATGACAAAAGCGAAGCGTTGGAAATTTGCGTGAAGCAGGAAAAATTTTCCCTACTAGAACCCTCTAAAAATGACTTTCGTTTAAGCGAAGCGCGTTTAAGTCTTTTTTAAGGATTAATTCTTAGGGAAAATTTTTACTGTAGCAAATTTTCTCAGCGAAGCGTTGCCATATCGCGCCCTCGGCCGGGACTCACCTATAGTGATGGGAGATGAGTAAAGGATGGATATTTCCCCACTGCTGATATCGTTAAAGACCGCCCTCACGGCGACTATCATCACATTTTTTGTGGGGATTGGGCTCGCTTTGCTGGTGGCGCGGATGCGGAGGGGGCAGGGGGTGGCGGATGCGATTATCACGCTGCCGCTTGTATTGCCGCCGACGGTGCTCGGCTATTTCCTGCTGCTCGCTTTCGGGCGCCGCAGTACGATCGGGCAGTTCCTGCTGCAGACGTTCGATGTGACGATCGTGTTCAGCTGGCCCGCGGCGGTGATTGCGGCGGTGGTGGTGTCGCTGCCGCTCATGTATCGCACGGCGCGCGGCGCTTTTGAGCAGCTGAATCCCGACATGATCGCGGCGGCGCGCACGCTCGGCGTTTCGGATTGGCGGATTTTCTGGCATATTCTCATCCCGAACACGCGCGCGGGGATTCTCGCGGGGCTGGTGCTCGCCTTTACGCGGGCGTTGGGGGAGTTCGGTGCGACGATTATGTTTGCAGGCAATATTCCGGGTGTCACGCAGACGATGAGCACGGCCATCTACGCGGCGGTGCAGGCGAATGACTACGATCTCGCGGGTCAGTGGGCGATTGTCATCGTTGCGTTCTCGTTCTTCTTCGTCGGCCTCATGAACTGGTGGACGGCCCGCATGAATCATGGCGTGCGTCAGGGGGTGATGTGAGATGGAGCTCATCGTCGATATCGAGAAACAGCTGCGCAACTTCCCGTTGCGGGCGAAGTTCACCATGCGCGATGAGGTGTTTGCCCTGCTCGGCGCCTCGGGTTGCGGCAAGAGCATGACGCTCAAGTGCATCGCGGGCCTCATGAAGCCGGATCGCGGCCACATCGAGCTGGATGGGCAGGTGCTCTATGACAGCGAGCAGGGCATCGACCTGCCGCCGCAGCAGCGCCACATCGGCTATCTGTTCCAGTCCTACGCGCTTTTCCCGAACATGACGATTCACGATAACATCGCCTTCGTGGCGGAGGGTTCAGCGGAGGAGAAGGAGCGCAAGGTGCAGGAGGGACTGCATAGGTTCCACCTCGAGGAGCTCAGCGGAGCCTATCCGGCCGAGCTCTCGGGCGGCCAGCAACAGCGGGCGGCGCTCGCGCGCATTCTCGCGGCAGACGCGCATCTGCTGCTGCTCGATGAGCCGTTCTCGGCGCTGGACAACTACCTGAAATGGCAGCTGGAGCTGGAGATGCTGGAGGTGTTCCAGTCCTATCACGGTGCGGCGCTGCTGGTCTCCCATGACCGCGGCGAGGTCTACCGCCTCGCCGACCGCATCGCGGTCATCAACCGCGGCCAGATGGAGCATCCCTGCAGCCGAGAGGAGATTTTCGAGGCACCAGGGACGCTCGCGGCGACGCTGCTCACCGGGTGCAAGAATGTCTCGGCGGCACGTCCGGGGACTGCCGGGGCAGAGAGCCCGGCGGGTGAGAACACAGAGGACGCGGATCTCTACGCCGGCGACTGGCAGCTGCCCCTCCATGCGGGCGAGGTGCCGGAGAACGTCCACTACATTGGCCTGCGCGCGCATTTCATCCTCTACTGCGCGCCGGGAGACCGGAGCCAGGTGGAGGCGGCAAAGGCGCATCCAGATTCCGTGCTGGCGAATGTCCACCGCTTTGCCGTCACGCGCGTCATCGAGGACGTGTTCTCCTACCTCGTCATGGTGCGCCGCGCCGACGCCCCGGACGCCCGTTCCCTGCGCTGGGAACTCCCCAAAGAGGACTGGCACCACATCGCCAGCACGCTGCCTCCCGACCAGACCCTCTGGCTCTATTTCCCGCCGGACAAACTCATGCTGATGGAGCAGTAAACTGATTTTTATAGTCATAAAGCATAAAAGCGGAACCCATTCAATTGAATAAGGTTCCGCTTTCAGCATGCAGGGAGAGATAACAGTTAGATATTTTGGCTTATTTGCTTGCAACAGGTAAAATTTCAAAGTTGATAATACGCTTGAACTCCTGTCGCTCAATATACATATCGTGATCGTCCTTTTCCGTCATCACGATATAGGAAATGGCAGAGTATGCATGATCCATCTGTCGTTTGGAGAAAAGGGATTTTTCTTTAGCCATGAAAAGGTTATGATACAGATCTACTTCATCGCGCCAGTAGAGGACAAAGTCGGCGTTGACCTTTGTATGAGGCTGACGCATGAGATAAAATCGATACATCTTGCCACGTAGTAACATTTCACAGATTTTGGTAAGCCCTTGTATGCGACGAGACATTTGCCGGTATTGTTTGGCGTCACGTTTCCGAAGAGATGACAGCGTTAGCTCGCCACGTTGTATTTTTTGATAGCCCCTTAGTCCGATATAATCTCTGTTTTGGTGCATGATATGCTGTATACCGAGCAAGTGGCAAAAAGATTGCTGGTAAAAACGCAAGTCTATAATTTGACCACCTTGTAAGATATAGCGAAAAATTTTGTTTTCCAGATTATTTGCATAATGGTCCTGTATTTCTTGCAGAGAAAGCATGATAGGCCTCTTTTTTGCAACAAAAAGGAGGGCCAAAAGCCCTCCCTGGATGGCGGCTCGTACTACGACCCGGGCCAGGTCAACCCCAGTGTATATTTATTGTCCCCAAGGGCAACGCCCTCTTGACTGGAAGGGATAGCGCGGGCCATCCGTCCGTACCATATGTTTGCTTATTCTTATTATATACATTTGTGCATAAATATGTCAAGAAAAATTTTATGCAGTTATTCAATTACTTTCGTGCGCCTGCAGGTACTCGAAGTCCAGCTGGTTTTGGATACGTGCCTTGCCGGCAGCGGAGAGGGCGCGGTAGTTTTGCAGCAGGTGCTGCTCGTCCGGGGGCAGAGCTTGCTGCAGTTTGCGTTCAGGGAGTCAAGCATAACATAAAATAATGCTTGACGTATAATGCTGGACGTTATATTATTGGATTATGATAAGGTCATACGCAGACAAAGAAACAGAAAACCTATACGAGACAGGTCATTCGCGCTGCTATCGGAATTTTGAACGTATTGCTTTGCGTAAACTGGATATGCTCAATGCAGCTTGCAATATTAACGCATTGCGCGTACCACCGGGGAATCGGCTGGAACAACTGCATGGTGATAGGGAGGGGCAGTACAGTATCCGGATTAATGGGCAATGGCGTGTATGTTTTCGCTGGCAGGGGCGTGATGCCTTCGATGTTGAGATTGTGGACTATCATTGAGGAGGGGAGTGCTTTGCGTACAGAGAATTTGATTCATCCTGGTGAAATATTGCGGGAGGAGTTTTTGCGGCCTTTGGGGATTTCGCAGAATAAACTGGCGCTGGATCTGCATATTCCGGCGACACGCATTGGAGATATTGTCCATGAGCGCCGCGGTATTACTGCAGATACGGCAATCCGGCTGGGCATTTATTTCCGTACGGGGGCTGAGTTTTGGACCAATTTGCAGGCCAATTACGATATGGGTGTTCTGTTGCGTGATAAGCATGAGGAGTTTGCCCAGATTCAGGCCATGGCATAGGTAGACGTTTCTGCGCTGAGGAGGTGCTGGTGATGGGAGAGCAGCAAGTCACGCAAAAGGAGCTGCCTTATTTCGACCTTGAGGGCGCGTATGGCGGGTGGCAGGTGTGGTTCCCGGAGCGGTGGATGCGCATTGGGGGCTGCGCGGCGGTGACGGCGTGCGATGTGAGCATTTATCTGGCGCTGTACCGCGGCCTGCCGCAGCTTTATCCCTTTGACCTGCAGCACCTCACGCGGGCGGATTACGTGCGCTTCGGCATGATGATGAAGCCGTACCTGCGTCCGCGCTATATGGGTGTGGACAAGCTCAGTCTCTTTATCGAGGGCTTCGGCGGCTATCTCTACGACCGCGGCGTGACGCTCTCGCTTGTACCATGGGAAGGGGAGCACGAGGAGGCGGCGACGGTGCGCCAGATCCGGCGGCAAATCGACGCGGGCCTGCCCATCCCCTGCCTGCTGCTGCGTCATCAGGCGCCGGCCATGCAGGATTATACCTGGCACTGGTTCCTGCTCACGGGCTATCTCTCCTGCGGCGGCCAGTTCTTCGTCAAGGTCGTGACCTACGGCAGCTGGCGCTGGCTGGACTTCCACCTGCTCTGGCAGACGGGCTATACGCGCAAGGGCGGGCTCGTGCTGCTGCGGGATTAAGGAAACGCTGATGACTCGTCGGCCCATCTTGCCGTATCCCAGGGTGATCTGGTCACAGGCAGGGGGGCCGCGCTGTGCTATACTATGAGCTGAAATCTAGTGTATTTGTACGAGATAGGAGACGGACATGACGAAGACATACCATTACCAGCCGAAAGGCGTTTGCGCGCGGGAAATCACGTTCGAGCTCGTGGATGGCAAGCTGCACAACGTGCAGTTCGTGGGCGGCTGCAACGGCAACCTCCGCGCCATCGGCAAGCTCGTGGAGGGGCAGGACCCGCAGCAGATTGCCAATCTGCTCGCGGGCAACGATTGCAACGGTCGCGGCACGTCCTGCGCCGATCAGTTCTCGAAGGGCATTACGGAGGCCCTGCAGCAGGGCTGAGTATTTGCGTGCCTGAGCTGTTGGGCAGAGGCAGGTCACGCTCCTTTGGGAGGCATGGGCAAATTTTGTGGCTGCAGGTGATGCTTTCCCCTTAATTTTCTTCGCTCTTGTTCGATATACCATAGAGATAGGGAAGTTTGGTGTATACAAGGACGTTTAAAGGAGGCATACATATGGATATGAGCATTGCGGCGATGTCCGTTGGCATGCACGATATGCAGGCTCAGCAGGAGCTCGGCGTGTCCGTGCTGAAGATGGCCATGCAGGATGGCACGCAGGGTGCGGAGCAGCTGCTGGAGGAAATGGCACCAGCTGTTGATCCGAATCTCGGCCAGAACATCGATATCATGGCGTAAGTGCCATAGGACGCCCAAACACCCGTACAGGAAAAATTCCTGCGCGGGTGTTTTCTTTTTCGCCATAACTGATATAATGGGGAGTACCGCGCCGCACGCTGGCGCTTTCATCCGAGTTTTGCTAAAGGAGTCTTAGTTTGAAAAAAGAGGTTGATATGCTGCACGGGCCGCTTTTGGGGCCGCTCGTGCGCTTTGCTTTGCCGCTGGCCTTCACGGCGGTGCTGCAGCAGCTGTTCAATACCGCCGATGTCTTCGTGCTGGGCCAGTTCGTGGGCAGTGAAGCCATCGCGGCCGTGGGCAACGATGCGCCGGTGATCGCGATCTTCGTGACGCTCTTCGTGGGCATTTCGCTGGGCGCGAACGTCGTCATCGCGAAGTGCATCGGCGCGCATCGCCTCAGGGAGACCATGGACGCGGTGCACACGGCGTTCCTGCTGGCGCTGCTGCTCGGCGCTCTGCTCACCATCGTCGGCGAGTTGCTCTCGGACTGGATGCTCGCGGCGCTCGGCGTGCCGGAGGAGGTCACGGCAGGGGCGGAGCGCTACCTGCGCATCTATATGCTGGGCATGCCCGCCATCGGCGTCTACAACTTCGTCGCGGCCATCTTCCGCAGCCGGGGCAATACGCAGACGCCGCTCATCGCGCTGGCCGTGGCCTCGTTTCTCAATATCGCGCTGAATCTGCTGGCCGTAGAGGTGCTGGACATGGGCATCGGCGGCGTGGCGGCCGCGACGGCCATCGCGAACTACGTGGCCGCAGGCCTGCTTGTGCGCGCCCTCTGCGCGGCGCACGGCACGATTCATCTGGAGCTCGGCGCGCTGCGCCTCACGGGGATCTACGCGCGGGAGATCCTGCGCATCGGCCTGCCTGCGGGCGTGCAGGGCATGGTGTTCTGCCTCTCGAACCTCGTGATCCAGGCGGCCATCAACAGCCTCGGCCCGACGGTCATGGCCGCGTCGTCGGCCGCCTTCCTCATCGAGATCAACATCTACTGTTTCATGATGTCCTTCGGGCAGGCCGTCACGACCTTCGTGGGGCAGAACTACGGCGCGGGCCAGCTCGCGCGCTGCCATCAGGTGCTCCTCGCGGGCGCGAAGCTCATGTGCACCTTCACCATCATCGTGCCGGCCCTCGCCTGCACCTTTGCCGCGACGCTCGTGGGCTTTGTCGATCCGCATCCCGAGGTCATTGCGGTCGGCTGCGAGCGCGTCTACTTCGTCGTGGGCTTCTACTTCCTCGACGGCCTCGTGGAACTCTTCTCCGGCGCCCTGCGCGGCTACGGCTGTTCCCTGCCGCCGGCGGTCATCAGCCTCGTCGCCATCTGCGGTGTGCGCATCGTCTGGGTCTACACGGCCTTTGTCGCCTGGCCCGCGTTCCGCGTCATCATGTACGCCTACCCCCTGAGCTGGGCGCCCACGGTGGTGCTGCTCATGCTCATGTACCGCTTCTACCGCAAGAATCTCAAAGTGGTGCATACGCTGGGGTGAGTGCCGTTAAAGTTCGAGGCAGACGGCCGGTGGCGGCCGGAGATAGCAACGTTCCGCTGAGAAATTTTGCTAAACGATTTTTTTGCCAGGAATTAATCCTGTAAAAGTTTCTAAACGCGCTGACGCTTGAACGGTAGGAACTTTTACGAGGGTTCTGGTAGGCAAAAAAATGCGTTCTTCACGCAAAATTCCAACGCTCCACTTATGCTATCTCCGGCCGCCACCTGGGCTATAGCCTTTAAATGTATACCCAGCGGAATGTTGGTATGGTCTGCCCCCAGCGAGTTTAGCCTCGAACAAAATCATGCCTTTTCTGCTTGTATTGCCATACAAAGTGTTGTATAATGGATGCCATAGAAGAAAGACACGCAACGAAGCGTATAGCGTTTCGCGGCGTGTCTTTTCGTTTATCTGTACATCGATCTGGAGGAGATCATCATGATTAACTTTCCGTTGTTCAGCGAACTCGAGGCGAAGCGCGACCGCATCAATGTGGCCTTCCACAAGGAGACGGAGCCGCAGCTCGTGGAGCGGCTGAAGCAGTTCGGGTTCCAGTCGGTCAGCGAGGATATGCCGGGGACGTTCATGCTCTGCGAGCAGAGCACGGGCAACCGCTACCTGCTCGCCATCACGCGCTACACGATCACGGTGCGCTTCCAGCACGTGCGCAACGGCGAGACGGTGAAGATCTGCGAGATCAGCAATCTGGAGCTGAATGCCCATGAGATGCTGCAGCTCATCATCCGCGCCATCGACAGCTACCTGCAGTACGGCCTCGTCATCGACTACGAGCATCTGCAGTTCACGAAACTGCGCTGAAGCTGTGTGCGGCAGATTTCCTGATACCTGCGAATTGTTCCTATTTACCTTATCCCTTTTTGAGAAAGGCTCGCTTCCCCGACCAGATCGGACGGAGAGGCGAGCTTTTTTCTGGCAAAATATGGCTTGCGTGCGGATGCAGGGCAAGTGGCGTTCACGGCTCAGGGGACGAGACGGTGCAGGATGCGGTCGCCGTGGCGCTGCAGCCAGGCGATGATGCGGTCGCTGGCGGGCGTGAGCAGGTACCAGCCCATGATGATGCTCACGGCGCTGACGGAGCCGACGGCGACATCCGTGAACCAATGCGCGCCCGACATGATGCGCGGCAGGGAGAACACCACGAAGACGGCGAGGCTCAGGAGGGCGGCCCTGCGCCCCAGGTAGCGGGCGGCAAAGCAGACGAAGATGAGCAGGAACATGCCGTGGTCGCCGGGGAAACTGCTGCTCGCCCAATCCTTGGCGGGCCAGCCCGAGAGCACGGACACGCGGTTCAGCTCGTAGCCAGCCGCCGTGAGGTATTTCGTCGCGCTCGCCCGCTCGAAGCCGAGCACTTTATCCAGTGATTCCATGAAGACCTTATCGAACACCGCGCCCAGCAGCATCGCGGCGCCCATAGCGAGCATCCAGCGCCGCCCCGCGCGATCCATCTGCCGGTACTGCCACGCATAGATCAGGAGCATGGCGAGGAAGGCCACGACATCGAAGGGGCGGAGGTTCGTGAAGGCGACGAGGTAGAGGAACGGCTTGCTGGTGGCGAGGTACTGATTAAAGAAGAAAAAGATGCGCGTGTCGACCGCGAACCACCAATCGCGGCCGATCGGCAGGTACCAGCTCATCAGCAACGCGAAGCCGAAGAGTGTGCAGAGCAGAGGGGAGAGGTATTTACGCAACGTAGGAGATCTCCTTTCGATTGTGGAATCGGGGGACCGGCAACTGACGGTATAGCAACGCTACGCTGAGAAAATTTGCTACAGGAAAAATTTTCCCAAGAATTAATCCTGTAAAAGGTTCCTAAACGCACTTCGCTTCGCTCCGTTTGAACGGTAGAAACTTTTACGAGGGTTCTGGTAGGGAAAATTTTTCCTGCTCCCCGCGGAGACCAGCCGTGCCCCACCAGCCGCCAACGTAAGGCACCCCTGCCCGGAGCGGAGCCTCGCCTCGAACTATACCTTCGCGAGTCTCAAACATATCGGTCATTATAACATAAGCCCCCAAAATTTACAAAAACTTTACAATCGAAAAGCTGCCCACCACAGTCGGCGGACAGCTTGTACAAGGGAATTGGGATATGAAGGATAATGAGGTGACTTATGCGCGCGTCAGCGCTTCCTGGAAGAAATGCTGGCGGCGTTCCTCGACCAGCGTCTTGGCCTCAGCCGTGCGATCCATCTGATGGCGCGTGAAGCGGCCGTAGCGGCCGAGCAGCACATAGTAGAGCGCCATGCCCGCGATGGAAATCACGCCGGCGGCGAGGTAGACAAAGTCGAAACCCATGCTGGGCACGAAACTGCCGAGTGTGTAGGGGCCGACGCCGATACCGAAGTCGAGGAAGAAGAAATACGTGCTCGTGGCGATGCCGACCTGATGCAGTGGCGCGCAGTGCACGGCGAGGGCGTGGCAGCTGGCCGTGATCGTGCCGTAGCCGAAGCCGAGGAGCAGGGCACCCGTGATCATACCGAGGTCGCCCGTGGCGGCGGCGCTGGCGATGCAGGCCATCGCGGCGGCCATGCAGAGAAGCGACGGATAGATGACGACGTTGCCGCCAAAGTGGTCGAGCAGGTAGCCCGTGAGCGGGCGGCTGAGGAACGAGGTCGCGGCGAAGAAGAGGAAGAAGCAGGTCGCGCCGAGGCCCGTGACGCCGATGGCGTTCGTATAGGCACCGAGGAAGCTCAGCACCGTGGAGTAGCAGACGCCGCCCATGAGCGCGATCGTAGAGATGCCGAGGGCTTTCCAGCTGAAGAAACGGTCGAAAGAGATATGCTTGAGGTCCTTGCGCTCCTGCGGCAGGATCGTGCGCTCCGGCGTGCGGATGAAGAACGAAAGCAGGAAGATTGTGAGCGTCGCAGCGCCGCAGATCATGAGCGCGAGGTCGAAGCTCTGGCTCGCCGTGAGGCTCATGGCGAGGAACGGGCCAACGGCCGAAGCGACCGTGACGCCTAGGGTGAAGTAGCCGATACCCGTGCCCATGCGCTTCAGCGGGACGAGGGCCGCGACGATCGTGCTGGCCGCCGTGGAGGTCGTACCGAAGGACATGCCGTGGATGAAGCGCACGACGAGGAACGTGGCGAGCCCTGGTGCCAGCTTGTACCCAGGTATCATCAGCGCGAAGACCGCGGTGCCGATGAGGAAGGTGCGGCGGCGGCCGATGAAATCAATGAAGCGGCCGGCCGGGATGCGGGCGCAGAGCGCGCCGACGATGAAGATACCGGAGGCGAGGCCCGCCATGCCGATGGAGGCATCCCACATCCTGATGGCATAGGCCGTGGACCACAGCATCAGCAGGAAATGCACGCAGTAGACGAGAAAATTCACGCCGATATCGAAGAGATAATCCCGCGACCAGAGCGATTGCGCGTCCTGTGCAGCCGGTGCGGCCGCCTGCGCGTGGACATTTTGCGACATGATGGAAGACTCCTTTCTTCTGCAGGAGATGGGATTGAGCTCGCAGCGCAATGCTGCCGCGTCATCGGGGGATACGCCAGCCTGAATACAAAGCTGGGCTAGATCCTCCTCATGAGAAGAATGAGAATGAAGCATAATAACCTCCTGCTAACACCGTGTAAACATAGAAACGATGAACGAAATGAATTCGGTCTGCGGCCGGTCATCACCGCGCATGGCGTGATGGCCGCGCCATCAGGGGCTTCCCTGATGGTGATTCCCATTGTAAGCCGATCCTATGCGCTTGTCGAATACATGATATCCATATTAACTATGCATAAAATACATATCGATTAAAAACACGAAATTCAGACAATAGCAGAAAGGCCTTGAAAAAACAAACTATACTGCGCTATCCTGGTGTTAAACATACATCTTATACATGAGCGTTATGCATAAAAAGCAAAAGAAAGATGCGGATTTTTGCCATGACAACATGTATACTATGCATGAAAGGAGATCGTTATGGAATTATCACAGCTCAAATACTTTCAGTCGCTCGCCAACATCCATCAGTTCACGAAAGCGGCGCAGGCCTGCTCCGTCTCGCAGTCGGCGCTGAGCCGCTCCATCGCGAAGCTGGAGGATGAGCTCGGCACGCAGCTGCTGCACCGCACGGGACAGGGCGCGACGCTGACCTCGGCAGGGGAGCACTTCCTCTTTCATGTCGACCGGGTGCTCAGGGAGCTCGCGACGGCGCAGCAGGAGATCGCGGCGACGACGGAGGGGAACAGCGGCGTCGTGAACCTCTCGTTCCTGCATTCCTTCGGCGGCTACATCCTGCCAATGCTCCTCAGCGAATTCCACGCGCGCTACCCGCAGATCCGCATCAAGCTGAACCAGAACAACTCCGCCTATCTCGCCCAGCAGGTCGCGGAGGGCAAGACGGACCTCTGCCTCTGCTCGAATATGGTCATGTCCGACAACCTCGCCTGGAACTACCTCTGGTCGGAGGAGCTCTTCGCCGTCGTGCCGAAGGATCATCCGCTGGCCGTGCGCGCGAGCATCGAGCTCAGCGAGCTGGAGTCGGAGCCGCTCATCACGATGAAGCCCTCCTACAGCCTGCGCATGGTCGTGGACCAGTCCTTCGAGCTGGCGTCGAGTCATCCGGAGGTCGTGTTCGAGGGCGACGACGTCAATACGCTTGCGAGCCTCGTGGCCGCGCGCCTCGGCGTGAGCCTGCTGCCGCACATCCCCAGCACCGACCACCTCGGCATCGTCTACATCCCCATCTCCTTCCCGACCTGCCGCCGCGCCGTTGGCATCGCCTGGAATGCGAACCGCCCCCTGAGCCCCGCCGCGCTGCGCTTCCAACAGTTCATCATCAAGCACTTCGCCGGGAAAAAGCCGGACACGCTGGGAGACGACTCCTGGGGCGAATGAAAGGGGAGGGGACTATCCTGAATTCTTTTGTTACACGCCAAAAAGCGGCCGCGAAATTTCTGCCTTCGCGGCCGCTTTTCTGTATTCGTTTTTTAGCCTTACTCGAACAGCGGATCGCCGTCCTGCGCCTTCTGCGCAGGGCCGAGCTTACCCTGCAGGTCGTGATCCGTCATCGCGCAGACGCAGGAATCCGACCACACATTTTCCGCCGTCTCTACCATATCGATGATGGCGTAGATGGGGAGGATGATGCCCATGAGGCCGATCGGCGCGCCGATGGAGCTCATCAGCGACAGCGTGAGGAAATAGCACCCCATGGGCACGCCCGCATTGCCGACGGCCGCCAGCACTGCGATGCATAGCCATGCCAGCATCGTGCCGAAACTCAGATCAAAGCCCGCATTCTGCATCACGAACAGGGACGTCACGAGGATGAACGCCGCGCAGCCATTCATGTTGATGGTCGTGCAGATCGGCAGCACGAAGCGCGACACGCGGCGATCGACCTGCAGGTTGTTCTCCGCCGAGGCCAGCGTCACCGGCAGCGTGCCCGCCGAGCTCTTCGTGAAGAGCGCCACGGCGAGGGCAGGGGACATCTTGCGGAACACATGCACAGGATTCAGCCCGCGCACCAGCAGGAACAGCGGCAGCACCACGAAGAACTGGATCACGTTGCCGCCAAGCACCACGGCCACATACTGACCGAGAGCACCCACGATGACGCCCGCCGCGATCTGCGCCGTCAGCTGCCCCGCGAAGGCGAGGATGCCCACCGGCAGGATGAAGAGGAGGGCACGGATCAGGGTAAACAGCAGCTCCTGCGCCCCATACAGCACGCGCACCAGCGCCTGCCGGTTCTCCGTCTTCGGCATGAAGGCCAGTGCGAGGCCCACGGCCGCCGACACGAGCATCACGGACAGCACGTTGCCCGTCGCGAAAGGCTGCACGAAGTTATTCGGGATGACCGAGAGGAAATGATCGTAATACGACAGCGAGCCAAGCTTCTGTACCGGCACATCGCTCACGCCCGCACCCACGACATCCGCGGGCAGGTTGCCCGGAGCAATCCAGAGGTACAGCGCCAGCCCGATGGCCGCCGCCGAGACCGTTGTCAGCAGCGTGTACGTCACCGCATGGCCGAAGATGCGTCCCGTATTCTCCTGCGCGCCCAGTGCCGAAAGCGTCGTGATCACCGCCAACGCGATCGTCGGCACCGCCACGAACTGGAACAGCCGCGTAAACACCGTCGCCACGAAATTAAAAAGCTCATTTAAAGGCTGTATCCCTAAGGTCCCCAGGATGCCGCCCAAAATCAGTGCGCCAATCCACAGCGCGAACTGTCGCTGCTTCCCCTCCTGCCGATGCCGCCGGATCGCTGCCTGTGCCTGCTCATCCACCGTCTGTTTGCTATCCGCCATAAAAATCCTTCTTTCTACATGGAATATCATGATTTTAATAAATCATACATGTTTAATATGGTTTACATTATAGCCGTAATAAAGCGATTTGTCAACGTCTATCTGTTACATTATAGAAAAAATATTCACACCTGTATATACAAAAAGACCGGCAAGGCGTAACCTTGCCGGCTGATTGACAGTCATGCTATAATGAACGCATAGGTGCCGTTTGGCGGTCAGAGCGCGCTAACGCTCGAACACAATGCCCTCGGAATGGGGGTCAGGCCTATGGAACAGCTCATTTTAGCACTCCTGCTAATCTGGTTGATTCTCATAGAAACCAGAAAGTGACGAACCGCCTCTAGCTAACCACACTTGCAGGCTGTTCTTTTTGTAAGATAACTCTGTGAGGGCGGCCGCTAGGCGGTGCCTTCATCTATGTATATTATACGTCAGCTTATGTGAAATTGCAAGCAGACGTGACGTACTGACTGTATCAGGCGCAAGCGTAGGTGAGGGAATGGCGTATGCAGGCTCGAGCCGAGGTGCCAGTCACCACCGGTCGCCAGCCTCGAACCTAGCCATTTCATCACCGGTCGCTGGCCTCGACCTCGAAAGGACTCAAAGCATCTTATGTTTAAAACTATCCTGCACCATAGCGCCGCTTCCTGCGGAGACTGCAGCAAGCTCTGCTGCACGAAAATCGAAGACTTCGGCGTCCGCGCCGGCCGCCTCACCATCTTCGAACACGTCAACCTCCACATGCACTGCGGCCAGCTCACGGCCCTCATCGGCCCCAACGGCGCCGGCAAAAGCACCCTCATGCGCGCCATCCTCGGCGAAGTCCCGCACACGGGCAACCTCCACTACGTCGACGCCAAGGGCCGCCACACCGGCCACCCGACCATCGGCTACGTGCCGCAATACCTGCGCTTCGACGTCAGCGCGCCCATCTCCGTCGAAGACCTCTTCATGGCCAGCCTCAGCCGCCGCCCCGTCTGGCTCTGCTCCGCCAGGAAGCTGCGCCCGCGCATCCTCGCGAGCCTCGCGCGCGTCCACGCGGAGAGCCTGCTTAGCCGCCGCCTCGGCGCACTCTCGGGCGGCGAACTCCAGCGCGTCCTGCTCGCGCTCGCCCTCGACCCGATGCCCGACCTCCTGCTCCTCGATGAGCCCGTCTCCGGCGTCGACCAGAACGGCCTCGAGCTCTTCTACGAGATTGTCGCCGACCTGCGCGCCAAGGAAGATATGGCCATCCTGCTCATCTCCCACGACCTCAACATGGTCGCGAAGCACGCCGACCAGGTCGTGCTCCTCAATAAGGGCGTCATCTGCAACGGCACGCCGCAGGAGGTCTTCACCGACCCGCGCACGCGGCAGATCTTCGGCATGCTCGCGGGCGAGAGCACCAGTGAGGCCGCCGCGCAGATTCCCGCGGGCCAGGTCCTCGACAGCCGCGACTGAGCGGCAACGGAGCAGGGGAGGGCAGCCATGCTGTGCGCCACCCCAATCTCCGCCAAAAGCCTGCCCCATGCGGATAGGCTGTGTGTTATGCTTTTGCTTCATGCTTCGTGGTGAAAGGAGATCCCTTTTTATATGGAAATTTTGACCGCCATCTACGGCCTCATGGACACGCTGCTGCCCTTTGAATGGGCGGGGCACCTCTTCATGAAGAACGCCTTTCTCGCCATCCTCCTCGTGACGCCGCTCTTCGGCCTGCTCTCGACCATGGTCGTCTCGAACCGCATGGCCTTCTTCTCCGACTCCCTCGGCCACGGCGCCTTCACGGGCATCGCGCTCGGCGTGCTCCTGGGCTCCGTCTCGCCGCTCCTGTCGCTCATCGTCTTCTCCATTCTCTTCGCGATCTTCGTCACCTGGATCAAGAGCAAGAGCAGCGCCTCGGCTGACACGATCATCGGCGTCTTCTCCTCGACGGCCATCGCCCTCGGCCTCATGATCATGAGCCACGGCGGGGGCTTCAACAAGTTCTCATCCTTTCTCATCGGCGACATCCTCAGCATCACGCCCGCTGACCTCGGCGCGCTCCTGCTCGTCGCCATCCTCGTCACGGCCGCCTGGGCCTTCCTATTCAATCGCCTGCTGCTCATCAGCATCAATACATCCTTTGCCCGCAGCCGCGGCATCCCCGCGCAGCTCACGGAGAGCCTCTTCGCCGCCACGCTCGCGGTCGTCGTCGCCATCAGCATCCAATGGGTCGGCATCCTCATCATCAACGCCCTGCTCGTCCTGCCCGCCGCCGCCGCGCGCAACGTCGCAAGCGACGTCAAGAGCTACCATCTCGCCTCCGTCGCCATCGCGCTCATCTCCGGGATCACGGGCCTTCTCATCGCCTACTACGACAACATGGCCGCCGGCGCCACCATCGTCATCGTCGCGGCCACGATCTTTTTTATTACCTTGCTCCTCAAGCAACATTTTGCTCGATAATTATTCGCCTCAATACAGCCGGGGGCAGAGCACTGCCAAAAGCGCAGCGTTGGAAATTTGCGTTAAACAGAAAAAATTTTCCCTACCAAACCCCTCGAAAAAGTAGTTTCGTCTAAGCGTAGCGCGTTTAACTACTTTTTCAGGATTAATTCTTGGGAAAATTTTTCCTGTAGCAAATTTTCTCAGCGAAGCGTTGGCAGTGCCCTGCCCCCGGCGTTCGTTTGCCACGAACTTCATATCCGTGTATAATGGGAGAAACTTACAGGGGGGATTATTATGACACAGAACACTCAGGAACGCGACGCCATCTATCAGGTCTCGACGCTGCAGGCGCTGGTGCTGGGGAACTTCTATGGCAGCGCGGACATGCGCACGCTGCAGCGGCACGGGGACATCGGCCTCGGGACCTTCGCGGCGGTGGCGGGGGAGCTCATCGTCGTGGACGGGCGATGCTACCGCGTACTGGGCAACGGGCGCGCGGTGGAGGCAAAGCCGGAGGAGCAGACGCCCTTTGCCAGCGTCGCCTGGCTCGGCGAGGATGCGGCGGAGATCCACCTCGGCGCCGTATCCTCCATCGAGGCACTGAAAAAAGAACTCGACGCACGCGTCGAGCTCCTCGGCCTGAACTATATGTATGTCGGCCGCATCGACGGCCGCTTCCGCCGCGTCGACGCGCGCACGGAGCTGCCGCAGCAGGAACCCTACAAGCCCTTCGCGAAAGTCCTGGAGACGGACGAGCGCCGCTTTACCTTCGAGCATATCGAGGGCACGCTCGTCTGCTTCTACTTTCCCAGCTACCTCTCGGGCGTCAATACGCCGGGGTGGCACCTGCACTTCCTCTCGGCTGACCGCACGCAGGGCGGCCACGTCTTCGACCTCGCGATGACGGCGGGCACCGTGCGCCTCGGCCGCTACGACCGCTTCACCATGGACCTGCCGCACAACCAGGCCTTCCGCGACGTCAGCCTGCAAAAGGCCTCACAGGACGAAATCGCCCAGATCGAGCAGGGGAAATGAGACTCACAGCCGCTGGAAGACATCGGCTACGGTGACGTACAAATCATCGTAAAGGGATACTTTGATCTGCATCTTGACCGCAGCGCGATCCTCTGGATCCATGTGATCCAGCTCCCAGACGGAATGCTCGGCATAGACCTCATCCAGGACCAGCTCGCCGTCCTGCTGCAGGTACACCTCGATGGTGCGGGAGAGGGGCGTGACCAGCCAATACTCCTTCACGCCAGCCTTCGCGTAGGCGCGCAGCTTGGGGCCGCGGTCGTTCTTCATCGTGGACGGGGAAAGCACCTCCACGACGAGGTCCGGCGTGCCGTAGATGCCATCTTCCTTGATGATATCATGGTTACAGACGATCATGACATCTGGGACGAACCAGTTTTTGTCATCCAGATGGACATCAACGCCGCCGAAAAAAGGAGCGCAGAGCTTGCCATCGAGATATTCGGCGAAGATACAATAGATGTTGCCGGCCACGATGTGGTGTCGGAGCATTGGCCGCGGCGACATCAGCATGGTCTTGCCGTCGATAATCTCCACACGTGGCGGATACTCTGGTGCTGCATTCATCATAGGCCAACACTCCTTTCTTACTTATATTATACACATATCCAGTGGGTGTGTCATAGTTTTTTGAGGCAAAAGAATATGAAGAAAATCCTCATCACGTTCCTCGTCACGGCCGTCCTGATGGCGTCGCTGTTCCTGTTCGGCACGGGCTACTTTCTCGGCGGCTACGTCGTGCAGTTCGGCCTGCAGCGCGGCACGGCCGACAACCATCAGGCACCGCCACGCGCCTACGCGCTCATCATGCCGCCGAGCATCACGGGCTACACGAAGCCGGACTTCCCCGCCGAGTCCTGGCACATCGAAGCGGCGGATGGCGCATCCCTCGCGGGGACGCATTTCGCCCCGCGCGGCTGGAGCCATCGCTGGGCCATCATCGTGCACGGCTACGGCTGCACGCAGGAGAACGCCTGGTACCTCGCCAGCCACTACCTGCACATGGGCTATCACGTCGTGACGCCTGACCTGCGCGGCGCAGGCATGAGCGACGGCAGCTTCGTCACCCTCGGCCACGACGAGAGCCGTGACATCCACCTCTGGGCGGAGAAAATCGCCGCAGAGGACCCGCAGGCAAAGATCGTGCTCCACGGCGTCTCCATGGGCGCCGCGACCGTTATGCTCGCCGCGGCGGGGACGGACGCCACCCGGGCGACAGACGAAGCCCGGGCCGCCGAAGCCGGGAGCAGGGCGGGTGGCTCGGCCACCTCGCACCCCATCGGCGGCGCGCTCCCCCCGGAGGTCGTGGCGGTGGTGGAGGACAGCGGCTACACCAGCGCCTACGACCTCATCGCCTGGCAGCTCGAGAGCTCCTTTGGCCTGCCATCCTTCCCGCTGCTCGACATCATGAACTGGCGCTGCGAAGATCTCGCAGGATTCAGCCTGAAGGACGCGAGCCCCTACGCCGCCGTCGCGCAGGAAAAGCTCCCCATCCTCTTCATCCACGGCACCGCCGACACCCTCGTGCCGCCGGAGATGGCGCATATCCTCTACGACCACGCCGCTGCGCCGAAGCAGATCCTGCTTGTGGACGGCGCCCTCCATGCCGTCGCCAGCCAGAAGGACGAAGCGCTCTATTTCCAGACCCTGCACGACTTCCTCGAGCCCTACATGGGCAAGTGATTTTAATTTTGGTAACATTGT
>DEDT01000022.1 GCA_002350105.1 Selenomonadaceae bacterium UBA2897 | reverse complement strand
ACTGGAATGGCAAAGCTATTAAAATTCCTCGCATTGAGGTAGCAGGATGCAATCGTGATGATATTACGCAGGCAGGAGTATATTTCCTGTTTTGCAAAGAAGACGATGGCGCGGACTCGGTATATATCGGCGAATCCGAAAACGTAAAAGAGCGCCTGTTGCAGCATATCAGGGACTACCAGTCAGAAAAGGAGAAATACTACTGGACCACGGCTGTGCTATTTGTTGGCAGGGACTTGAACAAGGCTCTGATACGCTATCTTGAAAATCGTCTGGTGGAGATAGCCAAGCAGTGCAAACGCTATAAAGTGCTCACAAAGAACACGTATCAGAATACCGTGATGAAAGAGTCACATGTAGCGAGCATGGAAGAGTTCCTGAACAACATCAAGACACTCATCACAACACTGGGCTACCGGGTTTTGGAGCCTGTCCTTAGCGTCAATCATACAGAGGTAAATCATGATGACGCTTTGCTGCAAATTGAAATAGGAAGCGCATTTGCTCAAGGGAAAGTCACTACCGAAGGTTTTGTCATCCTGCAGGGAGCAAAAATAAATGAAAAGGTCTCAACTAAATTGAATAATGGCATCATAACTTTGAGAAAAAGGTATACGGAAGAAAAGAAAGTCAAGGATTTTACGACGATGGAAGACTTGTTGTTCTCAAGTTCTTCTGCTGCAGCTGATTTTGTTCTTGGTTATAGCATCAGCGGCCCTGCAACATGGAAGACGCAGGATGGTAAGACTTTAAAGGAATTAGAAAGCTGTGAGGCAGGTAGCGAGTGATTCGGCAGTAAAGTGTGCATTTTGTATAATTTTGCCGCCGTGGAATGGGGCACGGACTTCTTATGGAGCAAAGACCACTGGCAGGCGCATGCGCTGCGCCAAGGAAAGGAGCATGTGCGCTATCGCATAAATACCTACCGCGTGCTCATGACGCGCGGACGGGAAGGGCTGATATTGTATTTCCCTCCTGAGCCGGTGTTCGATGAGACATATGAACTTATGCGGTGGGTCGGATTTGTAACAATTTGAAGGAAAGAAATGAAAACGTTGAAACGTGATTGATAAATATATGTAAAAACGAGTGCCACGTGTGGGAGGTGCTAGGATGAAAGGCTATATCTATGCCCGAGGACGAAAATGGGATGAAGACATGGAAATTGATATCAGAAGCCGCACGCTGAAAGACATCACTATCCTTCTTAACGGGCATGAGCATCCGGCCATACGAGATTGGCTTGATGCAGACTGTCTAACATCACCACCGATGGGCGGCACCTTTTATCCTGAACCGGGCACGATGCTAGGGTACTATAATGCACTTCAGCATGCATTTTTCGATGAACTCTATGAAATCAAGGTCGAAGGCAAAATAGGGACGATTCCATATAAGCCTGGTCGTATCTACTAAAAATGATTGAGGTATATAGGCATGGACGATGCAGAAATAACAATGTGGGGCATTCACAGCGCGGATGACCGCATGTTCCTGGACAAGAACGTCATAGCCATTGGCTGGGAGGAAATGGGAGACCTGAGCAAAGTCGGCGCTGGCAGCCGTGATGACTTCAAGGCGCTGTATCGGAGGACGTATCCAGATAAGAAACCGGGCGCTGCACCTGCCGTGGCTGGTATGCTCCGCCGATTTGTCTATGAGATGACAGTGGGAGACTATGTGGTGTTCCCGTCAAAGGCAGATCGCATGGTCAATATTGGCAGAATTACGGGTGGGTATGAATACCATCCTGATAACGGGTATATTTATTCGAACATCCGTACTGTGGAATGGCTAGCGAAGATACCTCGCATCGAGTTCTCACAGGGAGCTCTTTCTGAAATCAGCTCTTTGCTCACGCTGTTCCGTATCAAGCAGTATGGCAAAGAGTTTATAGCTCGATTGCATGGTGAGGCGCCGACCTATGATGACGAAGAGACCATAGCAGCCTCTGCTGAAGCCATTCAGGAGAACACGAAGGACTTCATCCTCAAGACGCTGAGCAGGGAGCTCAAGGGATACGATCTGGAACCTTTCGTTGCCAATTTGTTGAATGCGATGGGTTACCGTACGAAGGTCATGCCGCATGGTGGCGATAGCGGCAAGGATATCATCGCTTATAAGGACGAGCTGCCGCCCCGCATCCTTGTGCAGGTCAAGAGCATAGATGGGGATATTCCAGAGCGCATGCTGCAGGCGCTAAAGGGTACGATGCGGGAAGGCGACTACGGCCTGTTCGTAACGCTGTCTAACTACACGAAGAATGCTCAGAAGTATTTGGACATCAATCCAATTATCCGTGGTATCAACGGCGACGAGTTGGCGGGGTTGATATTGAAGTATTATAGCCAGCTGGGTGAGAAGTATCAGGACTTGATACCATTGAAGATGGTTTACGTACCAGTGGTTAATTCAGAAAACGAATAGAGGAGTTTTTTATATGGATATAGATTATACATACTGTCCTGATATTTGGTCAGGCGGTAGGGAAGAAATATGGTACGACCGCGCCAGTGAGATTCTAGTTGAAGAGGGAGCAGATGCGGCAGTTCCTGAAATTCATCCATGATGACGTCATCTACTGCAAATACTATGAGGCAGTTTACATCCTGTTCCATACGGGCATGCGCATTTCGGAATTCTGCGGACTGACCCTTGGGAACATAGACCTGCAGCGGAATATCGTCACCATCGACCATCAGCTCATGCGCGTCAGCGATGCGACCTATTATATTGAAAAGACAAAGACATCGGCAGGCACTAGGCGCATCCCCATCACCGAGGACGTGGCTGAGTGCTTCAAGGCTATTCTGGAAGATAGACCCAAGCTGGCCAAGGAGCCGGTGGTGGATGGGTACAGCGGTTTCCTTTATTTCGATAAGCAGAACAAACCATTGGTCGCGATGCACTGGGAACATCGGTTCAAGCGTATGGTGGAAAAGTACAACCGTATCTACCGCATCCAGTTGCCGCAGATAACGCCGCATGTCTGCCGCCATACCTATTGCAGTAACATGGCCAAATCAGGCATGAACCCCAAGACCTTGCAATACCTGATGGGGCACAGTGACATCAGCGTGACGATGAACACCTACACGCACCTCGGCCTGGATGATGCCACCCAGGAGCTCCGGGAAATGGAGCAGAAGGTCAAAGACGATGTCCAAGGCGAAAACGTCGCGCCGCACATGTTCCGTGTGGGCTGATGACTGTTTTGCCTCCCTTCGTGGGAGGTTTTTTTATTGACCTATACATGCTAAACAGGTATAATAAATTTATGATAATAAGTTTTGCCGATAAAGAGACTAAGAAAGTTTACCATCAGCAATTTTCACGAAAGTTACCACAATCTATTCAGCGCATTGCTTTGAGGAAACTTATGATGCTGGATGCAGCGGAGCGGCTGGATGATTTGCGTATTCCACCATCGAATCATCTGGAACAGCTGCATGGCGATAGGGAGGGGCAGCGCAGCATACGTATAAATGCGCAATATAGGGTCTGTTTTATTTTTGACAGTGACTCGGGAAATTGCTCGAATGTGACCATCGTAGATTATCATTAAATTGGAAAGGGAGTGAAGTAGTATGGACTACATTGAGACGCCGAAGGTCAGTGAAATCTTGTGGGAAGAGTTTATGAATCCTATGGGCATTTCCGCTTATCGGTTGGCGAAAGACATCGGTGTGCCGGTGTCCCGCATTCAGGATATTCTGCACGATCGTCGCAAGGTGACGGCAGATACGTCAGTACGGCTTGGACGGTACTTTGGCGTGTCGGCTCGATACTTCCTGAATTTGCAGAATGACATTGATATCCGCAATATCGAACGCGACGAGAAAGAGGCCTTAGACCGCATCAAAACGATTCGGTCAGCATGACGCCGAAATCCCGGTAGTAGGAATTGGCGATTTTTACTACTTTTCACGTCACAAATACGTGGAGATACGTGGCGTTTTGTGGCGTGGGCGCGAACATGTGAAGAAAATGAGAAGTGAAAAAGCCCCGTGTGGTGGGGCTTGAGAGGAATTATGGATATGTGGAAAATATTATTTGTCTGCCACGGCAATATCTGCCGCTCGCCGATGGCCGAGTTCGTGATGAAGGAGTTGGTACGCCGTGCGGGCAGAGAGAGTCAGTTTGTTATCGACTCGAAGGCGTGCCGGACCGATGAGATTGGCAGCGATAGTCATCCGGGGACACAGCGGGCTTTGCGATCGCACGGCATTCCCTTTGCACCGCGTCGGGCGCGGCAGATTCAGCGGGATGATTATGGGCAGTGGGACTATATCATCGGCATGGATGCGGAAAATATGCGGGACCTGCATAAGCTGTTCCCACAGGATCAGGCTTATAAGGTAAAGTTGCTCTTAGCCTTTGCCGGAGAGGAACGCGACGTGGCTGATCCATGGTATACAGGGAATTTTGAGCGTACCTATACGGATGTACGACAGGGCTGCGAAGCTCTGCTGGCCAATTTATTAATTGATGGGCATGTTCCCCCAAAAGAAGTAAAGATGATGCAAGAATAGTTTCAGGTGGCTGGCAGCGCCGCCATGTCATCTGATGATACATTAGCAAAATGATTAAGGAGCAGCTGATGAAATACCAGGTAGCTTTGTTTGACTTCGATTATACGCTGGTCAATTCCGAGAAGGGCATATTGAAATGCTTTCGTTTGGCGCTGCAGGAGCAGGGATATCCGAATCCCGGTGATGAAATACTGCGTCGGCAGATTGGCCTGCCTATGGAAAAGGCCTGCAGTATTATTCTGGGAACAGATGACACCATGGTAATCCGCCGTTTTCTTGATTGCTACAAAATTTACGCAGATCGTTATATGACCGGGGAGACGCATTTCTATCCGCACACGATAGCGCTGTTGCAACAGCTGCGGCAACAGGGAATGAGGCTCGGCATTATATCCAGCAAGACGAGGAGCCGGATTGAAGAAAAATTTACTTTAGATGATATTCACGATCTTATCGCTTACATTGTAGGCAGTCATGATGTCGAGCATCATAAACCCGCACCGGACGGCATTTTGAAAGCCATGCAGCATTTTCATGTCGCTCCCGAGGCTGTTCTGTATACTGGAGACAGCTATGTCGATGCAGAAGCAGCGCAAAGGGCAGGGGTAGATTTTGCAGCCGTCACCACAGGGACAACCTCCGCTGAGCAGTTTCAGCAGTACCCGCACGTGGCCATTCTGGAAGATATCGGCCAGCTCGCGTCTGTTGTTGTTAGATAGCCCTTTTTGTGCTATACTTTAATTTGTTTATGTTGTAAGGCGTGTATACGCGACAAGACCAGAAAACGAACCTGATATGGGGGTAGATTTTTTTGAAGTACATGACTGGTAACGAACTGCGTGAAGCTTATCTGCAGTTCTTTGCGGAGAAGAAGGGGCATCTGCGCCTGCCTTCGTTTTCGCTGATTCCGAAGGATGACCCGACGCTGTTGCTCATCGGCGCTGGCATGGCACCACTGAAACCGTATTTTACGGGCAAGATGAAGCCGCCCCGCACGCGCGTGACGACGAGCCAGCGCTGCGTGCGTACAGGCGATATCGAGAATGTCGGTCGCACGGCACGCCATCAGACGTATTTCGAGATGCTGGGCAACTTCTCCTTTGGTGATTACTTCAAGTCCGAGGCTATCCCCTGGGCCTGGGAATTCCTCACTGAGGTTGTGGAGCTGCCGAAAGACAAGCTTTGGGTCACGGTCTATCCGGACGACGATGAGGCCATCAAGATCTGGAAGTCTCAGCCGGGCTTCCCGCAGGATCACGTCGTGAAACTGGACGATAACTTCTGGGAAATCGGCCCCGGCCCCTGCGGCCCGGACTCCGAGATCTACATCGACCTCGGCGAGGAGCGCGGCTGCGGCAAGCCGACCTGCGCCGTGGGCTGCGACTGCGACCGTTACCTCGAAATCTGGAACCTCGTGTTCACCCAGTACGACCGTCAGGAGGATGGCTCCTACAAAGACCTCGCCCATAAGAATATTGATACGGGCTGCGGCCTCGAGCGTCTGGCTTCTGTCGTGCAGGGTAAAAAGACGAACTTCGAGACGGACCTGCTCTATCCGATTATCGAGTACGCCTCCAAGGTCTCCGGCATCCAGTACGGTGCGGACCCGGATAAAGATGTTTCGCTGAAGGTCATCGCGGACCACGCGCGTTCCATGGCCATCATGATCATGGACGGCATCCTGCCGTCCAACGAGGGCCGCGGCTACGTGCTGCGCCGTATCCTGCGCCGCGCCATCCGTCACGGCCGCATGCTCGGCATCAAGGATAAGTTCCTCGAGGGTGCCGTGGACGCCGTTGTTGACATCTACAAGGACGCCAGCGACTTTGGTGCGCTGGTCGCCAAGCAGGACTATATCAAAAAAGTCATCAGCATCGAGGAGGACCGTTTCGCCTCGACGCTGAATCAGGGCATGGAACTGCTGAACCAGGAAATCGCCGCCGTGAAGGACGCGGGCAAGAAAGCGCTCGATGGCAAAGTCGGTTTCCGCCTTTACGATACCTTCGGCTTCCCCTGGGAGCTTACCGAGGAAATTCTGCATGAACAGGGCCTCGACCTCGACAAAGCGGGCTTTGACAAGGCTATGGAGGAGCAGCGCCAGCGCGCCCGCAGCGCCCGTGCCGCGAATATCCGCGTGCAGGTGCCGGATCTCTCGGGCATCGACGTGTCCCAGCTGAAGGTTGACCCCGAGGCCAAAGAGGGCAAGGTCGTCGCCATCTGGAAAGACGGCAAGCTCGTCGATGAGATTCACGACGGCGACGAGGCTGGTATCATCCTCGACAAGACGCCGTTCTACGCGGAAGGCGGCGGCCAGGTCGGCGATGAGGGCTATCTCGAGAGCGAATTCGGCCACATCAAGGCCACGAACGCCAAGAAGCTGCCGGATGGCACGGTCTACCATATCTCCTACGTGGAGGAAGGCCAGCTGAAGGTCGGCGACAAGGTTGAGATCAAGGTCGACCCGGTGAAGAAGCTCGCTTCGGCCCGCAACCATACGGCTACGCATCTGCTGCAGGCCGCGCTGAAGCGCGTCGTGGGCGATCAGGTCAACCAGGCCGGTTCCTCCGTGACGCCGGAGCGCCTGCGCTTCGATTTCACGAATTTCGAGCCGGTGACGGCCCAGCAGCTCTCCGATGTGGAGGAGCTTGTCAATAAGGAAATCCTCAAGGGCATCGACGTCGAAATCAGCCACATGAACCTCGACGAGGCCAAGAAGGCTGGTGCCATGGCGCTGTTCTCTGAAAAATACGGCGACGTCGTGCGCGTCGTGAAGGTGCCTGGCTTCTCCATGGAGCTCTGCGCAGGTTCTCATGTCAAAAATGTCGGCGAAATCGGCATGTTCAAGATCGTGAGCGAATCCGGCGTCGCTTCAGGCGTGCGCCGCATCGAGGCCATCACGGGTCAGGCCGCGCTCGACTACATGAACGGCAAGCTCACTACGCTGCAGGATGCCGCGGCCAAGCTCAAGACGGATGCGGACGAAGTGCCGACGGCTGTGGAGAAACTGCAGGCCGAGAACAAGGCCATGGCCGCCAAGCTCGCCAATATCGCCGTTGCCCAGGAGAAAGCCGATGCAGCTGACCTCATCGCCGGCCTCAAAGAGGTCAATGGCGTCAAGGTTGTGGCGGGCAAGGCCAACGTCGATAATATGGACGCGCTGCGCGAAGTCGCTGACCTCACGCTGGCAAAACTGGATAGCGGTGTTGTCGTGCTCGCTTGTGTAGCAGATGACAAAGTCAATCTCGTGGTCAAGGCCAGCAAGGATGTCACGAAAAAGGGCATCCATGCAGGCAAGATTATTAAGGAAGCTGCTGCTGTTGTCGGTGGTGGCGGTGGTGGCCGTCCGGATATGGCACAGGCTGGCGGCAAGAAGCCTGAGGCACTGCCACAGGCCTTCGAAAAAGCCATGGCTGTTATCGAGGCACAGCTTGGCTGAGCGCTTATAGTATGAACTTTTCAGGTCGGGGGTGGCAGAAGCCATCCCCGCCTTTTACCTTTTGCAGATAGGAGGCTTCCTATTTTGAATGACGAAAAAGAGCAAACGAGCAATACCTCAGCCAAAGTAAAAAAAGCAGAGGCAAAAAAGCCCGTACCCAGGCACCCGGGAGAGGTGGATCTGACTGCGCACACGAAGAATATCCTGCGCTACGGCCTGATCGGTCTCATCCTCATCGCGGTGCTCGCCGCGTCGGGAATCTGGTATTACCAGCATGCGCATCAGGCCTTCACGGTCTACGATGCCCAGGTCACGAGCACGATGGTGGCCGCGCGTGCCAAGGCACCGGGCACCATCTCGGAGATGGTCGTGACCGACGGTGAGCACGTGGAGGCTGGTGATGTCATCGCCCACGTCGAGGTAAACGTGACAGATGATACGATTGCACAATTGCAGCAAAATCTGGAACTGGCCAAGAAAAATCTGGAGCAGATCAAGAAAGGCCCGCAGCTGCCGCAGTCGTCCATGTCGGTGACGGCAGCCTCGGCACCAGCTACTGCGCCTGCTCCGACAGCCTCGAGCAACTCTGCGGCTGTCGCGGCTGCAGCCAGCCGTATGCACCGCATGCAGGAGCTTTACTCCATGGGCGCTGTAAGTGCCGTGGAGCGTGATCAGGCTGTGGCGGACTATCAGTCCGCAGTAGCAGCTTCGGCGCCTGCCGCTGCGCCTGCACCTGCGACGCCAACACCGCAGACTCCTTCCATGACGCAGTCCATGCCGCAGAAGTTGGATCCCGAGCTGATCAAGCAGGCGGAGTTAGCGGTCAAGCAGGCAGAAAATGCGCTTAAGAATGCGCAGCAGGATGCACAGGCTACGGATATTATCGCACCGGTATCCGGCACGGTATACTATACGGATGTCGCCGAAGGAACTGAGGTCAAAGCAGGTGAGGTCGTCGTCAATATCGGCGACGCCAGCAACGTTTGGGTCGAAGCTCGCGTACAGCCGCAGGACAAAGATAAAGTTCGTCTCGGTCAGTTCGTAAAGTATAAGATAGAAGATACGGACTATCAGGGCTCCGTGCAGGAGATTACGGATCCGGCTGATGAACCAGCGGTGCAGGACGCTGTTCCCGCCGATTCCAGCAATGCAGATAATGCTGCGCCTCAATCCGCGTCCACGGATGGCCCGGCCAAATCACAGGATAATAGCGATACGTCGGATGCCCCGGCCAGTGACAAACTGGATCAACGTATTAAGGTCAGGATTTCCCTACCTGACAATGCCGCCAAGGATCTCAAGCCAGGTATGGCCGCCATCGTCAAATTCATGTTGAACGGCTGATGATAACGTAATATGCCATAGTGGAAAAACCGCCGTAAGGCGGTTTTTTGTTATGAAAAGTTTCTT
>DEDT01000036.1 GCA_002350105.1 Selenomonadaceae bacterium UBA2897 | reverse complement strand
CAATACGAACTGAATCTGACAGATGACATGGCAGAGGAGATGAATACGATGTGCAACCTCAGCGAAGGCTTTTTCGAGGACGGCATCCAGCAAGGCATCAAGCAAGGTGAGGAGCAGACGAAGAGGAGCATGGTATTGTCGATGCTCCGGGAAAAGGTCAGTCTGGATGTCATAGCCAAAGTATCAGGCTGGACGGTAGAGGCCATTCGACAATTCGCCGAGCGGAATAAAGTACAGCTGGTATAAGGGAAAGCATAGTGTGGGCAGGTATCCCGGCATAGGCACGGGAACCTGCCTTTTTGTGTTTGATTAAGCATTTGTGCAATACTGTCTCCTTTTAGTCTGAAAAATAATGATTGAGACCGTAAAGCCGTTTTTTCTACATTGGCTTTTTCTTTGTGCTATACTGTCACATAGCATAGGGATACGGCAAGATAAGGAGGTTATTATGACGGCGACACTGGAATTCATCATCGGCCGGGCGGGGACGGGCAAGACGACGGCGTGCCTGGAGGCCATGCGGCAACGCATGGCGGAGGATCCGCTGGGCCCCGCGCTCATCCTGCTGCTGCCGGAGCATATGACGTTCCGCGTGGAGCGGCAGCTGGCTGGGCTCATGGCAGAGCAGGGGCAGGGCTTCCTGCGCAGCTATGTGTTCGGTTTCCGCCGCTTCGCCCGGCAGATCCTGCTGGAGACGGGCGGCGCGGTATTGCCGCGCATCTCGGAGCTCGGGCGGCGCCTGCTGCTGAAGCGCATCCTGCACCGACGTCAGAAGGAGCTCACGGTCTTCGCGCGGGCGGCGGGCCGCCACGGCTTCAGTCAGGAGCTCGGCGACGCCCTGGACGAGGCGAAGAGCTACGGCATCACGCCGGAAATCCTGCGGCAGAAAGCCGGCGAACTGGAGCGGAAAGACCCTTATCTCGCGGGCAAGCTGCAGGATATCGCGCTGCTGGCGGCGGACTTCACGCAGACGCTGGCCGGCAGGGCGGCCGATGCGGGCGATGCCCTCGATACGCTGGTGACGCGGATTCCGGACTCGGCCCTGCTACGGGAGGCTGAGGTCTGGGTCGATGGCTTTGTCTTTTTCAACCCGCAGGAAAAGGCGGTACTGGCGGCGCTGTTGGCGAAGGTTAAAGCCGTGCATGTGACGCTTTCCCTCGATCCTGTAGAGGGAAGTCCGGCCAATGGCGGCAAGAGCGGCCTCTTTGCCCGCAGTGCGCTGACGCAGCAAGCACTGAAAAAACTGGCGCAGGAGCTCGGTATCACGCCGACGGTGCGCGTGCTGACGCAGGCGGGCCTGCCTGCGCTGGCGGGGGAAAAGGCAGCGCAGCATTACGGCGCGCCGCGCTTCCGTGCGCCCGCTCTCGGCCAGATCGAGCGCGGCCTGTTCTCACCGGGGGCGATGCCGCAGGAGGCGGCGGCGGGGCTGCGCATCGTGGAGGCGGCGACGCCGCGTCTCGAGATGACCGCCATGGCGGCGGATATCCTGCGCCTTTGCCGCGAGCGAGGCTTTGCCTGGCGCGACATCGGCGTGCTGGTGCGCGATGACGGCGACTATGCCGAGCAGCTGCGCCTGCTGCTGCCGGCCTACGGCATTCCCTATTTCATCGATGCGAAGCGTGCGAGCCAGCAGCATCCGCTTGCCGAGCTCCTGCGCTCCGTGTTCGAGGCTATCCGCAGCTGGCGCATCGAGCCTCTCTGCCGCTGTCTGCGCACGGGTTTCTGGACGCAGCTGAGCATGGACAACATCGACCTATTAGAGAACTATGTGCGCGAGTTCGGCGTGCGCGGCCGCAAGGCCTGGACGCAGGAGGAGCCGTGGAGTTGGCGCCGCTATTATTCCCTGGAGCAGGATGGTGAGTTGCAGGAGGCAGCAGAGCAGCGCTTGCGCGATGTGGAGCAGTGGCGCCGCATCGTCGCAGAGCCGCTGGCTAAGTTGCAGGAGGAGCTGCGCACGGCGGCAAACGTACGCGCGCAGACGGAGGCGCTCTATCACTTCCTGCTGGCCCTGGAGGTGCCGGATAAGCTCGCGCTCTGGGCGGAGCGGGAGGAGCAGGCGGCCGAGGCCGCAGGCGAGGTGCAGCAGGCCCTGGCGGCGGAGCACCGCCAGCTTTGGAACGGCCTCATGGAGCTCTTCGACCAGCTCGTAACCGTGAGCGGCGAGGAGAAGATGCCGCTCACGGAGTATGCGCTCGTGCTCTCCGAGGGCCTCGATGCACTGCAGCTATCGCTGATTCCGCAGGGCCTCGATGCCGTGACCATCGCACCTTTTGACCAGAACAGCCTGCAGGGATGCCGCGCCATCTACATCCTCGGCGCGAACGCGGGCGTGATGCCGCGCGCCGTGAGCGAGTCCGGCCTGCTCACCGATGCGGATCGCCTGCACCTGCAGGAAGTGAACCTCGAGATTCCCTCGGGCGGACAGGAGCGCAGCTTCAGCGAGAACTACCTGCTCTACCGCGGCTTCACGGAGGCCAGGGATTATCTCTGGGTGTCCTGTCCACTCGCCGATGCGCAGGGCGGGGAGCTGCTGCCCTCGCCGCTGCTGCATCGCCTGCGCACGCTGCTGCCCCGGGCGGAGTTTTTGACCCTGCCTCTGGCGGGCATCGACCGCACGGATGATTTGCAGCTCGCGGCGCCGCTGCCTGCGCTCAACGATCTCACGCTCGCCTTGCGGGCACAGCGCGATGGACGTGCGATGGCACCGTGGTGGCAGGATGTCTATAACTGGTACCAGCAGGACAAAAAGCGTCGCGCCGCGGCGAAGCGTTCCCTCGCGGGGCTCTTTGCGCCGCCGCGGGAACGGGAACTGCCGCCGGAGCTGGCTCAGGCCCTCTTTGCGCCGCGCCGCCAGCTCACGGGCAGTGTGACGCGCTTCGAATGCTACCGCGCCTGCCCGTTCCACTACTTTGCCCAGTACGGGCTGAAGCTCAAAGAGCGCGAGGAGTACAGCTTCCAGCATGTCGATTTCGGCCAGCTGCTGCACGGCGTGCTGCATGAATTCGGCGAGGAACTGCGCCGGGCCGGGCGCCGCTGGGCTGAGGTGGACGATAAGGAGTGTGCGGCCATGTGCCAGCGGGCGCTCACGGAGCTCGCGCCGCGCATACGCGGACGGCTCATGCAGCGCGAGGCCGCCTACCAGCATCTGCTCACGCGCATCCAGGAGACGGCGGAGCACTGCCTGCATCGCCTCATCGCCTACGACAAGGCCAGCCGGTTCCATCCCGCCTATCTGGAGCAGGCCTTCGGCCCGGGCGAGGGGAAGCTGCCGCCGCTCGTCTATCCCATTGACGGCGTAAAGGTCGAGCTAACGGGGCAGATCGACCGCATCGACATCGCGGATGACGGGCGGTATTTCCTCATTATCGACTACAAGACGGGCCACGCGGCACTGAATCTGCTCGAGGTCTGGTACGGCCTGCGCATGCAGCTGCTCGCGTACCTGCTCGTGGCGCGCAATTTCCTCAGCCGGGACGGCAAGGCCTGCCTGCCGGCGGGCGTGCTCTATGCGTATCTCAAATACAGCCTGCTGCCGACGGGGCGTAAGGAGGATGCGGGCAAGGTCGAGGCTGAGCTGGACAAGCTGATGCGCATGCCGGGCTGGGTGCTCGCAGATCCGGCGGTCATCGAGGCCATTGACGCAGAGCAGCACTTCATCAAGGCCTCGCTGAATCGCGACGGCAGTCTCTCGAAGGCAACACTGACCTCGGTGAAGACAGAGGAGCAGTTCGCCCTGCTGCTCGACTACATGGATTATCTGATTCGCGATACGGGGCGGCGCCTGCTCGCTGGTTACATCCCGGTCTCGCCCTATGCGGAGGATGCGCAGAAGAATGCCTGCACCTTTTGCCCCTATCGGGATTTCTGCGGCTTCGATCCGCAGTGTGAGTCCTGGCGCATCCTGGAGCAGGCCGATGACGAGCAGGAATACTATCGAGATATGCGTGCCAAAGTGGGCGGCGAGGTGCCACTGCCCGCTCGGACCGGGGCCGGCAAGCGAGACGGACAAGGCAAGGAGGAGGAAAAAGCGTGATGGGGTGGACAGAAGAACAACAAGCGGCCATCGCGGCGCAGCACCAACGGGTGCTCGTGGCGGCGGCGGCCGGCTCCGGCAAGACGGCCGTGCTCGTGGCGCGCATCATCCGCATGCTGCGGGAGGAGGTCTGCAATATCGACGAGTTGCTCGTGCTGACCTTCACGCGGGCGGCGGCGGCCGAGATGCGCGAGCGCATCGAGCAGGGCCTGCAGGAAGCCGTGGCGCAGGCCGATTCAGAGCGGAAACGGGACCATATGCAGCGGCAGCTGATCCTGCTCTCGGGAGCGGCCATCACGACCATCGATTCCTTCTGCCAGCGCGTGCTGCGCATGAATATCGCCGAGCTCGACATCGACCCGCAGTTCCGGGCCATGGATGAGCAGGAGGCCAATCTGCTGGCCGAGGACGTCATGGATACGTTCCTCGAGGAGCAGTATGCGGCGGCAGAGCCCGCGTTCCTGCAGTTCGCCGATGCCTACGGCGATGATCACGGCGATGCGGCCGTGCGCGGACTCTTGCAGCAGACGTGGCACTTTGCCCAGAGCCAGCCATTCCCGGAGGAGTGGCTGGCGGCACAGCCGGCGCGCTATGCGGATACGGCGGATCTCTGGCAGCATATCCCGCGCGAGGATATCCGGCAGCTGCTGCAGCGCTATGGCACGGAGATCCAGTCGCTGCACGACTACGCGGAGAGCCTGGGCAGCGATGGCTTCACGGCCGTCACCGCGGCGGCGCGTGCGGACTGGCAGCGCATCGAGGAGGCTTTTCAGGCGGGAGAAGACTGGGATGAGCTGCAGGCGCGCGTGCAGGCCTTCAGGTTCGGCAGCATGAGCAGCAAGGCCTTCAGGGAGACGCTGCTCGACCCCGCGACGAAGAAGAGCCTCGCCGACGGCCCGTTCAAGAAGCTCAAGGACACGCTGAAGCAGCTCAAGGAGACGACCTTTGCCCAGACGGCGGCGGCCATCCGCGATGACCTGGCGGCGACGCATACGGTGGTGGCAGAGCTCTGCAGGCTCACGCTGGCCTACGGTCAGCTGCTGCAGCAGACGAAGCGCGAGCAGCGGCTCATCGACTTTTCCGATATGGAGCATTTCGCCCTCGACCTGCTCTGCAACCGCGAGGTGCGGCAGGCGACGGGAGAGCTCACGCCGACGTCCGCGGCGCTGGCGCTGCAGGAGAAATATGCGGCCATCGTCGTCGATGAGTATCAGGACACGAACGCCGTGCAGGAGGCCATCTGTCAGCTCATCGCGCGGCCGGAGCAGCCGGACGTCTTCCTCGTGGGCGATGTGAAGCAGAGCATCTACCGCTTCCGTCAGGCCGATCCCGACATCTTCCAGAAGAAATACCGGGACTTTCCCAAGCAGGATGGCTGCCAGCTCATCACGCTGCGGCACAACTTCCGCAGCCGGGCGGGCATCCTCGACAGCGCCAATGTGCTCTTTGCCCAGCTCATGGAGCATGAGGCGATGGAAATCGACTACGATGCGGCGGCGGCACTCTATCCGAAGCTGGATTATCCTGCTCTGCCCGCGGGCGCGGTGGGACTGGCGGGGCCGCTGGAACTCGTGCACATCCTCGATGATGCGGAGGTGGAGGACGTACCTTCAGACGGGCGCCCCGTGCCGCAGGGCATCGAGGCCGAGGGCTGCTATATCGCCCGGCGGCTCAAGGCCTATAAGGAGGCGGGCACGCTCGTCTACGACAAGCAGGAGGGAAGCTATCGCCCCATGTCCTGGCGCGATGCCGTCATCCTCGTGCGTGCGGGGCAGGACAAGTCTCAGCAGCTGCTGGGGTGCCTGCGGGCGGCGGGCATCCCCGCCTATGCCGATGCCAATACGGGCTATTTCGAGGCGCCGGAGGTGCGCGTGATGCTGGCGCTCCTGACCTGCCTCGACAACGTGCGCCAGGATATCCCGCTCGCGGCCGTCATGGGTTCGCCCATCGGCGGCTTCAGCATGGCCGACCTCGCGAAGATCCGCCTCGCGGCACCGGAGAAAAAGCAGCTTGATCTCTACGGCGCGCTGCTCTACGCCTACCAGCAGGAGAGCGGCCTCAGCACGCGCCTCGCCGATAAGGCCGCGGCTTTCTGCGACCGTCTCAGCGTCTGGCGGCAGGCGGCGCGGCAGCTGCGCGTGCCCGAGCTCATCCACTATCTCTACCAGCAGACAGGCTATTACAACTACGTGGGCGGTCAGGAAGGCGGCTTGCTGCGCCAGGCGAACCTGCGCCTGCTCAGCGACCGCGCCGCGGCCTACGAAAAGACGAATTACCGCGGCCTGAACCGCTTCCTGCGCTTCATCGACCGCATGCGCGAGCAGGAGACTGATCTCGCGGCCGCGCGCACGCTGGGCGCAGGCGAGGATGTCGTGCGCATCATGACCATCCACAAGAGCAAGGGCCTCGAGTTCCCGCTCGTGTTCCTCGCAGATTGCGGCAAGCAGTTCAACCTGCAGGATGCCAATGCGCGCCTGCTCTGCCACAAGGAACGGGGCATCGCGCTGCAGATTGCCGACCGCGAGACGGGGCAGTGCTACAAGACCCTGCCCTGGCATACGCTCGCCCAGGCCATCCGGCGCGAGGGCAAGGCGGAGGAGCTGCGCGTGCTCTACGTGGCGCTCACGCGGGCGAGGGAGAAGCTCATCCTCACGAGCTCCGGCAAGAGCAAGGCCTGGGAGAACCGCCTGCAGAAGCTGGCGCCGCTGGCCGAGGCGGAGGGCGAGGCGCTGCCCGGCGCGAAGGTGCTGGCGGCGGGCAGCTATCTCGACTGGCTGCTCATGGCACTCATCCGCCTGCCGGACGGCCGTCCCCTGCGCGAGGCCGCAGGGCTGGCAAGCACGGCGACGCTGAGCCTGCCGCGCTATCCGGCGGCGCAGTTCCAGGTCAGGACGCTGGCAGCCGCAGCCGTCGCGCCGCCCGTGCAGGCGGAGACCGGGACGGAAACATTGCTCGCCCAGGTGCGCCACGGTGAGCCGCTGCCCGCCACGGAGGAGGCGGAGCGGGTAGACCGCATCCTCGACTGGCACTACACGGGCCCTGACCTCGCGCAGGTCGCGGCCAAGCTCTCCGTCAGCGAGATCAAGCGCCGTTTCCGCGAACCTGACGAGCAGCTGCAGGATGTCACGGCGAAGCTGCTGGGCGAGGAGAAGGGCGAAAGCGCGGGCCAGCCCTGGCAGCGGCCGGCTTTCCTGCAGGCCAGGAAGCGCACGGGCGCTGAGTACGGCACGCTCATGCATACGGTCATGCAGCACCTCGACCTGCAGGGTGATACGAGCTATCGCGGCCTGCAGGGACAGCTGCAAAGCATGGTATCGCGGGAGATTATCCTGCCGGAGGACGTGCCGGCCATCTACATCAAGAGCCTGCAGGCCTTCTGCGATTCGCCGCTTGGCGAGGGCGTGCGGCAGGCCAGCCGCGTCTGGCGCGAGCTGCCCTTCAGCCGCCTGCTGCCCGCGCGGGACTTCTATCGCAAGCTGCCGGAGGACAGTACGGCGCAGTGCTTCGTGCAGGGCGTCATCGATCTGCTCTACGAGACGGCGGCGGGCGAGCTCGTGCTCGTCGATTATAAGACGGACCGTGACACGGACCCGCGCCATGCCCGCGACCGCCATGGCGAGCAGATCCGGCTTTACCGCGAGGCCGTCACGGCCGTCACCGGCCGCCCCGTCGCGGCCGCCTACCTGTTCATGCTCAGCAGCGGCACGATTGTCGCGCTGTAAGCAGCGAACCGGTGGCACGGGAGCGCAGCGACGCGCGAAACCGTGTGAGTCGCTTATGCAAAATCGCGTAGCGATTCTACGTACCTTATTCGTATTCCCGTTATCTATGTGAAGAAAGAGGTTGTATTCATGAATCGTATTCAGCAGGCTGCGCACCAGCTCATGGTGCAGGCGGCCAAGAATTTGCAGTTCCGCCACGGCGTGAGCACGACGTCCTATGAGGCGCGGCCCGACGTCTGGGCGCAGGCGGCGGCCATCTACGCGGACAAGGCGCGCACGAGTGCCGCGGGGAGCGGTGCCGACCCGGTGCTCTACATGAAGCGTCTCGCCGTCTTCGAGCATAACTACGCGCTGCGCCTCCTGAGCGAGTTCGTGGCCTTCGTCGCGCACGGCTCCTATCTGGCGGCCGACGACCTCGCGGGCTACTGGCAGCAGAAGCTGGTGCCCGCGAGTCAGCGCGAGGCGAATGAGCTGAGCCTCATGGCGGGCAAGCCGGGCCTCGTCGTGGAAGAAGATTTCGATATCGCAGGCTACGACCAGGAGCTCACGCCGGAGGCCAGGGACGCCAACGTCAGTGCGCTCTATACGGAGTTCCTGCTCGCGCGCCAGCTCCTGGAGCAGCTCTACTACGCGGGCTATCAGCAGAGCGACGCGATCCTCGCGCTCTCGGGCCAGGACGAGGACCGTTTGCAGCACATGCTGCACCGCGAGCTCACGGCGCAGCTGGAGCAGGCCTACGAACCCGCCAGGGTGTAAAGCACCTTCTTCTAAAAATGTAAAGCCGTGTTTCGCCATGAGAGCGGCGACACGGCTTTTTGCTTGTGTATTCTTGATGTTTTCGCGGTGATGCTATTTCCATGCTACAGGTGATGTGCTAGAATAGATATGATTGTAAAGTTATACAACTGATCGTCAATATAGCCGGTCAGGAAGAAGAGGAGGATCTTTCATGGACTTGATGGACGCATTGAAGGCAGGAGACCCACAGGTCGCCGAAGCTATTGACAGTGAGCTTAACCGCCAGCGCTCGAAGCTGGAACTCATCGCTTCGGAGAATATCGTTTCGCCGGCTGTGCTGGCGGCGCAGGGCAGCGTGCTCACGAATAAATACGCCGAGGGCTATCCCGGCAAGCGCTACTATGGCGGCTGTGAGTACGTGGATGTGGTGGAGCAGCTGGCCATTGACCGCGCGAAGAAGCTCTTCGGCGCAGAGTACGCGAATGTGCAGCCGCATTCGGGCGCCCAGGCGAACATGGCCGTATTCTTCGCGCTCGTGAAGCCGGGCGACACGGTCATGGGCATGAACCTCACGGATGGTGGCCATCTCACGCACGGTTCGCCTGTCAACATGAGCGGCAAGTATTTCAAGATCGTGCCCTATGGCGTGCACAAGGAAGATGAGCGCATCGACTACGATGAGCTGGAGCGCATCGCGAAGGAGTGCAAGCCGAAGCTGATCGTCGGCGGTGCCTCGGCCTACGCGCGCGTCATCGACTTCGAGCGCATGGCGAATATCGCGCACAGCGTCGGTGCCTACCTCATGGTGGATATCGCGCACATCGCGGGCCTCGTGGCCGCTGGCCTGCATCCGAGCCCGGTGCCCTACGCCGATGTTGTCACGACGACAACGCACAAGACGCTGCGCGGCCCACGCGGCGGCATGATCCTCTGCAAAGACGCGGAGTTCGGCAAGCAGTTCAACAAAGCGATTTTCCCCGGCATTCAGGGTGGCCCGCTCATGCACGTCATCGCCGCGAAGGCCGTGGCCCTTGGCGAGGCATTGAAGCCGGAGTTCAAGGAATACGCGCAGCAGGTCATCAAGAACGCGAAGGTGCTGGCCGAGGAGCTCACCAAGGACGGCTTCCGCATCGTCACGGGCGGCACGGACAACCACCTCATGCTCGTCGATCTCACGCCGAAAAAGCTCACGGGTAAGGTGGCGCAGAACGTGCTCGACGAAGTGAACATCACGGTCAACAAGAACACGATTCCCTTCGAGCCGCTGTCTCCTTTCGTCACCAGCGGCATCCGCCTCGGCTCACCCGCGCTCACGACGCGCGGCTTCAAGGAGGACGATATGCGCGAGGTCGCCGACATCATCGCGCTCGTGCTCGACCATCCGGAGAGCGACGAGGCCAAGGCAGAGGCGAAGCAGCGCGTCGCCGCACTCTGCGCGAAGTATCCGCTCTACGCCGGCATGTAAAAAGGCCTTTCCATCAGGATTCAGGCATAAGCAAAGACCGCAACGCAGTCCGTCAGGGCGCAGTTGCGGTCTTTTGCTATCCCTGCATATGGGGCAGGCTGCGGCAGTCCACCGCCCGCTGACCGGGACGTTTGATGTATCTGGACGGTCATATTCTTAGTTTTGCCTTCTTTAACGGGGATATCGTGTATTTTGTATTGTGTTGCGGCGGAAACCTTGCTAAAATGGTATATGTTGAAATAGTATAGGCGCGGAGGCGCATATAGCGATATATTTCCGGGTGGAGGTATCAGTGATCATGGGAAAGATTGACGTGACAAAAGGTCAGGTTCTGCATCGGCAGGGCGAAGCCGTCGAGAGTCTGGAGCTGTTGCTCAAGGGCAGCGTCTCGCTCAAGTCGGGCGAGGACTATGCCTTGCAGGCGGAGAATGGCACGATTCTGGGGGCTTTCATGCATGCGGGCGCTACGTATGATTATGATTATACAGCCAGGGAAGACGGCACGCTTTTCTCCTACGATTACAACAGCGAGGAGGATCTGGTCTCTGCCATCAAGGGGACGCCGGCCATTGCGCCGGTCATGGCCTCGGCGAGTATCGCGCTGCTGAATGGCCTCATCGATGCGCTGAACGAGCTCTATGAGAAGGGGCGCGGCCTCGTGCTCGACCTGAAGTCCGACTATACGGATTACCGCAACGTCTGTGCGACGCTGATGCTGGCACCGGAGCAGTTCCCCGCCGTGGAGGCACTGGAGCCGCCCGAGGAGCCGGAAATCCTGTCGAGCTGGCAGACAGATCTGGCGCAGGCCTATTACGAGCAGGACGAGAAGTTGCGCAAGAGCTTCTATGCGGCTGATATCAATTTCTGCGTCGGCAACATCATGCTGGCCGCTCAGCTGGCCCGCCAGCTGCAGCCGCAGCTCGACCAGATGGTGGCCTTCATCCGCGAGACGCACGAAAAGACGGATGATTTCGTCCGCGAGTACTGCACGCAGAAGGCCAAGCTCGATGAGGCGAAGCGTCAGGAGGCCCTGGGCTCCGGCAGCAGCGAGCTGCCGTCCATCCAGAACGCGATGGAGACGATCCTCGCCTTCGCGGGCGTCGACCGCGACACGGCGGAGAAGTTCAAGAGCGATATCCTGGCCTTCAAGGATATTACCTACAAGACGGAGAAATCGGATACGATGCGCCGCCTGCGCCGCGACATCACCGAGAACTTCTACAAGATTTACGAGGCGGCGTTCTACCGCAGCCTGGAGACGGCGGAGATCCCGGCCGAGGTGAAGATGTTCTTCCTCTTCGGTTTCGTGGACGAGAATCTGGCCGGTGCTGAGAATACGGCGGCGCTATACAAGTACGCGCTGCTCTGGGAGGACGACCCCGAGGGCCGTATCCTCACGGTCTATGATTGGCTGCGCAAGGTCTATGCCGGCGAGGTGCCGGCCTCCAAGAACGATTTCGACCAGGATTGGCCGGACTACATCCGCGAGAAACAGCGCACCCATGAGATCACGGATGATGAGGCCGCGAAGATCCTGAAGGACCGCAGGGCTATCGTGCATTTCGAGATCGCGAACATGTTCACGAGTGCGAATAAGATGACCTACGGCAGTGTGTTCTCCTTCGTGCCGGCTTTCTTCGCCGAGGAAGTTGTGCGTCCACTGGAGAACTGCTTCGCTTCGCCGGCTGTCGTGCGCGAGGCCATGAACAAGATCCTGGCCATAGACTACAGCTGCTTCTACCGCCCGGCCGTGACGTCCTATATGCAGTGGAAGATCAACCGCTTTGAGTACCATCAGGAGGTCCTGCCGTACTTCATCCTCATGCCGAACTTCGGCAGTCGCGGCGTAATGTGGCAGGAGATCGAGGGACGCCGCCGCACGACACCGGCCCACATGATCCTCTCCATCTTCCATTCCAGCGAGCTCGAGGACACGCTGCTCAACATGTGTGCGCAGTTCCGCTGGGAGATGTGCAAGCGCATCCAGGGCGTGCATTACGGCGACATCACGGACCCGTCCCTGACCTCGGAGTACATCAACTACCTGCAGTTCTACAAGAAGAACCACGAGCTCTCCGTGAACCTGAAAGAAAAGGTCAAGGAGACGCTGAAGCGTCATCGCAACAGTTATCGCGATGTCTTTATTTCCGAGTACATGATCTACATCCAGAACGAGTCCACGGGCATGTCGCGCCTGAACCGGGTTTCCCGCGAAATCCTGTTCAAGTATTGCACGTTCTCCAAGGCTGTGCGCAGTACGCTGAGCACGAATCCGCAGTACATGCAGCTCGTCAGCCACTATGCGTCCAATCAGGAGTCCAGGGTGCAGACGCTGGGTTTCCTCAAGGATAAGATCGCGCGACTCGCCGATGAGGTACCACCGGAGGTCGATCAGGAAATCGCGTTCATGCAGATGTGAGCAGGAGCCGTTCAGTCATGAGAATGGAGGGGGCGGAAAAGCCCCCACGACAGGAGGAATTTTGATGCATTTTCGCAAAGCAGCAGCAGGCCTGGTAGCGGCGGCATTTTTCGCCCTGCCGTTTGCCCTGACGCCGGTGGCACAGGCGGCCGAGCTGACGGGACAGCTCTATATCCCCGAGGACAGTGGCGTTTCGGTAGGCGGTAACGGCGGCATGGGGATCGGCATGGATCTCGACAAGGCCATGGGCAATAAGAGCGGGAATCACGCCGCCGCCCGCGCCGAGATCTGGCTCATCGGTGCCGATATCGATTTCAAGAAGGTCTCTGCCGATACCATCGACGCCTGGTATCGCGACAAGAAATTGCCGGCAGGCCAGCCCATCTACTATCAGCAGACGGATGAAAAAGGCAGGTTCGACATCAAGGACGTGCCGGCTGGCAACTATTACCTGGTGGTCGTGAACAACTACGTGCCGGGCCGCGGCAGCGACGCGAGAGCCGTGCAGGCGCTCGCGGACTATCTGCCGGATTACGATATGTTCCAGCTCTTCGTGACGGGCTACAGCGAGCCGACGGCCGTCCGGTTCCATCTGGCGGAACACGAGATTGGCTCCTTCAACACGATGCCGGCCCCGACGGATGATAAGGAACGTCCCGTGGACTGAAGCAAATTCTGACATGATTACGAAAAGGGCTGTTGCATGCATGTGGCAGTCCTTTTTTTGTCGTGACCTATTGACGGGGCGCGCAACATAGGGGGATAAAATATGTACAGTGTAAATTTGACGGCGAAGGAAATAGCGGGATTGAGGGCTAAGCAGGATGAGCTGCTGCTCCATATGCTGGCCTATGATCACGGCGATGCGAAGCGCATTCAGCATCTGCTGAAAGTCTGGCAGTTCGCGGCGCTGATCGGGCGACAGGAGAAGCTGCCTGCCGCTGAGCAGCTCGTGCTGGAGGCGGCGGCCATCCTGCACGATATCGGTATCCATCTCGCGGAGCAGAAATACCAGAGCACGGCGGGCAAATATCAGGAACAGGAGGGGCCGGCCCCTGCGGAGGCCATGCTGCGTGAGCTTGGCTATCCTGAGGACTTTCGCACGCGCGTCTGCTATCTGATTGCACATCACCACACGTATACGGGCGTGGATGGCCGCGATTATCGCATCCTGCTGGAGGCGGATTTCCTCGTCAATGCCTACGAGGACGGCCTCTCGCAGCACGCCGTACAGCAGGCTGGAGAAAAGATCTTCTGCACGGAGACAGGTAAGGAATTGCTCAGGACAGTTTACGCCTGAGGGCAGAAGCGAGGTAAGATTGATTCGAGGCTATATAAGGAGCCGAGGCTGAATAGCAACGTTGTGTTTATGCTGTCAGCCCCGGCTCCTTATTTTGTGGTGAAAGGGGAATGTTTCAGTTTGGGGAAATGATGGTCTTTCTTTTTGTTACAAATGAATAGCTTGTTGGCAATAGGTCAAAGGGCGCGAATCGTGGGTGATGAGGAGAAGCGTTTGGTGAGTGCGGGCCAGGCGGGTGAAGAGGGTGGCGAGGAGATGCGCGGCGGTGGCGGAATCGAGGCCGGCGGTGGGCTCGTCGAGGAGGAGGAGCGGGGCGTCGCTGGCGAGGGTGAGGGCGGTGAGCAGGCGGGAGCGCTGGCCACCGGAGAGGTGGCTGGCATTGGGACCGAGAGGAGAGTCGAGCAGGGAAGCGTTGAGCGTTGAGCGTTGAGAGTCGGGGGTTGGTGAAAGCGTGAACTGGGCGTCTGTGAGGGCGGCCAGTATTTTTTTGTCGCTGATGCCGGGATAGAGATAGGTGAAGTTCGTGCGCAGGGAGGCGGCGAAGAGGCAGGAACCCTGAGGAAGACAGGTGAGGGGCGCATAGCGGGTGATGGTGCCGCTGTCGGGGGACCAGACGCCGGCGAGGAGTTGGGCGAGGGTGGTCTTGCCAGCACCGCTTTCACCGAGAATGGCCGTGTGCTGGCCGGGGCGGACAGTGAAGGAGAGATGGCGGAGGATGGGAACGGTGGAATCGTAGCCGAAGGTTACGTCGGTGACGGTGAGCAGGGGGGAGGGCAGAGAGTTGAGAGTTGGGAGTGGGGAGTTGGGAGAGGTGCCGAACGTAGTGAGGCGGAGAGGGGCTTCTTGTGGTGTGCAATCTGGCTTATGTGCGGCATAGGGGACGAGGATGCGGTGGGCAGCGGTGCGGGCGGTTTGGAAGTGGCGCGTGGCGGCGGGGAGAGCGGGGTATTCGGCGAGCAGGGTGGTGAGGAGCAGGAGCCAGACGGCGAGGCCGATGCCCGTGATGGTGCCACTGACCGTGGCCTGCGTGAGGGCGGCGAGGAGGAGCAGGAGCGTGAGATGGGTGCTGAGCGCGAGCAGGGTGTCATGGTGGTCGCTCCTTTTTTGCGTGGTTTGTACGTCCTGCTGCCAGCGGATGGCAAGGATATTGAGCATCTGGCTGGCGGTGGTGGCTGTGCCTGCAGTCAGAAGCTCGGCGCGGCCGCGCGTGAGGTCGAGCAGGGCAGAGCGGTAGGAAGAGGCAGAGCTGTCATTAGACGAGCCTGGCTTCCGTAATGCAGGCAGGAATAAGTGGAGGATGTAGCAGAAGGGCAGAAGCAGGGCGGAGAGGCCGATGGCGGGATAGAGAATAAGTGTCAGGAGGAGGGTGACGAGGCCGAGGGTGAGGGGCGGCAGGAGGGCGCGGAGGTAGAAGTCACGCAGATCCTGGCAGCCCGTGAGCAGGTCGTGGAGCAAAGCACCCTGGCGGGCTGGGCCGGAGCGCAGGGGGAGCAGTCGGGCGGCGCGCTGGTAGAGTGCGAGGTGAAGACGGGTCTGAAGGTGGAAGGCGGTGCGGTGTGTGAGATAGCGCTCGGCGTAGCGGGCGGCAGCGCGAAGGATGCCGCAGGCGCGCACGGCCGTGATGCCGAGGGCGAGGACGTAGAGGTGCGGGTGCAGGGCGGCGCTGGCGATGAGCCAGGCCGAAGCGGAGAGCAGGCCGAGGGCACAGGCGAGCGCGAGCAGGGAGACGGCGAGAAGAAGCAGGAGGGAGACGGGGGATAAAAGGGCAAGAAGAGTTTTCAGGGAGTTGAAAGTTGAGCGTTGAGCGTTGAGATTGGAAGAGGCACTTTTGGAAGAGGCGGAAACAGTGGATGGTGACGAATCCTGGGGCGAAGGAGGTAGCTGCGTCAGCGGCGTGTTTCTCCCCGTTGGGAGTGCGGAATGCCCAGTGGGCATTCCGCCTTCGAACGTAGTGAGACGGAAAGGGTCCTGTTGCGTGAGAGAGGAGTTCGTTGCGGAGGCTGATATATCCGTTGAGGGAGTCACCAGCTCAGCTTGAGGAGGCGTCAGGGTGAGGGTGGTGTCGGCGAGAGCGAGGACGGCGGGGCGGTGCGTGACGATGATGAGCGTGCGGTGCCAGGCAAAATTCTGCAGGGCAGTGAGTACATGCTCTTCAGTGGCGGCGTCGAGGCCGGCGGTGGGCTCGTCGAGGATGACGACGGGGCGGTCTTGCAGGAAGGCGCGGGCGAGGCCGAGGCGGTGGCGCTGGCCGTTGGAGATGGCGGTGCCGCCCTCGCCAAGACGGGTGTCGAGGCCGGCGGGAAGCGTGCGGTACCAGTCCAGCAGGCCCGCCTGCTGCAGGGCGGCGCGGCAGAGGGCGTCAGTAGGAGTGTTGAGAGTTGAGCGTTGAGAGTTGGGAGTGGTGGCTGGCTGGGGAGTAGTGGCCGATGAGGGAGAGAGAGGCTTTTGAGAGTTGGGGGGAGCGATTGGCTGAGCGTTGACAGCAAAACGGAGGGTGAGGTTGTCGCGCAGGGTGGCGTTGTAGAGGTGGGGCTCCTGCGGGACGTAGGTGATGAGCTTGGCGCGGCTGGCGGGACTCATGGTGGCGAGGGGCTGATCCTCGAGGCAGATTTCGCCCTCGGTGGGCAGGGCCAGGGCGGTGAGCAGGCGGCAGAGCGTCGTCTTGCCACAGCCACTGGGGCCGGTGATGGCGGTGATTTTGCCAGCAGGGATAAGCAGGGAACCATGTTTGAAGGAGCTTTGCGACGCGCAAACATGGGTGAGTCGCTTAGTCAGGTCGCCGTTCAGGCGAGCCTGACTTCCTTCTGCAGCAGAAGCGTTTTTCGTTGTAGTGGTGGTGAGGTCGAGGGCATCGGCGGCGGCACCGGGGTAACGGTAGTGGAGATTTTTCAGCTGGATGGCGGGCGGCGTGCGGAGCTGGGCGTGATGGCCGCGGGGTGCTTCGCCGGTGGCGGGGAGGAAGGACCGGAGCTGCTGCCAGGCGGTGTGGGCGGTCATGGCGGCATGGAAAGCGGCCCCCGAGGCGCGCAGGGGCTGGTAGAAGACGGGGGCGAGCAGGAGCACGGCAAAGGCGGTGCGGAAGTCAATATGGCCGTAGAGCAGGCGCAGGCCGACGCTCACAGCGATGAGGGCGATGGCGAGCGTCGTGATGAGTTCCAATGCGAAGGTGGAGGCGAAGGCGAGCTGCAGCACCTGCAGGGAGGCGGTGGCGAAGCTCTGACTGATGGTGGCGAGGCGCGCGCCCTGCCGCTCTGCCTGGCCGAAAAGCTTCAGTGTGGGCAGGCAGGTGATGAGCTCGCCAAAGGAGGCGCTGAGGGTGCGGAGTTCCTGCCAGGCCGCGAGGCTGCGTTGCGCGGTGAGCTGGCCGATGAGCCAGAGCAGCAGCGGTGCGATGGGCAGGGTGACGAGGGCGAGCAGGCCCGTGGGGACGTCGAGGAGAAAGAGTGCCACGAGCACGCAGGGCGTGCTGCAGGCGAGGGCGGCCAGCAGCGGCAGCACCTGCCGCACGCCGTCGTCGAGGGCTTCGGTCGTCTCCAAGGCCAACGTCAGCGTGTGCTGGGAATCCGCTTGCCACCGCGTTGACAGGCGGGCAGCATGCAGTTTTTCCCGTACATGTTGCCGCACGGCGAAAGAAATCCGACTCGCACAACGTTTGCTGAGGAGGGCGAGCCCCTCGCGCCCTGCGAGCACGCCAAAAAGCGCCAGCAGAGCTGGCGCAATAGCGGGCAGATTGCTCTTTTGCAGGAAAACCGCGTCGACGCAGGATGCGAGCAGCAGGCAGGAGCAGATGTTGAACAGCCCCTGCCCGAGCGCGCAAGCCACGAGGCTCACGAGCCCATGACGATGTTTTTCGGCAAATAAACGAAGCAATCTACGAGTATCTTTTTGCATAAAATTTTCTCAAAATCAATCGCACAAAGTTGAGATTAGTGTTTTACATCATCTGGCTTAACGCGATGGCGGAAGATGTACCAGCACCAGCCCTGATAGATGAGCACGATGGGCACGAGGATGACGGCGGCGACGCTCATGATTGAGAGCGTGTAGGGCGTGCTGGCGGCGTTCGTGATAGTGAGGCTCCAGGCCGGATTGAGGCTGGAGACCATGAGCCGCGGGAACAGCCCGGCGAAGAGCGAGACGGTGGTGAACACCACGGCGAGACTGCTCAGCATGAAGGCGGCCTTGCCCTTGGCGATGGAGAACGAGAGGCCGCTCATGACGAAGAAGAGAGCGGCGAGCACGAAGAGCATGGTGGCCCAGGGGCTGTGGAAGAGGTCGCTTGCCTGATAGAGCAGGATGCCCCAGGCCACGAAGGCAAAGGTGCCGAATGTGGCCATGCGCAGGCCGAGGCTCTGGCAGCGCAGGATGAGGCCCGTGTCGTGCAGTCGCAAGGTGAGGAAGGCCGCGCCGTGATAGGCGAAGACGAAGAGGAAGGCAAGTCCGCCCACGATACTCACCGGCGTCAGCAGGTCGAAGAAGCCGCCGCGATAGACCATGTTTTCGCCGATGGGCAGGCCGGCGATCAGGTCGGTGACCGCGACACCCCAAAGGAAGGCGGGCACGGCGCTGCCGAAGCAGATGGCACCATCCCAAAGCCGCTTGCGCGCGTCCGTCACCGTGTGTACGCGCATCTCGAAGGCCACGCCGCGCAGGATGAGTGCGATGAGCATGAGGAAAAGCGCGAGGTAGAAGGTGCTGAACATCGTGGCGTAGACGTGCGGGAAGGCCGCGAAGAGCGCACCGCCCGCCGTGATCATCCAGACTTCGTTGCCGTCCCAGACGGGGCCGATCGTGCGCAGCAGCTGGGAGCGCTCATCCTCGCGCTCGCTGAGCCACGGCGTGAGCGTGCCGACACCATAGTCGAAGCCTTCGAGGAAGAAAAAGCCCGTAAAGAGCACCGTGATGAGGATAAACCAGAAAACCGTGTAATCCATCATACATTCCTCCCTTCAACCACATGCGTGACGTGCGTCTTTTTGATATGGCGGCAGGCGAGATACAGCGCGATGACGATGAGCGCGAGGTAGACGAGCGTGAAGCCCGCGAGCGTCGCGCCCACCTCCAGCCCGCCGAGATTCGGCGAGACCGCCGCCGAGGTTTTCTGCAGCCCCACGACGATCCAGGGCTGACGGCCCGCCTCCGCGACAAACCAGCCCGAGGAGTTTGCAATGAAGGGCAGGGGCAGCAGGAAGGGCAGGATTTTCAGCCAGAGAGGGAAGAGGCGCAGGCGATCCGTCCAGGCGAGGAAGCCCGTGAGGAGTGCCGCGAGCAGCATGAGGCCGCCGGAGCCGACCATGGCGCGGAAGGCCCAGAACAGGCCGCAGACATCGGGGCGGTAGTCGCCGCCACCGTATTTTTTCTCCCACTCGGCGTTGATGGCGTTGATGCCCTTGATTTCGCCAGAGGGCTGGTTGTAGACCATGAAGGAGAAGAGGGCGGGCACGGTGATCTCGAAGTCATTCTGTCGCGCCTGCTGGTTGATGTCCGCCACGATGGCGAAGGGCGCCGGATTCTCCGTCTCCCAGAGGGCCTCCATGGAGGCGAGTTTCATGGGGTTCGCCTGGGCGAGGTACTGCGTGTGCATGTGGCCCGAGCCCATGATGCCGAGCACGCCGACGGCGAGGAAGATGGCACCGGCTTTCAGCGTTTGGGTGAAGGCGTAGCGCGACTCCTTGTCGTGCATGTATTTCCAGGCGGAGATGGCGAGGATGAGTACGCCCGTCGTCGTGAGGCCGGCCGTGAGCGCATGCGTGTATTCGCCCACGACGTAGTGGTTGGTGACCAGCGCGAAGAAGTCCTGCATCTCGGCGCGGCCGTCCTGAATGGCGTAGCCGACCGGATGCTGCATGAAGGAGTTCGCCACGAGAATCCAGAACGCGGAGAGGTTACTGCCCAGTGCCACGAGCCAGATGCAGGCACAATGCAGTTTCGGCGAGAGCTTATCCCAGCCGAACATCCAGATGCCGAGGAATGTCGACTCGAGGAAGAAGGCCGTGAGCGCCTCCAGTGCCAGCGGTGCGCCGAAGATATCGCCCATGAAGCGCGCGTACTCCGACCAGTTCATGCCGAAGTGGAATTCCTGCACGATACCGGTGACGACGCCCATGGCGAAGTTAATGAGGAAAAGCGTGCCGAAGAAGCGCACGAGCTGGCGGCAGGTATCGCGCCAGGCAGGCCGCTCCGTGCGCACGGAGCAGGTCTCGAGCAGTGCGACCCAGATCGAGAGGCCGAGCGTGAGCGGCACGAAGAGGAAGTGGTACAGCGTCGTGACGGCGAATTGCCAGCGCGACAAGAGCAGAGCATCCATAAAAATATCCCTCCTTAGCAAGCGATATAGCTGATAGCTGTTATAGTTATAGCATAATTACTTATGCCTATAATTTCGCTTTTTATAGGAGGGATTCCTGCTATCGGGAAGAGAAAATTGTACGACAGGGGATGCGGCAATAGATAACCTTATCTGTACCGACGGATGGCTTGTCGCGTCCAGGACATGTCGTAGTTAACATTCCAATGGTATTGCTTACGGAAGTGATGAAACTTACTGCTCCTGATGGTGAAGTGGCGATACAAGGTCTGGCCTGGTCTCAGACGAACATTCCCCAGTCCGAAAGAGTGGCCGGCGCTCAGCCACTGACCATTGTTGGAGGAGGCATTGGCACTGATGTGGATATTGCGTAAATAATAGATATGGTTGGGGTCATTGTTGCGGACGGACATATCGATGCTGACAACGCCATCACGCACGGTGAAATTTTGTGTCCGATAGGTAAAGGTGGATGCACTGGCAGTCGGTGTGGTGCTGCATAATAAGCCGAAGCATATCAGGGCGAGCGCAAAAAGTTTTTTCCAGTTTGCCTGAACCATGATGAACCTCCTTTTCTCTCATGAATCTTTGTTGACCTATTATTATCCCTATAGCCGGTATATGCTTATTTTAACATGTAGTAGGGAAAATACAAGCATCAGGTGCGTAGAGAGTTGATGAAGATCAGGAGCGTGGTCACCACGAGGATGATGACGGCGATTAAGGGAGATAGGAACGGCCCGCCAAATACGTGAAGAAATCCGCTGGCTGGAAGGAGCATCAGTATGGTTGCAACGATGGCGAACTTATGGTTCTGCCGGATGATGTGGCTGGCCTTGCGGCTGAGGGGCAGGAGCGTGGCCACCTGCGGCAGCGTGAGATTGCGCAATGGGGCATCGGCGCGCTCCAGCATGAGAGCATCTTTTTCCTCATTAACGAGTACGGCGACCGTCTGGCCCGCGAGGCGCAGGTTTTGTACTTCCTGCGCTTTGGCGGCAGGCGTCAGCTCGCCAATGGCCTTGTCGGCCTGCGTTTTTTTCTGCGTGGCGTTCGCGAGGCGCTGGTTATCCGCCGTGAGGATATAGATTGCGAGGCCCTGATCCTGCAGCTGGTGGATGGCGGCGATGGTGTCGCGGCTGACATCGTCGTCGAAGACGAGCGTGCCGCGCAGATAGCTGTCATACGTCACGAGGATGGGCTGGCGGCCGCGGGCGGAGAGCTGGTCGATGCGCGTGAGGTGCGCGGCATCGAGGCGGATGCCCTCGCGTTGCAGCCATTCAGGGCGGCCGACGCGCACGGTGATGCGTTGGATCATCGATTCGACGCCCTGACCGGGCAGCTCATTTGCCATCATCGGCTGGGGCTGCTTGAGCTGGTGTTTGTCAGCGAACTGCACGATGGCGCGGCCAATGGGGTGTGTGGCCTGCCGCTCGGCAGCCGCCGCCATGCTCAGGAGCGAGGCGCGGCTCGTGCCCTCCGGCGTCGTTTCGGCGAGGTAGGGATGGCCACTCGTGATCGTGCCACGGCGCGAGACGACGAGGATTTCGGCGTCCGCGAGCTCCGTCAGTACGCTTCTGTCCGCGAGCTCGATGCCGTGAGGACGTGCCTGCTGTGCAGCCCGCCATAGCGCGAGAGGGCGGCTCAGCAGCCACGGCAGGGGCAGGCAGGCGAGCAGGACGCTAAAAAATACCCCAAGTCCCGTGTCGAAGTCGCCTGTATCCAGCCACCAGTAGGTGGCGAGGCAGGCGGCCATGCCCAGCGCGATAATGAAGAAAATCGGTTTTGGAAGATGCTGTTTCATGCGATAGAACCTCAGATACAATTCCGACATGAACAAAGCCTGCCAGCAGGCAGGCTTGAATAAACAAAATGCTCCGTGCTATAATACATTATGGCTGGCGGAGCTGGTCTCTCTCCAAGCGGAGGGAGGTGGTCGCATGACGACATACGAAAAGCTATCGTTGCTGATTAGCCTCGCAACGTTCATCGCCACACTTTTGAAGTAAGGTCTGTAGACCACAAATAAGTGTAGGCCGCTCTCTCGCGACTCAAAATTGTTTGAAGGGAGCTGGCGTCACTACCCGCCAGTCGCTTCACGTGTTTATTATAGCATCAATACTTTTTCGTAGCAAGGGGGTGCAGCTGTGGCAAAGCGTTCGATTGAGCTGGCGCGCTGCCTGTACCAGTACACGATGACACACTGTGAGCGCTGTGAGAAAATCTGTCCGCAGGGTGCGATTGCGGGACATACGATCGATACGGCGAAATGCGATGATTGCGGCCTCTGCACGGCGGTCTGCCCGACGGGGGCCATCGAGGCGTGCGTCAATTATGAGGACGGGATCGAGCAGGTCATGCAGGAGGAACGGCAGCTGCTCGTCTGCGATAAGTGCCGCACGTCGCCTTTTCCCTGTCTCGGTTTTCTGAATCGTCGCCTGCTCTGGACACTGGCACAGGCGGGGGACGTCTACCTCGCGCTCGGCGCCTGTGCCGGGTGCAAGCCTGCAGTATGCGAGTGGCTGCAGGCGGAGGCGGCCGCCGCGAACGAGGCTTTGCAGCAAGCCGCAGAGACGGGCGAGGTATCGACGGATGGACCAGCGCAGCAGACGGCGGGACGTCATCCCGCCACCGTGCATCGCATTCATTTCGTGCGCCTGCAGGGCGACAAGCAGACGGTGGAGCGGCCGCTGCTGGAACGCGGTGTCTCGCGGCGGGGCATTTTCTCTGCGCTCTTCCATGCGGCACAGGACAAGGTGGTAGAAGTCGAGCAGCGCAATGCGGCAGCTCTGGGGCTCACTTTTGATGGCGCGGCCTGGCTCGCGCGTTATCATGAAGGGATTCCTACCGAGAAGATTCCCCGGTCACTTTTCCCCGGCCTCTCCGTGGGACGGCGCTGCAATGCCTGCGGCCTCTGTGCCTCGGTTTGCCCGGAGGATGCGCTCTACTGCAACTGGGCGACGAAGGAAATGCGCTTCCGGCCGCTGGCCTGTACGTCCTGTGGTCTATGTACCGCGAACTGCAGCCAGGATGCGCTGGAGCTGTTGCCGACCTTTGACGGGCAGGTGGAGTTTCATCCGGGACGGCCGGAGGATGCGCCGGCCCGCGAGCTGGCCGATACGGACGCAACGGATATGGATGAGGAGCGAGAATGATGGATACAACTTCTATAGAAGGCAACGCCAAGATCAACCTGACCCTGGATATCCTGGGCAAGCGCCCCGATGGTTTCCATGAGGTCGCGATGGTCATGCAGGAGATCGACCTGCACGACACGCTGGTGCTGACGCGGCGCGAGGATGAGCGGATTACACTCACCATCGATGTGCCCCAGCTCCGGGCGGATGAGAAGAATCTCGCCTGGCGGGCGGCAAAGGCCATCCGCGAGGCTACGGGGCTCAGGCAGGGTGTCGACATCGCGCTCACGAAGCGTATCCCCATCGCGGCGGGGCTCGCGGGCGGCAGCACGGATGCGGCGGCGGTGCTGCGCGGCATGAACAAACTCTTTGGTCTCGGCCTTCCTATGGAAGAACTCTGCGACATCGGCGCACAGCTGGGCTCGGATATTCCCTTCTGCATCCGCGGCGGCACGATGCTCGCGACGGGACGCGGCGAGGTACTGCGCCGCCTGAAGGACCTGCCCGAGACCTGGGTCGTGCTCGCAAAGCCGCCCGTGGGCGTCTCGACGGCCTGGGCCTACCAGCATTACGATGCCGATGGCGCGGAGCGCCACCCCGATAATGCGGCCGTGGAGCAGGCAATTGCCGCGGGTGACCGCAATCGCGTGGCTTCCTTATTGTGTAATGTGCTCGAAAGTGTTACTATAAAAGAGTATGCGGTAATTTCTGCCTACAAGCAGCTGATGCTTGAACATGGCGCGCTGGCCAGCATGATGTCTGGCAGCGGCCCGACGGTTTTCGGTTTGACAGACACGGAAGACCGGGCACGGGAGATTGCCAGCTGCCTGCAGACGGCGACGGAGGCAAAGGCCTTTGTCGCGCGCACTACAGCGGGGAGAGCATAAGGAGCCAGAGAGAGGTTCCCTGCCGTTCCTGCGGCCGTTACGGGAGCGTGGCGGCCCAGGGTTTGCACGCACGGGTGATACGTGCAGCCACCGGAAAGAAGGATGTATCTAAATGGAGTCAAAATTAGCACCAATCAAGCTCGACAGCTATCAGCCGCTGCGCGAGGTCGTCTGTGAATCCCTGCGCGAGGCTATCCGCAATGGCACGCTGAAACCGGGCGAACGCCTCATGGAGATTCAGCTCGCAGAGCAGCTGGGTGTGAGCCGCACGCCGGTCCGCGAGGCCATCCGCAAGCTGGAGCTGGAGGGCTATGTCATCATGATGCCGCGCCGCGGCACCTATGTCGCGAACATGTCCATGAGCGACATCAGCGATATCTTCGAGATCCGCTCGGCGCTGGAGTCGCTGTCGAACGGTCTCGCCGCGAAGCGCATCACGCCAGATGAGCTGGAGCATCTGCAGAATCTGCTCGTGATGCTCAAGCCGTATGTCGAGCAGATGGACATGGAGAAAATCGTAGAGCTCGATATCGAGTTCCACGACCTCCTGTACCATGCGTCGCGCAACAAGCGCCTCGTGGGCATCATCTCGAACCTGCGCGACCAGCTCACGCGCTTCCGCACGCTGTCGATGTCCTATCCGGGACGTCTCGAGGCGACGATGGAGGAGCACAAGTCCATCGTCGACGCCATCGCGGCGGGCGACAGTGAGGCGGCACGTCAGGCCGCCGAGAAGCACATGGAGAACTCGGAGTCCACGCTCCTGAAGGCCATGGATGCCATCGAGCAGAAGCATCAGAAGGAACAGGAAGCAAGACAGAAAAAATATCAAGCTTGAGAATAGGAGACAAGAGAGCATGTCTGATTTAGTAACCGTCATCCTGGCTGCCGGCAAAGGCACCCGTATGAAGTCGAAGCTGCCGAAGGTCCTGCACAAGGCCGGTGGCAAGAGTATGGTGCAGCATGTCATCGACGCCGCGAAGGCGGCGGGCAGCAGCCGCACGGTCGTCATCACGGGCTTTGGCAGCGAGGCAGTGCGCGCCGCCATCGGCGAGCAGGCGGAGTGCGTCGAGCAGAAGGAGCAGCTGGGCACGGGCCATGCCGTGCTGCAGGCCAAGCCGCTGCTGCAGGATGAAAAGGGCACGATCATGGTGCTCTGCGGCGATACGCCACTCCTGACGGGCGACCTGCTGAAGAAGCTCTACGATGCGCATGTGGCGGCCAGGGCAAAGGCTACGGTGCTTACGGCCATCATGCCGGATGCAACGGGCTATGGCCGCATCGTGCGCGCCGCTGATGGTTCCGTCGAGAAGATCGTCGAGCACAAGGATGCGACGGAGGCGGAGCGCGAGATCTGCGAGGTGAACTCGGGCATCTACTGCTTCGATGCGCAGGCGCTCTTCCAGTCGCTCGCCCAGGTGACGAACGACAATGCGCAGGGCGAGTACTACCTGCCGGACGTGCTCTGGATTCTCAAGAAGCAGGGTGAGAAGATCGCGGCCGTGGCGGCCGACAACTACGAGGATACGCTGGGCATCAACTCCCGCCTGCAGCTCGCGGGCGCGGAGAAGATCCTGCGCCGCCGCAAGAACGAAGAGCTTATGGCGGCGGGCGTCACGATCATGGATCCCGACTCCACGTATATCGATGCGGACGTCAAGGTGGGCCGCGACACGGTCATCTATCCGCAGACCTGGCTGGAGGGCAATACGGTCATCGGTGAGGAGTGCGAGATCGGTCCTTCCGTGCGCTTCCAGAATATGCAGGTCGGGAGTCGTGTGACGGGACAGTTCATCTATGCGCATGATGCCGTCGTTGACGATGAGGTCATCCTTGGCCAGTTCACGCACATCCGCCCAAATACGCATCTCTCCCGCAAGGTGAAGATCGGCAACTTCGTCGAGGTCAAGAATGCCAACATCGGCGAGGGCTCGAAGCTGCCGCACCTTTCCTATATCGGCGATACGGACATGGGTGCCCGCGTCAACATGGGCTGCGGCTCGCTGACGGTCAACTATGACGGCAAGAAGAAGTACCGCACGACCATCGGCAACGATGCGTTCGTCGGCTGCAACTCGAATCTCGTCGCACCGGTGACGGTGGAGGACAACGGCTACATCGCCGCGGGCTCGACGATCACGGATACCGTCCCCTCCGAGGGCCTCGCCATCGCGCGTGCGCGTCAGGTTATCGTCAAGAACTGGAAGGATCGCCGCAAATAATCGCGTTGTACACGGTTTTTCCCGCTTATATTTTTGCCGTAATGGTTGTGAAAGCAGGAAGAACCGTGTTATACTATCAATACAGGACGCGTGTCCTGTTCGGAAATGTTCATATCCATGAAAATGACGGAGGTTTTTAACAAAATGGCTTTAGACACTGGCAATTTATGCATCCTGACCGGTAACGCAAACCCGGACCTGGCCAAGAAGATTGCTGACCACATCGGCGTCAATCTCTGTGATGCATACGTCGGTCATTTCAACAACGGTGAGACGCAGGTGATGATTTCTGAGAGTATCCGTGGCAAGGATATCTTCATCATCCAGCCGACGTCTTACCCGGTCAACGACAACCTCATGGAACTGCTCATCATGGCGGATGCCTGCAAGCGCGCATCGGCGCACAGCGTCACGGCGGTTGTACCGTACTACGCCTATGCCCGTCAGGATCGCAAGACGCGTGGCCGCGAACCGATTTCTGCGAAGCTCGTCGCAAACCTCATGACGACGGCCGGCGTGACCCGCGTCGTCACCGTTGACCTGCATGCCGGCCAGATTCAGGGCTTCTTCGATATCCCTGTGGATCATCTGGCAGCCGCACCGGTCATTGCCAACTACTTCCGTTCGCAGAAGCTCGACGATGTCGTCGTCGTCTCGCCGGACCTCGGCGGTGTCACGCGCGCACGCATCCTCGCCGATCACCTGCAGGCGCCGATCGCCATCATCGAGAAACGCCGCCCGAAGCCGGGCTGTGCTGAGGTCATGAACCTCATCGGCGATGTCGAGGGCAAGACGGCCGTCATCATCGACGATATCGTCGATACGGCCGGTTCGCTCTGCGAGGGTGCCCGTGCCCTGGAGAAGCGCGGTGCCAAGCGTATCTTCGCCAGCTGCTCGCATGCCATTCTCTCCGATCCGGCCGTGCAGCGCATCAACGATTCGCCCATCGAGAAGCTCGTTATCACGGATACGATTCCGCTGCCGCCGGAGAAGGCCAGCGACAAGATCGTCGTGCTCTCCCTGGCCGATGCCCTGGGCGACGTCATCATGCGCATCCAGAGCCATCGCTCCGTTTCTCAGCTGTTCCGCTGAGTCGGCTTTTTGTAACATAACTATAGGCAGATTTGTCAGCCGCATGGCCTATGCGCCGTCGGCTGGCTTTTTTTTGTAAACATACGTTAAACTTCAAGGCAAGATATCATAAAAGTATGGTTGAACATCTAGGCATATCGAACAGGCTATGCTATAATTTGACCTGTTGCAAAAACCGCACTCCACCGATGGGCGCGGCAGGTCAGCAAATCCATGCATAATTTTTTAGGAGGCAATACGGTGGATTTAAGTATTGTAGAATTGCTCAAGACCATTATCCTGGGCATCGTAGAGGGCCTGACGGAGTGGCTGCCAGTCTCGAGTACGGGCCATATGATTCTCGTGGATGAGTTCATCCAGCTCAACGTGACGACGCAATTCAAGGATATGTTCCTCGTCGTTATCCAGCTCGGGGCCATCCTCGCGGTCGTGGTGCTGAACTTCGAGAAGCTCAACCCGTTCTCCAGCTGGAAATCACAGCAGGAGAAGCGCGATACCATCAGCCTTTGGGGCAAGGTCATCGTGGCCTGCATTCCGGCCGCGGTGATTGGCCTTCTGTTCAACAAGTACATGGAAGAGCACTTCATGACGGCACCGGTCGTGGCCTCTACCCTGATCCTCTATGGCGTGCTCTTCATTGTGGTCGAGAACTACAACAAGCACCGCACGCCGCGCGTCAGCGACCTCAATAAGCTCGATTACAAGACGGCGTTCATCATCGGCATGTTCCAGGTGCTCTCGCTGGTGCCGGGCACGAGCCGCAGCGGCGCGACCATCCTCGGCGGTATCCTCTATGGTACGAGCCGCTACGTCGCGACGGAGTTCACCTTCTTCCTCGCCATCCCCGTCATGTTCGGCGCAAGTGGGCTGAAGATGGTGAAGTTTGGCTGGAACTACACGGGTGCGGAGATCATCATCATGCTCGTCGGTATGGTGACGGCCTTCATCGTTTCCATCCTTTCCATCAAGTTCCTGTTGCGCTATATTAAGAACAACGATTTCAAGGCCTTTGGCTGGTACCGCATCGTCCTCGGCATCATCGTCATCGCCTACCTCTTCCTCGTCGGCGATCCCACGGCCAACGATTAAAGAGCGGATCAGATACCTGTTTTTGTTTTATACGGAAATATATCTTCTACAGAGTCCTTGCTGCGGCAGGGGCTTTTTTCTTTGCTGGCAGGAGATTGTGCTATTGATAACGAATACAAATGCGAGTAAAATAAAGGGATAGGATATATGACGGGATGGCTGCATCATGGGAACGTCGCGGGTATCTGCGTGGCGGACGCAGCACATGGGAGTGAACGATATGACGAAAGATAATGAGCCGGTGACGATAGAAAATATCCTGAACGCAGTCAAGGGATATTCGCCGACGGCGGATCTCGACCTGATTCAGCGGGCCTACCAGCTGGCGGCGGATGCGCATAAGGAGCAGAAGCGCGCCTCGGGCGAGACGTATATCATCCATCCGCTGCACGTTGCCAAAATCCTCACGGAGCTGCATCTCGATGACGTGACCATCGCGGCGGCGCTGCTGCACGATGTGGTGGAGGACACCATCTACAGCAAGGAGCAGATGCAGGAGTTGTTCGGCGATGAGGTTGCGATGCTCATCGACGGCGTCACGAAACTCAGCCGCATCCAGTACAAGTCGCGTGAGGAAGCCCAGCTGGAGACGTACCGCAAGATGTTTATGGCCATGGCCAAGGATATCCGCGTCATCATGATCAAGCTGGCCGACCGCCTGCACAACATGCGCACGCTGAAATACGTGCCGGAGGAGAAGCAGAAGCGCATTGCGCGTGAGACCATCGAGGTCTATGCGCCGCTGGCGAACCGCCTCGGTATTTCCAGCATCAAATGGGAGCTGGAGGACCTCTGCCTGCGCTATCTGGAGCCGGACATCTACTATCACCTCGTGCGCGACGTGAAGCAGAAGCGCCGCGAGCGTCAGGCCTTTATCGATACGGCCATCGAGCAGATTCGCGCCAAGCTCGCGGAGATGGGCATGAAGGCCGAGATTCAGGGCCGTGCCAAGCATTTTTACAGTATCTACCGCAAGATGAAGCGCGGCCACAAGCAGCTCAGCGAGCTCTATGACCTGTCAGCCGTGCGCGTGCTCGTAGACAGCGTGAAGGATTGCTACGGCGTGCTGGGCATCATCCATGCGATGTGGAAGCCAATCCCGGGCCGCTTCAAGGACTATATCGCGATGCCGAAGTCGAACGGTTACCAGTCGCTGCACACGACGGTGATGACGCGCGGCTATCCGTTGGAGATCCAGATTCGCACGCACGCGATGCATCAGGTCTCGGAGTTCGGTGTCGCGGCACACTGGAAGTATAAAGAGGCGGGCAAGAGCATCGGCGCGGCCAGCAAGATGGATGCGAAGATGAACTGGCTGCGCCAGATGGTCAGCCTGCAGGAAGAGCTGAAGGACCCGAAGGAGTACTTCGAGGCGCTGAAGGTCGATATCTTCTCCGATGAGGTATTCGTCTTTACGCCGAAGGGCGACGTCATCAACCTGCCGGCCGGCTCGAACCCCATCGATTTCGCCTACCGCATCCATACGGAGGTCGGTCATCACTGCACGGGCGCCAAGGTCAATGGCAAGCTCGTGCCGCTGGAGTATAAGCTGAAGAACGGCGATATCGTCTCCGTCGTCACGAACAAGTCGAACGGCGGCCCGAGCCGCGACTGGCTGAACACCGTAGCCTCCTCGGACACGCGCAGCAAGATCCGCTCGTGGTTCAAGAAGGAGAAGCGCGAGGAGAATATTCAGCACGGCTACGAAATGTTGCAGGACGAAATCAAGCGTCTCGGCTACGTGCCGAAGCAGGTGCTGGCCGACGATCGCCTCACCGCCGTCGCCGAGGCGGTGCATGTGGCGAACAAGGACGACCTGCTGGCCTCCGTTGGCTTCGGTGGCACCGCGATGCCCGGCGTGCTCACGAAGCTCGTCGAGCTGGAGAAAAAGGAAGTCCAAAAGAATACGCCGGAGGATGTCTCGAAGCTGCTGGCGGAGATCAAGGCGCCGGTTTCGCGCAATAACGACAAGAAGACGCTGAAATCCAGCCACGGTGTGCTCGTGGAGGGCGAGGGCGGCATCCTCGTGCACCTCGCGAAGTGTTGCAACCCGATACCGGGCGATCCGATTACGGGCTTCATCACGCGGGGGCGTGGCGTCTCCGTGCATCGTTCCGATTGCCCGAACGTGCTCAAGGACAACGACCTGTCGCGGCTCATCGGCGTGAGCTGGGATGTCGGTCTCGACAAGGACTATGTGGTGGACATCGAGATCGTCTGCAACGACCGTTCCGGCGTGCTCGCCGAGATCCTGGCGGTGCCCTCCGAGCTCAAGATGAATATCAGCAGCGTCAACGCGAACCCGAATCACAGCAACAAGACCTCGACGGTGCTGCTCGGCATCCAGGTGCGCAATGCTGACCAGGTGCAGCAGCTCATGAACCGCTTGCGCCGCGTGAAGGATGTCTTCTCGGTCGCGCGTGCCATGGGCCGTCACGCGGGCAATTGAAACTTGGGACAATACGTTTTGTGTTTTGGCCCGTTCTTTGCTATAATAAAAATATTTGAGTGGTACCTGCGGCTGTCGGCGCGTCCGTGTGTCCGGCAGAGCGGCAGGCATACCGCTGCATATAAGATAAAGGGGTAACAGCTATGGCAGAGCAATTTACGATGGAAGACCTGAAAAAACGCCTGCAGGAACGTCAGCTCAAGATGACGCCGCAGCGACAGATCGTGCTGCAGGCTTTCCTCGATCATCATGGCGAGCATCTCAGTGCCGAGGATGTGCACGGGATCCTGCGCGATGGCAAGCTGGAAATCGGTCTCGCGACGGTCTACCGCAGCCTCGAGCTGTTGGCGCAGATCGGCATTTTGCAGAAATTGGAGTTCGGTGACGGTTGCAGCCGTTACGAGCTGAATACGAACGACCCCTCTCATCAGAGGCATCATCACCATCACCTCATCTGCACACAGTGCGGCAAGGTGATGGAGTTCGACGACGATATGCTGGAGAGCCTCGAGGCCGACATTACGGCAAAGTGCGGCTTCAGGATCCATGACCATCAGGTGAAATTTTTCGGGATATGTAAGGAGTGCCAGGAAAAGGGTGAGAATTAAGACCTTTACGCTGAATACGCGGCAGGAAGCTATGGTGAAGTTCACCCGCGAGGTGCTGACCCTCTACAAGGTAGAGATTACCGGCCCCCGGGCGGAGACGGACTATGATCAGCTCTCCGTCGTGCATCGGCGGCTGCCCGACCAGGACGGCCTGCCGCGGCTGCAGACGATTGTCTGGCTCTTCGACGCACAAGGCAATATGCAACGCTATGAGCGGGATGACATCGGCCAGCGCGATGAGCGGCCCAGGGCAGCCCTGCACCGCATCGCGAAGCTGAACTTCTACCGCGTATTCGTGGAGGAGCTGGGCTTCCCGTCGGCGCCCTGGGGCGTGTTGCACGGCGTGCGCCCGACGAAGATCGTGCACCGCTGGCTGCGCGCGGGCTTTACGCCGGCGCAGGCCAGTGCGCGGCTGCAGAGCGTTTACGATTGCAGCCGGGAGAAGGCGGAGCTCATCGTGCCCATGGCCGTGCGCCAGCTGCCTTTCCTCGCCCAGGGGAAAAAGGACATGGTGAGCATCTATGTCGGCATTCCCTTCTGCCTCACGCGCTGCCTCTACTGCTCGTTTCCCGCGAATATCCTGCCGGGAGAAAAGCAGTTGCAGCATTTCATGCAAATCTGGCAGAAAGACCTCGAGGCCGCGGCGGCCGCCGTGGCGCGCTATCACCTGCGCGTGCAGAATATCTACATCGGCGGCGGCACGCCGACCAGCCTGCCAGACGCTGTTTTTGCGGACATGCTGGATCGGGTGTATAATGCTTTCTATGGGCCCGACTGCGTCGAGTTTACGGTGGAGGCGGGGCGGCCCGACAGCATGAGCCCCGCGAAGATCGCGGCCATGGCCGCACACAAGGTGACGCGCGTGAGCGTGAACCCGCAGACCATGCAGGAGCGCACACTCCATCTCATCGGCCGCCAGCATACGCCGGAGCAGGTCGTCACGATGTACCATGCACTCCGGGAGGCGGGTATTCCGCATATCAATATGGACCTCATCCTCGGTCTGCCCGGAGAGACGGCGGCGGATGTCGCCGATACCATGGCGAAGGTCGTGGCACTCGGCCCCGACGACATCACGTTGCACGCCCTCGCGATCAAGCGCGGCTCGCGGCTGAAGCTCATCATGCAGGAGAAGCACGTCGACCTGCCCGGCGATGCGGAGACGCGCCGTATGTCAGAGGTGGCGTTGCACGCCGTGCATGAGGCGGGTCTGCAGCCTTACTATCTCTATCGACAGGGCTACATGTCTGGTGACCTCGAGAACATCGGCTGCGCGCGTCCCGGCGCCGAGGGCATGTACAATATCCAGATCATGGAGGAACACCAGACGATCATCGGCATCGGCGGGGCAGCGGCCACGAAGGTGGTCGATCCCGAGACCATGGTCATGCAGTCCACCTTCAACGCGAAGGATCTCACGACCTACCTGCGCGAGATCGACACGTACATCGCCAAGCGCGATGCGCTCTTAGCCAGGGCATATCAAAAGACTTTAGCATAAAGACAACAACTAGGGGGAATACTATGTTAACCAATGCCCCACGCGGCACCAAGGACATCCTGCCCGACAGCGTCGGCGAGTGGAACTATGTGGAAGGGAAGATCCGCGACCTCTGCCACCGCTACGGTTATCAGGAGATCCGCACGCCGATGTTCGAGCATACGGAGCTCTTCCAGCGCGGCATCGGCGATGGCACCGACGTCGTGGACAAGGAGATGTATACGTTCGAGGATCGCGGTCGCCGCAGCATCACACTGCGTCCGGAGAACACGGCCTCGGCGGTGCGCGCCTACCTGCAGAACAAGCTCTATGGCGACAGCTCGCTGGTGAAGCTGTTCTATATCGGCTCCATGTTCCGCTACGATCGTCCACAGGCTGGCCGTATGCGCGAGTTCCATCAGTTCGGCATTGAGGCGCTGGGGGAGGAGAACCCGATGGTGGACGCGGAGGTTATCCTCGTCGCCATCGACTTCCTGCAGTCCCTGGGCCTCCAGGGACTCGAGCTCGCGCTGAACTCCGTGGGCTGCCCCAAGTGCCGTGCGGAGTATCGCAAGGCGCTGCAGGACTATTTCCGTCCGCATCTCGATGATCTCTGCGAGGATTGCCGCGACCGCTTCGAGCGCAGCCCGCTGCGCATTCTCGACTGCAAGGTCGATGCGGAAAAGCCCTATATGGCGGATGCACCGAAGATCACGGACTATCTCTGCGACGATTGCCGCAATCATTTCGAGCAGGTGCAGGCGTGCCTCAGGGCCGTGGGTGTGGACTTCATGCTCGACCCGCGTCTCGTGCGCGGCCTCGACTACTACACGAAGACGGCCTTTGAGATCAAGTATCCGCCCCTCGGTGCGCAGAGCGCCGTGGCGGGCGGCGGCCGCTACGATGGCCTCATCGAGGAGATCGGCGGCAAGCCGACGCCGGCCGTGGGCTTTGCCACGGGCCTGGAGCGCGTGCTGCTGGCCCTGGAGAAGCAGGAGCTGCTGCCGCAACAGGATAAGCGCATCGATGCCTTTATCGTCGCGTTAGGCGAGGCGGCACAGGGGCCGGCATTTAAGCTGCTCACGGAGCTCCGCCGCGCGGGACTTACGGCCGGCATGGACTATGCGGGCCGCAGCATGAAGGCGCAGATGAAGCAGGCCAATAAGGCTGGTGCCCGCTTCGCGCTGATTCTCGGTGAAGATGAAGTTAAGGAGGCCTGCGTACAGCTCAAGGATATGGCCAAGAGCGAGCAGACGAAGGTTTCTTTTGCTAATATAATAGAAAAGCTATGTGCTGAGGTGAAAGGTTAATGGAAACATTAGAAGGTATGCAGCGCACCCATCATTGCGGTGTACTGCGTAAAGCCGACGTCGGCACTGAGGTCGTCCTGTGCGGCTGGGTTTCCCGCCGCCGCGATCACGGTGGACTGATTTTCGTCGACATGCGCGACCGTTCCGGATTCGTGCAGATTGTCTTCGACGAAGCGGCGATGGCAGAGGGCACGTTCCACAAGGCGGAGTCCCTGCGTAATGAGTTCTGCATCGCCGTGCGCGGCAAGATTCGTGCGCGCAGCGAAGAGACGATCAACCCGAATATCGATACGGGTGAGATCGAGATCGTCTGCACGGAGCTGCGCATCCTGAACAAGGCGAAGACGCCGCCGTTCTACATTCAGGATGGCATCGACGTCGATGAGATGGTTCGCCTGAAGTATCGTTACCTCGATCTGCGCCGTCCGGAGATGCAGAAGAACCTCATGCTCCGCAGCAAGGTTACGATGCTCATGCGTCAGTTCTTCGATCAGCACGGCTTCCTCGAGATCGAGACGCCGATGCTCTGCAAGAGCACGCCGGAGGGCGCGCGTGACTTCCTCGTACCGAGCCGCGTGAATCCGGGCGAGTTCTATGCGCTGCCGCAGTCTCCGCAGATCTTCAAGCAGCTGCTGCAGGTCGCCGGTATGGAGAAATATTTCCAGATCGTGCGCTGCTTCCGCGATGAGGATCTGCGCGCCGACCGCCAGCCGGAGTTCACCCAGCTCGATATTGAGATGTCCTTTATGGACGAGAACCAGATCGAGACGCTGATGGAGGAGCTCATGAAGGAGCTCTTCAAAAAGACGCTCGGTGTCGATATCAAGACGCCGTTCGAGCGCATGGAGTGGGATACGGCCATGGACAAGTACGGCTCCGATAAGCCGGACCTGCGCTTCGATATGCCGCTCATGGATATCTCCGCCTATGTCGGCGGCTCCAGCTTCAAGGTATTTAACTCCGTGCTCGAGGCCGGCGGCATGATCAAGTGCATCAAGGTCGATGGCTATGCGGATATCCCGCGCCGCCGCCTCGATGACCTCGTGAAGTTCACGCAGGGCCACGGCGCGAAGGGCCTCGCCTGGATCCAGTACTGCGAGGAAGGCGTCAAGAGCCCGTTCAAGAAGTTCTACGATGACGAGACCTTTAAGAAGATCGCCGAGGCCACGGGTGCCAGGACGGGCGACCTGCTGCTCGTCGTTGCGGACAAGCGCCTCGTCGTCGACAATGCCCTCGGCCAGCTCCGCCTCGAGATGGGCAAGGAGCGCGGCCTCATCGACCCGGATGCGCTGCGCTTCCTCTGGGTTGTCAACTTCCCGATGTATGAGTGGAGCGACGAAGAGAAACGCTGGAAGGCTATGCATCATCCGTTCACGGCACCGCGCAACGAGGATATCGAGTACCTCAAGAGCGATCCGGGCCGCGTCAAGGCCAACGCCTATGATATGGTGCTGAACGGCGTCGAGGTCGGCGGCGGCAGCCTCCGTATCTACAACGCCGAGCTGCAGGAGAAGGTCTTCGAGTCCCTCGGCCTCACGCCGGAGCAGGCGCACACGAAGTTCGGCTTCATGATGGATGCGTTCCAGTATGGCACGCCACCCCATGGCGGCCTGGCCTTCGGCCTCGACCGCCTCATCATGCTCATGGCCAAGCGCCCGTCCATCCGCGACGTCATCGCCTTCCCGAAGACGCAGAGCGCCCGCGATGTCATGAGCGACGCGCCGTCCTCCGTCGACGAGAAGCAGCTGCGTGAGCTCTCCATCCGCACGGCCGTGAAGAAAAAAGAGAAGAAAGAGGAGCAGGCCTAAGCCCAATCCCTCCCAGGCACTCGCCTGTCAAAAGACCGCTGAGGTTTCACACCCCAGCGGTCTTTTTCGCATTTTCAGCACAGAAATGCTATAATGAAGAAAACGCGGATTCCATCGTCTGTGATTCTTTCAAGCAGGAGTCGTGGCAAAGAAGCGATAGAGAAGGATGATGAAAAAGGGAGGAATTAACATGGAAAATCTTGCTTATACGGAACCGCCGCGCGTGGAACGCATCGAGGGGAAGACCTATCTCATGTCGCCGCGACCGAGAGGGCAGCACAATCGTGCATCACTCAATATCGCGTTTCTTTTCGAGCGCTATCTCAGGGGAAAGACCTGCATGGCCTTCGGGGATGGCACGGACGTGTTCCTCGATGACGAGAACTGGTACATCCCCGACGCGATGATCGTCTGCGACCGTTCCATCATCAGGAATGACGGCATCCACGGTGCGCCGGACCTCGTGGTCGAGGTGCTGTCGCCCTCCACGGCGAAAAACGACCGCGGCGCGAAGATGCGTCATTACGCCGAGGCAGGCGTCAAGGAGTACTGGCTCGTCACGCCGCAGCAGAAACTCGTGGAGGTCTACTACAATGCGGACGGCCATTTCGAGATCGATGAAACCTACACGATTTACGAGGACTGGGAACTGCGGCAGATGAGCGATGAGGAACGGGCGGCCGCGAAGACAGAGATCCCCGTCTCGCTCTATGACGATTTCCTGGTCAGCCTGGAGGATATTTTTCTGGATGTCGATGCCTTTCAATGAAGGACTGCCAGCCAGGCAGCAGGCACGCAATATGCTTTAGCCGAGAAAAAGCGATACAGCATCGAAAAAGGAGGAAGCAGCATGGAGAACGCTGCCCGGGAATACCCGCCGCGCGTGGAAATTATCAATGGCAAAACATTTTTGATGTCACCGCGGCCATTGATACAGCATAATGTCATTTCTAGTAACATCTACTTTGCTTTTGCCAGTTATTTGCGTGGGAAACCGTGCGTCCCATTTTCCGATGGTGTGGACGTGCATCTCGATGACAAGAACTGGTTTATTCCAGACGCTATGATTGTCTGTAACCCAGATATTATTCAAGCAGACGGTATCCACGGTGCGCCGGATCTGATCGTGGAGGTTCTATCCCCCTCGACGATGAAAAATGACCGTGGCCTGAAAATGCAGGCCTACGCCAGGGCGGGAGTCAGAGAATATTGGATCGTAACACCGATGGGACGCTCCGTAGAGGTGTACTACAATCAGAAGGGTATCTTCGTGCTCGATGAGACCTATGTGGAGTGCTCGGAACTGGAGCTCAGCATGATGGACGACAAAGAGCGCGCGGCCGTCAAGACCGAGATCAAGGTATCCCTGTATGAGGACTTGTTCGTGAACGTGGCAGACATCTTTTATCGGACATGAGTTGTGGCAGGATTTGCTGTAACTCTATGTTTACTATGGCCTGGAGGTCTGGATTCCATAGCAGCACCGGATGAATAGACGGTGGTGGAGAAATGGCGAATTTACACTTGCCTGAAGTTGTGATAAAATGAGATGTCTACAAGTCAAGTAATATGGGAGGACTCAGTTTGCCGAAGAAGATTAATATCCTTGGCGTGAACGTGGATTCGCTCACCATGCGGGAGGCCGTGCGCCAGGTCGAGCAATATATGGATGAAAAGGCCGGGGTGCTCGTGGCTACGGCCAATGCAGAGATGCTGATGCGCGCGACGTATGACCAGGAGCTGAAGGACATCCTGAATGCTGCGGCACTCGTCGTGCCGGACGGCGCGGGTACGGTATGGGCAGCCCATCATCTTGGCCATGCGATGCCGGAACGCGTAGCAGGCTACGATCTCGCGCAGGAGCTGATGCGCGAGGCACCGGCAAGGGGCTACCGGATCTATTTCTTCGGCTCGGCACCGGGGGTTGCCGACAAGGCTAAGGCCAAGGCGGAGAAGCTCTACCCGGGCATTCAGGTCGTGGGTACGCGCAATGGTTATTTTGGCCCGGAGGATGAGCCGGAGATCATCGCGGATATACAGGCGGCCAAGCCGGATCTGCTGCTCTGTGCCCTCGGCGTGCCGAAGCAGGAGAAGTGGCTGAAGAAGTACCAGCAGGAGCTTGGCGTACCCGTATCGATTGGCGTCGGTGGTACCTTCGACGTCATGGCGGGCGTGATGAAGCGTGCGCCGCGCTGGATGCAGAAGGCAAAGCTGGAGTGGCTGTTCCGCGGCATGATGCAGCCGAAGCGCGCCGGCCGTCTCATGGCGCTGCCGAAGTTCGTCTTCAAGGTGCATCATTTCAAGCATGAGCACAATCGCTGAGGCCGGCTGCGAAGCAGGCAGCATGGGAACCGTGGCGTAGACAAAGGCCATGGTATCCGTTATAATAGTAAGTTGTGAATGGCGGCTTTTAGCCGTAACGTGGTCACGTGAAAGAGCGGGAGGGCGTATCCCGCAGCGGAGGTGGAGTTTTGTATCCCATCATCTCGGAGGGCTACCCCTTTATCGGCGTCAGCGGCCTGCTGGCGGCCGTGCTCTGGGCTTTCGGTTCGCCTTATGCGGCGGTGCCGTTCCTGGTCCTCATGTGTTATTTCATGTATTTCTTCCGCAATCCGCGGCGCTCCATACAGCGCGATCCGGATGCGATTCTTTCGCCAGCCGATGGCACGGTGCAGGAGGTCGTTCATCTCGACGGCGATGAGTTCGTGGAGGGACCATGCAACAAGGTGGTCATCTTTATGTCCGTCTTTAATGTGCATGTGAACCGCAGCCCCATCGACGGTGAGATCAAGCTGCAGAAATACTATTGCGGCCGCTTCCGTCCTGCTTATAAGGATGAGGTGGGCTTTGAGAATGAGCATCACCTCATCGGCCTCGAGAACGAGCGCGTGCGCATCACGGTGAAGCAGATCGCAGGCATCCTCGCGCGGCGCATCGTCTCGTGGGTGACGCTGGACGATAAGCTGCGCCAGGGCGAGCTCTACGGCATGATCCGCTTCGGTTCGTGCCTGGAGGTCGTGATGCCACAGAATGTCGCCGTGAAAGTGAAGAAGGGCGACAAGGTGACGGGTGGCAAGACTATCCTCGGGAGGATTACGGACTGATGAATTATCGTGTACTTTTGCCAAATATCTGCACGTCGATGAATCTGGTATTCGGCGTATGTTCCATTCTTTCCAGCCTGAGCGGCAACCTCATCTGGGGTTCCATCTTCATCCTGCTGGCGCTGGTGGCGGACGGCATGGACGGGCGCACGGCACGCTTCTTCGGTGTGGCGAGCGAGATGGGAAAGGAGATGGATTCGCTCTGCGATCTCGGCTCCTTTGGCATCGCGCCAGGTATCCTCGCCTGGCAGTTCGTGTTGCATGACTACGGCTATCTCGGCGTGGCGGTCGTCATCATGTTCGCCATCTGCGGCATGTGGCGTCTCGCGCGCTTCAACGTGAACGCGAGCGTTGTGCATGGCTATTTTATGGGCCTCGCCATCCCGGCGGGCGGCAACATCGTGGCGATGACGACGCTCCTCTTCACGCTCACGGGTGTGGATCCGCATACCTTTGGCCTCGCCTATCCGGTCATCATGGCCTTCGTGGGCTGGCTCATGGTGAGCCATGTGCATTACCCGAATTTCAAGGGCGACGGTGGTGAGCCGATCTATCTCGTGACGAAGCTCTTTGCTCTCGTGATGTTCGTGGGCATTCTCTGGCTCGGCCATGCGGCAATCCTGCCGGCTTTGGCCACGGCTGTATTCTGCACCTATGCGGCGGCAGGCATCCTCAATTCTTTGGTTGCCTGCGCCCGGAAAGGCTGATGAATTTTGTTTAACTATCCGTTCGACATCGTGATGGTGCCGATGCAGATTTTGATCTTCCTCTTTACGCTGTATTTTTTCGTTATCGGCTTCTGCGGCCTGTGGCGACGCCATGAGAACAAGATCACGACGCCCGAGAAGACGTTCGCCATCGTCGTGGCCGCGCACAATGAGCACGCGGTCATCGGCCAGCTCGTCTCGAATCTGCAGCAGCTGAACTACCCGAAGGACATGTATGACATCTACGTGGTAGCCGACAACTGCAATGACGACACAGCGGAGATTGCCAGCAAGGCAGGTGCCATCGTGCACAAGCGCTTCGACGATACGAAGAAGAGCAAGGGCTACGCCCTGGAGTGGATGTTCGATCGCCTCTTCAAGATGGAGAAGCAGTACGATGCGGTCGTGGTCTTCGATGCCGATAACCTCGTGCATCCGCAGTTTCTCATGGAGATGAACAATCGCCTCTGCAAAGGTGATAAGGTCATCCAGGGCTTCCTCGATGCGAAGAATCCGTACGATACCTGGGTGTCCGGTACCTTTGCGATTGCATTCTGGGTTATTTGCTACATTTCGCATCTCGCAAAGTCCAATATCGGCCTTTCGGCCTGCCTCGGCGGTACGGGCATGTGCTTTGCCAGCGAGATTCTGAAGAAGCACGGCTGGAAGGCAACCTGTCTCACCGAGGATATGGAGTTCACGATGAAGTGCATGGCGGAGGGCATCAAGACGAGCTGGGCGCATGACGCTATCGTTTACGATGAGAAACCGCTGACCTTCAAGCAGTCGTGGAATCAGCGTCGCCGCTGGGCGCAGGGCCAGTTCGATGTCGGCAACCGCTACATCCCGAAGATGCTCAAAGAGGGCTGGAAGCATAAGGATATCCGCATGTGGGATGAGTGCATCTACCTCATGCAGCCGCACTTCCTCATGATTTCCACAATCTTCATCATCATCAGCTACATCCAGCTGGGCATGCCGCCATTCTATACGAACATCTATAACGTCATGCCGTCGAGCCTGATGACGGCCATCATGCTGGGCCAGTACATCCTGCCGATGATTATCCTGCTCAAGATGCAGGTGCGCTGGAAGGCCTGGGCCTACATGCTGCTCTATCCGGTCTTCATCTACTCCTGGATTCCGATCATCTTCCTTGGCTTCATCCACCGCAACGAGCATGAGTGGAGCCATACGAAGCATACGCGTGCCATGAGCATGGATGATCTTGTCGGCAACGTCAAGAGCACGAAGCATTTGCCGCGTTGAATGCTAAATAAAAAATGCATAAAAAGAGCCTTTCCGTTACGCGAAAGGCTTTTTTCTGAAGGAGAATCTTACGATGTATAAGTTGAAAGTAGAAGGTGCCTTCGAGGCAGCCCATCAGGTCGAGGGCTATCCAGGTAAATGTGCGCGCCTGCATGGTCATAACTGGGTCGTCGAGGCGGAAATCAAGGGCACGGAGCTCGACAAGCTCGGCATGCTCGTCGATTTCAAGGTCGTGAAAAAAGCGCTGGGGGATGTACTGGAACGCTTTGACCATCGCTTCCTCAACGAGCTTGAGCCATTCAAGGATGGCGTAAACCCGACGGCGGAGAATCTTGCACGCATCATCTACGGTGAGTTGCGCGAGGATAAGATCTTTCAGGGCAATGTGAGCCTAGCGGCTGTGACAGTTTTCGAGTCACCAAAGTCGTCTGTGACATATAGCGAAGCATGAAGAGTTGAGAGTGAAGAGTTGAGAACGGAGCGCGATGAATGAATCACGCGGCAAATGAGGACGAAAAGAGCGTGTAGGCGAAGGTGGCACGCAGAGATGTTGGAGGATTATTATGTTAACAGATAACATTATTGAAATTTTTTCCTCGATTCAGGGCGAGGGTAAATATGTCGGTTGCCGCCAGGTGTTTGTGCGCTTCGAGGGCTGTAACCTGCATTGCTCGTACTGCGATACGGAAAAAGAGTCGGGCAAGCACTCCGTCTGCCATGCGGAGACGGGGGCGGGCAACCGCGGCTTTATGGACCTGCCGAATCCGCTGACCGTGGATGAAGTGGCCTCCCACGTCAATGCGATGCTGCGCGAGGTGCCGCATCAGGCCGTGAGCTTTACGGGCGGCGAGCCGTTGTTGCACGCGAAGTTTATCGAAGAAATCGGCCCTATGCTGCAGGTGCCCATCATGCTGGAGACGAATGGCACGCTCTGGCAGGAGATGGAGCGTCTCGCCGACGTCGCGAGCATCGTGAGCATGGATATCAAGCTGCCCAGTGTCACGGGTACGGAGGAGTGGGATAACCACAGCCGCTTCCTGCAGGCGGCCCGCGACCTCGACCTCTACATCAAGCTCGTAGTGAGTGCAGAAACGACGGATGAGGAATTCCAGCGCGCCGTGCAGCTCGTGGCCATGCATGCACCGGACAAGCTCTTCATCCTCCAGCCCGTCACGCCGAACGAAGCCTGCCACGCCGCGAGCCCGGAGCGCGTGCTCTACCTGCAGAACCTCGCCCTGCAGTCTCTCGATGACGTGCGTGTGATTCCGCAGACGCACAAAATCATGGGCCAAATGTAAAAAACATCACGAATTGCAACAAAAAATCGCCGTGCTCCGCCACGGCGATTTTTTCTATGCGGTTATTTCTCAAGCCTGCTGGACGAGGGTGTAGTTCTGGTAGTCGCTGGTTCTTACGGCGTAGGGGGTGTCCGAGAGGATGCCGGCCATGACCTGCAGGCGTAGCTGGTAGTAGTCGTCTGCCTGGCGGCCGTTTTTTGTCCAGTGGTCGCCGTGTACGTCGAAGCGGCGTTCCCAGCTGAAGTGCTCCGGAGCCTTGTCCGTGACGATGTTGACGCCGTCGCAGGGCATGCCATCGAGCAGCACGTCGTTGATGGCCTGATAGCTGGCCTCGGCACTGCTGTCTGCGGCAGCGGCGCGGGACTGGCCGAAGGCATTGGCGACCTGCTTCAGGTCGTCCAGGCGCTCATCATGGCCATTGAGCAGGCGGCCGGAAAGCTTCGCGTAACGCTCCTCGGCGGCATCGATCAGGCCGGAGAGGCAACCGTGGATATCATCGCCCACGAGTTCCTCCAGCGGCGTCGTCTCTTCGTGCAGGAAGGGCTTGGCGTCTGCCTCGCACAGCCAGCCTTTTGCGACAGCTGCCTGTGCCAGACGGCGCGTGAGTTCGTCCTGTGCCTTGATTTTATCAAACATCCAGAAATGAATCGGAGCTAAAAATGCGCTCATAATAAAAAACCTCCGTCTTGATGAACTTTCTGTGTTTATCATAGCACGGAGGCTTTTTCGCTTCAGTATGAAATGTTACAGCTGCCAGCTCCTGCATACAGGCGTGTCGTCAGGCATCGAAGTATGTGTGGATGTAGTCGTTGCCCATGACGAGCAGGGCTGTGATGACGACGAAGCCGATGAGCCAGCAGGCGAGGGTAGTGAAGTCCCTTTCACGCCAGGAACCGCGGATGTTCGGGATGGAAACCTCGAGCAGGAACAGGAAGATGATGAAGCTGATGATATTGGCGATGCCGGAAGCTATGGACAAGGGAGAACCTCCTTTTGGGTGCGTGTGTTATGCTCAGCTGAAGGCGATCAGTCCTCCGCTTGGGCGAGCAGGGCGGAAATCTTCGTTTTCATGATATCGAAGGCGACGTCGTTGAGGCCGCTGTTCAGCACGATGTCGGCGACATTCTTCGTCGGCTCGACGTAGAGATAGTGCATGGGCTTCACCGTGGCGAGGTACTGCTCGATAATGTTGTCGAGGTCACGGCCGCGCTCCTGCATATCGCGCACGACGCGGCGCAGGATGCGCTCATCGGCATCGGCCTCGACGAAGATCTTGATGTCGAAGAGGTCGCGCAGGCGCTCGTCCTGCAGGATGAGGATGCCCTCGACGATGATAACGCGGCTCGGCGCGATGGTCGTCGTCTCCTCGGCGCGCGTGTGCTGCGTGAAGTCGTATACCGGGCAGCAGATGGATTTACCCGCGCGCAGGGCCTGCAGATGCTCGATGAGCAGGTCGGTGTCGAGGGAGTTCGGGTGGTCGTAGTTGATGTGCTGCCGCTCGGCGAAGGGCAGGTCATCATGCGGCTTGTAGTAGTTGTCGTGGTAGATGACCGTAATCTGGTCGCCGAAATAGCGCTTCAGGCGGTTCGTGAACGTGGATTTGCCGGAGCCCGTGCCGCCGGCGATACCGATGATGGTGGTTTTCACTTGTCTAGGCCTCACTCTTCATAGTCCAATTGGTTTTCCTCGCACCACCAGCGCGCTGTCTCCAGGAAGTGCTGGTGGAGAAATGCCTGCCAGGCAGGCAGTAGGAAGAGATGACGCACCTGCTGGCGGAACCGCGCCGTGCTGCCGGGCCCCTGCAGGGCCTCCTCGAGCCGCTGGCGCGTGGCCTCCTGCTGAGCTGCGGCGAAGTCGCGCATGGTGTCCTTCTCCTCGCTGTCGTAGAGATTCGGCAGCGGCACGAAATGCTCGAAATCATCCTCGATTTCAAAGACATGGTCCAGTGCGTTTTCGTCCGTGACCTCGTCGAGCAGGATTACCCTGCCCTTTTGGATATCGACATAGCCTTGGCGGACGTCCGATTGCTCCAGCGCTCTGGCCAGCTCGTCCAGCTTGATTTTCATGGTGTCACCCCTCCGTATATATCTTCCCTATTATACGCTATCTCCTGCATGGAATACAATGTATCTGACGAAAAAAGTGTGAGAAAAAGCCATCCTCCCGGAAAATTCTGCCAGGAGGATGGCCAATTTATAGGAAAAAATTATTTGGCGGGCAGGATTTCCAGCCAATAGCCGTCGGGATCGCTGATGAAGTAGATGCCCATGCCGGGATTCTCGTAGCAGATGCAGCCCATGGCCTTGTGCTTTGCATGGGCTGCCTCGTAGTCGTCCGTGGTGAAGGCGAGGTGGAACTCGTTCTCGCCGAGGTCGTAGGGCTTCGTGCGGCCCTTGAGCCAGGTGAGCTCGAGCTCGTGCGGCGTCTTGCCGTCGCTGAGGTAGACGAGCGTGAAGTCCGGCTGCTCGAGGCGGCGGACTTCCCTGAGGCCGAGGGCCTCGTCGTAGAATTTCAGGCTGCGCCCGAGGTCGAGCACGTTGAAGTTGTTGTGGGTGAACTGGAACATATAATTACCTCCTATGCTTCTTGGAGAAGTTTTGCCTTCAGCTCGCGGTATTTGCGCGTGTAGTAGGGGCCGTTCTGGGCCTCGCGGTGGTCGAAGCCGTAGGCGCGGCGGCTCACGGCGAGGATGGGCGGCGCCTGGATGCGCTTGGCGATGGCCATGCCTGTGAAAAGGTTCCACCAGCGCTCGAGGTCCTTGATGAAGGCCTCAGCCGTGGGGAAATACCGCGCGACGAGACCTTTCTCGCAGCCGAGATGTTCCTCGACCGTGCCCTCTGCGTACCAGATGAGCACGTCCTCCGGCGTGGCCTTTTGCCAGCGCTCGATGAAGGAGCGGAACAGGTAGTCGTGGTAAGGATACTTGATGGGGTCTCCTTTGCCCTCGTCGACGTTCTGGGCGGCAGAGAGCTCAGCGGAGGGCACGATGTCGATGATGCCCTGCGGCACGACCTCGCGGCCGTAGACGACATCGTTGAGGTAGTGGGCGAGCGCGTAGACCTGATGCTTCCAGAGGTCGGCGAGGGCCGCGAGGAAGCCGGACTGGTCGCCGTAGAGCGTGGAGTAGCCAACGGTGGTCTCGGCCTTGTTCGCGTTGCAGGTGAAGCCGCCGCCGAAAGCCGCCGCGGCCCCGGCCAGTACGCGGGCACTGCGGTCGCGCGCCTGGATATTCTCGGCGACGAAGGAGCTTACCTGCAGGGATTTCTTCGTGCCGTTCTCGAGCAGCGTCACGGGCGTGTGCTCCAGCTGCTCGATGGTGTGGTCCACGGAATGCTGGATGGGCACGATCATGTAGCGGCAGCCGAGGTTTTCGGCGAGCTGCTGGGATAGACCCTTCGTCGTCTCGGAATTGAAGACGCTGGGCATGTTGACGAGCAGCAGGTTCTCCGGGCCGAGCACGTCGCAGTAGAGCGCGGCGGCCACGGCTGAGTCGATGCCGCCCGAGATGCCGATGACGACTTTCTTCATATGGATGTTTTCGAGGAAGCGGCGTACGCCATAGTGCAGTGCGCGGTAGATGTGCGCGATTTCCGGTTCTTCGGGGGGCTGGCACGCGGGCATTCCTTCCATTTCATCGAGGGTGACGACCGCGAGGCTTTCTTTGTACTCCGGTGCCGAGATGACGACGCGGCCCGCGGCATCGTAGGCCGTGCTGGAGCCGTCGAAGGTGTAGACGGTCTTGCCGTTGTTCTGCAGGCCGATGCAGTTCACGTAGAAGAGCGGTGCGCCGGCCTCGCTGGCCTCGTGGCCGAAGACGCGGTTGCGCTTGCCGTTCTTGCCCAGCGTGTAGGGCGAGGCGGAGATATTGACGTAGAAATCCACCTTGCCCTGATGGCGCAGCAGTTCGACGGGAGAGAGCTCGTAGTCGTCGCTCCAGCCGTCCTCACAGAGCAGGCAGCCCACGCGGTAATCCTGGTCGCCGATGCTCAGTGTCAGCGGTGCGAGCAGCTGGGCTGGCGTCGTGCCGAGCTCGCGTGCGAGCTTTTGCAGGCTGAAGAAATGCCGCGTGTCGTCGAACTCGCGATAGTTCGGCATGAGCGTCTTGATGGTAAAAGGGTAGGGGCTGCCGTCCGGCTGTACGAGCTCGCCGTCCTGTGCCGTGAAGAACGCGTTGTACTTGCGCACGCGGCCGTCGTTGTTCTTCTTCGTCCAGTCAGCGGCCACGTTGCCGAACATGACCGTGATGCCCTGTGCGGCCGCGATGATGTCCTGCCCGTAGCTCTCGCAGTCGCGGATGAAGGAGGGCTGCTCCCACGTGTCGCCGAGCAGGTAGCCGGGTACGGCCATCTCCGGGAAGATGACGATATCGGCCTGCTGTGCCTTCGCCTGTTTGATCATGCGCAGGATGGTGGCCGTATTCTGGTCCGGATGGCCGGGGATGACCTCCATCTGGGCCATGGCAATTTTCAGCAAAATAAAACACCTCACCTAGTTACAAAACCAGCAATCTATGGTATAATGGCCGCAAACACTTGTAGCGATATGACAGGAACAACCTGACGCAACTTTACGTTATCGAGTGCTTATCTGGCCTGTAGAGGTTGGCTGGTTTACAAAACAGCTGACATAAACAGGTATATTTTACCATAGTTCCCCGCAGGAATAAACCGGACGGGGTGAATCACCGCAGGAAATCATGTATTCATCTATAGATTAGGGAAGGAGTCATTCCATGCAATATTTCAGCACGCGCGGTCACAGCAGCCGCCTGGACTCAGCCGAGGCTATCCTGAAGGGCCTCGCACCGGATGGCGGGCTTTTTGTGCCGGAGTCGCTGCCGCAGATCGACAAGAAATTCATCACGGCGCTGCAGCCGCTGAGCTACGAGGAGCGGGCGGAGAAGGTACTCGGCCTCTTCCTCACCGACTATACGGCGGACGAGCTCAGGGGATGCGTCGCGCGCGCCTATGGCGGCGGCAAGTTCGACAGTGAGAGGCGTGCGCCAGTCGTGACGCTTAGCGATGCCTCCGTGCTGGAGCTCTGGCATGGCCCGACGAGTGCCTTCAAGGACATGGCGCTGCAGCTCCTGCCCCAGCTCATGCAGACGGCATTGCAGAAGACGGGGGTCACGGACACCGTGCTCATCCTCGTCGCGACGTCCGGCGATACGGGCAAGGCAGCGCTCGAAGGCTTCCGCGACGTGCCGCAGACGAAGATCATGGTCTTCTATCCCGAGGGTGGTGTGAGCCGCATCCAGCGCCTGCAGATGTGCACGCAGGAGGGCGCAAACGTCAATGTCACGGCGGTCAAAGGGAACTTCGACGATGCCCAAAGCGGCGTGAAGGAGATCTTTGGCGATGAGGCCTTCAACGGTGAGCTGCAGGCGGCGAGCGTGCGCCTTTCCTCCGCGAACTCCATCAACTGGGGCCGTCTCGTGCCGCAGATTGTCTACTATTTTAGTGCCTACGCCGACCTCGTGCATGCGGGGACGATTGCGCTGGGTGAGGAAATCAACTGCACGGTGCCGACGGGCAACTTCGGCGATATTCTCGCGGGCTTTTACGCGCGGCAGATGGGCCTGCCCATCCATCACCTCGTCTGCGCCTCCAATGCGAACAATGTGCTCACGGAATTCCTGCGCACGGGCGTCTACAACCGTCAGCGCACGTTCTACAAGACGATTACGCCGTCCATGGATATCCTGATTTCCTCGAATCTGGAGCGTTTGCTCTATCACATGACGGGCAGCACGGGCCGCGTGGCCGAGTGGATGCAGCAGCTGCAGGACGATGGCTGCTATACGATCGGCTCCGAGCTGCTCAGCGAGATCCAGCGCGTCTTCTGGGCCGACTGGGTGGATGATGCGCAGACGAAGGCGACGATTTGTGACGTCTACGAAAAAGAGCATTACGTCTGCGATCCCCACACGGCCGTAGCCTATGCCGTGGCCCGCCGCTACCAGCAGGAGACGGGCGACACACGTCATATGGTTGTCGCCTCGACGGCCAGCCCCTACAAGTTCAATGGCAGTGTACTCGAGGCGCTTGGCGCGGAGTACAAAGGGCTCGATGAGTTCGCGTTGCTGGCGAAGCTCGCCGAGTACAACGACAATCCGGTGCCAGGGGGACTTGCCGCGCTGGCCAGGAAGGAGATCCGCCATCAGGACGTCTGCGGGAAGGCGGACATGCGCCAGGCGGTACTGACCTTTGCACGGCAGTAAACTCCAGACAAGAAAGCCTGTGGAAACGGTACACACTCCGCGCACTTCGATAAATAAAAAATACTTTATTGCGGCATAAACAATATTTGACATTTATGAGCCGATAAGCTATTATAATACCTGTGATGAAGTTCACAAGCTCGCTTGTGGCTCCTCGCGAAGACATTCTTAATTTCAATGAAAGAGGTTGAAAGTAAAATGGCAAATGTCGATTTGAGTCAGTATGGCATCACTGGTGTCAAGGAAGTCCTCCACAATCCGTCCTATGAGGTGCTCTTCGAGGAAGAGACGAAACCGGGTCTGACGGGCTATGAGGTTGGCCAGGTTTCCGAGCTCGGTGCTGTCGATGTGCAGACGGGTAAATTCACGGGCCGTTCCCCGAAGGACAAGTACATCGTCATGGATGAGAAGTCCAAGGACACGGTTTGGTGGAACTCCGAGGAGTATCCGAATGATAACCATCCGGCTACGCAGGAGATGTGGGAAGCTGCCAAGGAGACGGCCAAGAAGGAGCTGTCCAACAAGGATAAGCTGTATGTCGTCGATGGTTTCTGCGGCGCCAACAAAGATACGCGCATGGCTGTCCGTTTCATCGTCGAGGTTGCTTGGCAGGCTCATTTCGTAACGAATATGTTCATCCGCCCGAGCAAGGAAGAGCTTGAGAACTTCAAGCCGAACTTCGTGGTCTACAATGCCTCCAAGGGCATCATCGATGGCTGGAAAGAGAAGGGCTTCCGCTCCGATACGGCTGTCCTCTTCAATGTCACCGAGAGAGAGCAGGTCATCATCAACACCTGGTACGGCGGTGAGATGAAGAAGGGCATGTTCTCCATGATGAACTACTTCCTGCCGCTGCAGGGTATTGCCTCCATGCATTGCTCCGCTAACACGGACAAGAATGGCGAGAACACGGCTATCTTCTTCGGCCTGTCCGGCACGGGCAAGACGACGCTGTCCACGGATCCGAAACGCATGCTGATCGGCGATGACGAGCACGGCTGGGATGACGAAGGCGTCTTCAACTTCGAGGGCGGCTGCTACGCAAAGGTCATCGACCTCGATAAGGATTCCGAGCCGGATATCTACGGCGCAATCAAACGCGACGCCCTGCTCGAGAACGTTATCTGCGACAAAGACGGCAAGATCGACTTCTCCGATGCCAGCCGTACGCAGAACACGCGTGTGTCCTATCCTATCTACCATATTAAGAACATCGTTAAGCCGGTTTCCCATGGCCCGGCGGCGAAGAGCGTTATCTTCCTGTCTGCTGATGCTTTCCAGGTGTTGCCGCCGGTCTCCATCCTGACGCCGGAGCAGACGGAGTATTATTTCCTGTCTGGCTTCACGTCCAAGATTCCGGGCACGGAGCGTGGCATCACTGAGCCGGTTCCGACGTTCTCTGCTTGCTTCGGCCAGGCATTCCTCGAGCTGCATCCGACGAAGTACGCTATGGAGCTCACGAAGAAGATGAAGGCCAACGGCTCCCGCGCTTACCTCGTGAACACGGGCTGGAACGGCACGGGCAAACGCATCTCCATCAAGGATACGCGTGGCATCATCGATGCCATCCTGAACGGCGCTATCGACAAGGCTCCGACGAAGCAGATCCCGTACTTCAACTTCACGGTGCCGACGAAGCTCGAGGGCGTTGACACGGGCATTCTCGATCCGAAGGATACGCATAAGGATCCGGCAGAGTGGGACAAGGCAGCCAAGAAGCTGGCTGGCATGTTCATCGAGAACTTCCACAAATTCGAAAGCAACGAGCACGGCAAGTCCCTCGTGGCCGCCGGCCCGCAGCTTTAATCTCAATCGATTAAGCCATATAATCAACATGAAGGCCGCTAATCCCTTATCTGACGGGGGTTAGCGGCCTTCGTGTATTTCTTTTGACCCAAGTTTGACCCAAGTTCACAACTTTTTTATGTCTGATTCCAGCATTTCCGCTAAATCTGCATCTGCATTTTTATATAGGTGTGAGTACACCTGCAGCGTTATGCTTGAGTTTTTGTGCCCCAGCCTGTGACTGATGGTTGTTATAGGAATTCCCCTGTGAATCAGATAGCTGGCATGGCTGTGACGTAGATCATGTAGCCGAATCTGTGGCAGCCCTGCCTTATCGGCTATGGCTTTCAGATGCACGCGCAGGGTAATCTGTGCCATCGTAAACAAGGGGGAGGGGACAGGCTCGGACTTTTTAATAAAAGCCTGTACATTCTGCATAATGGTTCTTGGCATGGTGATGGTGCGCACGGACGAGGCCGTTTTTGTTGGGGCGGCTTTTTTCTGCCGCGCGTTGTAACTCTTCGTTATGCTGATGGTATTAGCCTGAAAATCAAAGTCTTTGGCATTGAGCGCCAGGAGCTCTCCAATGCGCAGCCCGCCGTAAAACAGTATCTCGAAGATGCAACGTTCCTGCGGATCGCTGACAAACCCCATTGCTTGGCTAAATTCTTCCGGCGACCATATCGGATACTTTCCCTGTTGCGGTGCTGTCTGCGGGATGCTTGGCGCGCCAATGATGCGTAGAGGGTTCTGTTTCATACCGTAGAATTTTACTGCAAAATTCAAGAGAATAGAGCAGATGCTGTTGATCATCAGGATAGTGGAGCGTGAAAGTTTCTTCCCTTCCCGGCTAATATTGTCAGATGCCATCAGTTCATTCTGCCAGCGTTTCATGCGAAGTGGCGTGAGCTGGCTCAGCTTGAGCTTCCCAAGGTATGGAAGGATGTGATGGGTGATGGCACTTTCCCGGCTGCGGTATGAGTTCTCACGCAGATGGAGCTTGCGGTCTTCTAAATAATATTGTACCAATTTGCTTACGGTGATATCCGGCTGCTGGTTGCGCGACCTTTGCTTATACTCCCGCTCGTATCTTTCGGCTTTGCGCTTGCCGTCGAATCCTCGCTTTGTAGTCCACCGTATTTTACCTGTCCAGTCAACGAAGGCGAACTTGACGTACCATGTGCCGTGTTCCTCGTCCTTGTAAGCACTCATATTGGATAACCTCCTTTCGGCGTGGTATAATTGTGTATGGATAATTCTTGCTCTCAAAAGAGCTCGTGCAGCGGCGGGCACGTAATCAACCGACGCAGCCCGGTTCACTAACGAACTCTCTACAACGGGCGGCTTCACACGGAGGCCGCCTTGCTCTATATATTCTTGAGATTGAAAGGCGGAGGGGAAGAATGAATGATATACAAGATTGTTTTGCTATTATTGTACAATACGATGAGCACGAGGAAGAACCGGAACGCATATTTAAAGGAATTGCAGACCTGATAGGGGCATTCAAGACGTTGGATAATGAGCTCGTGCGGTGTATCGATGGTGACATCGGTCACGGGATTCTGCTTGAAGACGTACAACATGGATCAATCAAGGTGATTTTGCGCAACTTCGTGAGCGCGCTGCCGGACGAAGGGCTTCGTGAAGGGGATGTGAAGAAAGTGATAGGCAATTTCTTGCTTAAGGCCAAATATAAAATCCTAGAGTTTTTATCCGATAAGGACAGCCTGGAATCTGAAAAAGATGTCCAGTCGATAGAGGAAGCTATCGGGGAAATGGCTGCAGAAACAAATGTCAATACTTTGGGATGTTACACGAGGCCGTCTCGTTACGGTCTCTTGCAAGGCGTCAATGAATTATCAGAGGCGTATGGTTCATTTAAAGACACAGAACATATCTATGTGCAATCCCAAGATGGGGATAAGCTGGCCGTCAATCATCATTTCAATCTCTCAAAAGAGCAAATCGGCGAGTTGTGCAAAGGCGATGTGCTGGACAACAATGCTACCGTCATCTTGCAGATTAAACGCCCAGACTTCCTTGGCGATACACAATGGGAGTTCCGCCATGGAGATACCAAACTGTCGGCGAAGATTGAGGATAAAGAGTGGCTGGCAAAATATCGCATGGCCACAATCAAAGTTTTTCCTGGTGATTCCCTCAAGGTAACGCTGCACACTACGACAGTCTACAGTAAGAGTAATGAGCTACTCAGCGAGAAGAACATCATCACCAAGGTTATTGGTGTTCTTCATCCAGATCACTATACGCCTATCCCATTAATCAAGTGACGGTAATTTGCGGAAAATGCAAATCAACGAAGTGATTCGGTAAACCTATTTGCTCAATAGCGTTATTTTTCGCTCAAAAATAATGTAGTCTTTTCTTATTCCCCGGCATTTGCTATACTGTAATAGCCGTTAGCCCCTGGACATCTATGAAAGGGGGTGTTCATGTTGGGGTGTTTCTTTATCAACTTCATTATCTCTGTCGTGGCAAGCGTAGCTGCTCACTACGTCTGCAAATGGTTTGACAGTAGGTACAAACGGTAAGCCTAGGCGCTAATGCCCTGCCTGCAATAGTAAAAAGGGTATAGAAAAAGGCACGGTCTTGCACACCGTGCCTTTTTCGCGTCCACATTGGGGCTATCAACTTCATTACCTAGTGAAAGGGCGCCTGCTCAAGCAACTCTTTCCTAATGCATATTATACACGCTTATGAAGCCGCGAACAAGGGGATATGCAATCATTTTTAATTTGCCTAGTTTCGCAGACCTTGGCACACCGAAAACTGTGAAGGATAAAGGAGTTGAGAGCGACAAGGAGACAGTAAACAACGATGCAGAAGATGCTGACAACATCACGGTGTATAACGAAATAAAAAAAGGTCTCATCAAGCGCGGCATACCGGCGGAGCAGATTGCTTTTGTGCATGATGCCAAAACGCTGAAAAAGCGCCAGCAACTGTTCCAGCAGGTAGACCAGGTATAATGGCACCATGAATTAAG
>DEDT01000047.1 GCA_002350105.1 Selenomonadaceae bacterium UBA2897 | reverse complement strand
GACGCCGAAGCATTCCGGCGCATGGCGCAGCGGGCAACTGGCGCCGAGGTTTATATCGCATAGCATGAGGAGGAAAAACCAATGAACAGCAACACCACCATCAAGAAAATCAAGATCATCGAGAGCACCGGCAAAATCGAGATTGACTGCATCCGCCGGGGAGAGCAGGGCGAGGACGAAGTCAAGGGGCTCTTTGCCGAGCAGGCGGCTCCGGAATTCTACGAGGCCATGAAGGCCCTCACGCTGCCGGGCGCAAACATCCTCGAAGCCCCAGAGCTTGCAGCGCGCCTCGTTCCCTTCGCGGTGACCTACCACTACGACAAGGATGATACGATGGGCGCGATCATCACGATGAAGCTCAAGCTCCCCGAGAGCAAGACCGAGACGGTCATCAACACGCCGATGCGCAAGTGCGCGAAGAGCGACAACCCCAAGGGCGCTGTACTCACGGCAACGGCGGCACGCGCCCTCTGGAACCTCGAAGCCGAGGCGCGCAAGTACCTCATCGGCAAGCGCGCCCAGAAGAGCCTCTTCGAAGATGTCGACATGCCGAAGGACGAGCCGGAAGCCATCCCACAGGTGGTCTGATCATGGCGGCGCGAGAGAAAGGAGGGGGCGCTTATGGCAGAGCGCAGGATGATGGCCAAGTCTGTGATTGAGACCGATCACTTCATGGACATGCCGATGAGCAGCCAGTGTTTGTATTTTCACCTGCTGCTGCGGGCGGACGATGACGGCTTCATCAAGAATCCTTCGGCAATCCGGCGCGAGGTAGGATGCGGCGAGGATGACATGAAGCTGCTGGTTGCCAAGCGTTTCATTCTCCCTTTTGATACCGGGGTCATCGTGATCCGGCACTGGAAGATTCACAATTACATCCGCAAGGACATGTATCACCCGACCGAGTGCCAGGCCGAGCGCGGACTGCTCACAGGCGGGGCGGATAAGACAGCTTATGCGCCGAAAGAGGGGGTGCAGATACAGGGACGCAACGTCATCGTAACAGACTCGTTACAGGATTGTAACGGCATCGTTACGGATACGTCACAGGCATGTAACGACCATGTAACGGACTCGTCGCGAAGCTGTACCGAACCTGTCTCTATAGGTAAGGTTAGGTTAGGTAAGGTTAATATATCTTCTTCTTCCTCTACGCGTGCGCGCGCGTGCGAGGAGGACTCGGATACTGACCGAGAACTCGGACATGTCGTCAAGATCTATGCCGACAATGTCAATCCAGCCTATGGGCCTATCGAGTCCGACAAACTGTTATCCCTCTACGACAAGTACCACGGCAAGTGGCTGGAGGCGGCCATTATCGAGGCAACCGAGTCGTCGACAAGACCGAATCTGAAATACATCGAGGCCATCCTCGAGCGCTGGGAGCGCGATGGCTTCCAGGCGAAAAAGAGCAAGAAAGGGGAAAAACATGATGGAAAAGGCAGGATTCATGGAGATGCTGATGGGGCAAAGTCCCAGTATGCGGCGTATTTTGACGGAGATGCGCAAGAAACGTGAGCAGGATCTGCGGGACGCCAGGGCGCGCATCGAAGAAATCCGCCAGGCCGTAGGGCTGGATCCGGAGGAGAGCTTCGACGGCATGGATGGCGATGACAACCTGCTCCTCGCGGCCAAGGCGATGCAGGAGAAGCAGCGGCACGATGCGCAGTGCGCCAAGTGCCCTTACTCCGTCGAGACTTGCGAGCAGTGCCGGTACAATGGCAGCGACTTCCAGTCCAGACGGTTCAGCAATCCCTACCTGCGCTGCGTCAAGCCATGCGGCAAGTACCGCGCGCGGATGGAACAGAAGCGCATCGCCAAGCTGATGGGCGAGAGCGGGATGGGCGTGCGGTTCCAGATGCGGACCTTCGCGACCTTCCACGAGGACGCGGCGACTGAGACGGCCAAGCACCTTGCGCAGGCTTTCTGCGCCGAGCTCCGGACGAATCCGCGGGTCACGGGAATCATGATGATCGGCCCCTACGGGTGCGGCAAGACGCACCTTGCAGCGGCCATCTTGCACCAGAGCGCCGAAGACGGCATCCCCGGCATGTTCGTGGTCGTCCCTGAGCTCCTGACGCGGATCCGGGAAGGCTATCGGGCGGGAGACGACCGCGCCGACTCCATCATTGACGCTGCCAAGAACACGCCGCTCCTCGTCCTCGACGACCTCGGAGCCGAGAAAGCGAGCCCATGGGTGCAAGAGCAGCTCTACATGCTCATCAATCACCGCTACGAGCATATGCTGCCGACCGTCATCACCACCAACAACGACGGGCAGGAGCTCGAGCAGGAACTCGGCCGCCGGACGCTCTCGCGGCTCGCTGAGATGACGGTGCCCATCAAGATCAAGGCCGGGGATTACCGCATGAAGCTCGCCGGAAAGGCCGTGCGGGCTTCGCAGGCCGGCTGAACCAGGAAGAGAAGAACCGAGGAGGAGACAACATGAAAGACTGGAAGAAATCGAGCAAGGGGATGCAAAAAGAACGAAAAGGGGAGCACGGGACCATGTCGCAGGCCCTGTGCCGCGTCCTGCGTGACCTGGTATGTGAGGAGCAGGAGGATCCCGACTGCAGGAAGTGCCCGCTTCGCAATGTCCACTGCTACAACATGCATGATAACCGGGCGATGCAAGGCGTCCTCATGGAGCTTTTTGGCAGTCATCCGGGAAAAGTATGGGATGATGAAAAAGAGGAATGCCACTCAGACGCCGCAGAACCGCCTGTAACGCCATTCAAGTGCAAGACTGGTATAAGTTATAGCGCAGACAAAGACAAGCCCCTTAGAAGCGATTCTAGCGCGAAATCGGCAAAACCGTACCCGCAGGACACCGAGGAGGACGAATACCGCTACATTGATGCCGGCTGGTTGGAGGCGGTCGCGCGCGGTCTCACGGCAGGAGCCAAGAAGCACCCGGGAGAGACGTGGCGGCAGATTCCAGCAGAGGAGCACGCCGCCCGCGCCATGCGCCACTTGAATCTCTATCGCGCTGGTGACCGCAAGGACACGCATCTCATCAACGCCGCCATGCGCTGCATGATGGCCTACGCGACCGAGAGAGTCAGAGGGGAGGGACAGGCATGACTGACGCGGCATTTGCCCAGGCAGCTGTTGCCGCTGCCTGGATCGCACTCACCGTGTTCCTGGCAGCGGTGAGTGTCGGCCTGATCATGACAATCCGCATCATCTCGAAGGTGTGGAAGAAGATCATGCGACAAATCGACCAGGACGAAGCCGAGGCGAAGAGAGTACACGAGGAAAGGAGAAATCTGAAATGGTGATTGAAGCAACCTGTATAGACTGCGGCCAGACTTTTCGCTACAACCGCATCCGTAAGCCGAAAGAGCCGATGAAGCGCTGCCCGAAGTGCGCGCGGAAGCACTACGCCAGCAAGTACCTCGCGAAGCATCGGGTGGATATGCTTGTCAAGGCACTGCGAAAGGTGCAGGCATACTGCGCCGGGCATAAACGCGGATGCCGCGGGTGCGCACTTTTGAATTTATGGGGAGGGTGCAAACTCGGATCGTGCCCCGCCGATTGGGACCTCGACGATGTTGGTGATTTCTCCGAAGGCACCAGCGGAAAGGGAGGTAGTAAACCATGATCACGAGCATCTATGCCGCTTACCGCGGCGACCGTTATGTCGGAGAGGGGACGCTCTCCGAGCTGGCTGAGCTGCTCGGAGTTAAGCGTAAGACCCTCCTATGGGCAAGGTACCCGGCCGCCAAGAAGCGCGTTGAGAAGACCGAGGCGAACCGCAAAAACCGGAGCAAGGGCGGGATCCACCTGATATTGCTTGAAGAGCATTAAGGAATGGGCAGCGATGAAAGAGAATTTGGACAAGCTCGTACAGAAGTACATCCAGATGAAGCCGCTCAGTGACAATGACGCCGTCACCGCGAGGCGAGAATACGCGCGGAGAGAGCTGGAGCACTGGCAAGATATGTTCGCGCACGGTTGCAGCGACCCGGCATGGCCGGACGGCTGTAACCTCAATCTCACCCGAAACCACATCATTGCCGCTTTGAGAAGCTTGCGCGATCTCGGTGAGGATACGTCCGGCGAGTACATTCCGCCGAAGGTTGCAAACGGCCTGATGATTCCGGGTGGGCGGTGGTTCGAAGTTCGGTACGAGCGTTTCGAGCAGGAGGGCCAGCGCTTACAGATTGCCGGAGCGGAAATTTCGCTTTTCTAGGCAGGCGGACATTTTGAAAGGATGAGGCATTTCTATGACATTATGGGATTTTCTTGATACTTGTCAGTACGATCAAGGACTGTATATCTATCTTACGAATGACTATGGAGAATATCTTCCAGTATATCACGGCACTAAACAAGAAATAGATTTTTGGGAAGATGAGGTATTCGATATTCTTCAGAACAAAATTGAAGTTTTTGAAGTGCTTCCGGATGGATCTATACAGATAGAAGTGAGAGACGCGGATTTCGATAAGCCAATGCGAGAGCAATATTCGGCTTGTGGAGAAGATAAGCTGGGCTATTGGAAAAAGCATCCAGATAAAGCGCCATGGGGCTCTTGGACTGATACAGAAGCTTATTGCCAGAAAGTTCACAAAAAAAGTCGTTGGTTCCATGATATTAGAGATTGTGGGAAAGAGGGGCAGGAATGATTGACACAATACAGACAGCCGGGCCATACGTATTGGCGTTTTGGTTCGGTGCGGCGTTTGGATTCGTTGTTTGCGCATTTTTCGCCGGGGGCCGGATACTTGTGAGGCAGGCGAGTATGAGTATGATTTATGGAACGATGTACGAGAATCAGCAGGGATGGCAATTCGCCGTCCGCCCGGGATATGATGCCACGGATCCGTGGTACAAGGGTTTTTACCGCAAGCCCGGGAAAAGTTGGCATCCGATTTACGGACTGAATTGGCGGAGCGCGTGGCAGGAAGCGGAGAAAGACCTCGCACAGTACGCGCGCATGAATGAACTCAAGGAGATGTAAAGCAGAACATGAAACCGATCGAAGAAATCTTGAATGACACTCGTTTTCAGAGTGTCGAGCAAGAGCCTTTTGAGAGCTTCCTCGTAAAAGGCTACTTGCGTTTGAGAAGCGGAAAGCAACGCACGTTTACTGTCTTGGCGAGCGTATATGACAGCAGCGAATACGGGCTCGTTGAGCATGTCAGCGTAAGTTTGTACAACGAAAACAGAAAGACGCCGACATGGGAAGAAATGTGTGAAGTTAAAGAGATTTTTTGGAAGCCTGAGGAAGAAGTACATCAGATCCATCCCCCGGAAAGCCAATACATTCATGGAATCTTTGGGAAGGACAACATCCTTCACCTTTGGCGGCCAGAGGAAGGATGGCCATGGGAACCGAAAGAAGTGAGCTACCGTTCAGCAGATGTAGCCCCGGTGCATAAGGTGCAGGATGAGGAATCGGAAACATCGCACGATATCGGGCGGAGCAACGTTTTTCACTGGATCCCCAACCTGCCGTTTTGGGCTAAGTGAGGTGATATTTTGTGAAATTAATTGAAGCTACAGAAAAGGCAGTACTCACCATCATGGGAAACCCCGCGACGAAGAAAAACAGCCCGATTGTCGTGAGGGGAAGAGCGGCCGTTTTACCGAGTAAAGCATACCGCAGATATGAACAAGAATTTCACCGCCAGCTGTCCGTGATAAAAGATCAAAATGGCTTATCCCATTTCTCCGGGCCTGTGCATTTAAGAGCGGAATATTACCTCGAGAATCGCGCTCATTACCCTGATCTCAACGGCCTCATCCAGGCGACGCAAGACATTCTGAGCGACGAATTCGGCACGGTCTTAGACCGGGAAACTGGCAAGAGGAAAAGGCAGAAGCGCCGCCGCTGGGTACTCGAGGATGACCGCATCGTCAAGTCCCTCGACGGGTGCAGGATCGCCGGCATCGACAAGACCAACCCGCGCGTGGAAATCACTATCGAAGCGATGGAACTTGACCCGGATAATGAGACAGATCCGTATCTCATAAGACTGGCAAAATCGTGGATGGAACAAGGACTGTTTTCTGCAAAAAAGGGAGGTAATTCACTTGATTAAAAACGCAGATGGATACAATGATCCGACGGTAGACAAAGCCTTTTCAAATGTCTTGAAAAAGCCGGTGAGCGAGCAGGAAATGAAGGCACTTGCCAGAATCAAGAAACTCATGCGATTCCTCCGTTTTAGCGCCGGTGAGTTTGGATTTGAGATTGAAGAGCATGTAGTTTTGCGAGATAAGCAGAGCGGGAAAATTTATCGGTAAAGAAGGGGGGGGGGATCATTGGTGTTTGAAATTAACGAAAAAGCGAATCTGACGCTGCCGGAAATCGCGGTGGCAGAGCAGGAGGCCAGAGCTGAGCGCAAGAACGTGCTGGACCAATTCAAGAAGCACGTGATTACATCGAAGGTGGCCATGGACGGACTGCGCCGGTGCGATGAAGTGCTTGCCCAGCTCCAGAAGAAGCGAAAGCGAGCAAAGAAATCATGAATTGACCAGAAGCGGTGGACAAGGTGCTGACAAATGAAGTCATAGGGGAGGACGGGCAGACGATCATGCGGAAATACAACGACTGTGAGCAACTTGTCTATCAATACTTGCGGAACTATTCAAGGTTCCAGTTCCAGGTCAAGAGCCTGGACATGGAGGCAGACGGCATCCGGGAGCAAATCAAGGAACTCGGCGGGCTTAAGGCGGTCTGCTATGATACGACGCCCGTGAGCGGTGGGGAAGCGACCTCCACAGTGGAACGGGCAGCCGAGCAGACCGAGCGGCTGGAGAATAAGCTGCGGCTGCTTTCGGTCAACCGGAAGCGAATCGTCACGCTCCTCCAGCGACTGGATGGGGCGATGGAGACGCTTGATGATGTAGATCGTCAAATCTTGGAGCTCCGCCACATCCGCGGATGCCGATGGGTGCAGGTCGCGATGGAGGTGCCGTACAGCGAGCACGGATGCCAGATCCACGCGCGGAAGGCCGTACAGCAGGTCGCGGCCATCATGTTCCCGGCACAAAGTGCCGAGGCGAAGGACGCCGACTTCTTCTTCATCGGCGAGGAGACAAAAGCAAGAATCCAGTAATGGCGGGGCCTGGCGGCCCTGCTTTTCTAATTGAGTGGATTTCTCATGCAGATTTTGTGCAAACTCTTTGCAAATTCATTGAACTTTTTGTGCGCATTGAGTGAAATTCTCATGCAGATTCTTTGAAGTTTTTGTGCGTTTTTTTCGGCTAGATCCGTGAGATAATGATATTGTCCGATGCAAGGGAAGGAAACCGGGCAGCGGACACCGGCAGAAGCCCCATCTTTTTTTTCAAAAGTTTCCTTATCGGCAGGCCTGAAACCTAGAGCCTGTACGAATACTCGAGCACT